>NZ_CP179210.1:0-612824 GCF_051201665.1 Psychrobium sp. nBUS_13 | reverse complement strand
TCATTGATATTCGCACTAATACAGGCTGGACGACGAGCGGTCATACTGGTGTCGATGTACCAGTGTTTGCATTTGGTCCAAGTAAGAATACGTTAAAAGGACAAGTGGATAATACTGATATTGCTAAAACTATTTTTGGCCTGTTAGGTAAATAAAGCACTTCATAAACAAATCTCAATGGCCACGCTTCATCAGCGTGGCTATTTCGTTTATACTCCCAGAAAATTAGCCCATCGAGATTTTCATGTCTACACTGTCAAACCCAAGCCAAGTCTTAGCCCGCAACTTTGAATTATTTGAAAACCAACGAATTATTGTCGCCGGTTTTTCTGATGATAACTTAGTGCAGCAATTGTGCGACAATGGCGCAAAAGCAGTGCTAGGATGGGGACTCGATTTTCATAATCATAAAGTAGTCAGTCAATTTCCGGCTTCGGATGCGCTAACAGTGCAATACAGCCCTTACTTCAACAACCCTGTTGACGAAAAATGGGATCAATTAATTCTGTACTGGCCTAAAGCAAAAGAGCGCGCTACTTACTTTCTAGCCAATGTATTACCCCATCTAACAGACATTGCAGAAATTTATTTGGTTGGAGATAACAAGGGCGGTGTAAAGTCAGCAGCTAAACAAATAAAAGCGTTTTGCGATAGCCCTGTTAAAGTTGACTCGGCAAGGCATTGTGCGCTATTTCGTGCTAATTACTTAAATAATGCATCACCGTTTAAAAAAGAAGATTGGATCAAGCGTTATCAAGTTACCGCTGAAGATATGACCATTGATATCGTTTCATTACCTGGTGTATTTAGCCACGGCGAGTTAGATCTAGGCACTCAATTGCTACTTAAAAATCTCGGTCATATAAAAATGAAACGAACGTTAGATTTTGGTTGCGGTTGCGGCATTATTGGTACATTTATTGGTCTCAAACGCCCGCAGATCCCACTAGAGCTTATCGACATTGATGCCCTAGCAATTGAATCTGCAACATTAACGCTTGCTGCCAATAATGTAGAAGCAAAGGTCTACCCAAGTGATGGACTGACAGATCTACACGGTAAGTTTGCAACAATCATATCAAACCCGCCATTTCACACTGGATTAAAAACTGATTATAAAGTACCTGAAAACTTTATAAGCAATGCCCCAAAACATTTAATGGACGGTGGACAGCTACGTATTGTGGCCAATAACTTTCTAAAGTATGAACCATTTATGGCGACTCATTTTGCTAAACATGAGCTTGTAATCAACGATAATAAGTTTAAAATTTTATCAGCTAAAACCTAGATCAATTAAATAGATGGTGTAAGTTAACAATTATTATCATTATCCACGGTGATTGATTGTTTAAATTGCTTAAAGCGTTTACAATCACGCCGTAAAATCATTGCTGTGCGTCAATATTCTCACGGTTATCAATCACAGTGAAAGATGATTTTTTAGTTACTCGTAAATTCATAGAAATTTTTATTGATTGCAATCGAACTTATTCGCTAGAACGCGCTCTATAACTGAGCTGTCTAAAAACTATGGCACATTTGCACTATCATAGGTTAATACCTTCTCGAGTAACATTTTGATAACATTTTCTTATCATAAATCTTACATCATTTAGATTTATGACATAGACTTATATTTAAGTGAACTAATACTAGGTAACTACTATTATGCAAAGTCCGCACATTCTTATTGTTGAAGATGAACTAGTAACGCGTAACACACTGCGTTCTATATTCGAAGCTGAAGGTTATCACGTTCACGAAGCCAACAATGGTGACGAAATGAATCGCTTGCTTAAGCAAGAGCCAATTTCGCTTATTATTATGGATATCAATTTACCGGGTAAAAACGGTTTATTATTAGCACGTGAAGTAAGAGAGAAAGATGATATCGCTCTTATTTTCTTAACAGGCCGTGATAATGAAGTAGATAAAATCTTAGGCCTAGAAATTGGTGCTGATGACTACATTACTAAGCCATTTAATCCGCGCGAATTAACAATTCGAGCACGCAACTTACTGAGCCGTATTAAGAGCGCAAATAGCGAAGAAAAGCCAGTAAACGTTGTTGAGCGCTATAAATTTAGTGGCTGGGTTCTGGATGTAAATTCGCGTTCTTTAGTTAGCCCAACTCAAGCGCAATTTAAATTACCGCGTAGTGAATTTAGAGCGATGATTGAGTTCTTAGAAAACCCGGGGAAAATCTTAACCCGTAGTGATTTATTAATGAAAATGACAGGTCGTGAATTAAAACCACATGATCGCACGGTAGATGTAACAATTCGCCGAATCAGAAAACATTTTGAAAGCCATCCTGGCAGCAGTGAAATCATTGCTACTATTCATGGTGAAGGTTACCGTTTCTGCTCAGAACACGAAACAGAATAGCCCCATCAAACATTAAACAGCCGCTAGCAATTAATATTGCTAGCGGCTGTTTTGTTATCTAGGGTAATACATCATTAGCAACTACTAAGATAATCTCTTAACTTATCAATATCACCAGTATATTGAGTCGATAAATAATCAATAATTTGTGGCGCTTCTTCTAACCACTGCTCATTATCTCTATTCTGTAGCATTTGAGCCCACTGGCTTAAACGAGCTAAACCAATTGCGCCAGCAGCCCCTTTCATCTTATGCCCATGCTCTGCAGTCAGTTTATAATCTTTTTCATCAAATGCTGACGTTAGCTCCGCAAGGTATTGCGGAAATTGCTGAGCAAATAAATCAACACTCCCCATTAACGCTTGGCCGCCAATTGCTTGCGTATACTGTTCTAAGATATCAAGTTCTAAGACTTGATCTAATTCCAAATGACTATCTACTGACATAATACAAACCATTTATCTAACAAATTTCAGCGACACAATACCATCTAGTCCGTTTAAAAACTATGATGTAAGCTACTATCTTGCTAATTAGTTGCGAGTTAACGACAATGATAAAGCACTTATTGAGCAATAAAACTTATAATCATTCTTGATTTTTACACCACCCATTTGTAGCTGACTACTTGGTGTCTTAGACAACTTCACCAAAAATTTCTTATTACGACCCGCAAGCCCCTGCCATGTTTGATCGTTAATTACACAGGCTTGTTCTGAAAAACGATTATAATTATCACCATAAAAAAGATTATTATAAAAAGCGAGTTGCGCTTGAGGATCTTTGGCAACGGTTTTCCATTCAGGATAAATGACCTTCACATTATTGAGTGAACTGCTAACATCGTCACCCGGTGTAAAATAGTGATAATTAATGTCAGTCAACGATGGTTTAGCATCTTTAAATGACAGATAAATTACACCACTTTCACCAACAACTTGAAAATTAAGCGCGCCATTTTTCTCGTTTAATAAAATAGCTGTGCCTTTATCAATGGCAACGCTTTGCATTAATTTACTATCATGAGCAACACGGGCTAGACGGGCGATATTACCACGGGATGAAACTTGCGTATCAATTAACGGAAAATCCAATAATCCGATTCCACCTTGCTGATAAACCACGCTGTTATAATCACTTTCACAAGAGCCATAGTCTTCACAAGCCATGCGCTTTTGCACGAGACTTGACGTACCATTTAACATGGCGTACTCACTATTTCCGCCTAATATGACCGCGCCTTGATTACCTTTACTCACCATACCTCTGGCCATTTTCCCAGCCGCAACAACTAACAGATTTTTAGCGTTCATTTGTTGTCTAATTTGAGTCAGTAATTTACTTTCTCTGCCATTGACAATAAAGGCTTTATTAAGCAATTTAGGATCATCCCCGACAATAACAATGGCATCTGCTGATGCAACTTGCTGATTGAATAGCGAAGGATTCATACAATATTGATGCTGTATCTTAACGAGATCTTTATAAATTCTGTTTCTGTCATAACTGTTAAGAATGTCTGCTCGATACTTAGTTAAATCATTACAGGTATTTTTGTCTGCAATAAGCTGAACGAGTGAAGCATCAATGGCTAACCAAGAGGCCTCTCCTCCCATCTGATTAAAAAGAGACACATAAGCATCAACATCTAAATAGCTATCACGATATCCAACTGTCGCCACTAACACTTTAGGCTTGGCATCACCTTTTTTTGCCATATCTATCACTTGTTTTGCTAAAGTAATCGACATTGATGGTTCGCTTTTATCAATAATCACAGCATCTTTATAACGACGCCCAGCATGATCTAATTGCGCAAATTCTAAATGATCTAAAATCATTGCTAATTCAGATTCGCTCATTGATAAAAACAACGAGTAGCCACTCAGCGCCTTTCCATCTCGTCTAATTGATATTGATTTCCAAACACTGAGTAATTGAGCGTGAGAAAGAATGCGGGTGCCGGCACGTTTTGCGATAGCATTAAAAAGTAGGTGTAAGTCATAACGTAATGCTTGTCTGTTTGGGTTCCACTGAGAAACATGCATCATTTTTTCAATTTGCGATATGGCTAATTTATATTGTTTGGCGCTGCGATTGTTACCAACACGAAATGCAAGAACATCTTTCGCACGGCAAAAGTGAGTAGCACTACTTCGACATAGCTCAAACTCGCTACCGATTAGCATCATTTCATATGAAGTTGACTTTACGTTTGCATGAGTGTCATTGGATACGCAAAGCAACAACAACAACAACAACAACGCAAACAGCATCCCAGCAACCTTTTGCATGATAACTTTTCCCTATAAATTACGTGGTATCAATACGATACCTGCACTGTGTAAGCAGCTTATTTTAAGTATGTTTATAACTTACCATTATTTTCCCCCTCAGACTACTTGTAGAGGTAGGTTTAAAGTATTAGTAATATGAATTTTTCACACATGGCTTCTATTCAATCAAAATGTGCAGTAGGTATAGATTAGATAAAAATAGTTGTCATTCTACTTTACGCAACATAGAAGAAACCAATAATTGCGTGCTACAATGCCTGCCCTATTTCTCAGAGCGCTGATTTTAAGAGAATCATTTTATGCTCAAATAGAAATTTACTATTGGTTTTCAATAAGTTTAACCACTTTTTATGACGACCTTTTATTAGATAAATCTGATGGAGTTATATTTTAATGCCCCACCAAATGCCAGATATTGCCAGCAATTCACCTGCTCAAACCGAAGGCAACATAAATTGGGTTGGAATGAGTGAGATCGAAATGCCGATCCTACTTGATTCACAAGACGAATCACCACAACGCGTTAGCGCGAAAGTGGAAGCATTTGTCAATGTGATAGTTCCGTCAGCCAAGGGCATTCACATGTCTCGTTTGTTTTTACGACTTGATGAATTATCAACTGAAGAATCATTATCTCCAGTAACCATTAGCCAAGCACTAAACGATTTTGTTGCGTCCCATGATGACATCAGTGATCAAGCACAAATATCTTTTAAATTTGATTACCACCTGAGACGCGCTTCATTATTAAGCGGCAAGAAAGGTTGGAAAGCTTACCCAACAACAATTACCGCGACAAAGTCACCATCAGGCATTGTATTAGATCTTGGTATTGAAGTTCCTTACTCATCAACATGTCCTTGCTCGGCAGCCTTATCTCGTCAATTAATTCAACAAGCATTCGTTGATAAATTTTCAGATGACCAGTTAGATAAAGCACAAGTTGTTGAATGGTTAGGAAGTACTGAGGGTATTGTTGCAACGCCTCATAGCCAACGAAGCGTTGCACAAATCAAAGTGCGCTTGGCAGAGACGGTAAGTGATTATCCAATAAAACAGTTAGTAGACTTAATTGAACATTCAGTTCAAACACCAGTACAAGCTGCAGTAAAACGTGAAGATGAGCAAGAATTTGCCCGCCTTAACGCAAGTAACTTGATGTTTTGTGAAGATGCTGTGCGCCGAGTAACTCACGCGTTACTGAGTCAAACACATCAAGATTATTGGGTACGTATCAATCATTATGAATCTTTACACGCGCACGACGCTGTTGCCGTTGCTGTAAAAGGGATTGATGGCGGATTCACCGCTTAGTTTATACCGAATAAGTGACTTAAAGCCGCATTAGCGGCTTTTTTTGTGTCTATCTCCTCCATTAAACATCAGATCTAAAACTTCCAGTAAATGACATTAATTATCAAACATCACAAAAACTGATGGTTATAGGAATTTTTATTCAGTTAATTACGACTATTTATTTAAACTATCGTTTAAATAAATTAAAGAAAACGCTTAAGTGGCAATTACATATATTTAACATTACGCCAACGTAAGCCAAATTATGTAATTAAATTACAAATTTTAACTACATTAGACTTTAGTTTACGCCAACGTAAACTCACTGTTAATGATAACTAATATCATTAACAAATCAAATTCAATCAAATAAAAACAACAACTTAACAACAAGGTCATGACTAGTTATACTTTAGACTTTTCGCAGATTGACTTTGGTAATATTTCACGATAGTTTACAAATCAATTGTAAATTTATTAGCTACCCTCAGCAGTATCCCAAAGACCCCTGCTTGCATAACATTTGCATAAACAGTTTTAAATTTTGTAGAGATGACAATTATGGCATTAACCAATCCTGCGTTTGAAAAAGACAATTGTGGCTTTGGGCTTATCGCCCAAATGGATGGGCAACCAAGCCACAAGATTATTCGCACAGCTATTGAAGCACTAGATCGCATGCAACATCGCGGTGGCATTTCGTCTGACGGTATAACTGGCGACGGTTGTGGTTTATTGATGCAAGCGCCTGAAGCCTTGTTTAACGCCGTAGCGAAAGAAAAAAATTGGTCACTGAGTAAAAAGTATTCTGTTGGCATGTGTTTTTTAAGTACCGACCCGCTATTGGCGCAACACAGCCGTGAAGTTCTTAAAGAAGAACTTGAAAAGGAAACCATGTCCGTTGTTGGCTGGCGTGAAGTACCCATTAACAAAGACATCCTTGGTCCAATTGCATTAGCTGAGCTACCTGTCATAGAACAAGTATTTGTAAATGCTCCAGCAGGCTGGGTTAGCCGCGATATTGAACGCCGCTTGTATATGGCTCGTCGCCGCGCAGAAAAGCGTTTAGCAAACGATGACACATTCTACATTGCCAGCTTGTCGTCGATGGTTACTATTTACAAAGGTCTTGTAAAGCCTGTTGATTTACCAAATTTCTATTTAGATCTGGCAGACTTGCGTACACAGAGTTCTATTTGTTTGTTTCACCAGCGTTTCTCAACGAATACCTCGCCGAAGTGGCCACTGGCACAACCATTTAGATTCTTAGCACACAATGGTGAAATCAATACGATCACAGGTAATCGACAGTGGGCTAAAGCCCGCTCTTACAAATTTCAAAGTCCTTTGTTACCAGATTTACAAGATGCGGCTCCCTTTGTCAGTGAGAGCGGTTCGGATTCATCATCATTAGATAATATGCTGGAATTGTTGTTAATGGGCGGCATGGATTTGTATCGCTCAATGCGAATGCTTATTCCACCGGCATGGCAATCAAATCCAATCATGGATGATGACCTACGTGCATTTTACGACTTTAACTCGATGCATATGGAACCGTGGGACGGTCCTGCTGGTGTTGTTATGACCAACGGTCGTCATGCTGCCTGTGCAGTTGATCGTAATGGCTTACGTCCAGCGCGCTATGTCGTCACTAAAGATCGTATTCTGACATTAGCTTCAGAAGTCGGCATATGGGACTATCAACCAGATGAAGTTGCTGAAAAAGGCCGTGTCGGCCCAGGTGAATTGCTCGTATTAGATACTTATTCTGGCAAATTAACGCCAACATTTGACATCGATAACGAACTAAAAAACCGTCACCCTTATAAGAAATGGCTTGCGAATAACTCACGCCGTCTTGTGCCTTTTGACAAACGTGAAGAATCTAATTCAGGTCATCGTAGTCTCGATGATGAGCAACTGGCGGTTTATCTCAAGCAATTTAACTATTCAAAAGAAGAGATCCACGACGTGATAAACGTCATGGCAGGCTGCGGCCAAGAAGTCACTGCATCAATGGGCGATGACGCTCCAATGGCTGTGTTATCACAAAAACAGCGTAGTGTTTTTGATTATTTTCGCCAAGAATTTGCTCAGGTAACTAACCCACCGATCGATCCATTGCGCGAAGTACATACTATGTCACTTGCAACGTGTATTGGTAGTGAACAAAACTTGTTTAAAGAAACACTAGGTCATGCAGATCGCATCTTATTCGACTCGCCCGTATTAGTTTATAGTGATTTAGAACAGCTCAAAGCACTCGATGAAACGCACTATAAAACTGTCGAACTATCAATGAACTACACCGAGGAACTCACACTTGAACAAGCTATTGTTACCCTGTGTGACAAAGCCCAACAAGCTTCTCAAGATGGCGCTGTAATCATCCTGCTAAGTGATCGAGATATAACAAAAGACAGTTTACCAATTCCAGCTGCTATGGCGGCAGGAGCTGTACAACAGCGCCTTGTTGACAACAATTTACGTTGTGACACCAATCTAGTGGTTGAGTCAGGTGCTGTGCGCGATCCACACCATTTCGCCGTACTATTCGGATTTGGCGTTACAGCGGTGTATCCATACTTAGCTTACGAATCAATTCTTGAGCAAATTGAACACGGTAAGATCACTCATTCACCAAAAGAAGCAGTGATTAACTATCGTAAAGGCATTAACAAAGGCTTGATGAAAATCATGTCGAAAATGGGTATTTCAACCATTGCTAGTTACCGTTGCTCTCAATTATTTGAAGCCATTGGCTTTGCCGATGACGTGGCTGACTTATGTTTTAACGGCGTAACAAACCGTATCAAGGGTGCTGATTTTAGCGATTTTGAACTCGATCAAGCGATTTTACGTGACAAAGCATATCGCAAGCGTCAGCAAATTGAGCATGGCGGATTATTGAAGTTTGATTTCCGTGGTGAGTACCATTGTTATAACCCTGATGTTGTTCAATTATTACAAAAATCAGTTAAGTCGGGTGAATACAGTGATTATCAAGCATTCGCCAAAGCGGTAAATGAACGCCCAGTGGCAACAATTCGCGATCTCTTTAAATTAGATACTACGCAGCAAGCCATTGATATTGATGATGTTGAGCCAGCACATGATCTCTTCCCACGCTTTGATAGTGCAGCTATGTCGATTGGTGCGTTAAGCCCAGAAGCTCATGAAGCCCTTGCTGTTGCGATGAATCGTTTAGGTGGTCAATCCAACTCTGGTGAAGGTGGTGAAGATCCTGCACGTTTTGGTAACGAGCGTAACTCGAAAATCAAACAAGTCGCTTCTGGTCGCTTTGGTGTGACAGCACACTACTTGATGAACGCCGAAGTTATTCAGATAAAAGTTGCCCAAGGTGCTAAACCCGGTGAAGGTGGTCAACTACCTGGTGACAAAGTGTCTGCTGAAATAGCAGGGCTACGTTATTCAACACCAGGCGTCACATTAATATCACCACCGCCACATCACGATATTTATTCGATTGAAGATTTAGCACAGCTTATTTTCGATTTAAAACAAATCAATTCAACGGCGCTGATTTCAGTAAAACTTGTGTCAGAGCCAGGTATCGGCACTATTGCTACTGGTGTAGCTAAAGCCTACGCCGATTTGATTACGGTATCAGGCTATGACGGCGGTACAGGTGCTAGCCCATTAACATCAGTTAAATACGCTGGTAGCCCTTGGGAGCTGGGCCTTGCTGAAGTACAACAAGCCTTAGTTGAAAATGGACTACGTCACAAAGTACGTTTACAAGTCGATGGCGGCCTTAAAACCGGTTTAGACGTTGTTAAAGGCGCCATTCTAGGGGCAGAAAGCTTTGGCTTTGGTACGGCGCCAATGGTTGCTTTAGGGTGTAAATATCTGCGTATTTGTCACCTAAATAACTGTGCAACAGGTGTAGCAACGCAAAATAAAGAATTACGTGACAAGCACTTTAGAGGTCTACCAGAAATGGTTGCCAACTACTTTGAGTGTTTAGCACAAGATATTAGAGAACTCCTTGCTGGTTTAGGTATCAATAAGCTAACTGACTTAATTGGTCGTACGGACTTATTACACGTGATTGAAGGTCAAACAGCACGCCAAGCTAAGCTTGATTTGTCGGATATTCTATATCGACCTATCGCTAAAGAAGGCTGTGCGATTTCTTGGACGGATAAAAACCCTGCCTATGACGATGGTGAAATGAATAAGAAGTTAGCAGCATTGACTAACAAGGCCATTGAACAAAAGCAAGGTGGCAATTTCAATCTGAAAGTTCGAAATACCGATCGCTCAGTGGGCGCAACCATTAGTGGTCTTATCGCTCAGCATCATGGTAATCAAGGCATGAGCGACTCACCGATTAACATTAATTTTGTCGGCACTGCCGGCCAAAGTTTTGGTGTATGGAATGCTGGCGGGTTGAACATGACGGTTGTCGGTGACGCTAATGATTATGTGGGTAAAGGCATGACAGGTGGTCGATTGATTGTTAAGCCACCGCAAGGAATGGCTTTTGAAACACAAGATGCCAGTATTATCGGTAACACGTGTTTGTACGGTGCGACAGGCGGCGAATTATATGCAGCGGGTCAAGCGGGTGAACGTTTTGGTGTGCGTAACTCTGGCGCTGTGACCGTTGTTGAAGGCATGGGGGACAACGGTTGTGAATATATGACTGGTGGCGTGGTGGTATCACTAGGCGAGACTGGTGTTAACTTTGCTGCGGGCATGACTGGCGGTTTCGCTTACTTGCTTGATGAAGATTCAAACATCGATAAGCGTATGAACCATGAATGTGCGCAATCAATGCCAATTGAGCTCCCAGCTTATCAAATTCATTTAAAATCGTTGATCCAAGCACACTTTGATGCCACTGGTAGTGAGCGTGCTAGAACGATTTTAGATAATTTTGACCATTGGTTACCAAAGTTCTTATTAGTGAAGCCAACGGCAGCAGATATTAAAACCATGCTACCAAACGCAACTAATGTATTAAAACTAGCCGTGAATGCAGGATAATCGCCATGTCAAAAGTAACTAAAGTAATATCAAACGTGGTGCCGAACGACTTTCAATACATGGATGTCGGTCGAAATGATCCGCAAAAGAAACCCATTGAACAACGTAAAGAACAGTTTATCGAAATTTATAACTTGTTTGACCAACCGCAAATAGAAGAACAAGCGGATCGTTGTCTTGATTGTGGTAACCCATATTGTCAGTGGAAATGTCCATTACATAACTATATTCCTGATTGGCTAGAGCTCGCAAAGCAAGGCCGTATTATGGAAGCCGCCGATCTATGTCATCAAACAAATACGCTGCCTGAGGTTTGTGGTCGCGTTTGTCCGCAAGATCGTTTATGTGAAGGTTCATGTACCATTAATGACGAATTTGGCGCCGTAACTATAGGTAATGTTGAAAAATACATTACCGATACTGCGCTAGCTCAAGGCTGGAAACCCGATCTAAGTGCAGTTGCCAATACAGGTAAGAAAGTTGCCGTTATTGGCGCTGGCCCCGCGGGTCTTGGCTGTGCAGATATTCTGATCCGTAACGGTGTTACACCCGTGGTATTTGACAAAAACCCAGAAATTGGCGGTCTACTCACATTCGGTATCCCAGCATTTAAACTTGAAAAATCTGTAATGAGTCAACGTCGTGAATATTTCGAGTCACTTGGCGTAGAATTTAAACTTAACACGACCGTGGGTAAAGACATCGATTTTAGTCAGCTGCAGCAAGACTACGATGCCGTATTCTTAGGCATGGGTACTTATACCTATATTAAAGGCGGCTTTGACAACGAAGGCGCCGATGGCGTGCTTGAGGCATTACCTTATTTAATTGGTAACACTAATAACCTGATGGGCTATCAAGATCCTGAAAATCCTTACATCAGCTTAGCGGGTAAGCGTGTTGCAGTGCTTGGCGGTGGTGATACGGCAATGGATTGTGTGAGAACAGCTATTCGTCAAGGCGCTAGCGAAGTACGTTGTGTTTATCGTCGTGACGAAGCCAACATGCCAGGCTCAAAGCGTGAAGTACAAAATGCGAAAGAAGAAGGCGTTGAGTTTCTATACAACAGACAACCTTTAGATGTCGTCGCGCAAGATGGCAAAGTTGTTGGTATACAGTTGGTTGAAACAGCAATGGGTGCGCCAGATGAAAATGGCCGTCAACGCGCAGAAGCAGTTACAGGTTCAGAGCACGTGCTAGACGTCGACGTGGTTATCATGGCATTTGGCTTTAAACCAAATCCACAGCCTTGGTTTAAGGATTACAATATTAACGTTGATCAATGGGATCGCGTCATTGCAAACTCATCAAACGTGCCGTTTCAAACGACTAACCCTAAGATCTTCGCTGGCGGTGATATGGTTCGCGGCTCAGATTTGGTGGTTACTGCGATCGCAGAAGGTCGTGATGCGGCAGAAGGTATATTGCAGTACCTAGATGTTTAATAACTAATTTGTAGACAGTCTACGATTACCCAAATTGACTAAAGGCTCTGAATAAGAGTAATACCGCGCTGTAAGGTTATTATTAACCTTACAGCGCGGCTAGTTCCCGTTGTTTAGCGTCTTAAATTAGAAATTGACCAATGCAAAAATCATGGATGATTTTTGAGTATTTTCCGCAGGGATGCGGATCAAATACGATATTGAATAGGCAATTTATCATTTAATAATCAGCGCTAAACCCACGGGTCGCCTTTCTTTTGGTTACTATTTCTTTGGCGAAGCAAAGAAAAGTAACTGGGGTGCTTTCTGCTTATTTTAAGTAAGCAAATGAATTCCATAAGCACACCAAATTATTCCCGCCTATCAAAATTTTCACTTAACTGACAAGCATTACTGAATAAGAGCCTTTTTTATTTTACAACGCCAGCAATTACGTTAAGATCGCTGTTTTTAAAGACATAGAGAACACCATGAAAATTGGAATTATTGGCGCAATGGAGCCAGAAGTAGCAGTACTTCGCAAACAAATTCAAGGCTTAGAAACACAAACAGTAGCCGGTATTGAGTTTTATACGGGTACTATTAATGACGTCGATGTCGTTGTGTCTATGTCTGGTATCGGTAAAGTTGCCGCAGCAGTTTCGAGCACGCTACTTATCGAAAAGTATGCACCAGATTGTATTATCAACACCGGTAGTGCCGGTGGTTTCGACCCAGCACTCAATGTAGGTGACGTGGTTATCGGTAGTGAAGTTCGTCATCACGATGCGGACTTAACCGTATTTGGTTATGAAATTGGCCAGCTTCCTAAAATGCCTGCAGCGTTCAAACCACACCCAGCATTGGCACAAGCGGCTAATGATGCAATGAAGGCATCACAACAAGATGTACAAATTGTTGAAGGGCTTATTGCTACAGGCGATACCTTTATGGCGGATCCAACGCGTGTTGAACAAGTACGCGCTAACTTTCCAAGCATGCAAGCGTGTGAAATGGAAGCCGCAGCCATCGCGCAAACTTGCCATCTGTTTAATGTACCATTTGTTGTCATTCGTTCACTGTCAGACATCGCAGGTAAGCAAAGCGAACTAAGCTTTGACGAATACTTAGTACCAGCAGCGCAGAACTCTGCTGATATGGTCGTTGCCATGTTGCCGCTATGTAATAAGTCAGATTTGAATTAACCTGACTAGATACGGATATGGATTTTCTATCGCAACTATCTGCTAGTAATGTTGAATTGTCAGATTTAACAGACATTGATCAGAGCAAAATCAAAAATTTGGATTTAATTTAACCGATAATTTGTTACTGATTTTTCGGCTATTTGATATAATACCGCCTCAACTTTGAGGTATATATGAATTTAAAAATCAAACGTTTAGATCATCACGGCATAGTCGCAGGTGTAATTGAAGACTTACAAATAGTCCCCTTATTGGATCAATATTTACCTCAGGATGAAAAGCAAGAAATTACACCTGGTGAAGCGGTTAAAGGCATGATTATGAATGGACTTGGTTTTGCAAACCGTCCTTTATCTCTCAGTCCCCAATTTTTTACTAACTTACCGCTTGAGCATTTATTTCGAGAAGGTGTAAAAGCCGAGCACTTTAATCGTCACAAATTAGGCCGCACACTAGACCAGTGTTTTGATTTTGGCTGCGAAAGTCTATTTTCACTGGTGTCTCAGCAAGCTTGCGAGCTAGAAAGTGTAGACAAAAAATTTAACTCACTCGATACAACCAGCCATTCTTTAACGGGAGAATACGCTTTTGACGATGAAGACAGTGATGACAATGTTATTAAAATCACTCATGGTTACAGTAAAGCTCACCGCCCTGATTTAAAGCAAGTGGTACAAGAAATCATTGTCAGTCAAGATGGTGGCGTTCCTCTCGCCTGTAAAAACTGGGATGGCAATAGTGCTGATACCGCTATTTTTAAGGCAAGGAGCAAAGCACTTGTTAGCGAATTCAAAAAAAGCGCAGCGCCTAAATATCTTGTGGCCGACTGTAAGCTTTATCATAAGGCTAATGCCGAATTTTTATCTCTGGTAAAATTTCTCACGCTTATTCCTTCAACGATAGCGCTAGAGAAAGAATTAATCGCAGAATCAATAGCTGACGAACAATGGGTGAAAATAAATGCTAACTATCAATATGTTGTCAAAAAAGTCGAGCATATGGGGATCAAGCAGCGATGGATTGTGATTTACTCAAGTGCCGCTAATCATCGAGCTGCTAAAACGATCACACGGCAAGTTGAACGAGCAAAAGTTAAGGTAGAAAAAGAGCTGTTTCATCTACAAGCGCAACGCTTTGCTTGTAAAACTGATGCGCAACGAGCAGCGGATAAAATAGGAAAAAAACTGAAATATCATCAAATAAGCGACACTCAATATATAGAGCATAAAGTTTATGAAGGTAAAGGCCGCCCGAAAAAGGATGCTGAAGTTAAGCGTATAGAGTGGCAAGTAAACGCTGAAATTGAAGAAAACACGATCGCAATCAAGCAGGCTGTTGAGCAAAAATCTTGCTTCATTCTAGCAACAAATATTGATGAAGAAGAACTTTCACCTGAAGAAATATTAAAACATTACAAGGCGCAATCGGAAGTTGAAAGAGGCTTTAGATTTTTAAAAGATCCCTTGTTTTTTGTCTCTTCGTTATTTATAAAAAAGCCAAGCAGAATCGATGCTCTGTTGATGGTAATGACATTATCATTACTTGTATATTCTATTGCACAACGACGAATGCGAGCGAATATGAAAAAAGTTGAAGCGACAATTCCAAACCAAATAAATCAAGAAACGGCCGCCCCCACATTGCGCTGGGTGTTTCAGTGTTTTGATGGCATCAATTTACTTCAACAAGGTGATGATTATATTTACGATCAAACCTACTTAGATGGCCTGACCGAACTCAGGCAAAAGATAGTAAACCTTATTGGTGGGCATGCCATGCACTTATACAAAATCAAAAAAGTGACCTAGGGGTCTGATCAATGTGTGATTTAACACTACGCCTTCTCGTCGTGTTAATCGTTGTTCTCATTGAACGACGATTTGCGATAGATGCATCCTATCATCCCGGCACGTTATGGCGATTCATTGCGTTAAAGCTTGCTAAAAAAACCGCCAAAAACTCACCAAAACAACAACGCCTCTCTGGCGCTATTAGTACTGTTATGTTGCTGTTTATTGGAATAATCATTGTTTACACCATTTTAGTGTTTGCTATCTATCCTTGGTTCTTCGATGCGATATTTTTACTGCTCGCCATTAATAGTTATTCGATATTACGTCATTGTAAAAGTGTTTACCAAAGCCTTAAGCATAATAAAAAGAACCTTGCTAAAGAGCAGCTGACAAGCCTTTGTGTACGCGACACACAATCGTTATCTACAATGGGTATTGTTAAAGCAACTATAGAAGGCGCAATACAACAATTTTCACTAAATTATTTAATCCCTATCACCCTCTATTTATTAACAGGCTCTATCGGACTAATTGTTTATGGTTTATTAAACGCCCTCGCCCGCTATTGGAACCCTAAGCAGAAAGCTTGGCGTCACTTTGGTAAGTTTCCACAATATTTAATTGGCTTAATAAGCTTGCCATTTCACTGTTTACAGGCGCTTCTCATCGCATTTTTATTTGGTTTTAAGCACCTCTCAATAAAGCGAAACTCTTGGCATAGATTCGGCACTGGTGCTCTACTAACAACGACTGCCAATGCGATGAACCGTGAACTAGGCGGCGCCGTGATGTACGATGGTATAAAAATAAGACGGCCAAAATTAGGGGCTAGCTATCATCCAGATATTGCCGATTTACCTCATTTGTACCGTTTGTTAAAAAAGTTACGTCAATCGATACTGATTGTCGTATTCATCACTTTTCTTTTCTCGATACTGCTTAGCCTCTAATTAATAAGAGCAACTATTTAATAGGAACAACTATGGAATTCATTTTTGACGGCCCAAAAAACGGCCCACTATTTCTATTCGCCCACGGCGCAGGCGCTGATGCAGAGTCAGAGTTCATGACAACTATCGCCGAAGGACTCGCCGAAAAAGGCGTGCGTGTCGCAAGGTTTAATTTCCCCTACATGCAACAACGTTTGATTGACGGAAAACGTCGACCACCTAACAGAGCACCGCAACTCGTCGAGTTTTATAGCGAACTTATCAAAGAATTAAATCAACCGGTCTACATCGGCGGCAAGTCCATGGGCGGACGAATTGCGTCTATGGCAGCAGCACAAGGTGATGAAGAGCTCAACAAACTCATTAAAGGTGTTATCTGTCTAGGTTATCCATTTCATCCAATTGGAAAACCTGAAAAATTAAGAATTGAACACCTCAAAGATATTCAAGCGCCTGTATTTATTGCCCAAGGGACACGAGATAAATTAGGAAGTTACGAAGAAGTTAATAATTATGATCTAAATCAACAAATAGATTTCTTGTGGCTCGAAGATGGCGACCATGATTTTAAACCACGAGTTAAAAGCGGGATAACTCAGAAACAATTGTTTTACAAGCTGCTGGAATCAACCCAGAAAATACTGCTTTACCCCTTATAGTCGAGACATCGTTTGCCACATTGCTCTCTACATTAACATTTATTTAATTTGTATTTTATTGAGTAAATCAGTCGATTTATTCCTTATTATTCTTCATTTTATTAAAAATAAAAGAATTTAAAACCCACCCTAGTCGATAACAATTTATCTTAATAAACAACGAGTAAACCCACATAGAATTAAGAAAAAAACGAAGTTAAAACACTTTAAATACTCCAATTTAACTACTAGAAATAAATTTAACACCATTTTGCACTAGATATATTATCTCTCAACTTCCGTTACAAGCTATTTACAAAGTATCAAAAAATGGTATTTTATACGGCGTTCACTAAATTGTATCCAATTAAGAGATCCAATTAGAAACAATAATAATTAGAGAGAGAGAGAGAATAATGAAAACTAACATGTCTAAGGGCTTTAAACGCTCTTTAACTGCAGTAGCAGTTACCGTTTCGCTAGGCTTAGCTGCCCCAGCAGCAATGGCAGCAAGTAACAACGCAGGTTCTATCTTTGGTAAAACTGAAGCTGGTGCTAAAGTTACTTATAAAAGTAAAAAAACAGGCGTAACTCGTACTGTTTCAGCAAAAGCTGACGGTCGCTTTAGCGTAAGCAGCGTACCAGCAGGCGTTTATTCGGTTACAGATGCAAGTGGCAACACTCGAACTGTTATCGTAAACATCGGGTCAGGTAGTCGCGTAAACTTTGAAAAAGAAGTTGAAAAAATTGAAGTTACTGGTCAAATGTTTAGCACTATTGATACTTCATCATCTGAATCTACGGCAGTTTTTACTGCAGACGATGTATTTGAATTGCCGCTTCCTCGTAACTCAGTTTCTGTTGCACTTCTTACTCCGGGAGCTATCCAAGGTGGTGCTAACTTCGGCCGTAATCTACCTTCATTTGGTGGTTCTTCAATCGGCGAAAATGGTTACTACATCGATGGTATGGACGTAACGAACTTACGTACTTTACTTTCTTTCGCGGACTTACCACAGGATTCAATTGCACAAACGCAAGTTAAATCTGGTGGTTACGGCGTAGAGTTTGGTCGTGCACTTGGTGGTATCATCAACATCGTTACCAAATCTGGTTCAAATGATTGGGACTTTGGTGCAGCAGCATATCTTCGCCCAAGTTCACTTCGTGCAACTGAAAAAAATTCATATAACGCAAATTTGGACAAAATTGGCGCATATAACAGCGATGATGAATTTAGCAGCCTAAAATACAATGTATTTGGCGGCGGTCCTTTAATTGAAGATAAACTATTCTTCTACACTAATATTGAAGGTCAAAAAGTAGAAAGAGATAATTTCTCTCGTACTACTAGTTACGAATACTCTGTTACAACACCAAATTATTTGGCTAAGCTTGATTGGTATGTTACAGAGAACCATCTTTTACGTTTCACTCATATTAATAATGAAACTGAGTACGATCGTCAGAACTATAAAATTAGCGACGCAGACGAATATAAAGGTGTTCACAGCAAAGCGAGTTCGGGCTACGAATACTCTGAAGGCGGTAACATCAATGTATTAACCTATACTGGTTACATCACAGATGACTTCACCCTTAATGCAATGTACGGTCAACTAAAGTACCAATACTTAAAAGTTCCTAACTTACCAGGTGAAGAGTGTGCTTCTGCGTACGATAACCGTGACGGTGATTGGACTCCAATTGGTTGTTGGGATACTGCTAAATTCACAGTAGCTGATACTATTGATGATGAAGATGAGCGTACAAGTTGGAAAATTGACGGTAACTGGGTAATCGGAGATCATACACTAAAATTCGGTTACAACTCTGAGACTTATGATGCTACAGCTCCTGGTCGTAACTACTCTGGTAACATTTATTACCGCTACCTAACGTCTGATGCAGAAATCAATGGTAACGTTGTAAATGGCGTAACGTTGCCACAAGGTCAAGAAGTCGTTAGAACACGTACCTTTAACAGTAAGAGTGCTACATTTACTGTAGAAAATACCGCATGGTTCGTAGAAGATTCATGGCAGGCTACTGATAACTTAATGATTTACGGTGGTCTTCGCGGAGAAACTTTCACAAATAAAGACGGAAACGGTAAAATATTTATTGAATCAGATCAATTAATTGCTCCTCGTGTAGGCTTCTCTTGGGATATGGACGGTGATTCATCTAAGAAACTTTACGGTACATTTGGACAGTACTACATCCCTGTTGCAGCGAACACAAACATTCGTTCAACTCGTGAAGAAGTTAACACTGAAGATTGGTACAAAATTTCTGGCGGTTGGAATGCTGACGGTACGCCAATCGGTGGCCTTGGTGAAAAATTTGGCACTAGTACAAACGATGTTCAAATTGCTAACCCAGCGACAATTGCAGATAAAAATTTGGATCCAATGAGTCAGTTAGAGCTAATCGTTGGTTACCAACAAGAAGTTGGTGATGATTGGACGGCAAGCGTTAAATTCATGGGTCGTTCTATAGTAAATGGTATGGATGATTTCTGTGGACATGACGGTTTCGTAAAATGGGCTGCTGATAACGGCCATGACAACTTCGACCCGCATTCAATGCAAGGTTGTATGATCATCAATCCAGGTAAAGATATTACGCTAGCTATGGATTTGAATGACGATGGAAACCTAACTGACGTAACAACTCCAGCAAGCTACCATGGCTTACCAGAGTACAAGCGTCATTATGTAGGTCTTCAATTTGAAGCAGAAAAAGCATTCTCTGACAAATGGAAAGCTAATTTCTCTTACGTATTATCACGTACATTTGGTAATGCAGAAGGTTACGTAAATACTTCTCTTGCACAAGAAGATGCTGGTGCAACGCAAGATTTCGATCACGCGGCATTCATGCGCGGTGCATACGGCGATTTACCATCAGATCGTAGACATCAGTTCAAAGCATTTGGTTTATATGAAATTAACGAAGAATTAACAGTATCATTCAATACTTCGATTGTTTCAGGTACACCATTAAGTTGTCAGGGTTATGTAAACCTAGACGGAATGCTAACTGGAGACGGTTCAACAGCATACGATTACGGTAACTTCAAACGTTACGGGGCGTCTAGTTTCTACTGCCGTAATGAAAATGGTGACAAAGAGCTTACTAAACGTGGAGACCAAGGCCGTAGCAACTGGGAATTCAATGTTGATATGGGTTTAACCTACTCACCAGAATGGTCTGAGGGTTTAACATTGCAAGCTACAGTAAATAACGTGTTTAACACGCAACGTCCTACTTTCTACGACCAACAGAAAGACAAAGCACAGGATAATGCAGAGTTAAACAAAAACTTCTTATCTCCAACAAGCTATCAAGCTCCACGTCGAGTACAGTTAAGTGCACGATACAAGTTCTAATCTAACTTGAGCAGTATAGTCTAATAAGACGCTATTAAAGGCCAGTTAATTCCTTAACTGGCCTTTTTATATAGCGCTCTAAATTTGCTAAAACGCTTGCGATATTTTATGCTGACAGCTAATACCAATTGCATTAAATATTTGCCCACTTGTACTTGTTAAAATTAACTAAAATGGCGTTGCTCTCAATCCTAATAGCCAGCTATTAGTCAATCGAGCGCCTTGTTTTAGCTGATTTTATCTACGCACAACAAGATCACTTACTTAATGCAATTGGTATAAATTCCAATCAGTCATATCAATTAACAACTTCATTAAGATACATTTTCTAGAGAAGGCATATCAATGGAAGCTCAAAAAATTAAATCAGTCGTAATTCTTGGTGGAGGCAGTGCAGGCTGGATGACAGCAGCATCATTAATTCACGTATTACCTACTAACTGCGATATAACACTAATTGAATCAGACGACATAGGAACAGTTGGCGTTGGTGAGGCGACCATCCCCCCTATCAAGGAATTTAATACTCGATTAGGCATCGATGAAAAAGAGTTTTTGCGTGCAACAAAAGGTACATTTAAACTAGGCATAGAATTTGTTGACTGGACACGTAAAGGTCATAGCTATGGCCATATGTTTGGACAATTTGGTCCAGGGTTTGATTATGTGCCGCTATTTCAATATTGGTTAAAATCAAAATCAGAGGGTAACGATTTACCATTAGATGCTTATTCAATGGCTTGGGCTTTAAGTCAATCAAACAAGTTTGATAAACCGCAAAATGGATATGGAAATATCATGTCTACCTATGATTACGCCTATCATTTTGATGCTGGACTCTATGCTAACTTCCTAAAAGAAAAAGCAATCAAAGCTGGAATCAAGCGTATAGAAGGCATAGTAGCTTCATCAGACGTGGATCAAAAAACTAGCATCATAAACAGTTTAACGCTAGAGGATGGCGAGACAATATCCGCTGACTTTTTTATAGATTGCTCTGGTTTCAAAGGTGTACTAATTCAAGATGCATTGCATTCAGGTTACACCGATTGGACCCACTACTTACCTTGTGACAGTGCAGTAGCAGTGCCAAGTGAGCACACAGGGCCAATTCCACCATTAACTAAATCAACAGCTCGAGAGGCAGGTTGGCAGTGGAAAATTCCTCTTCAACATCGAGTCGGTAATGGCTATGTGTATTCCAGTAAATTTATTTCAGATGAAGAAGCTAAGGCGACGCTGCTCGACAATGTTGATGGGAAGTTGCTAGCTGAACCAAGAGTAATTAAGTATACAACAGGCCATAGAAACCAGCCTTGGAAAGGAAACTGTTTAGCAATTGGCCTTTCATCAGGTTTTTTGGAGCCTTTAGAATCAACGGCACTACAGTTAATTCAGTCAGCCATCTATCGCTTTATATCCTTGTTTCCCAAAAATAATATGGATGGTCTATCGGCTTTCGAATATAACAAACGCACCATTGAAGAATATAACACTGTCAAAGATTTCATTATCTTGCACTATCATGCAACGGAGCGTGATGATACACAATTCTGGCAAATGGTTTCTAACATGGACATCCCAGAATCATTAAAATACAGATTAGATCAGTTTAAAAATCGTGGGCATATCATCTTTAGTAAAGATGAGTTATTTGGTCTCGATAATTGGATGTCAGTTCTGATCGGTCAAAATGTTACACCAGATACCTATGATCCTATTGTGGATATGCGTGAAAATGTAGACTATCAGAAATTTATGAAAGATATTAAGCATGCTATTGATGAAAGTGCGAAGATCGCACCAACTCATGAGGACTTCTTAAAATCGTATTGTAAGAAAGATACAGGGATCTATATCTCTCGTTAAAATCGTAGGCTTGCACCAAAACGTGCAAGCCTTCTTTTTTAAATGATTATTAGCTTGGAATACGCACCCAACCTTCCATTAAGATACGGGCACTACGGCTCATAATCGCTTTATCGACCTGCCATTGACCATCAACAAGACTAGCTTTCGCACCAACACGTAATGTGCCTGACGGGTGACCAAAACACACAGATTCACGTTCACCGCCACCAGCGGCAAGATTCACTAATGTACCCGGAATAGCTGCAGCGGTACCAATAGCCACAGCAGCAGTGCCCATCATGGCGTGATGGAGCTTGCCCATCGACAAAGCGCGTACGTTTAAATCTATAGTATCTTTGCCGATTGCTTTACCGCTTGATGATACATAGTCCATCGCTTCACCAACAAACGCCACTTTAGGTGTATGCTGCCGTGCAGCGGCTTCTGAGATATCGCTAATTAATCCCATTTTCACCGCGCCATAAGCACGAATGGTTTCAAACTTCGTTAAGGCTGCTTCATCCCCATTAATGGCTTCTTGTAGCTCACAACCTGTATAACCGATTTCACTAGCATTCAAGAAGATGGTTGGGATTCCTGCGTTAATCATCGTAGCCTTGAACGTACCGATTCCCGGAACGTCTAAATCATCGACTAAATTTCCCGTTGGGAACATAGCACCGTCACCATCACTAGGATCAACAAACTCTACTGGCACTTCTGCCGCTGGGAAAGTCACACCATCGAGTTCAAAATCACCGGTTTCTTGCACTTCACCGTTAGTAATAGGCACACGCGCTATAATGGTTTTCTTGATATTCGCCTGCCAAATACGCACAACACAAACGCCGTTTTCAGGAATCCGATCGCTATCAACCAGACCAGAATATATAGCAAACGAACCAACCGCCGCCGTTAAATTGCCGCAGTTACCACTCCAATCAACAAAGGCACGATCAATAGCAACTTGGCCAAACAAGTAATCTACATCATGATCTGGTACTGAAGCTTTAGACAGAATGACTGTTTTACTCGTACTAGACGTCGCCCCGCCCATGCCATCGGTTTGCTTGCCATAAGGATCTGGACTACCAATCACCCGCAGCAACATAGCATCACGCGCTTCACCTGCAACTTGAGCAGCCTGAGGTAGGTCAGTTAAGTTGAAAAAGACCCCTTTCGAGGTTCCGCCACGCATATAAGTAGCGGGGATTTTTATTTGTGGTTTATAAGACATCTGCACATCCTTCTTAAATTCAATCTTTCTATCTCTATGTAAGTAAATCAAAAAGAAATACAACTTTTCAGCATGGAAAACTCCCGTCTTTTATTGCCTTTAAAGTCATATCAGTTAGAAGAAAAAATCACGGATGATTTTTTAGCTTTTTGTGCAGGATGCACGTAAAAAGCGGTTTCGGTAAGACTGATATTTCTTTAAAGAAAAGCAATAAATTTACGGGTCGCCTTTCTTTTGGTTACTTTTCTTTGTAAATCTCATCCTGAAATTTATCGCTATGCGACCTGCTAAAGCAGTCCTAGAATATTCCCGATATTCTATCTAGTGGCGACGCACAAATTAGTTTGGAACTAATTTGAACAGCCAACGGCTGGCCCGCAGGGTGAAATACACGGATGTATTTCATAAAGAAAAGTAACTGGCGCGCATATGATCAAGCTTAATTGAGCGCGTCAAATATAATGACGCGTCCATTGTTAAACACTACCTTCCAAAAAATCCTGTGCAAAACGCTGCAATACACCACCAGCGCCATAAACAGAAACTTCTTCCGCTGTATCTAAACGACACTTAGCGTCGATAGTCACCTGTTCACCACTCTTGCGTGTCATTAATACTTGCAGCGCTGCACCTGGTGCAGGCGTACCAATAACATCATAGGTTTCAGTACCATCGATATTGAACGTCTCGCGTGTTTCGCCGTCGACGAACTCAAGCGGCAAAACCCCCATGCCAACTAAGTTGGTACGGTGAATACGTTCGAATCCTTCGGCTAAAATCACCTCAACACCCGCTAAGCGAACCCCTTTGGCAGCCCAGTCACGTGAGGAGCCTTGGCCGTAATCAGCGCCTGCGACAATGATCAGTGGCTGCGCGCGATCCATGTAGGTTTCAATCGCTTCCCACATACGTGATTCAACACCTTCAGGCTCAATACGCGCTAGTGAACCTTGCTTGATTTCGCCATTGTCATCACGGCACATTTCATTAAGCAATTTAGGATTTGCAAAGGTCGCACGTTGTGCGGTTAAATGATCACCGCGATGCGTTGCATATGAGTTGAAATCAACCTCTGGTACGCCCATTTTATCTAGGTAAGCACCCGCGGCGCTCGCCAATTGGATAGCGTTTGAAGGTGATAAATGATCGGTCGTAATGTTATCACCGAGTACCGCTAACGGACGCATTCCTTTCATGGTGCGCTCGCCCGCTAATGCGCCTTCCCAATAAGGAGGACGGCGAATATAGGTGCTCATTTCACGCCAATCATATAGCGGTTTAATTTGCTCGCCCATTTCAACTTTAACGTTAAACATTGGCTCATAAATAGATTTAAACTGTTCAGGCTTAACACTCGCAGTCACAATTTCATCTATTTCTTCATCCGTTGGCCAAATATCTTTAAGCGTAATCGGATTACCATCGCTATCAACGCCTAAGGCATCTTGTTCAATATCAAAACGCATGGTACCAGCGATTGCATAGGCAACAACAAGCGGCGGTGACGCTAAAAATGCTTGTTTCGCATGTGGATGGATACGACCATCAAAGTTACGATTACCTGATAATACGGCTGTTGAATACAGGTCACGATCGATGATTTCTTGCTGGATCTTAGGATCAAGCGCGCCACTCATGCCATTACAGGTTGTACAGGCAAAACCAACAATGCCAAAGCCAAGTTGTTCAAGTTCTGGTAGTAGCCCTGAATCTTTTAGGTAAAGCTCTGCGACTTTTGAACCTGGTGCGAATGAAGACTTAACCCAAGGTTTTCGAATAAGACCTAACTCGTTTGCTTTGCGAGCTACTAGCCCTGCTGCAACCACGTTGCGTGGATTAGACGTATTGGTACAACTGGTGATCGCCGCGATAATAACAGCGCCGTCAGGCATTTCGCCATCAGTTTCCGTCCATTCTTTAGCAATGCCACGAGTAGCAAGATCGCTCGTTGGTAAGCGGCGATGCGGATTTGATGGACCAGCCATGTTGCGACAAACTGATGATAGATCAAAAGTCAATACGCGTTCGTATTTTGCCTCTGTCAAGCTATCTGCCCACAAACCTGTTTCTTTCGCGTATTGTTCAACTAAGGCCACTTGCTCTGGCTCACGACCTGTTAATTTTAAGTAGTCGATTGTCTGTTCATCAATATAGAACATACCTGCACTAGCGCCAAATTCTGGTGTCATGTTAGAGATCGTTGCGCGATCGCCAATCGTTAGACTCGCTGCACCTTCACCGTAGAATTCAAGGTATGATGAAACGACTTTTTGTTCACGCAAAAATTCAGTAATTGCTAACACGATATCGGTTGCCGTTATGCCTGGCTGACGTTTGCCAACGAGGCGAACGCCAATGATATCTGGTAGGCGCATCATTGATGGACGACCCAACATGACAGTTTCGGCCTCCAAACCACCTACACCCAATGCGATAACACCTAACGCGTCTACGTGTGGCGTATGAGAATCAGTGCCAACACAGGTATCAGGAAAGGCTATGCCGTCTCGGGCTTGAATCACTGGCGACATTTTCTCAAGATTAATTTGATGCATAATGCCATTACCAGCTGGAATAACATCAATATTGTCAAAAGCGTCCTGACACCAATTGATAAAATGGAATCTATCTTCATTACGGCGATCTTCAATAGCGCGGTTTTTATCAAACGCATCACTTTCAAAACCACCATGTTCTACCGCCAAACTATGATCGATAATTAGCTGTGTCGGTACAATAGGATTGACTTTGGCAGGGTCACCGCCTTGTTCGCTAATTGCATCACGCAACCCAGCTAAATCAACTAGCGCCGTTTGGCCTAAGATATCGTGACAAACCACACGTGCTGGATACCATGGGAAATCAAGATCTTGTCTGCGATGAATAATTTGTTCCAGTGACGCCGTTAAATCGTCAGGATTACAACGACGTACAAGTTGCTCAGCTAAGATGCGCGATGTGTATGGAAGTGTGGCATAAGCGCCTGCTTGAATGTCTTCAATGGCAGCGCGCGTGTCATAATAATCTAACGATGTGCCAGATAATTTTTTACGATATAAAGTATTGTTCATAAGTGTATCCGTGGAATCTAAGATCGCGCTAATTATCATTGCTTTCTTTTGTAGCGACGATTCAAACCTCCCACACGTATTCAGGTGGGAGGGTTAGGAAATTAACGCGCGCTAATTGGCGTTACTTTGCGTGGTTCACTACCCGTGTAATCTGCGCTTGGGCGGATGATACGGTTGTTTGAGCGTTGCTCGATAACGTGTGCAGCCCAGCCTGTTAAGCGTGAACAAACGAAAATTGGCGTGAATAGTTTCGTTGGAATACCCATGTAGTTATACGTTGAAGCATGGAAGAAATCAGCGTTACAGAATAATTTCTTGGTGTCCCACATGAACTCTTCACAAGCAACAGAGATATCGTATAACGATGTATCGCCATTCTCTTGTGCTAGTTTTTCAGACCATTCTTTAATGATGACGTTACGTGGATCAGACGTGCGGTAAATCGCGTGTCCAAAGCCCATAATCTTTTCTTTACGCGCTAACATGCCAGCCATTTGCTCTTTTGCATCTTCAGGTGATGTAAAGCGCTCAATCATATCCATCGCGGCTTCGTTAGCACCACCGTGTAGTGGGCCACGTAATGTACCAATAGCGCCAGTGACACAAGAGAACATGTCAGATAATGTTGATGCACAAACACGCGCGGTAAAGGTTGATGCGTTGAACTCATGCTCTGCGTATAAGATTAATGATACGTCCATGACACGGCGATGTTGCTCGCTTGGTGTCGTACCGTTTAAAAGACGTAAGAAGTGACCGCCTAAAGACTCTTCATCGGTTACACAGCTAATATCTTCACCGTCATGGCTAAATTTATACCAGTAGCACATGATGGCAGGGAATGCAGCAAGGAGGCGGTTAGCAGCGCGATGTTGCTCGCTAAAGTCGTTTTCAGGCTCTAAGTTACCTAAGAATGAACAACCGGTGCGCATAACATCCATTGGATGCGCATCTTGTGGGATGCGTTGAAGCACTTCTTTTAGCGCTTGTGGTAGATCACGCATTTCAAACAGTTCAGCTTTATAAGCTGCTAATTGCGCTGCATTTGGCAACTCGCCATTAAACAGTAAGTAAGCAACTTCTTCAAACGTTGCATTATCAGCCAGATCACTTACATCGTAACCACAGTAAGTTAACCCACTACCGCTTTTACCAACAGTACATAACGCTGTTTCACCAGCACTTTGACCACGTAATCCTGCACCACTTAATTTCTTATCACTCATTGCCATTCTCCTGACTTTCTTCCTAATTATTTAATATTGTTTTAATTCTTAAAAATGTTATTTGTTTTTGCCTTCGGCAAACAACGAATCGAGCTTTTGCTCGTAATCGTGGTAACCAAGGTAATCATATAAATCCATGCGTGTTTGCATCGTATCAACAACAGCTTTTTGATCCCCTTGCTCTAAAATGCTGGTGTACACCAACTCAGCAGCTTTATTCATGGCACGGAATGCCGATAATGGATAAAGCACCATCGCAGCGCCCCACTCACCCAATTGTTCTTTATTCCATAATTCAGTTTGACCAAACTCAGTAATATTCGCCAAAATTGGTACATCTAACGCTTCGCTGAACGCACGATAATGTTCTTCTGTTTTCACCGCTTCGGCGAAAATTCCGTCAGCACCAGCTGCAACATAAGCTTTAGCACGTTCAATAGCTGCTTCTAAGCCTTCTTGAGCAAATGAGTCAGTACGCGCCATAATGAAGAAATCAGGGTCAATGCGCGCATCGACAGCCGCTTTAATACGATCAACCATCTCCTCAGTTGACACGATTTCTTTATTTGGACGGTGACCACAACGCTTTTGCGCGACTTGGTCTTCCATATGAACGGCAGCAGCGCCTGCTTTTTCCATGTCACGAACGGTTTTAGCAATGTTAAATGCGCCGCCCCAACCTGTATCGATATCTACTAGCAGTGGTAAATCACACGCCGAGGTAATACGCTGGACATCGACAATCACATCATTCAATGACGTCATCCCCAAATCAGGTAAACCATAAGAAGCGTTCGCGACACCGCCGCCTGATAAGTAAATGGCTTGATGACCGATTTGTTTAGCCATCATCGCTGAATACGCATTAATCGTACCTACGATTTGTAATGGGTTATTTTCTGCTAATGCTTCTCTAAACTTCTTGCCTGCGCTCATCATATTTTCCTCTGCCTGTGGCTCATTTAATTTTGTGTAGCAACATCAAGTGTCGCCATTAGTTATTACAATTTGGTTTCAATATTTTTCATTGAATAAGTGATGTGGCGGCGCATTAACATTTCTGCTAATTCCGCATCGCGATTAGCAATGGCGCGTACGACATGCTTGTGTTCATCAAACGCTGTCGTTACTCGAGGGCCAGCCATACCAAGCTGTACGCGATACATGCGTACGAGATGATAAATGCCATCGATAAGGGTGCTGATCAGATGCTGATTTTTGCTGCCTAAAATAATGCGATAGTGAAAATCGACATCGCCAGCCTCTTGATAATAAGACTCGCCGCTTTCAACTTTTTTAGAATGGGAATCAAGTAATTGCTGTAAATCCGCAATTTCATCAGCTAACATATTCTTAGCCGCCAAACGTGCCCCCATGCCTTCTAACGCTTCACGTACCTGATACAACTCAATCAGTCCTTGCGGCGATAATGACACCACGCGCGCACCAACATTAGCTTTACGCTCAACTAAATTGGATGCTTCAAGACGATTAATCGCTTCACGAATAACAGCACGGCTCACTTCGTACTTTGTCGACAATTGTGTTTCGCTAAGTTTAGAACCCGCCGCAATATCCCCTTCAACGATGTCTTTTCGCAGTTGAAAGAACGTTGTATCGGCGGCTGTTACTGGCTGTTCGGTAAAAAATGTCATGTTTAGCAAAAATGTCCATCACTTAAAGTGTCGACAATATTGCTATTATTTTTACATTTGGTCAACAAAAAAGCCTTGATTGTCGACAAAAGGATAATAGAGAGTGGAAAGTTAGTGTTACGGAAAGGGGATTACTTAGAAATGTATTCACTAAATAAATAACGACTGTTTAAGTTCATTAATCAATTTAGATCTACGAATAATGAGTTCGCTGTCAGTAGCAAGCTTTTGTTGAATTGGAGTTTTCATTGAAAGCAAAGCAATTTCACTATATTTAACAATTGTGATGGATCCACATGATAGGATGATTCCGCTTTTAATTTGAGGAACTTCAATCACATCATCAACCGCGACAAAATGTTCAGCGCGATATTGACCAACCTGCTGCGCAGTCAGTTTAGAATCATCAACTAAAGCAGCCATGATGGCAATAGATAAAGCCGTAATAACAACAGCCAACAATGAAGCAATTAATTTGTACATAATAAACCTTCGCTTAATTGATGTTATCTAGGCTAACTAAAATCCTCGAAAAACGCTTGAGCTTTTTTGATTAGGGTAGGACGACAAAATCATTGTATATACTAAATCAACTTCAAAGTGCAGTTTTTAATATTTGAAAATTATCATTGATCGTATCGTCAAGTGTATTGGCAATATCGGGTAATGTTGACTCAAAAAAATCGCTAATACGCCGTCGAAACTCTTTAGTACTTGAAAAATATTGGCTATTTCTCGCATTTTTGTTCATTACCTTCCATAGCCGTTCTATTGGGTTTAAATTAGGACTATAGGGTGGTAAATAATGTAACTTGATATTGAGCTTTTCGGCTTCATCAATCACTATCTGATTACGGTGATAACCAGCACCATCAAGAACCATATGAAGCATACCGCTCGTCTGATAATTGGCTCTGACTTCATTTAAAAAATCAACGATAGATTCACCGTTGACTGTCTTATTATATTGCCTTATCACTGCTTCCTCTAAGTGACCCAATCGGATAGCTCCCACTACATTAATTCGTGTTCGACTTCCTGTGGTTTTAATGGGTTTATTTTCCCCTTTTTTAATCCAGCCTGCCGTGATTTTTGTCGCTTGTGTTGGATGAACAGCATCCATAAACAAGATTGGCTCATTAGGGGCCAGCGTTGATTTAAGCTGGTTATAATGTGCGATAAAAGCTGCTTGCTTTTCCTCATCAAAATTATGAGGAACGCCTTTGGGCTTTTTATAACTAAAGCCATGCTGATGTAACCATTTATTGAGACCAGGCACCGTGTATTTAATGTCGTACTCACTCTCAATATGATCAAGTATTTGATGGCTATGTAGGTAAGTTACTTCACACAGGTGTGCAATTAACTGTTGCGTTTGCTGATGATTAAGATAACTAGTAGAGCCGCCGCTGTTGATGGTTAATTTTTCACGACGAATGTAGTCATCAATATATCTAACAACTGACGTTTCGTGAATGCGTAACGCTTGAGCAATCATTGGCGAAGACCAGCCTTCGTCACGCAATAGAATAGCTTTAATTCGATCGCACTCACGCTTATCTCTCGCTTTTTTATGTCGAGATTCTAACGTTTCTTTTTGAATGTCGGTGAGAGCAATCTTTTTCATGTGACTATCATGATCTCATTAGCTAAAAAATCAAGCACTTTCAATGATCACGGGTATATATCAACAATGACATCTTTGTAGTCATAATATCAATTCCTATCACTACATATAACGGCTTCTCTGCATGAAAGTATATTACAGTTTTCACACTCTTTTAGGTTTTCAATAATCTAGATAACAATTAGAACAAAGGGACTTCTAAATTTTTTATATTCAGCTGCCAACTTACGCCATTTACGTCATCTAAGCTATCCACCATCAAATATGACGCCGACTGAGGCTGAATGACCCAAGCCCTTTGATTACCCGTTTCAACTTCTACAATGTTGTTATCTTTAGTACTCACGAGTTCATAACTCAAGTTTTCCCATTTAACATCTGATGTATTTTCAATTTTGAATATTAATCGATTCCCTTGTACATCAGGAATTTTAAGCATGTTTACTTGAGTCGTTTTAAAATCGCCTTGATAATTGCTAAATTCTGGCTCAAACCATCCCTTAAGGTAACCAACAAAAAGCACAAAAGGTAAAAAAGTGACCACTGTAGAAAATTGTATTTTTTTATACCACTTATGGTTTAAATCGCGTCGACAACAAGCACAAACCGTTGCTTTTTTAGGAACTTCACTTTGACAATGAGTACATAACTGTAAGTCCGACATTTTCATATAATTACGCCTATCATCTTAAATCCTAAATATTGATTTTTCTCTTAAATTTCCGATCACTAACTCCGAATGAACATTGCCGCCAAGAACGGGGATTTCCACACTAATATTAGCTTCGCTATTGGCGTCAACTTTCCAACTCGGTTCAACGCTATACTTCGAATAAATAACCTTACTGCCATCACGCACGATAATCGCATAATGAAGGTAGTTCCAATCTAATTCGCTGGTATTCCTAATGCTATACACTTGCGTTTTTATTTGGCCAAAACCAGCTTTAGATTCTTGAATTAGCTGTGAACTAAACTGCGACTCATGTTTTCGAAAATCAGTAGGAAACATACCTGCTATATTCAGCATAGCGATCACTGTAACAGTTAAAAAAAACCACGCTATTGATTCTAATATCATTTTTTTCATTTCTGAATCCACCTATCTCTTTTTAGACGTTAAATTCTTGATAGAAAGTTTCCAATCAGTAACCTGTGGTTTATTTTTGAGCCTGAGTGTTACATACCCCGTAGAATTCGCTGCTACTAGCCAACTATAATATTCACCAGAACTAACAAATGAAACTTTGCCATCTTGCATACCGATAAGCTGATAACTCATATCTCGCCACATATACTCTGTGTCATTATCAATTTTAAAGACCACAATATAATCATTATTTGCCAGCGTTCTATCACTGACAAAAGACGTTGTGAACTTGGATGTATACTCTTCAAAGTTTTCTTCAAAATTACCGAGTACATTTAACATGTAAAGAGCAATCATTCCTAAAGGAATTAGATATACCCACTCCCCAGATATTCGCCACCAAGATTTTTGCAATCTACAGCAATGCGAACACGTCCAAGAGCTTTCTATAATTTCACTGCAACAATATTTACAATTTTTTGGGGGGCTTAGCGATGGCATAACTAGATTCAATCTAATTAATAAATACTAATGAACAAATATTCACTAGGGTTATAGGAGGGAGTCTTTTTAGATACATATCATGAATTCCTTTTATGATAATTAATATTGATTGGTAAGATTAGATGATAAACACCAGATTTACAAATAAAAATTATTTGCTCTATGCTCAACTAACATTTACCGTAAATCACAAATCGACTTCAAACTCTCAGCAAATAACGTCGATAAACTTCACTTTTTTGGCTATTACTTATTCGGTTCTCACTCTACTTCTTGAATAAAAATGTAATTTAGGAAAAATTAAAAAAAAATGTAACCATTTACGGCTCAAAGACGTCTAGCTATATAGTAATGAGAAAGGAGTAAATAAGTGACATTGGATACGGAAATTATCAAAAGGATGCTAAATGGTGAAGATCAGGCATTCGCACAATGTTATGAATTAACATCAGCGATAGTGTATTCAGCTATATTTCGGATCTGCCAAAATAAAGATAGTGCTCAAGATATATTGCAAGAAACCCAATAACAGAACGTAACGGGGTGCGATTTGCGGAAAATATGTCAACAATCAATAAACTTAGTGGCTCATCACTAAGTGATATAAAAGCATATCGTCCAATCGGCGGTAAATATTACATCATTAACTTTGCGTTAAATGTAGAGTCCAACAAAATTTACCGCTTAATTGCACAAAAAAGTAGCTCATCAAAACTATTTGATTCAGTTGCAATAGCCTCTATCAAAAACAGTACCTGCGACAATAAAAAACCTATTCCAGCAAAGTCTCAACAACAGCTAGTTAACTTCGAAAGCAATTTACCAACGGCATTACAATTACGAATTGATGCATTAACAAAAGATATAACTGACCATTATAGCAAGAGTGGCCGTGCAGCTAACTCAATTAACCTATTGTTACCAAAACGAAAAGAGAGTCACTTTGGATTGATTCTTGACCTAAATAGTAACATTAACGAGGGACTACTAATTCAAGCAATTACGCCTCGCACTTTTGCAGAAAAAATAGGGTTAAAAACCAATGATAGAATTATGTCATTCAACGGAACTTCAATTATCAATAACAAAGATAGTCATACTGCTGTAGCGCAACTTCAACAGCTGTTGAAGGACATACAAAGCGAAACTGAAGTCAATATCGAAGTTGTTCGCGACAAGGAAAAAAAGACGCTCTCAACCACCTATCTTAAAACTATATTACCCGAAATTCGCGCAACTATTGGTTGATAAATAGTCGAATTTATTTAAAAATCGCCACCTTCGCGGTTTCACCTTCAATACGTGAGCCGCGATACATGCCTTTGGTATTGAATGTAAGGGCAATGTTTCCCTTAGGATCAACCACAATCACACCGCCAGTGCCGCCTGCTTTGAACATTGGGCCGAAGATAACTTCTTTACTGGCCTCTTCAACGCTTTTACCTTGATATTGAACACGAGCGCATATGTCTGATGCCACGTTATAACGAATGAAGTACTCGCCATGACCAGTTGCTGATACGGCACAGGAATTGTTATCAGCCCAAGTACCAGCGCCAATCACAGGAGAATCACCGATACGGCCATAGCGTTTAGCCGTCATGCCGCCAGTACTTGTTGCGGCGGCAATATTACCTGCTTTATCGACCGCAACCGCGCCAACAGTACCCATTTTATATTGACTGTCTAGCTGGCGATAATTTGCTTGATAATCTTTGTTGCTATCCGACTTACCTTTAATCGCTTTGAGTTTTTTCTTGGCTCTAAGCAGCGACTTATAACGGTTATCGGTGTCAAAGTGACTGTTGTTAATTAGCGGCATCCCTTGCTCAAGGGCAAATTCTTCTGCCCCTTCGCCAGACAGCATGACATGCACAGAATCAGTCATCACTAAACGTGCTAAATTGATTGGATTTTGAATGTGTTTAACACCTGAGACTGCACCCGCCTGTTTATCACGCCCGTCCATAATGGACGCATCAAGCTCATGCGCGCCATCGTAGGTATAGACAGCGCCCTTTCCAGCATTAAACAATGGTGAGTTTTCAAGAATATTCACCGCGCGATTAATGGCATCTAAGCTTGAGCCACCAGCGGCCAAAATTTCGTACCCAGCATTAGTCGCCTCAGTAAGCTTAGCGTTATACTTAGCTTCTTTTTCCGGTGTCATCTTAGCCTTGGCAATGGCACCAGCGCCGCCGTGTATTGCGATAACAAATTTATGCTCGCTCGCTTGAAGTGGTGTGATAAATCCGGCAATCGCCGTCATTACCATCATAGATTTACTCAGTTTAGCGAACATAAATAGCTCCTTATTTTGTTATTATTCTTTGATCCACTTATCAGCGGTTAATACAAACTTAGATAATACGTTAACGTTTTGATCTAATTGCTTTTGTAAGCGTTTCGAAAAACGTGGCATTAAGTAATCTGGATGATCAAACTTGGTGTGCCAAATGGAGCCCCAATATTTTTCTTCTTTGCGATTACAGGCGCCAATCGCCTCTTCATCGAAACAGGTCCAAAATTCTTTGTCAGCAATCTGCGAATAACCGTCGTTACCACTCTTGCCGTTGATTTCAAAGTTGGTCGCTTCTAGGTAAGCCGTCTTAATACCGTTACAGGCGAATGGCGCGTGATCTGACCAACTGCCCGTTTGACCTTCTGGATAGCCAGGGAATGGCTGATGCAATAAGTGAGCGTCTTTACCGTAAAGATCTTTAGAAACGCTACGCAACGCTTCACGTATTTCAGACGAGCTTTCGAATTTAGGCGATTTTACATAACTACAGTTATAAGGCTTAGTCAGTGGACTATGAACATACAGCTTGTCACCGCCAATAATCGTATCTAAGTTGATCATAGTAACGACATTGTTCAACGGGTTGTCGCTGCGATTGACGTAAGCTTTAGAGCCATTAAGGCCATTTTCTTCAGCGCCAAACGCAATCAAACGCACGCTATAAGGTAGCTTTTTACCTTTAAGCTCATTAGCTAGTGCCATTAACGCCACCATGCCTGAGCCATTATCTAGAATACCTAACGAACCAGCCTTCTCGCCTGTTGAATCATAATGAGCACCAACTACGATGATATCTTTAGAGTCACCTTTGATATCCACTACGAGGTTTTGTGATTCAACTTTGCCGTTTTTAGCGCGATATTTAAATGGCAACGACTTAACCTTATAACCCATGGCTGTCATCTCATCACTCATCCACTGCGCCATTTCGTTTTCTTGCTTAGTACCTGCAACGCGAGCGCCCATTTTTTGAGTCACTTCGAGCAGTGATTGAAACTGATTCCACGCGTAACTTGTCGAGTTATCGGCTGCGAATGTTGAGGCGCTAGAGGCCATAAGGCCCAAAGCCAAAACTAAGGCTGATTTTTTCATGAGAAGGGATCCACTAAATTCTTTTAATGGCGCTGAATATACCTTGTTTTAAGATGACTGTTAACTAACACCAGTTTTACTTTGTAACTTACTTTGTAACTTACTTTTACAATCTCCCCCTCATTTAGCCTCATGGCCTGCAAAGCCACATGATTTTCCTTTGCGGGAAAAATCGATAACACTCCCCCGACTATCGACAGAAAAGCTGCAACAATTATCAAATTGCGCCATCAAAGACGCGCGTGCTTTTTTAACACGTGATTTTAAGGTTGAATATTTAATGTCGTGTTGCTCAGCAAAATCCTTTTGAGTTACCCCTTCTAATTCGATTGCCCGTAATAATTGGCGCTGCGCTGAAGGGAGTTGATTAATAAAAGGTTAAAGGCATGGCGTAAAGCTATCAATAAGATCTTTTGATGGTTTGTCATACCATTCGACATTTTCTTCGTGGCGCTTTTTAACATGGCGACGGCGATAAAAATCGATAATGGTATTGTTAGCAATTTGAAATAACCACGACTTAATACTTGTTTGATCGTGCACTGAGCTGAGGTTTTGGTGCGTTTTGAGCAGTACTTCCTGCAAAATGTCTTCAACATCTTGATTGTTGACGACCTTTGCATGTAAAAAACCTTTCAATGCCGTTTGATATTGTTGCCACAAGTTTTCTAACGTCATCATTAAACTCAATACAGTTAAGGTGGATTAAGACTAAACTATTTCCACCTTAACCGAAATAGTTTAGTAGGCAAATTCGCCACGCGTTATCGTTTCAAAAGATTGCATCGCCACTTTGCTGAGCGTCATCAAGTCATTATCAGACTGGACTGACGCATAACCAATACCTTTAAATTCCATCTTTAAATACTCTGTTGTCAGCTCGATAGGCTTCACAAAACAATCAGGATAATTTTCATTATGACCCGTTGCCAACATTGATGCAGACTTTCCCTTAAACTCACGTCCCAAATCTTTTTCAATTGTCAGTAAATCTGAGATGCGATCAAAAAAGACTTTGAGCTGCGCTGACATTGAATACCAATAAAGCGGAGTTGCATAAACGATATGATCAAATGCCACCAACTCTCGCATTAACGGTAAAAAATCGTCTCCCTTATTGTGATGTTCATAGTCATAAAATGACATATCGTAATCTGCTAAATCAAACACCTTAGCATCACTAAATACCGAAAATTCATCAACTAGTTTACGGGTATTACCATCACCACGTGATGTCCCTAATATTACTGCGACTTTCATTATTGCTCCTTAATTAAGCGCTTTTAAGCACATCATCGTTTGTGGTTGAAACTTGTTCATTATTAGCAGCAATTTGCTTCGGACGATGATCACTAGCGAACCATAAGTAAAATACTGGCAATATAAACAATGTAAAAATCGTACCAATAATCATGCCTGACACTAAAATAATACCGATACTATTGCGGGCTTCTGCACCAGCGCCAGACACCAGTACTAACGGGAAATGACCTAAAACAGTCGCTAAGGTCGTCATTAAAATAGGACGTAAGCGAGTACTAGCTGACTCAATAACCGCTTGGAGTTTATCCTGTCCTTGCTCCTGCAAGTGATTAGCAAACTCAACAATAAGAATGCCATTTTTAGCAATCAATCCAACCAAGGTAACCAAGCCAATCTGTGAGTAGATATTTACCGTTGTTAACGATAAAAATGGTAAGAATAAAGCGCCAGATAGAGCCAATGGCACACAGCCAAATAAAATAACTAAAGGATCTCTAAAGCTATTAAATTGAATGGCTAAAATCATAAACACAATGGCAAATGAAATAGCCATTACCGTCATCAAGCTATTACCTTCTTTGCGAATTTCACGTGACTCACCCGCGTAATCAACAAGATATGAACTGGGTAAAATACTCGCCGCCGCGTCTTCTAAGCTCGCTAATGCTTGCTCTTTAGTAACGCCCGGTAAAATACCGCCATAAATCTTAAACGAATTTTGTTGACCGAAAGAGCCCAACGCTCGCGGCACCGTATTCCATGTCACAGTAACAAAATCACTCACACTAACTAGCTCGCCTTGCGGTGTTTTAATGGTTAATGTTTTCAATTGCTGAGGATCATTAGCAATCGCATTATCCAACATTGGGATCACGCGATAAGCTTTGCCATTAGCATCAAAACGATTCACAAAATTAGCCGATAGATAGATATTAAGCTGACGACTCACATCTTGCACCGTCATGCCTAAGTCAGCAATTTTCTGGCGATTAAGTTTGAGAGACATTTGCGGTAAATCTATTTTTAAATCGGTATCAGCGTATAAGAATTTTCCACTGCCAAAGGCGGCATACACTAACGCATCGGCGTATTCTTTCATCTCTTCATAACTAGCACTCGATTTCACCACCATTTCAACATCAAACTGACCAGCAGTCGGTAGCGGAGATGGCAAAATAGGTAAATTGTTCAAGCTTGCAGCTCCCGTCAAACGGCCATAAATCTCAGGCATTTTTTCGGCAGTCGTAAAATCGCGCTGATCGCTTTTTACAAACTCCAAACCACCAAAACCACCAGCACTAGTGATAACCTGCCACATTTGTTGACCGCCTTCTACGGTTAGTAAGTTTTCTACGACAAGTTTAATGTTGGTTTCATTGTATTTCAGTGACGACTCTGGCGGTGACTGCATCACAACGTTAATACTACTTTGATCTTCAATCGGTGCTAACTCTTTGGCAGACTGTTGATAAAAAGGAACAATGAGTAAGCCAATGACAAGCGCCACTAACATGATTTGCCCCTGATAACCCATTGAGCGTTTTAAGAGTTTGCTATAACGCACCTGAAGCTTGGCAAATAATCCGTTAACTAGTCGAGTTAAGCGACCTTCTTTGCCTTTAGCGTCTGCAACATAAGCACTCATAATAGGCGATAGAGTGATAGCGACTACGCCTGAGAGCAACACAGCAATAGCTAGTGTAAAGGCAAATTCTTTAAACAATACCCCCGTCAATCCTGATAAAAATCCGATAGGTGCGTAAACCATGGCAAGCGTTAACGTCATTGAAATCACTGGCACTAACAATTGGCGAGAGCTCACCAATGCCGCCTGCATTCTTGGCATACCCTCGCGCATGTGACGCGCCACATTTTCAACAACCACAATCGCATCATCAACCACTAAACCAACCGACAACACGATAGCTAACACGGTAAGTAGGTTTAACGTAAAGCCCATTACCCAAATTGCGGCAATAGCCCCTAAAATTGAAATTGGAATAGTCACTAACGGCACCAAGGCTGTTTTGAACGATCCCATCATGAGTAATACAACAATGCCAACTAAGATAACGGTTTCAATCAATGTGGACACGATCTCTTGCAATGCATCCCGCATGTAAAGCGTGCCATCGTAAGCAATGTTAATGTGCAGGCCATTCGGCGCTTTCGCGTTAATGTCATCAAGCACCTTGTACAGACGATCACCAATTTCAATTTCATTGGCTCCCGGCAGTGGGTAAACAGAAATATAAACAGTATCTTTTAAATTAAATCTCGCGGTACTGCTTGCTTGTTCGGCACCAAGTTTTACATCAGCGATATCCTTAACGTAGACGATACCTTCGTCGTCGTGTTTAACGATAAGTTGCTCGAATTCAGTGACTGTCGATAACTGTGTGTTAGCCACAATATCGATGCGCTGTGTGTCATTCTGGCCATAACCTAACGTTGAAATGCTGTTGTTATTGGCCAGCGCGTTATAAACCTCTTCACTACTCACATTCAGCATATTCATGCGATTAGCATCTAACCATATACGCATTGCTGGCGTTCTCGCGCCTTCAATACCCACTTTTTGCACGCCGCCAATGTTACTGATGATTGGATTAACCTGACGTGTTAGATAATCACTTAACTGCGATAAGCTCGCCCCTTTTGCTTCTACGTTTAGGTAGAAAACAGCATTGGGTCTATCGGTACGTGTTACCGATACCGCAGGATCTTCTGCACCTGGTGGTAATTCAAATTTAATCTGGCTAAGACGCGTGTTTAGCTCAGCCAAAGCTGCAGTGGTATCTTCATTAAGCTTTAGCCACGCAGTGACTGTGCTTTGACCTGAAGTCGTTGACGAATCAACATATTCTACGCTGGGCACTGTTGCTGCGATACGCTCAATAGGATCGGTAACAAAACCTTTTATTACTTCCGCCGACGCACCGGTATACGCCGTATTGATGGTTAACGATGCACTTTTAATCATCGGAAATTGCAAGACAGAAATACTTTTAACAGCCCACAAACCCGCTAAACAAATAAACAATGAAATAACGATAGATAAAATGGGACGCTTTACAAAAGCATCCATAACGTTGCCCTTTAACTGATTAATCATCGAATACCGCCGTTTTCACTCAGCTCAACAATTTCATCCATTGGCGTTGGTTCAATAAATACTTTGAGCCCTTCACGCAATTTAAATGCACCAATAGTAGCAATACGCTCCCCCTGCTCAAGACCGGAGTCAATTACAACACCTTGGGTTAAGCGATCACCTAATTGCACTTGGCGACGGGTTACCCGGAAACTATCACTTGCTTCTTCGTTAACCACAAACACATATTCCCCTAGCTGATCACGAGTGATGGCTAAGTTTGGTACAATAATCGCCGATTCATTTTGAGCTACAGGCAAGGTAACGTTGACTAAAAATTGTGGTTTGATGGCCAACTTATCCAAGCTCAATTCAGCGCGATAGTGAACTTGTCGGCTTTGACCACGTAACGTCGGCGCGCTTGAAATAATTGTCGCAGTAACACCTTTAACTTGTTGAGGTAATGACACATTCACCGTGCTGTTTTTATCTAACATCGGATAGACTTGTGGCACGTTAAAATCAACCCAGATATTGTCGTTAACCCCTATTAGTTGAGTGATATCATCATCTTGAGCAAGTGTTTGCCCTATGGCTAGATTATGTAACCCAACGTAAGCATCAAAAGGGGCTTTAATGGTTTTCTTGGTGATGTTTGATTCGATAATACCGACATCAGCCTGAGCAATAGCAAGCTCTGCACTAGCAATGTCTAATTTCTCTTGGCTAATACGCTTGTCTTTGTAAAGCGATTGAATACGACTGAGCGTTTGTTGTTTTAAAATGGCGGTCGCTTTCGCTGACTTTAATTGTGCTTGCTCTTCGCTGTCATCAATTCGCACCAAGGTTTGACCTTGTTTTACAACGTTACTTGGATCAAGATTCAAATAAACAATTTTGCCTGCACGTTCATTTTTAAGCATCACTTGGTTAATCGCGACGCTTTCCCCAAGTACCGTGTGACTCGGTTGAAAATCACTGAATTTAACATGTGTTGCCTGAATAGTTGCCGCTGGTTCATACTCATCCTGCGCCGGTTTCGCCGATACAGACTGCTTTAAATAAAATATCCCTGTTAGACTCAACACAATGAATATTAGGGTAAAAACCCAAGAAAAATGCTTCATAGTTACCTACCTTTCACAAAAATTTGCAGGCATACTAGCCCCTCAACTATACTTGAGGTAAATAACAAATTTCAGGAAATTTGATCATGCCAATAAAAGAAGAGTTATCAGTCGGTGAAGTGGCCAAGCGTGCTGGTGTCGCAGTATCAACTATCCATTTTTATGAAGCCAAAGAGCTCATCACATCATTTCGTGATAAAAGTAACCATCGACGTTTTAATCGTGATGTCCTACGTATTATTTCTGTTATTAGAATCGCGCAAAAGTCAGGAATACAACTACAAGAAATTAAAGCAGCATTAGCAACTCTACCCAACAAAAAACGCATTACCGTAAAAGATTGGAATCGTCTATCGAATGAATGGCGCAATCAATTAGAGCAGCGCATTGCTCAATTAACCGACCTTAAAAATAACATCGATACCTGTATCGGTTGTGGCTGTTTATCGATGGAGAGTTGCCGCCTAGTTAACTCAAAAGATTGGCTGGCAGAGAAAGGACCAGGGCCTCACTTTGCACCGGATGATGTCTGACTTCATTTATCTTTACAAGTAATGGTAATGTATTGGCGATCTGAAAAGCCGTTGAATCTGCTTATCGCGCAATCAGTTTTTTCGGTTTGAATTTTTTCAGCAATACCATGCTCTATCTTTTCAATGCTAAAATCATAGCTATCTTGCCATTCAATGGAGTACATGCAGCGAAAACGAGCGCAAGATAAAGAAAGTGCACTTTCAATCCCCAAGTCATTTAGTGCATTTAACACTGTAGATTCGTTTTCAGGACTGCTATCTCCATAATTCTCTGAACCATAGAGATTATCTAATTTGTATTGGAAAGCCAGTTCAGATTTTTCGGTTTGAGTATCGCTAAACCCCATTAAATCGTAGAGTTTAAATAATATCCTGCCATCTTCATCCTCGCCCCAATATTCCACCCAATAGTGAGAGCTAAGATAAGGAAAATTAGCCTTTGTAGCTGCGAGTTTTTCCATAATTTCAAGATAGTGCTCTGTATTGAGCACAGCCGTGCCAATTAGCGTAAATCCATTAACACTCTTGTGCGTATGGGCAACTTGAACACTATGCATTTCATCAATATCTAACGAGCTTTCATTCTGATTGACAACATGTTTAGGTACATCATTTCCAATTTGGGCATTTACTTCAGCAGTCGCCTTAGTGGCAGAGGGTTTCGTGTTAAATTGAGAAGACAGCGCAGATGAATCTTTGTTTTGAGCTAAAAGCACAAAATACGCAACACCAGATCCCAACAATATTGATACTAGTAAAACAATCCTTTTCATTACAGTGACCTATTCAGATAGAAAACCAAAGTATAGTTAATAGATTAAAATGTGACAGCAAATCATCTTTGCCATATTTCGTACATTTCCTCGTCACTGTAATGTTATTTTGATGCCACCTAAGTGTCAAACGCCATTTCTATACTTCTTCGCGTGATGCTTTAAAAATAGGAACACCTATTAAAACTATTATCTGATGTCAGCCTCGGGTGAATAGGCCGATTCATTGGAAAAAATCAAAGAGTCAACTATAGTCATTGACTACGACCAAGTTTGAGCAGTGAAGCGTTCGTAATGAGCTGTAACCTCTTAAGGATTAAATCATGAGTAAACATTATGCGTTGAAATTAGGAGTCTTGTTAGACTCAGACGTTGAAAATAAAGTCAAAAAAATAGCTGATAAGTACTTTAAACTTTCGAATAAAGATATTGTAATAACCAGTGGTACACGTACGACACAAAGCCAAGCTTCTGCAATGTACGGTAAAACTTCGGGCGGTGATAAGCTAACTGTATATAAAGATCAAACATCTGCCAAAGAGATCTTATCTGTATATGAAGCAGGAAAAACTCTAAACAAGAAATTATTTCAGCTATGAAAGATAAGCTTGATGAACAGGTAAAAAATAATAAGTTTATTTCCAAACATTTAAAAAAGGGAGCCGTCGATATTCGAAGTCGAGACATGTCTAAAGAGGACAAGGAAAACTTTAGAAAAGCTGCAAAAGGCATCGCTTTTTCTGTAATCTTAGAATCAGTTCCCCCACACTTTCATGTGCAGTTTAAGAAATAATATGATCAAATTATTTGTTGCTTCTCTATATGTCATAGCGCTACTCGGTTGTTCAAGTCAGCGTTCGACAGCAAATCATGATGCTGATTTTTTTATTTTCGATACAAGTCAATTACATCATGGAAAACTCTCTATACAGTTGCCTTTGAAACGACCAAAAAACTTAGCTATTGAAGCGCCGAATGGTCAATGGTTTGTAGTACAACAAATAGAAGACATAATCTCATTTATGCCTCAAAAAAAATTTATGAGCAGCAAGACCATCAATGTGAAACTCAAAGATATGCAAGGCACTAGATGGAAAAATGGCATTAAAGTTACAGAACATATATTTCAAAATACGGGGTTATACAAATTTTATTTTTCTGACAATTTAGAAACCGAACCTAGTAATACATTCAACTTCAAACATGTTATCTTTTACGAGAAACAGTCGGTAAACAATTTATGAAGTTATTTTATTTAGGAAAACTTACTAACAGTTTTTAGGTGCTAAATGTGCCCCAAGTTCATGTTCACTAGCGCACCTTTATCGATGTTCTCCATGGAAAAGCAGCCGCAGTCGATACTGTTATTTATTTTTAAGATCGATTAATCGTTCAAACAGTTGCTTTAACCAATCACACCATTCATTTAATAGCTAATTCCAATCACAAACCGTTATGCACTTTTGATTCGCTAATGTGACTTGGGAGGTTTTAATTTCTTGCAGCGGTATTCCTTGTAGACATCACTTCAATAAACGCCTTGTTAATACCACTAGTTTCACATAACGCGACTTTATTAAACTCAACTATTGAAATCACTACTAAGTAAGCGTCTAGGCAACGACACCTAGCTATTTAAAATTCCAAGGCATTAGTGATTCAAGAGCATCAGGATTTTCAGCAATCTGCTCTAAACAGTGGGATATATAGTCATGTACGACAAGGCCGTTAGCCTTAGCGGTTTCCACCAAACTATAGAGAATGGCGCTGGCTTTCGCACCTCTTGGGGTATGGGAAAACAACCAAGCCTTGCGTCCAATCACAAACGGTTTTATGGCTCGTTCTGCACGATTGTTATCAATACTTAACTTACCATCATCAAGGTAGCGTTTGAATTTTTCATACTGATTCAGTGCATAGGTAATGGCTTTTGACAGCGGCCTTTGCGGAGACAGTTTTTCTTTGTGCTCTACAAGCCAGTGATAAAACTCTTCGACAATGGGTTTGGCTTGTTGTTGGCGAGCCTTGTATTTTTCATCGTCCTTCATCCCTTTAATCGATTGCTCTATACCATAGAGTTTACCAATGAAGTTAAGCGCTACGTCGGCTTTACCGGTTGTCTTGTTGTTGCCTTTTGCTTCAATGAACTTGCGACGGATATGAGCAAGACAAGCCACTAAAGTGGCGCTGGTTTTTTCATAACCTTTGTAGCCATCAACGTGCATGTAACCTGAGTAATCATCGAGAAAATCAATGGCGCATTGTCCTGCACGACTGTTGTGATAATCAAATAAGACGATGTTTGTCTTACCTTCAGGTTTGTCATCACCGCAACAATATAACCACATATAGCTGGTCGCTTTGTTAGCTTTGATAACCTTGAGCGGTGTTTCATCCGCATGAATCGCAGGTTGTTGGAGTAACTGTATTTTTAGTGTGTCATACAACGGTTCAAGCAGTTCGCTACAACGAACCATCCAACTTGACATGGTTTTACGATTAATCGTTATGCCGATATCGCCAAACCACGTTTCTTGTCGATACAACGGTAAGCCAAACTGATACTTACAGGTAATGATTTGACTGAGTAAACTTGGCGTAGCAATACTTTTAGGGATGGGGGTTGACGGCATAGGCGCTATCTGGATATCGCTTTGTATGCCCTCTTTTTCACACGCTCTGCATGCGTACTTTGGACGAACGGTTTTAATAACCTTGATATGAGCAGGTACAAATTCGAGCGTTTCACTTTCTGCTTCACCCATTTTATGTAACGCACTTTGACAGTGACTACAGACTTTAGCGTCGTCGTGTAAATCAACCACCACCTCTTTGCGAGGTAAGGCCTCGGGTAATGGTGTGCGCTTGGGTTTTGCTTTTTCGGTGTGTGGTTCATCATTGGCGATGAGGAGCGCTTTTTCTGTGTCAGACAGCGTTTCTATGTCATCCAATTGAGCTTCTACTTCGTTAAATACTTCACCAGCCCCTGGCATTTTCTCTGACTTTTTGCCGTATTCTTTGGCAAGTTTGGCGTTATACGCATCAAGTAGTTCTTGATAGAGAGACTTTTGCTGCGCTAACTCTTTATTTTGCTTTTGCACAACGTACTGCAACTCAAGCAGCATGCTCTTGAGTTGTTCTGGGTCGTTGGGCAATGAGTTGACATCAAATTTCATGCCGTCAGTGTAGCAATGTTATAGCGCCATTGTGACTGTTCAGCTCAAATAGAAAATCTGATCGTGTCAACGATCGTTGACTTGTGTATTGCGCTATCCCAGATCGGACTGATAATGTAATTCTTGATGACCAAGGACATCGTAACCAGACAATAGCCAAGTGAGTTGTTGCTCTGTTAACACAACATCCTCGCTATCAAGTTGACTTGGCCATTTGAATTTGTGTTTTTCAAGGCGTTTATACCACAGGGCAAAGCCCGTTTTATCCCAATAGACTAATTTCAATTTATCTTTGGCTTTATTAGAGAATAAGAACAGTGCGCCGGTGTAGGCATCGTATTTAAGCTCTTGCTCTACAATAGCAATAAGGCCATCGATGGACTTTCGAAAATCGATTACATCGCGATACAGATAGACAGCGCTTGGATTAACAAACATCTTCATGATGCAACCCCTTAAGCAGCTGTGCCAAGTACATTGGCGATGTTGATTGTGGTAAGCACACCTTGGCGAGGCCTACAGTAAGAACAATAGGAGCTATCTCTGTATTAATTTTTGACGGTTGAGTGACGCAGGCTTTCACAAAGCTTGATGTTTCCTCAGTTAACTTCTTCTTAGTTGCATAAAAGGCTGTGGTTGAAATGTTATTGTCGTGGCAAAAATCACTAACGCTCAAGCCACTGGATTGGTGCAGATTAATGATGTCTTGCCATTGTTCGAGGCTTCGATGTTTACTCATGTTAATCTCCTTAATAAAATTGGAGATACTCTATTCAAGTTAACATATGAAAGGTATGTGTCTTTGGCGAGACGCTTACACTACTAAGCTATTAATTATTCGATTATTAGTTAATACTTAGCGCCACTGTTTTTAATCAACGGAAAGTTAAATATGTCATCTCAGGGTCAGTTTTCATTATTTTCGCAGCGTCGGTTTCTGCCTTATTTCGTCACCCAAGCATTAGGTGCCTTTAACGACAATCTCTACAAAAATACACTGCTATTGTTTATTGCACTCTTTGCCGTTGACGCTCAACAATCAGGCTTATTAACCAATATCGCTGCCGGATTATTTATTCTTCCGTTTTTCCTATTTTCAGCCATTGGTGGCCAAATTGCCGATAAATATGAAAAGTCCAAATTAATACGCATCATCAAACTTGCCGAAATTGCCATCATGGTCATTGGCGCCTTAGCACTGATGTGGCAGCAAACTAATTTAATGTTAGTAGTCCTGTTTTTAATGGGGACCCAATCCGCTTTCTTTGGTCCCGTTAAGTTTTCATTACTGCCGCAACACCTTGATAAAAGTGAGTTGGTGGGTGGTAATGGGCTGATTGAAATGGGCACATTTTTAGCTATTCTTGGCGGTACTATTTTGGCGGGTGTTTTGTTTGAGTTTGAACAAGCACTCATTATTATCGCCGTTGCTGTTATCGGTTTTGCTTTTATCGGCTACGTCGCAAGTCGTTCAATTCCCAATGCGCCAGCGAATAACCCTGAACTTAAAGTCAATTACAACCCATTTACCAGCATCAAACACACGATTGGCAACATCAAAAAAGAACGCCCACTGTTTTTGTCTATTTTAGCCATTAGCTGGTTTTGGTTTTTAGGCGCTGGTTACCTCACTCAATTTCCTGCTTTTGCTATTAATAACCTCGGTGGAAACACACAATTAGTCACGCTTTTATTAGTGGTGTTTTCTTTTGGTGTTGGTTTAGGTTCTATTTTATGCGAGCGCTTATCTGGCCATACAATCGAGCTTGGAATTATCCCTATCGGTTCTATTGGCATGAGTACCTTTGGCATCGACATATACTTTGCGGCGCAGTCGGTCATGGTCATTGAAAACATGACGGCGATGGAATTTATTAGTCATCCGCAAAACTACCGTTTATTAGCGGATTTATTGCTACTCGCGGTGTTTAGCGGCATCTATGTCGTGCCGCTAAATGCTCTTATTCAAACCCGTGGTGACGACAAATGCCGTGCTCAAATCATTGCTGCAAACAATGTGCTCAATGCATTATTTATGGTGCTAAGTGCCATATTAGCTATCGTTCTTTTATCGGTACTCGAGCTATCTATTGCTCAATACTTTCTTGTGTTAGGTATCGCAAACTTAATTGTCGCAGGCTATATCTACTCACAAGTGACTGAGTTCGTGTTGCGCTTCATCATTTGGATTATTAGTCACACCATGTATCGCGTTAAACATCAGGGCATTAACAACATTCCTGACGAAGGTGCCGCAGTGTTGGTATGTAATCATGTTAGCTTTGTCGATGCACTCTTAATTGCTGGTAGCTCTCGACGTCCTGTGCGTTTTGTCATGGACAAAAGTATTGCTAACATGCCAATCATGAAATACGTCTTTAAGTGGGCTAAAACCATCCCTATTTGTTCGCCTAAACAAGATATTGATACCTACAACAAAGCATTCGAGCAAATCCAACACGAGCTTAATAAAGGTGAACTTGTGTGCATCTTCCCAGAAGGAAAAATAACTAAAGATGGACAGTTAAATGAATTTAAAGGCGGCATCGAGAAAATATTAAAGAACAATCCAGTGCCTGTTGTTCCGATGGCATTAACAGGCTTATGGGGCTCTTTCTTTAGCCACAAAGACGGTCATGCGTTCACCACTAAACCACGTCGCTTTTGGTCTCGTGTTGGCCTTATCGTAAAAGAGCCAATTGCAGCTCAAGATGCTAGTGCGAATACTTTGCAAACCAAAGTACAAAGCATAATTACGACACATAGTTAATTGCGTAGTGAGTGTTAATTGCGTAGTGAGTGTTAATTGTATTTTTAATTAGCACTCACTCAATAAATATGATTTAGTAATCGCTACTCATACTCACCGGATAAAGAAAGATGTGGCGTACAATAAATATAATATCGCTAATAACTTTTGCATTAGTAACAAATGTTGCCTCAGCAAAGACTCAGTCAAAACAACTGCATGAATTAACAATCCACCAAGCAAATAAATTATTAAATAAGGGCGAACTGACTAGTGTCGAACTTGTTAAACATTACCTAAAACAAATAGAAAAGTACGACCAAAACGGCCCTAAAATCAACTCAGTGCCGCAAGTCAATAAACAAGCGTTAACGATTGCAAAACAACTCGACGACGAGCGCCTTAAAGGCAATATTCGAGGCCCATTGCACGGTATTCCCGTTGTACTAAAAGATAATATCGATACCGCTGATGGCATGCCTAATACAGCCGGCTCTATCGCATTAAAAGATAATTTTCCTACTCAAGATGCTCATATTGTTAAAAAACTACGAGATGCCGGCGCTATTATTCTCGGCAAAGCTAACTTAAGTGAATGGGCAAATTTTCGAGGTTTAAAATCATCAAGTGGATGGAGCGGACTATGGGGACAAACTAAAAACCCATACAATACGACTAAGTCTACCTGTGGCTCGAGCGCTGGCTCTGGTGCAGCGGTAAGCAGCAATTTTTCAATGTTAGCCGTTGGTACTGAGACTGATGGTTCAATTGTCTGCCCTTCAGCGTTGACTGGTATAGTGGGAATAAAACCTAGTCTTGGTACCGTTAGTCGCCATGGCATTATTCCTATTGCACACAGCCAAGATACAGCTGGACCTATGGCACGAACCGTAACTGATGCCGTGATTTTACTTAGCGCCTTGCAAAGTTACGACAAGAAAGACCCTGCTCCCGTAACGTATGATGGCGATTTACTCAAACACCTAAAAACAAACGGCTTGAAAGGAAAGAGAATCGGCGTCGTGCGTAATTTAATGGGCTATGACAAAGCATTAGATACTAAATTTGAAGAAAATTTAACGATACTAAAACAGCAAGGAGCAACTATTGTTAACAATGTTACCATTCCAAATTTAAAAAAAGCCGGAGAGCACGAATTCACTATATTATTAACTGAATTTAAAGATGAAATTAATAAGTACTTACTCAATACAAAAACAAACCTTACATTAGAAAAGTTAATAGCCTTCAATAAAAAGCACAAGACCGAAGAAATGCCTCATTTTGGTCAAGAGTTATTTGAGTATGCCCAAGACATGCCGTCAATTACAGATGAAAAGTACCTGACTGCGCTCAGTGAGGCCAAACGAATGATGGGACAAGACGGCATAGACTACGTATTAAATAAACATAATCTGGATGTACTCATTGCACCAACAAATCAGCCTGCTTGGGATATTGATTGGGAGAATGGGGATAATTACGCAGGTTCGGCAAGCAGTCCAGCGGCGATCTCAGGTTATCCACATATTACTGTTCCCATGGGGCAAGTTAACGGCATGCCCGTTGGCATCTCATTCTTTGGTGCGTTTCTATCAGAAGGTACACTAATTGAGTCAGCTTATGCTTTTGAACAAGCGACTAACTATCGCAAGGCACCAATGTTTAAATAACTTCAATAAAAACCGTGTTGTGATGGCATTTACACCACGGTTTAAACATTATTTACTGCTCATAAATAAGCGCAATATCTCATCATGAGTTTTACCTAACCTGAGCTCGGGGTAATGAATATCATACGTAACTTACATTAATACGATGAATATTTGATGAGGCACAATAACGATAGTTTAGTGGTTATCAAGGCATTTTGATGTACCCAATAACGGGTTATTGGTAATAAAAATAACGCAGAGAACGGCTAATACCATTAATTGCATTAAGTAAGTGATCTTGTTGTGCGTAGAGAAAATCAGCTAAAACAAGGCGCTCGATTGACTAATAGCTGGCTATTAGGATTGAGAGCAACGCCATTTTAGTTAATTTTAACAAGTACAAGTGGGCAAATATTTAATGCAATTGGTATAAAATAGCGTTGTTGTGTGATATTGCTTATGCCGAGTTCAGGTTACCTATTGATAGTTTAAACACAACCCATTAAGATCGCCCACCAAAATATAGTGCTGTTTATGTTTTAAACTAAAATAGACACTTGAATTTACCTAATTGATTTTGCAAGTTGACTATTCAGCTTCATAAACCCATAGCTTTATTAAAGCGTTTAATCGAGAACATCATGACTAAACCACAAAAACCTAACAGCACAGCCATGCTAACGCGTGCTCATCAAAATATGCCTATGGGCGTTGCCGACAGCTATCGCTACTGGGGCGAAGACAACACAGTCTTTTTAAGTCGCATGAAAGGCTGCAATATCACAGATTGTGATGAGCAAACATTTACCGATTTTCGTTTAGCTTACGGCCCTATTATCTTGGGTTACCGCGACGAACGTATTGATCGTGAAGTGATTAATGCAATCACTAACGTTGGTACGATTTCTGGTTTCTCAACAGGGTTAGACTCAGATGTTGTTGAATTGATTAAATCTATGTGTCCTAACATTGAAAAAATGCGCTTTGCCAATTCAGGTACAGAAGCAGTTATTGGCGCCGTGCGTACTGCACGTGGTTTTACTCAGCGCAATAAAATTGTTGTTGTTGAAGGTGGGTTCCACGGTTTACATGATGAAGTGATGTGGAAATCAGATGTTGATAACTGGGATACAAAAAACGAGCAAGATCCGACCATTATTCCATTTGGTGCTGGTATTCCTAAAAGCACGAAAGATCACCAAGTTAGCGTTCCATTAAACAACTTCGACGCATTAGATGCTGTTTTCACTGCACATGGCGATGATATTGCAGCCATTCTTATCGAGCCAATCATGGGTAACTGTGGCTCTATCGCATCTACTCAAGAATATATGCAAAAGCTTCGCGATATCTGTGACGCCAACGGCTCGCTGCTTATTCTAGATGAAGTGAAAACAGGATTCCGTGTTGCGAAAGGCGGCGCCCAAGAATTATACGGTATTCACGCCGATTTAACGACTTACGCTAAAGCCATGGGCAATGGTTACCCTGTCGCTGCATTCGGTGGCCGTAGCGATGTTATGGACACGATTTCATTTGCTGCAAATGGTGTTACTCATGGCGGTACTTACACGGCTAACATGGTTGCATTAAGCGCAGCTAAAGCAACATTAACCGTACTAAAAGAAACTGATGCTCTAGCAAATGTTGATAAAGTTGGCGCTGAAATTCAAACGTTACTTTCTCGTGTATTTACCAAACACGGTGTTGAGCACCGCTTTGCTGGTCCTGATTCAATGTTTGGTGTTCATTTTGGTAGCGAAGTACCGCAAAACTACCGTGATTGGAAACAAACTAATAGTGATCTCTACACAGAATTCGCGATGAACTTAATTGATAATGGCGTGATGTTAGAACCTGATTCACGCGAACCTTGGTTCATTTGTGAAGCTCACAAAGACATGGACTTAGCATGGCTTGAGCAAGTAGCTGACAAATCAATGAGCGACGCCATTGCCAATCACAACGCGTAACTCTTCGTTGTTGCACAAAAAAGCTTGGCAACTGCCAAGCTTTTTTCGTTAATGAGAAGAATGAAATTCAAATCCTCGACTAGAGCCAGTTGTTGATATCATTACCAAGTTAATAAACTTTTCATTATGGTTTGCAGTACTAATTTGCATCCCTTTAAAAGGAGAGTCAGCTTTTTCTAGTAAGCCTTTCATTAAGTCTCCTGATATTTGCCAATCATCATTGTCGAATGTTATTTGGCAAATGCTAGTTTTACACGTCACTAAAACATCTGTTACCTTCTCTGTATCTGGGCTTAACTGAACGTAATCTTGAATATATTGTTCACTTTCAGGAGCCCAACCATAATCAATATCTTCATTTAAGTATTGATTTAAATAGCCTACTAGCGCTCCATCCTGTTCTGATTTATTAATTAAATCAACGTAATGTTTTGGAAAAATTGATTTTATTGTTTCATCCGATAATCGAATATTTTCAGCTGATGGAGAACGTTCTTTACTTAATTCTTTAGGGAAATTAGCAATATTTGGGCGCTGATTTAATAAATGCCTTAACCTCGCATTTTCCTCGCTTAACATTCTCAACTTGTCACTATCATCGCTAGAATTTGCAATAAATTCGCTAGTTCCAAATTGTCCTTTCGCTGATATAGGAACCTCAATAGCACCTTTGCTGTGCTCACTGTCTCTCTCTGTAATGAATAGATGGCTCACATAGCCCAAAACAAAGCACAGCAAATAAAGTCCTAACCTTACAACCAATTTCATATTAACTCCTTTTAAAAATTCCATGTTCTATAGAGATAAAATACTACTCTAATTTTTTAAATTAATCATTTATAAGCTTAGCTGCCTCCGATATGAGATCAATGGTAAGATATTTCTAATATCCACGGTCTGTTGCCATAACGAGTTTAATTTGAGAAAAATAAGATGATTTTACCTGTGATTATGGCGGGCGGAAGTGGCTCACGATTATGGCCTTTATCACGCCAGTTGTTTCCGAAACAGTTTTTGAATTTGCATGGTGATAGCACCATGTTACAAAGCACTGTTGCACGATTAGACGGTATAGACCATCAACCACCACTCATAATCTGCAACGAAGAACATCGATTCGTCGTTGCAGAACAACTACGCAGTGCACAACTTAAGCATGGTCAGATCTTACTAGAGCCAGTTGGACGTAACACTGCGCCTGCAATTGCTTTAGCGGCATTTAATGCGATTAATCAAGAGCAAGATCCACTTCTCTTAGTGCTTGCTGCCGATCATGTGATTCAAAATACTCAAGCGTTTATTGATGCAGTGCAACAAGCGCAGCAGCTCGCTTCACACAATAAACTAGTTACCTTTGGCATAAAACCGACAACCCCTGAAACTGGCTATGGTTATATCAAAGCTAGCGAATCTAATACGCTCTTTGCACAAGTAGAGCAATTTGTTGAAAAACCTGATTTGGCAACGGCGCAAGATTATTTGAATCAAGGAAATTATTTTTGGAATAGTGGCATGTTTATGTTTAAGGCAAGTGTATTCTTAAAAGAATTAAAACAGCACCGCCCGGACATTTACAATGCTTGTCAAAGTGCCATGAACAATACCACCAGCGATTTAGATTTTATTAGAATTGATAAAACAGCATTTGAGTTATGTCCAGACGACTCGATTGATTACGCGGTGATGGAAAAAACTTCGCATGCGATGGTTGTCCCTATGGATGCTAGTTGGAGTGATATTGGTAGTTGGTCAGCACTATGGGAAATAGAAGACAAAGACGATAATGGCAATGTCAGCCATGGCGATACCATCAGTGTCGGTACCACCAATAGTTACATCAATGCCCAAGACAAATTAGTGACAACAGTTGGTTTAGACAATGTTGTTATTGTTGAAACTAAAGACGCCATTCTAGTTGCTGACAAATCAGAGGTTCAGCAAGTCAAAGACATCGTTAACGTCCTAAAAACCGAAAAGCGTAGCGAAGTGTCTGAGCATAGGGAAGTCTATCGACCGTGGGGGAAGTATGACTCCCTTGATAATGGTCAACGCTTTAAGGTCAAACGCATCACAGTGAAGCCTGGTGCACGTCTATCGACTCAAATGCATCATCATAGGGCTGAGCATTGGATAGTTGTTGCTGGCACCGCAAAGGTGATTAAAGATAAAGAAGCAGTCTTTTTAACTGAAAATCAATCGACTTATATTCCTGTTGGCAGTGTTCACTCGTTAGAAAATCCCGGCATGGTAGATTTAGAACTGATTGAAGTGCAATCAGGTGGCTATTTAGGTGAAGACGACATAGTGCGTTTCGATGATAAATATGGGCGTGATTAATCATGACTATGGCTTGCTTTAAGACCTACGACATTCGTGGCCGTTTAGGTGATGAAATTAATGATGATATTAATGATGATATTGCGTATCGAATCGGCCGTGCATTTGGTTTGGTTACGGCCGCTAAATCAGTAGTTGTTGGTGGTGACGCTCGTGCAACAAGTCCATCATTGACTGCAGCTCTCGCTAACGGGTTACAAGATAGCGGTGTTAATGTTTTTGATTTAGGACTTGTAGGTACTGAAGAAATTTATTTTGCGACATCTAATCTCAATATGGATGGCGGAATCGTTGTTACTGCCTCTCACAATCCCATTGATTACAACGGCATGAAGTTGGTGGGAAAAAATAGCAAACCAATATCTCGTACTAGTGGCCTTAATGACATTGAAAAGTTAGTAGAAACACAACCTTGGCGATCGGACTCTTTGCCAGTTTCGCGAGGAGAGTATCAACGTCAGTCTAATTTAAATGAGTATATCGCACATTTAATGGGGTATATTACCCTTTCAAATATCAAACCGTTAAAAATAGTTGTTAATGCTGGCAATGGCGCGGCAGGTCATGTCATAGACGCAATAGAAGCATGCTTTAAAGCATCGAATCTTCCTGTAGAATTTATCAAAGTTCATCATCATCCAGATTCAAATTTCCCACATGGCATACCAAATCCATTGCTTATTGAAAACCGAGTGTCAACACGAATTGCGGTGATAAAACATAAGGCTGACTTAGGTATTGCATGGGATGGTGATTTTGATCGCTGTTTTTTATTTGATGAGAACGGCGAATTGATTGAAGGGTATTATATTGTAGGGCTGCTCGCTCAAGCATTTCTTGAAAAAGAAAAAGGCTCAAAAATAATCCATGATCCTCGCTTAACATGGAACACTATTGAGCTCGTTAAAGAATCTGACGGGCAAGCTATTCAATGCCAAACAGGCCACGCCTTCATCAAAGAACGTATGCGACATGAAGACGCCATTTACGGTGGTGAAATGTCTGCTCATCATTATTTTAGAGATTTCTTCTATTGTGACTCAGGCATGATTCCTTGGCTGTTAATCATCGAGTTATTATCAAAACAGCAACGCTCACTGTCACAAGTTGTTGCTGGTCGACAACAACGCTATCCAGTATCTGGCGAAATAAATTTACGAATAGCAAATCCTACGTTAGTGATTAATGCCGTAGAAAAGCACTTTATCGCCACGTCAAAAACTGTGGATTACACCGACGGTTTATCGATGGAATTTGATGAAAAAAATACACGTTGGCGATTCAATTTGCGATGTTCAAACACCGAACCTGTGGTAAGGCTTAACGTTGAAGCTCAAGAAAATAAAGCGCTGATGCATGATAAAACCCAACTAATACTAAGCTTGCTGCGCAGCTCTCCTGAACTATAATAGGAGAAATTAACTAAAAAACACACAATTCAATACTAAAGCATCAAGAAGTAAACCTCGAATTGCTGTATTTTATTGGGAAATAATAATAATTAGTTTAGAGCTAGGATTGCTACCATAACCACTAGCAAGACACGGAAGGTTTAACATGACACCACAATTAGTTCAGAATATTCAACATCGGCGCGAGGTTATGCGTGCGTTGTTATTTATTATCTGCTTAGGTGGTATTAGCTTCTTTACTATCAATGTGTTTCGTGAAGTTTATTTCCTCGCCTTTCTAGAGTTAGCTTATAGTATTTATGCCATTGCGCTGTGGAGGATCATCTCTAAAACAGACAATTTTCAACGCTGGGTTATTGCTTTTCTCATCCCCCTTTATACACTGATTTTGTACGCGCTCTATTTGCCTGAAACCTCAAAATCAATGTTTGTTTGGATCCTTGCCTTCCCTATTGTTTCCTACTTATTGTTAGGTAAAACCGCCGGTTTTTTAGTATCCATTTTGTTCCTTATTACCGCATTAATTATTTACCATGTTAAGTTTTTAACCATTGGTGAATCGGTAAATATAGCCGAGTCACTTAACGTTATTTTTAGCTCTGCATTAATGATTTCTTTTGCGCATGTTTACGAAAAGAATCGTGAAAGTAATGAGGTGAGATTGCTCGAATTAGCAGGTACGGATAGTCTAACTGGCGTGCCAAATCGATTGAAGCTTTACGAAAGTTATCGCCAGTGGCAGAGAAAAAATCAGGACAAGCAAAGCACAATGTCGGTTGCTTTAATCGACCTTGATCATTTTAAAACAATAAACGACCAATACGGCCATAGCGCTGGCGATGAGGCACTAAGACATGTTGCGAGTTTTATTCAAAAGCAAATGCCTCAAGATGCTTTGTTGGCAAGAATAGGCGGTGAGGAATTTACGTTGCAGCTCACTGACACTATCGATCAGAGTTGTGACTTTGTTGATAAATTACGTGGCGAATTAAACAATACACCGCTAGTGCACGAAGGCAAGGTGATCACCATTACTTTCAGTGCCGGAATAGCAACCTATGGTGAAGATGGCACAAGCCTTGATGCTTTACTGGCTTGTGCTGACAAACGTTTATATATCGCTAAACGCCAAGGACGTAATCAAGTTTGCTGTGACCGTAATCACGCTGAAAGTACGTTAAATAAAGAACTTTGTTGAGCGTCCATTGCTTCAACTGGCGTCAGAACTGAGCTGGCGAGTACATGATTACAACCACTTTTACATTGTGCGTTTTGCCCTTTAATATACGCTGCTAATACCGACTTGGCTTTCTCTAAGCTTTTACCATAACGGCTAATGACTTGCTCAACGGTTACATGTTCCGCAGGATCGTCTTGCCAACAATCATAGTCAGTAGCAATACCTATGGTGCAATAACAAATTTGTGCTTCACGGGCTAAAAAGACTTCTGGTACATTAGTCATTCCCACTAAATCAGCCTGAACGGCATTTTTGAGAAATAAACTCTCTGCACGAGTGCCAAGCCTTGGCCCATCAACGCAGGCATAAGTTTTGTTGCGATGAACAGCGATATCAATAGCACTTGCAGCATCACTAATTTTATCGGCTAGTGCACGACAAGTTGGCTCTGCAGTCGATACATGAGCCACTAACCCATGGCCAAAGAATGTTTTTTCACGTGGTGATTTAACAAAATCAAAATATTGATCAGCAATAGCAAGATCACCAGGTTTTACTTCTTGCTGTAAACTACCAACGGCTGACAATCCAATGATCTGACTGACACCTAAGGACTTTAATGCCCAAATATTAGCGCGGTAATTGACTTCTGATGGCAGTAATCCGTGATTATTGCCATGACGTGGTAAAAACAAGATTTCTTTACCTAAATATGCACCGCGTACAATTGCAGCTGACGGGCTTCCAAAAGGCGTTTCGACTACATGTTCTTCAATAACATTGAGTCCTTCGATACTGTAAATGCCGGTGCCGCCAATAACTGCTAACATAAACTTTCCTTATTAATTTGTGCTGGAAGTGACGTGATCCAATGCTTAATTTCATCACGAACATGTCGATAATAGCCTAACGCCTCTTCAGCGGAGTTAGCCTCTTTTGCTAATTTAGGTGGATCATCAAACTGATGCATAATCACACTCGTTTTCGCGGGAAATGTTGGGCAATTACTCGCTGCATGCTCACATACAGCGACCACATAATCAAATTCTTGAGACTCAAATTCATTCAGAGTTTGTGATTGATGATTGCTGATATCAACACCGACTTCTTGCATGACTTGCACCGCCGATGGATTTAAACCGTGGGACTCAATACCTGCTGAGTAACTCGTAAACTCTTCACTGAGCAATGACTCGGCAAAGCCATGAGCCATTTGGCTACGACATGAATTACCTGTACATAAAAATAAAATAGATTTCATTGTTTCCTCACATTTCGCTGCAACTAGCACCCATAGCAAAACAGCTATAGCATCGGTGATGTTTCAAATTGATTGTTTTTTTCATGCTACTAGCCAAATCAGTTGCCAAGAAGTAATCTTCATCATCGTCAACCAAGGTGCAGGCATACACTTGCATTTGATGATCTTTTTTAATGATCATCTTTGAGTTAGCACACATGTAATTTTCACGCTGCTGCTGTGTTTGATATTTAGTCATACAGCCCGTGGTAATATGTGGCACATCAGCAATAGAGCCTGGCGCTAAAAAGTCTGGAAATGCCACCATGTTCATGTCACTCGGTAGCCCATTAAGAGAGAATAAATCACGATACTGTTGTTCAACTTGTTCGCGGTCTTCGCCGTCAGCCATATGACGAGCGAGGGAGATATTAAAGCCATGATTGTGTAGCAATCGCATACCAATAAAGGCTTTAGCAAAGTTACCGCTGCCGCGCCCAACATCATGAGCTTGCTCATCAGGTGAATCGATGCTGACGCGAAAAGCCACAGGATGCTGGTTCTTTGCCTGTAATTCTAATAATGCATCAAGACGCTTTACCAAGGGTTCTGTACCATTAGTTAGTACTAAACAAGGTCTAAACTGCGACGCATAATCTAATATCTTGACGATATCTTTAGCTAAGAAAGGTTCGCCCCCTGTAAATGAAAACTGTTCGACCCCGATGGTCAACGCTTCATCAATAAAGGGCTTAACCTCTTCAAACTTTGGCGTTAACAAGCGCTTATCTGACGGACTAGAGCCTTCTAAGCAAAAGTCACACTCAAGATTACACTTGGTTCCTGTGTGAAACCAAAGCTCTTTAAGTGAGTGAGCCTCAATATAGCCACGAGGGTCACCTAAGGGTGTAAAGTCCCAATTATGTTGACGTTCATCGGCTTTGGAGATCGCAGTGGTCATTAGCAGCAGCTCGATTTAGCCGTTGGCGCTGGCGCACAGCAACCACTTGATTGTTCAGCCTTCGTTATCTCAAAGTCAAACTCATGTTGTTTAACATCAAATAACCCTTGATGCTTGTCAAAATTACCTGAGAACTCAAAATGCTTAGCAAAACGTGATTGCTTTAATGTGCGCCACGTATTGCCACTCACTGACACAGTCTGTCCTTTCGAAAAGGCGGTGTTTTCATCAAAGTGCCATTTGCATTCGTGCTCTTCAATAGTGCCAAGGTAGGTAACCTGTTGACCATAATCTTGGGCGCTTGTTTCTAGTTCTTGCGCCTTAAATAGACGGTAAGTTGCCGATGTAAAACGGATATCACCAAGTTTTTGAGCCAACTCATCGTTGTCGACAGTAATAACACGGCTGCTCACTAAGCGTGGCTCAATAAATCCAACTGCTTTAGCAAGGTTTTCAAAGTCATTCCAATACAAGGCACCACTTAAGCATTCACCATAAAGTAGAGGGTCATCTTTCAAATGAGCGGGTACTCGCTTATCGGCATAAACGTCTGAGAAATAGATTTCGCCGCCTGCTTTTAGAATACGAAAAACTTCTTTTAATACCGCATGCTTGTCTGGGCTAAGGTTGATAACACAGTTTGATATCACCACATCCATGCTGTTGTCGCTAATATTTAGCTCATCAAGCTTCTCAATATAGCCTTTTAAAAAGCGAGTATTAGGTTGTTGATAGCCAAACTTTTCGCGATGGAATTCTACGTGTTTATCAGCAACGGCCAATTGCTCGTCGGTCATATCAACGCCAGTAACGCTGCCTTGTTCGCCAACCATTTGGGCAATGGCGTAACAATCACGACCAGCGCCACAACCTAAATCTAGTACATTACAACCGGTTAATAGCTCAGGTGTCACTAAACCACAGCCGTAATAACGAGCCATCACTTCATCGTGAATATTAGATAAAATGCTTTTTACACGTGGCGATAAATCATCGTCGGTGCAACACGCGTTAGTTTGCAAATCTTCTGATCCTGTAAGTACATTACCGTAATAGTCTTTCACTACGTTATGCATGGTTGATAACTCCTGAAGAAATAAATAATTGATTAAGGGTTGTTAGTAATTTTTTTCGTGCTGGTCGCTGATCATTTTTTAAATAATTGAGCAGTTTTTTAATATCTGCGACATAATCTATATCATAGCCAGGTATCATATAATGCACGTTTAGCTCACTGCGCTCACAGGCTTGAGCTAATGCCTGAGATAAGTTTTCCGTACTCCAAGGTAAATCGATAATATTAGGCCAAGGAGATTTATTGGCCATAATGACAACGCCGCCATCATCCGCGTGACTCAAGACAATATCGTATTTATTAAGAGCGCGTGCTGCTTCAGAAAAATGCAAAGGCGTTAACATTGGAGCATCAGTACCTATGGTAATAATCTTTTCGTGACCAAACACTCGCAACACATGATCTACGTAGTTAAGCCGTTGACCTAAATTTCCTGACATACCAGAGGGAAGCTGCGTCATAACTTGCGCACTTTCATTCAGTGATTGTGCCCATTCGACGTCACTTTCATCACTACAAGCAATAACGACTGGCCCACGCCACGCATGACTGTCTTCAATCGCACAGTCTAGCAATGCTTGAGCTACGATTAGTGTCTTTTCAGCCGAAATAGCTTCTGCAATGCGTTGCTTGCCTTGATGTAATTTAGGTCGTTTACAAAACAGCACTAATGTTGGCCACTGGTAAGGATCAACGATGTCATTAGCAGATGTTTGTAATTGATAAGGCATTAGCACTCTCGAATAGATAACAATTAAGTAAAACGCTGGCCATGTAATGATGACCAAAACAGCTTGGATATATAGACCCTAGTTCGGCTGATTTAATTTCCAGCTATAATCAAAATCTATATCACCATTGAAATTGCGCAGTTTTTCTTGTCTTTTCGGTGTCGCGTATTGACTCAAGTGACGTAATAATTCCAATTCATTTTCACCAAAATCTACTGAAAACCAACTGTAGATATTCGATAAGGTCAGCTTGTTATCATTGAAACGCATGCCTTTATCTTGATTAATAAAGCGAAAGGCTCCTGACTCCAGTTGTTGCTCAATATTGTTACCTGTTAATGGAATAGCCGGTAAATCTGGACAACCAATACTGGCACAATTAATGACATAGTGAATGCGCTTATCCTTGAAAATACCTCGCAAAATTCCATGTTCAATTTGATTCAAAGTAAGCGGTGTGTTCGCAACGTTTATTAACGTCATATTCCACGGCCCGGTAATACCATCACCAATTTCTTTAATGGAATCTAACGGGTAATGTTTTAAAATCAAATCAATAGTAAGGGCGTTATATAAATTGCCCCAATAAGCTATTTGCTCTAGTTTGTTATAGTCTCGAGGATCTATTGTTTGAAGATACGCTAAATAATTTTCAAGCTTGGTTCTATCAGTGGCAGAAACAGCAGCATAATCAAACTCCCGCACACCACTGCTTTGGTTTTCACTGAGATAATCACCGAGGATCTCTCCCCATAATCGATGGTCAATTACACGCTCATTACTCTCATTACTGACTTGCCAAGATACAATGGGGTTAGGGCTAATAGCCTGATAAAGAGAAAAGACTTTCGCAGCTAGCACAGCAATAACCAAAGCCGCGACAAAAATAACTATCTTTAGCTTACTCATTACTTATCCCGTAGCTTAAGTAATGTTTCACAATCCGGCGTTTTCGTAAATAAAGCTTACCAATCATCGACAAAATACCAATGCCTGCTTTAACAGAGCCAGATAAGGTACCACTGATTTTTGATTCACCGATCCGCACTTTGGAATCGACGCTATATTCGTTAACCTGCATGCCACAAATGATGGCTTTCACTTGCATTTCTACTGTCCAGCCGAACGTTTTATCATTCATTTCAATCGCCATAAGAGACTGACGACGCATGGCTCTAAAGGGCCCTAAATCAGTAATTTCTTGGCCCCAAAACAAGGTAATTAGATAACTAGACAACCAATTTCCAAATAGCTGTGGTCCTGTCAACGCACCTTTTTCAATATGCCCTAACGTCCGTGAACCAATCGCCAAGTCAACGCCATTAACAACACCGTCTAGCATTGGCAATGCTTGCTCAATAAAACATGAATCATCACCATCAACAAACAACACAATATCGCAATTGGGTAAACGCTCCATCGCTGTTAAACAGGCAATACCATAACCAGGAATATCTTGACGAACAACAACCGCCCCTTCTTCAGCAGCAACCTGTGCTGTGCTATCCGTCGAGCCGTTATCGCAAACAATAACTTCATCAACAACTTGTTTGTCATCAAACGATAATGCCACCAACTGACTCACTACTTTCTTAATAGCAAGCTCTTCATTAAGTGCTGGAATTATCGCGACAACAGACTGACCTTTATACATTTTCTACCTCAATAATTTCGACATATTAAGCTTTTACATCACTAATAATGAGTGATTTATGTTGCTTATGTCGATAAACATAATGAACGAGTGCAATCGCCGCTAATACTTGAACAATACCCACTAACCAAACAGGCCAATCCGCTGGCTGCCACAACCGTTCGCTTAAAAAGCCGTTAAGTACTTCGTAAGTCAATGGCATCAATAACGTCCAAGCCACTAAATATCTATTTGGTGCTAACGCGAGTAAGGGAATGAGCGGCATTAGGTACCAAGGAAATATCACCGGGCTAATCAGCAGTGGAATCGCCAATGCTAATTGAGCACAACTAAATACCAACGTTTGCTTGGTAAGTATTTCGCCGCGCTGTAGCCATAACCAACCAGCAATTGCTAAAGAGACAACGCTAGCGAAACAGAGCATCACAATGAATATTTGATAACCTGAAAAAACTTGATCCAAAGCGACAAATAATGGCGCAGCAAATCGCCATTTTTCAAAAAATACACCAATGCTACCAACAGGGTGCAGGCCAAAACTTAAAGTTACCCCGTAAACGGTAACCACACTAATTAGCACACCAACCACTAATTTAATTGCCAGCTTTATATTAGGCATCGTAAATAACAACGGTAACACCAACATAATAGGCACAACTTTAATCACGGCACCTAAACCAATAACAATTCCCGTTAAAAACACCTGCTGTCGCTGCCATAAATAAATGGCCGAGACCACTGCCAAGCAAGAAATGGCGTCAATATGCAAACCAATATTTGCTTCAAGAATGAGTAGTGGTGAAAAAGCTATTAGTGATAAATGTTGCAGCTTTCCAGCATGGGCTAATACTCTAGCGCCTATAAACAACGTACCTAAACTGGCGGATAGAATGATTAGCTTCCATACTAATAATGCATGTTCATGACCAAAAGACGCCGCGGCAGAAAACAGCGCAAGCGCTAATGGCGGATACAAGGTTACATATTTCGCATGCTCGCTTGGTGGTTGCCACTGTTCTCGTAAACTTTGTAATTGCGGCGCATCATGACTCACTCGATAGGGGTCAAGCCCTTCAACGGCGATCCGCCCATCAAACAAATAGCGATCGACATCATTTGACGCGTAAGATCCAGCATCAATTAGCAATACTCTTGCTAATACGGCTACTAACAACAGCCATTTAATATCTTTGAAACCTATCGCTTCTGGAGCACTTTTCCATGCAAGCAACATTGCAATGCCCATCAATGAGTATTGCGCCATCGTGTAATAGCCAATATAGAATGCTGGTTTTACTTGTGTAACAGCAGCTAAATAGTAACTGGCCAAGGCTAATAGCAAGACGCTAACGGCACTGCTATAAAACAATGCGCTGTTAGGCGTGCGCGTAAAAAGCCAAGACCAAGAAATCATCGCTATTTTGATAATTGATAGTGGTGATAAAAGCTATGTAACGCCGCCGTGACAAAACCAACGGTTAATAACAATAAAAATGGCAACATAAACCAATGTTGATGATTGATGGCCCACACCAGTACCACTGCATAAACTCCAGCAATAACAAATTCGAAAATAGCGCCTTTAGGGGCAACCGCCTTGTAGCGTTTTATTGACTCAGGCACAAGACTCGCTGCTTTTTCAGGTGTCACATTATCTTGTAACTCGCCAGTTTTAGGTGTGCGAACAAACTCGCTTTCTCGTCTTAATAACGCTTCAAGACCAGCTTTTGAATTATTGATAGCCAGCTGAATACCAAGCATGACTAAATTCGGCACCTTAACCAGTGCACGACTTTTATTGCGCTTGAGGGCAATTTGTCCCCAATAGAGGTAAACAAGATGGCCACCCGAAGACAAAATAAGCAGTGGAATATCTACCCACCAAATATTTAAAAAGTCATATTTATCACGTAACAATAAACTTGGCACTAAGAAGAATAATGTGTCTATTAACATGACAAAATAAGCTAGATTATTCGACAGGTGAAACGTTGATTCAATCTTTTTAGTGAATGGGATTTTAGCCCGCCAAACGGTCGGCAACATCTTAAGCATGACCTGAACACCACCCTTTGCCCAACGATATTGTTGGGTCTTGAAAGCATTCATGTCGGCAGGTAACTCACCGGGGCAAGGAATGTGATTCAAATAAATCATTTTCCAGCCTTTGAGCTGAGCACGGTAACTCAAATCGAGATCTTCCGTCAGCGTATCAGCACTCCAATGCCCTGCATCGATAATGGCAGATGTGCGCCAAATACCCGCGGTACCATTAAAGTTAAACAACATTCCTGTCGCGCTGCGCACTTGCTGCTCAAGGCTAAAGTGCGCATCTAACATAATTGCCTGCGTTTTAGTCAGTAAGCTACTTCGACGATTCAAATGTTCCCAGCGCAATTGCACCATCGCCACATCTTTTTGGGTGAAATAATGAATACTATCAAGCAAGGTATTAGGATGCGGAATAAAATCCGCGTCAAAAATAGCAATGAATTCCCCCGTTGCAGTATCCATTGCGTCTTTAAGCGCACCGGCTTTAAACCCTTGTCGATTAACACGTTGTACATGCTCAATATCAATGCCTTGCTGTTGGTAAAACTTAACTCGCTCAGCAATTAACTCACAGGTATCGTCATTAGAATCATCAACGATTTGAATTTGTAAACGGTCATGTGGATATTCCAATTTCACAATCGAATCAACAATCCGCTGCGCTACCATACGTTCGTTATACAGAGGAATTTGCACTGTTACTCGAGGTAACTGTTCAAATAATTTAGGCTGCTTCGGCTGAAATTTACGATAGCGAAACCAGCGAAATACCATCGATAAACGATGTAAACCAAACAAACATAAAATCAAAAGCAATACAAAATGTATTGCTATGATTGACATACTTAACACCGACATTACGTTAACAACCTATTTTAAAAAACTTTGGTAAAACCAATCTCAAACCTATCACCTTTTAGGATATTGTCGCCATAGATTTCGTTGGTGTAAGTGAATTCGACGCCATATCCCTTTAACGAACTGTTCTTATCAAAGCTCCAACCTGCAGTTAATTCTAATTTTCCAGAATCAAACTCAAATGGATTGGATAAATTTCCCGTGCTAACAGTCGTGGCATCAGAGTTTTCAGCACTTAAGATACCGTCTAACTTCGTTCTAAAATACAAATTTTCATTGGCACTAAAACCATATTCTAAAAGGTAACGATACTCATCAGAAGGATCGCCTTGGCGCAATCGATAACCAAATTCAGCACCGAAATAACCATATTCATTTAAGCTTTTTCCGATTAATACCTTAGCTTCATAGTCTGTTTGATCGTTGCCCAAACCATCTTCAGCATCATATAAAAACGGAGATTTAATTAAAAATGAGGTTGAAACAACAAATGGATCCGCTTGCCATTGGTATTTCAATCCTATTTCTGCATCGCCAAAACCACTAGCACTACTTTTTCCGAGGGATGTATCATTTTGATCATACGATTGATTCAATAATGAGCCATATAGAGAAAACTTTTTCCCTAATCCGTATTCTGCATACAACGACACACTATTGCTTTCAAAATCAACAAAGGTTGGATTCGAGCCATGATAATCTTCTGCTTTATAGGTGGCAAAACCTAATTTCGTATAACCAGACCCTTTCTTACCGACCCAGGCGCCAGCATTGGCATTAGCTGTTAATAACATGGCTGACACAGCAATCGCTGATGCCGAAATCTTAACCATTGAACCTTGAATATTTCCTAACGTTGAATTTTTCATTGTGCTCACTCGAGTTTATTTTTAGTAGTTGGATTGTTTCAAACTAGATTTTTGTCGTTAAAAACACAAGCGTATTAATACGTCTTAACTTAAACGTTAATGTTTTGTGATAAATCTGTTAGAAATTACTTAACGCCCAATAAGACCTAAGTAACGTGAGATTTATTTCAAAAATTTCGGAGTTTAATTAGAAAAGTTTAAAAATCAATTAAGCAGGTGTATTACTGGGGGCTTTAATTTTTTGAAGTGGGCTTGGCTTGTCAAATAGGTACCCTTGAAAATATTCAACATTGAGTGAACACAGGGTTTTGTAAATTGCTTCACTGGCCACATACTCAGCCACAACTTTTACTTCAAGGGCATGGCATATTTCAACAATGGCTTTAACAGTAACAAAGTGACGCTGATTCGTATCAATATCTTGGATTAGTGAGCCATCAATTTTTACAATATCGACTGGAATTTGAGTAAGATAATTAAAATTTGAATAACCACTGCCAAAATCATCAATGGCTAACTGACAATTAAAGCGTTTAATTAACTCCAAAAAGCTTTTGAAATGCTCACTATCAATATCCAAACTGTCAGACTCAACCAGTTCAATAGTAACGCGATAACCACATTGATATTGCTCTAATAACTGCGTCAATAATCCCATGGTAACGACATCACAAATATCCATATACGTGACATTAAGTGAGAACCGATCATCACTCTTGGAAAATATAGAGAATGCTTTTTCAAATACCAACTGAGTTAGTTTGTTATAGAGCTTTGCTTTGCATGCGTAATCTAAAAAGAAATAAGGCGACGTAAATATATCACTATCATGATCGTGATGACGCATAAGCACTTCCGTCGAATATACCCCCTTATCTTTATCAAAGATTTTTTGACCAAATATCGTAAATCCATCACAGTGTAATGCGTGCTTAATGCTTTGAGTCCAATCTACAGAATCTTCAATAGCCTTTAATAACTTACGTTGTGGCTTATACACGTTAATTTTTTCGCAGCTTCCTTCCGCTAACTTGATGGCATGACTAGCGTTAATGTAGGGATCCAAGCCATCGAAATTCTCTGCAATCCCCATAAATAACGATAGGTTTCTTGCTTTGTTTTGGCAAAAGAAACTTGTCTCTTCGAATCGATTAGCTATTTTTTTACAAAAATCAGCATAGCTGTCAATGCTATTATGCATACTCGATACTAGCGTAAATTGATATTCCCCCGTACGGTACAGGGTTAAGTCTCGGGTCACTAATGAACGTAAGTGACTCACAATCTCCCTGAGTAAATCAGTAAATTGTTGCTTATTAGTAATCTGATTAATTGCTTCAAGTTCATACACATCTAACACAGCAACTTTGACCGCCAATGCATTTTTTAGATCGCTATATAACTTAGTCTTATTTGGTAGTTTGGATTGACGATCCGTATTTTGAAATACAATGACCTTTTCTTTTTCAATTAGGCTCGTAATATCGTTGCGAATGGCAATATATTCAATAATTTCGCCATCAGTATTAAATATTGGGCTAATGGTGGAATCAACGAAATAACTATCACCATTTTTCTTACGGTTTGAATAACACCTTGCCAAATTTTTCCCGATTTAATGGTACGCCATAGTTCATTAAACAACGTTTTTGGGACATCTGAATGATTGATGACACTATGATTTCGACCTAAAAGTTCATCCATCTCATAACCCGAGATATCGCAAAACTTCTTATTGGCATAAATAATTCGTCCAGCAGCATCAGTTTTTGAAACGATTGAGCTAAAGTCGATTACCTTTTTATGTTCATTAAGTAAACTATAATTCACCGAATCAATAGCACGATTTGACTCAACGTCACGGCCTATTTCATCTTGAAGCGCCTTAATATCGATAATAGTCGCTAGTACCATGCTTTTACTTTGGATAGATATGTCTAGCAATCGGACATATGACTCACTGAGTCCGTCGACTTTGTTGCTATGGGTCCAAAAGAATTCTGCATGACCGTTGGCGTAGCACTCTTCTCGATAGTGCGCCGCTTTAGCCACCGAACTTTGACCATCTGGTTGATATTCAGGGGCAAATTTAGCTGGATGAATCGAAATACATTGTGATTTTTGGGAAAGTCCCATATAAGAGACGGCAGCAGGGTTACAATCTAAAATTCTATCTTTAGCCAATACAAATATGGGGATAGCCGCGCGCTCATAAGCAGCGGACGCAATATATTCGCTCAGGTTTGTAAATTTAATGTCTGATTTGCTACTCAATGCTTATACCTACGATAAATCAGCTAATGTCTGATACTAACTCTAAGAAAGTTTAGCATCCTGCTGAAAAAACTCCGCAATGTATATTTTATAATTTCTGTAGCTAAGTTGAAATTGAACGGTATCAATAATGACAGTATTTGAATCTGTCCTGAAAATTTTAAGAATAGTTTTTTAACACTTTAGACGTAAGTGCAACCAAGTGTTCTCATAAAAAGAAAATGTGGGAGTTGGTCGATAAGTTTACTTGGAAAAGTATTTAACATATTGTTTTTATTAAAGACTCCAATTGTTCTTCTGAAAAGATATGTAGGAGTGTTTTAGGAGGCTGCCCACTGATGTAGGCAGCTACTAAAAATTTTCGAGTCAGCGCGTAAGTCAGCTCAAATAAGATAATAGTTTTCTTCTACGGGTAAACATTAACAAAAAAATAAAATAGAGTATGCATCCCATAGAGCCACCGGAGTCGTCTTTCTTAGCTTTAACATCAATACTAACTTGTTGTGTAACCTGTTCAACGCCGTCACCGACTATAACCTCAAAAGTTAAAATCATATCTTCTTTAATATCAGGCATAGTAACTTTTATTTCACTACTTGTAAGTGAACTTAAGGTAGCTGTAGCTCCTGATATTTGTTTCCAGTTATAGTTGATAGTTTGATCATCTACATCAGTAGCCGTCGCTCTTAAGGTAACTTGAGCACCTTCATTCACAGTATAACTAGAAGCTGACACTTTTAGCTCTGGTAACTCATTAACAAAAATAACGTTAACCATTACTTGTTGTTTAGAAATGATACTCCCACCATCTGAAACTGATACTTCAAAAACTAATTCTTCATTTTCAATAACATTTGGCGCAGTTAACTCAATCGATGACTTATTATCATTATTTAATATATTAGTGCCAGATAGCTGCTGCCAGTTGAAAGTTATACTATCATTCTCAGGATCATATGACTCGCTTGCATCAAGTTTAAAATCACTATTTTCATCAACTGTTATATCTGTATTTTCAACAATAATGATTGGAGGTGAATTTCGTGTTGCAATATAACCAGGATCCCTTACTTGACCATTCGGACTACCATCAGTATCGTACACACCACCGTCAACAAGTATTACACGAACACATTCATCACCTACAGTTAACCCATCAGAATATAATTCACTTAAAGGTGAAGGGCAATTTCCATTAACCTTAACCGTGGAAGATATCGTATTACCACTAGTATCCCCCACAAAATTATGCCAGCCTAGTTCTTCACTATATTTTCTATAAACAGAATTTTCAGTTACTACAGCACCGTCGGGTAAAGGAATGACGACAGGTACTGGCTCTCCAGTACGGCTTAACCCTTTAACTTCAAAGTCAACAGGATATGAAACTGGTTTATAATCAATATCTTCAGTATTATCAGCTTCTTCATGATTAATAGTTAACTGTTCAAAAGTAAGTGATGCGTTTTCTACTCGCCCCCCCTCACTAGATATAATTTCTTGACCAACACTCAAAGTATAACCAGCTAAGGTCTGCAAAGGTTCATTATCATCCGCAATAGGCAATCGACTAGTATTACTATCATTATCTAAATAGTCTGCAATACCATCATTATCACTATCACCTGTACCTTCTTTTTTATCTGAAATACCATCTCCATCAGAGTCTATAGTATCTTCTAAAATAACATTTGAGTCTTTAACAATCAAACTAATATCTATTGAACTCGATAATGGCTGGTTATCTCGGTTTTCTGTAACTGTTAACTCAATATTATAACTACCTGCTGATACTAAACGTGGATCAAAGGTAAAAGTATTATCATCACTATCCAAGTCATTAATATTAGAGTTTGAAGCTGCCCAATGAAAACGATGACCACTCACTATATCTTCTTGGTTCAAATCAGTAAGCTCTGCAAAGATAGTTACATTGCCATCATCATTAAAAACAACATTACTTTGCTGTCCTGACTGTGTAGCAACCAAACTCACCATAGGAGCCTCATTATTATCAATAACTGTTACAATAATCTGATCTTTTTCACCAATAACCGCATTCGTAGCTTGTGTTAGTAAAAGTTCAATTTCATCACCAGCCATTAAAGTCCCATTATCATATACATTGATAGGTAATGACGCTGTTGTTCCTTGTTCAATAATTAATTTTCCATTTGATATGCTATGACCACCTGATAAAGCTGTTCCTCCTACTTGGTATGACACAACAACTGGGTAAGTCGCGGCATTACCACTTAAATGCACTGCCACAGTTGCATTACCTCCTGCTTCGGCATATACATCAACTGAAAATTCAACATTTGGGTTTATATGAAGCTGCTGATTAACAAAAACTTCATTGCCGGAATTATCTTTAGCTTTCCAAGTGACTTCATTTACACCTGATTTAAGTGAATATTCTTGAGCTAAAGTGACGTCAACGTCCCCATCAACAAGATCAAATGCTTGTGGTACATTGAGTAAACTTTCCATAACTAAAGTATTCAATCCTGCGGCGTTAATTGTTTGTATTGGAAGGTTGGCATCAAATTCAGGTGCTGTTGTATCTTCTACAATAATAGTTTGTGTTGCTATAGAAGTATTATTAGAACTGTCAGTTGCAGACCATGTGATAACTGTTTCACCTAAAGGAAATCCCCCATGTTTATCAGCAGTTATAACAACTTGCTCTGGAAATTGATCAGTAAATGTTGGAATTGGTAATTCTATATCTGTTAATTCAGCAGTTGCTTCAACGGTTATAGGAGCTATTTCATCAAATGTTGGGGCTTCGGTATCTGGCTCCAAGCTAATTGTAATAGTAGCTTGTGCTTCACTAATTCTATTAGCTTTATCTTTAGCACTAAACGTTACTGTAGTGGTGCCTTCTGAAAAATGTTGAGGGGCATTGTGAGTTATTAACTCAATATTGCCATCCACATTATCAATGGCACTAGCCGAAGATAAAAACGATTGGATTTTTACATGTGATATTACAGCTTCGCTTAATTCATTAACAAAAACGACAATATTAGAAGGGACAGAAAGCACTGGAGGCATATTGTCAATAACACTTACTGTTCTTGTCACAGATATAGCTTCGTTGCCTGCCTCATCACTCACATTATATGTTAAAGTGTAAGAGCCTACGTTATACGTATCTACTTCGCCCGTAACTTGAATATTGGTAGAAATATTGCCGTCAACATTATCTATTGCTGTTGCGCCTGAATCAATATAAACCTCACCTACACCTAACGTGATATCCGCCTCACCTATTAAGGTAATAAGAGGTCGTGTTTTGTCAACAACACTTACTGTTCTTGTCACAGTCATAGCCGCATTACCTGCTTCATCACTCACGTTATATGTTAAAGTGTAAGAGCCTACACTATTCGTATCTACTTCGCCTGTAACTTGAATATTAGTAGATATATCACCATCAACATTATCTATCGCTGTCGCGCCCGAATCAGTATAAACCTCACCTACACCTAGCATAATATCCGATTCACCTATTAAGGTAATGATAGGTAATATAGTGTCAGGAATAACACAATCATCTAGTGAATATTGAATTCCTTGAGCTGTTATTTTATTTAACAACTGGCTATGTTGCTCACATCCTATTGGATTACCAGATAGGTAGAGCTCGTCTGGTAACTCGAACCATGCAAGTATTGCAGTGATGTCCTTTACGTTGTTACTTGATATATCTAATTTATTCAATTCTATTAAATTGGCTAAAGGTGTTATATCAATGATCTGATTATTCGTTAAATTTAAATATGTTAAATTATTTAAAAAGGATAAAAAGGTAATATCAATTAATTCAGAGTTCCATAATATTAACGTTTCTAAAGAAGTAATATTGCCTAGTAACTCCTTATTTGTAATGTTTTGAGTATTTATTTCTAAGTAGCTTAATTTACTTAAATTCTTTAATGGAGATATATCAGTAATATGTGTATTTGTAACATCTAACCATTGTAATGATGAAAACGAACTCAAAACTTCAATATTTTGGATCGGGTTATTAGCAATATTTAACGTGTCTAGTGCTGTCAAAGGAGCTAAAAATGACAAATCGCTTATATTGTTTTCATTAATATATAAAGCCGTTAATAAGGGCAAGCTCTCTATCTGAGAAAAGTCAGCAATATTATTTTCAGATAAATACAAATGACGCAATTCAATTAGTTGTAATATAGGTGATAAATCACTGACGTTATTTCTCATAATAGAGATACTATATAACGACGTTAAGTTTTCTAGCCCAGATAAGTCTTCGATGCCTTTTCCAAAACAGTTTAAATCAGTAATTTGATTAAGTTTGGTTGAAGACTGGTAGCCTTCATACAGACATGCTTCTAAATTCGTATCAGCAAAATTAATGTCTCCCAGAGTTAACGATACCATGTTATCTAGCGGTGCTGGGTCTACCCCATCAAGTGAACCATCACCATCAGTATCTTCATTACTTAAAGAAGTTCCTAAATTATATTCTTCAAGATTAATTAATCCATCGTTATCTAAATCACCATTGGCATCGGTAGCGTCTAAGGGGTTTAAGCCATATGACTTTTCCACTTCATCTGGAATATTGTCATTGTCATCGTCGACATCATCATTATCAGTGATGCCATCGCCATCTGTGTCAGTATTATCAACCGTTGTTACAGATAATAAATTACCTGCGGCATCGTATTGATAGCTAATACTGGTGCCATTATCGTAGGTAACTTGAGTTAATCGAGATAGTGAGTCATAGGTATAATCTGAAGCAAATAGATGCGTTGAGAATACACTGAAAAATAATAAAAAAAATAAATACTTCATCCCAGCTCTCCTATTTGTTGAAATTATTAATTTCAATTGCTTTTTCAAAAGTTTGAACAACGCTAGTCAGTGTCTCTAAATACTTGCTTATATGATAATGCTTGTTATGTTTACTCATAACTAAGCCCCTTTTGTCTATTTTTGCTGATATTGTTTTTATTGCTTTGTTGGCGCTATCTATTCCACGACGAGCATTTTTTAAATTTTTTGGAGCATCCTTTATACTCATTAACATAAGAACTCCATCAGCAACAGAAATAAGCTCTTTTTCAAATAGTACATCATCACCTGCTATATTTCGTATCGGCTCACGTAATGCAGCTTTAACAGCAGTAGCTGGATTAAGTACATCCAATCCTGCACCTGCTACGTTTGTCATTCCTGCACCTAAGCAATTAATTGTTTTAAAAGCCATTCCATCCAACTTTTTCTTACAAGCAATAACCGTATTATTTGCGGGTTCATATATATAAACGACACCGATATCTTTAGCTACACGGCCTATAGCGTTAGCCGTATCCACGGTTTCATTTTTCAGATGTACACCAAAATCCTTTGTGTTTTTTATCCAGTGCTTTCCAAATAACTCAACTTTACTTAAGACCTTATACCCCTTAGAGCCGTACTCGAAGTATTTTCCACTAGGGTCAATCCCCATCACAGGATTGCCCAACACATAGGCATAACGGTTAAGAGTTTGTGGTGTTTGCATACTGCCCACCATGGCATCCAAGCTGATAAACCGCTTAATATCCTCCTTGTAATACCGCGCTCTCATATAATGCAGGCCATTGGAATCGTCCATCACACCATAACGCCCTACATATTTAAATGGATTATGAGTTGAGCCTTGAGAAGTAGTTAAGCCGTAAGGTGTGTAAGCATACTTATCGCTTACACGCCCATTTTCATCGGTTAATGCGAGGGTGTGGCCCGTTGGATCAAAGTGGTAATAATGACTATTGTTGGCAGCATCAATACTTGAAACTAAGCCATCACCATAAATATAGTATTGAGAAATAATGCCAGCAGCATTGGTTTCTGCCAATACATTCGCTAGTTCACGATTTTCATCGAGAATATAACGAGTTTCTATGCCATTTTGTGTTTGGCTAATACGGTTATTATTTTGATCGTATTGGTAGCTACTTAAGGTCTTGCCACCTTGAGTAATAGAGAGTAATTTGTCATTAACATCAAAGTTATAGACCTTTTTAACCCCGCTTTTGTCTTGTTCGGTAATACGCCCTGAGTCGTCATGAGTATATGTGTTACCCGCTCCTGACAATATGCGATTATTATCGTCATAAGTCATATTATTCTTGCTGGTAGGCAAGGTTGGAGCCAAAGGTAAGCTAACAGTAGCTTTTGTTATGTTGCCGCCACCGTCTAGGGTCATGGCGTGACTTGATATAATGCTGTTATCCGATTTTTTATTTTGCAGGTTGATTAATCGACCCGCTATGTCGTATTGATAAGTAGCTTTGGTGCCGTTACCCAATATAACTTGAGTTGGTTGTCCCGCATCATTACGAATATAAGTCGTGGTTTTATTAAGCCAGTCGGTAATGCTTACTAATTGGTCAGCATCGTCATAGCTATAATTTACGGTTTTATTGTTAGGGTAAATCAGTTGGGTTAAATTACCTACGCTATCGTAGGTGTAGCCGATGGTTTGTCCAAATTGGTTGGTGACGCTATTAACACGATTTAGTTCATCGTAACCATAGCTGATGGTATTACCTGATGACGTTTTAGAGAGAATATTGCTGTTTTCATCGTAAGTATACGTCACCTGTCTAACAACACCATTACTTGCATTAAACTCGGTCAACATTCTCACTCGGTTTGATTCGTCGTATTGACGATTTATGCGTTCCCCCGTTGGCATGATTTCATCAAAAACATTACCATTTTCATCGTAGGTAAAACTCCATGTGTGACCGCTATGGTCTTTACGAGTTAACACTCTATTTAACGCATCGTAGGTGTAGGCAGTCGTATGATTATTTGGGTCAGTAACGGTTAGCAGATTGCCGTTACCATCGTAAGTTGATCGGGTTATGCCTCCAGAGGGATCGGTTAATTTAGTTAAATTACCTGTAGCATCGTATTCGTAACTTGTTATTTCGCCTCGGCTATCACGATAGCTTGCTACTTGCCCTGCGGGATTATAGCCCCATGTTTGATAATTACCGTTGTCGTCTTCAACGCGTATTTTACGGTTAAGTGCGTCATAACTTGTGGTAACGGTACGATTTTCTGCATCAGTTACTGTGGTAACATTACCATTATCATCATAGCTATAAGTTACTACCGTTTTATTTAAAGGGTTTACTTTATATTTCACCTGACTACGATTGGTATAATGTGTTTTGCTGATTTGGTTACGTTCATTAGTAACCGTCATTAAACGCGACATCGCATCGTAAGCAAAACTTCGGCTATATCGAGTGTCAGCAACAGTGTAATTTTCTTTAACTTTACGATTTAGATCGTCATAAACGTAATCTGTGCGATTACCTCTAGGGTCTATGTGGTAGGTTAAATTGTCTGATGCATCATAGCCGTATTGAGTAACATAGGTATAGTTATCGCCAGATAAACTTCCGCCTTTCTCTGTGCGGGACAGCACATTACTGTTTTCATCATAGGTGTAAGATGTTAACAATCCTAAAGGAGAGCTTTCTGTTAATACCCTACCTAAGCCGTCATAAGTTTTGTTTATTTGGTTACTAAGGGCATCTACAATTTGAGTGTTGTTGCCGAACTCATCATATGTAAAGCGAGTGATGTTACCTTCTGCATCTGTTGTTTGTGTTAGCCAACCATTGCTATCAAACGAATTTGTTGTGGTAAAATTCCTAGGATCAATGATTGTGCTGGGTTGCCCTGTTTCGATAAATGAACGATAACGCATTGATGTGGCAACACCTGCTTGCTGTACCGAGTCAATTGGCGTTAAGTTAATTTGATTTGCTACCGTACTATACGTCGCATTTGTTTGACGATTTAACGCATCGGTAATCTGGTTGGGGTTACCTGCACCATCACTTGTATAACTGATAACGGTAGTATTATTTTTGGGGTCAACTGAGCTTGTAACCAACGCTTGTTCGGCTAATTTATAGCGACTTGTAACGCTTTTATAGGTTTGTTTAGTTTTATAATCACCAAAGTTTTGCGCATCTAAACGTTCTAGTACCCTGGTTCTATCATTATCTAAAATAAAACCAACATTATGATTTAAGCCATCAACACTAGGTTGCTCTATTCCTGTAGCTTGTTGACCATCTTCCTTACCATAAGTGAAATTAGTTTGTTGATTTAAACCATTAGTTATACTTGCAACTCGCTTATTACTATCGTAGCTCATGCTGAGTTGTAACTTAGTTCTTGGATCCTTTATTGAGGCAAGTTGATAACGTGCATCACCTGTTGTACCTACATAAGTGTATGAATAACTATTACCGCGCATATTACGTACCGCGGTGATCATGCTATTGGCATCATAAGTGTATTCAATATAACGGCCTGTGAAATCAGTCACCCGTTGAATTCGATTATTAGAATCACGGGTAATTGTGTAACTGCGGTTATTAGCATCAGTTAAGCCAGTTAAGTTGTTATCAGAGTAATTTAGCGTAAGTGTATTACCCAAACGATCTCCAATACTTAGTAAGCGACCAGCCTCGGTACTTGTTGGATCAGTAAAGTTATATAAACGGTTACCTTGAGTATAGAGAGTAAAGCTGCCATCACTATTTTCAATTAACCGATCAAAGTTTCCAGCATTAAAGGCATACCACTTCTGATCCATGTCTTTAAAATAATGTTGACTATGACCGTCTTCTTTAGGGGAAATAACCAATTCACGATTAAATGTTCCCGTGACAAACTCAGCTTTAACTTGATAGTTGAAACTCCATTGTTTTCCAGGTTCAGATAATGAATTGTATGAACGAATAAAGTTAAATGATGGACCTTTCCCAGATACAGCTATATCAGTCGAGCTTAAGTGATAGTTACCACTGGCAACGTCCACTTGTTTGAATAACTGACTACCATTACCAATAATCGCAGGATCGCCATAGCTATTAACTTTAGTAAGCTCGGTAAAGCAACTAGCTAGAGTACACGTAGTAAAGTCGGTATAGCCTACTAATAAAATATCATTGCTTGGGTCACTATCACCTTGTAGATCAAATATTCCAGCACGTACTGAACGTAATCCCGGTTTAACTAACGAGTACTCTACAGAATAGATATTGTCAGTTTGTGCTTCTAGCTCCATATGACCACCGGGAGTATTTTGGACAAACCACTCACCCTGTTGATCATCGAAATTAATAAACACTCCGTAACCATTGGGTAATGGCTCTGATAGTTCAACTGAAAATTTATAATCTACACCGATATTTATACCACTATCTTCAATAACGACATTAGAAACAAAACTTGGCAGTGCAGCGGAAGAACGAGTAAAGCTATATTTACCAGAATTACTTACAGAAGCATTTACACCGTCTGCTGCATAAAATTCAATTTCATAATTTCCGTCAGGTAAATTAGATATATCAATTTGCCAGTTAGTTGTAGTATCTGCATTTACAGGATCATAGCCCCAAGAATTAGCTGAATTATTATAAGTGGCTCCACTTGGCGAGATAACAGAAACTGATGAACTGATATCAATAGAATTAGCACCATTTAATTCAAAAATAGTAAAAGAGGTACGTGTTACATTGTTATTATCGTTAGTGTTAACGGTTGCCGTTAAGGTTGAACCAGAAGCTGCAGGTTGATTAACAACTGTAATAACTGGCATTGGGTCTTCTGGCACAGAAATAACTTTAGTGACATTATCTGACCTATCAGTATGATCCCAAACAGTTGCGCTCCACTCATAAGACCCCGCTCGAGTGTAGTTATTGCATAGTTGATCGGTAGAGTCACCTATATTACTGGCATAAGAGTGAGTGTCAGGCACGTTGTTAGGATCATCGCCCCAATTGATAAAAACTTGGCGAAGATTGTCATTTTGATCTGTCGCATTTAGTGATACACAATATTGCTCATTTAACACGGCTTCATTATCGGCGGAAACAATGGTTAATACAGGGCTGAACTGTTCGCCAGCAGGCTCTGTAACGGTGTAAGTGCCACTTTGTGAGCTTTCAACTTCTGATGAAGCGTTAAGTAATCGCACAGTAAAATTTCTATCAACTCCGACGGTATTGGCAATGCCTGTATAACTGTACGTATTATCGCTAGATAAGCTCATTACTTCATCATTATGACCAAAATTAACCGTTACTTGATATCCTGAAGGGAGTGTTTTTGTTAAATCAGCATAAAATGTAAAATTACTGCCTGATTCTGCTGATGTTGGGTTAGCATAAACATTAGAGATTGAAGGAATAATTGAATTAACAGTTATACTTTTTTGGACATTATCTTCTTTACTTGTATGGTCTAAAACCCTTGCTGTCCATGTGTAACTACCCGAATTATTATAAGTATGACATAGTGATTTGGTGTAACTTCCTGTATTTGAAGAGTAGCTATAGACTGAAAGTGATGAGCCATCCCCCCAATTAACCTCTACTTGTTTTAAATTATCATTTAAGTCTGTTGCAGCAAGCGAAATACAATAAGAGCTATCTTGAGAAACACTGCTACTGGCTGAAGAAATACTTAAGTTTGGGGCATACTGAGTTTCTGGCGGTTCAGTAACTGTATAACTATTATTTCGACTTGCTACAACTGCCCCAGAAGCGTCCAATAAACTAACGGTAAAATTTCTGTTATTACCTACGGTATTAGCTGTTGCACTATAGCGAAATGAATTACCTGAATAATTAGACATGGTTTTATTACCAGCACCAAAATCTACTTTCATGCTATAACCTGATGGTAATGAACGTGAAAGGTTACTATAAAAAGTAAAGGTGCTGCCAGCTTCGGCTGATTCAGGGCTGACAGAGGTAGATAATATCGTTGGAACTGTGGTTATGGTGAAGTTACTACTGTTAAGCACACAACCTTTACTTGTGTCACTTTCTAATACAATAGCTGCTTTAACATAATATGTATTATCAGAAATATTAGTTTTAGTATGAGATAAATATCTAGCCGAACTGTTTAAAGTTTTAGGGGAGTTTTGTTCAAGTTTGTTTCCATTTGAAAGGTAGAGATATAACTGACCTTTCAACAATGAATGATTAACATTAGAAGGATAATATAACCTCATATGAGCAGTACCTGTTGTTGTTTCAGCAACAGTAAATGTACCACTTGAAATAATATCAGAAATATAGCTTTCTACTGTAGTATCAGTACAAATTTCTTTAGATAGAGATGAATTAGATAATGATATATCAATACTTGCATAGGGAGAGAAGGATATTAAAAGCAATAAAAGAAAAGACGATATATTGAATATAGCTTTTGTTAAATTAGTATTTTCCATGCACACCTACCATTCCATTATTCTTGTCTGAAATTTTTACGTGACTTCTTAGCCACTATCTTCACCTAATACTGCTATGAATCAAACATAATGTCCTCTAATTAGGTGGCCTAAAATCACTATGCCACTACACATCTGAAAATAAAACCACTTTTTACGAAGATAAAGGTATTTGTTACCCGTAATAGCCTTCATAGCCTTCATAGCCTTCATAATTTGGGGTAAAAAGGAAACCGTGTACCAATCCGTGTGTCAGATTTCATTTTAAAGATTTGAAATTAAGTGGATTTTAGATAAAAATTTGAAAATACAAGCGGTTACTAAAATGTGGGAGTTGGTCGATAAGCCGGGTTTTGTCGTGGACAATCATTCGTCTAGGCCTGCAATTGCTCACAGGCTCAAGCAACCTACCCGGTTTCAACGCGAGCCGCGCCTTAACTTCGAAAAGTAGTGAAACCCTATTTGGTCTTGCTCCGGGTGGAGTTTACCCTGCAACGAACTGTTACCAGTCGCCCGGTGCGCTCTTACCGCACCCTTTCAGCCTTACCTGTGCCCCTTCTATAAATAGAAAGCGCCATCGGCGGTCTTCTCTCTGCTGCACTTGTCGTGGGCTTGCGCCCCCCAGATGTTATCTGGCACCCTGCTCGTTGGAGCCCGGACTTTCCTCCCCGTTAAACTTAATGTTAACGCAGCGATTGCCTGACCAACTCCCGGCGCGGATTATACGGCAAGCATTTAAAAATTCATAGAATTTGATAAAATTAGATTTATTGGTGTGATCTTTGATCACATTATGGTTTGATATTACAAAATGCTACATGACATTGGGATCTAACATGGTTATACAAAGTGAGGGGTACTCATCGCTAATCGAGTATCTATGTGAAAAAATAGCAGTTTTTAGCCCAACAGAATCAGAAGGTCATCAACCGATGACCATTCGTTTATATGTTCGGTATCAAATGGTAGAACAAATGTCTTTACTATTTGAACAAAACAAAGGACTCATTCCACAAGAAAAAATTTATATTGTCGAAGAGTTTGATAAGGCACTTGATGATTTATATGAAGTGTTAGGACAAAATATCCACAATAAGATCACCGAAAGCCAGCGCGCATTTATCACTGACTTTGCGGGATTACTTAAAAACTTGTTTGACGCGCAATTAGAGCCAGTTTAAAGTCCTAATTCAAGCCCTGTTTTATACAGGGCATTCTTCTTTCCGCCATATAGTTTAGCCACCATGGCCGCTGCTTTTTTTAATGGTAGTTCACTAGCTAGTAACTTTAAGGCATCAATAACTTCTGGTGCTATCGTATCTTCATCAGCCTTAAATCCAGTAACCATAACAACCATTTCACCGCGTTGATTATTATCATCGCTCTTTAACCACTCTAGTAACTTTTGGGCAGGTGCACCATAAATGGTTTCGAACGTTTTAGTTATTTCACGTGCTAGTACGATTTTTCGATCGCTGCCGAAAACTTCCACAATATCACTAACCGTATCCACCACTCGGCGCGGTGATTCGTAAAATACCATGGTACGAGGCTCGCTCTTTAGTTTATGCAGCTGCGCTTGTCGCCCTGCTGATTTAGCCACTAAAAAACCTTCAAAACAAAAACGATCGGTGGCAACGCCCGCAGCGCTCAATGCTGTAATCGCCGCACACGCACCAGGCAGAGGCACAACTTTAAAGCCAGCGTCTCTTATGCCATTTACCAAATGATATCCAGGATCACTAATTAATGGTGTTCCAGCATCAGAGACTAAGGCGATTGATTGCCCTTTTTCTAGCTTTGTTACTAATGTCTGAACGCGTGCACGTTCATTATGATCGTGTACCGATAACGTTTGAGTGGAAATACTATGATGGGCAAGTAGTTTTCCAGTATGGCGAGTATCTTCAGCACAAATTAAATCGACTTGTTCGAGAACCGTTAAGGCTCGTAGGGTAATATCGGCCATGTTCCCAATTGGGGTTGGCACGATATATAATGTAGCGCTGGATAATTCCATGAACTTCCTCATTGATTGCTGTCTTATACTCAGTAAAATAATTAACGTCATCTTTTGACGCTAATTGGTATTAATTAAACTATTAATGACAGTTTGTTATACACTTAACCGACTATTGTAACAGAGAGAAATATTGTGTTTAAACTTTCCTTCGGCAAAGACTGCAAACAACTAATTTGTATTGCCGCAATTAGCCTTATCTTATGGGGATGTGGTTCTACTCCATCAACAAAGAATCCCAAAGCAACAAATGCAATTTCACTTGGCCAAGCAACACAAACTCATGACTATTACGCTGATAAGGCAATAAAGTCTTCTGGCATACAGCAGCAAGCTTATTATCTACTAGCGCTGCGTTCAGCGCTTAATAATGGTCAATTAGATGCCGCGGATAACTACCTTGGTTTATTGCCAAGTAATAGCATGCTAAATGATGATCACCGCTTAGAGCTGCAACTGTTACAAAGTTTACGTTTTGCCTATGCAGACGATTTATCATTAGCCATTGCCACTTTATCACCATCATCAAGTTGGCAAGTTTCCGAAAATCGCCTAGTTACTCTTTATCAGCAGCGTGCCAATTTCCTTACTCAAAATCAGCAACCAGCTTTAGCGGCAAATGATTTAATTGATGCATTATCCTTAGCGCAAGAGGAATCATTGAAAGCTACGCTGCGCCAAACAATTTGGCAAGAATATCAACTGCTACCCATTGAAGAATTAGAATCCTTACTAACCACTGCCACATCAATTGAACAGTCAGGATGGTTAGCACTGGCAATTATCGGAAAAAATGCCCTTCAGTCGCCTGAATCATTGCAACAACAACTCATGCAATGGGGAACGCAATACCCTACTCATGCATTAAGTAATCATATTCCAGAACGCTTGGTTGCAGCGGCAAATGTCATTCCTTATACACCGAAAAAAATAAGTGTTATTTTACCGCTATCGGGACGTTATGAACGCATTGGACAAGCTGTTCAAAATGGCATTTTGAGTAACTTAATGGCACAAAATAGCGAACAAGAGATCCAGTTAATTGACAGTCATGACGTCGGTGCTGTCGCCGCTTACCAACAAGCGATAGACACTGAAAGTGAATTCATTATTGGGCCGCTCTTAAAAAGTAATGTTGAGCAAGTCGTCGCTATTGAAAGCACGATACCGACACTGTTTTTGAATACTCCAAGAGATGCGAGCGCCGCGCCAAATCAATTTTTCTTTTCCTTAGACAAAGAAAGTGAAGCATTACAAGGTGCTAAGTACATTTATCAATTAGGAAAAACTCATCCAGTTGTTGTTGCGCCTGACAATGTTCGCGGCCATCAAATTTCGGCGCTTTTCTCTCAACAATGGCAAGAGCTTCATGAGGGGGATTTTGGCGCAGAAGATGTTGAAGTCATCTTTTTCAAAAAGGACAGTGAACTCAAAGCAACAATTGAGCGTCTGTTCGAAACAGATAAATCGCAAAAACGGATCAATACAATACGCTACCTTGTTGGCAATAAAATGGAGGCAGAGACTCACTCTCGCCGAGATATTGATGCGGTATATCTAGTCGCTAACCCAAAACAAACTTCAATGTTGATGCCATCGGTTGAAGTTACAGTCAGCGCTTATGCCAACCAAGTACCAGTTTTTGTAGGTTCAAGTGGTAACGCATATCGCATGACTGACTCAGGCTTAACTCACTTAAATCAACTAACAATTAGCGAAATCCCTTGGTTATTATCAACCGACAATGAACTGTCGCCATCAAAAATCAAACGTCTGTGGCCTAAAATGAAACAAAGCCAATTACGACTATTTGCAATGGGGCATGATGCTTACGGTTTAATTGAGCGCCTGGCTCAAATGAGGCTTTTTCCAGAATACCGCTTACAAGGGCTTAGCGGTCAGCTGAATTTAGATGAACAAAGTAAAATTCATCGTGAAATGTCATGGGCACAATTCCAACGCGGACGCCTCAAGAAAATTCAATAGAGACTAAAAATGCGTGAACAAGGTAGTAAATATGAGCAAATCGCAAAAACTCATTTACAAAACCATGGGTTAGTAGCGATTTGTGATAATTTTTCGTGTAGAGTCGGTGAAATTGATTTAATAATGTCTGATAATAAGACATTAGTTTTTGTTGAAGTAAAACAGCGAGCCAGTGAGGCTTTTGGTGGTGCCTTAGCAGCTATATCAGCTTCTAAGCAAAATCGAATTATAAAGTCGGCGATGTTGTATTGCCAGCTCAACAACATAAACTTCGAACAACAAGCCAGTCGCTTTGATGTAGTGGCAATTACAGGCTCGGCTGAGCCATTAAAGATTGAGTGGATAAAGCACGCTTTTCCACAGTAAAAATATAAGGTATCAAACATGTTAGAGCGCATTAAAGAATGTTGCACCCAGAGCATCCAAACTAAAATAGATGCATTAGAAGTTCTGCCACCATCCATAGAAAAAGCAGCTCAAGCAATGGTCACCTGTCTATTAAACGACGGAAAAATTTTAACTTGTGGTAATGGCGGCAGTGCTGGCGATGCTCAGCATTTCTCTTCAGAATTATTAAACCGTTTTGAAACTGAGCGCCCAAGCTTACCCGCAATTGCTTTAACAACAGACAGCTCAACATTAACATCTATCGCTAATGACTATAGCTATTCAGAAGTATTTTCAAAACAAATTCGCGCCCTAGGTCAGCCTGGCGATATTTTGTTAGCTATTTCCACCAGCGGTAACTCTGAAAATGTCATTAAGGCAATGGAAGCTGCCGTGAGCCGTGATATGGTCATTGTTGCATTAACTGGTAAAGACGGTGGCGACATGGCTGGCTTGTTAAGTGTGAATGATGTTGAAATCCGTGTTCCTTCAACAAGCACAGCACGTATCCAAGAAGTTCATTTACTGGCTATCCACTGTTTATGCGATGCCATTGATCGCACATTATTCCCTCAAGAAGAAGATCAGGAGTAATTTGATCATGCGCCATCACAAGTCACTCAAACTCGCCGTTTGCTTAACTGCTTTTATGTCTTTGCAAGGTTGTGTCTCAGGAATTGTGCTAGGCGCTCTCGGTGTGGCGAGTGTTGTTAACGATCGAAGAACAACGGCAACACAATTAGAAGATGAATCCATTGAGATTAAAGCCAATAGCGCATTAGACGAAGATAAAGGCTTAAACGAGCATAGCCACATTAGCATTGTCAGTTATAACAGAACTGTTTTGTTAGTGGGTCAAGTTCCTAACACCATGTTGCGGGATCGTGCAGCGAAAATTGCTGGTGATGTTGACAATGTCACCCGTGTTCACAATCAGTTGCGCATTGGTAATAAGACCGCATTAACCACTCGAACCAACGATACTTGGTTAACCTCTAAAGTAAAAGTTGCCTTAACAGGTGATGACACTCTTAAAGGCAGCCAAATCAAAGTAATCACTGAACACGGTGAAGTTTTCTTAATGGGATTAGTGACTCAACAAGAAGGTAACTTAGCCGCCGAATTGGCGCGAAATGTCAGTGGTGTCAAACAAGTCATCAAAGCATTTGAATATCAGTAACACGAGAGCGCGCACTTGAAAAAGCGCGCTCTATTATTCTCAATTTATGCGCGAAAGCCTTTCAGCGCATAATGTAAAATGTATCCGTAGCAAATAATTGGCAACAAAAAGCTTAACTGTAAGCCTAGATTATCAGCAATAAAACCTTGTAGTAGTGGCACTAATGCACCACCGACGATAGCCAAACATAACAAGCCCGCGCCTTTGCTTTTCATGGCACCTAGGCCATTAACAGCTAAACTAAATATTGTTGGAAACATTATCGAGTTACATAAACCCAGCGATAAGATAGCGATCATTGCCAAATTCCCCTGCCCAAAGCTCACAGCCAGTAATAATACCATCGCTGATATTGCATTAAAGGCTAACGCCTTATTTGCAGCAATTTTTTGCATGATTAAGGCACCTAGAAAACGTCCAACCAATGCCCCGCCCCAATAATAAGTGATATATTTAGCAGCCTCATGCTCTACTAACCCCGCGATATTGCTTTCTCCCAAGAAGTTAACCATTAAACTGCCAATTGCGACTTCTGCTCCCACATACATAAATATCGCGCCTGCACCGAGTAATAAATGAGGATATTGCATCACCGATACTTGCTGAATGTCGTCCTCATTCTTTAAAGAAACATCTGGTAATTTTAATGCGCTAAAAATGGCCGCTAAAATTAGTAACATTGCAGCCAGTAATACATAGGGCATTTGCACTGATTGAGCTTGGGCTAATCGTTGAGCTTCATTCATATTTGAAAAATCACCAGCAACTGCCGACAGTATCAATAAGCCGCCAAAGTAAGGCGCGATAGTTGTTCCCAAGGAGTTGAATGCTTGCGTCATGGTCAATCGACTAGCGGCAGTTTCTTTATCACCTAATTCAGTAACATAAGGATTGGCCGATACTTGTAATACAGTTATGCCTGACGCTAATACAAATAATGCGCCTAAAAACCATCCATAAACTTGCGTTTGTGCGGCAGGATAAAACAGCAAACAGCCAATACTTGCAACGGTTAACCCGATGACAATACCTTTCTTGTATCCCACTTTTTTAACTAAGACACCTGCTGGCAAGGAAACAATAAAATATGCGCCAAAAAAACAAAATTGAATCAGCATAGCTTGCGCATAGGTTAATGAGAAAACACCCTTAAGATGAGGAATAAGAATATCATTTAAACAAGTGATGAATCCCCACATGAAAAATAACGAGGTTAGACTTATCAAAGAAAATCGATAATTCTGATTTTTTACAGGGGCTTGCTGGGTTAAAGTGTTCATAGCTGATGTCCGTTATTATTTTAGTATTAGCGTATCGAACACATCGCTGGTGATGTATCCTAAATTTTTATCGCCGTCTTTAGGTGTTATTGCCGTTGAGCCCATAAAGCTCTCACGGCCATCGCTACCGTCGTTGTCGCAATAAGCCACCATAAAACCGAGTTGCTTGTTTTTAGAAAGATTAACAGGCTTATTTTTCGCGTTGTTTTTTAAAGAAAAGCTATCATCATAAAGTCGAATCGAGAGCTCCCAAATGATGCGATGAGGAAATGCAGTCTGGCGTCGCCATTGGCTTGTTACGTGCTCATTTAACAAAACAACGTTAGTTGTTCCAAACTCATTTGATTCCCCGATATCCACGACTTGATTGTCTAGCGCGACATGATAAGCAAAAGCATTAAAGTTAAACTGATGATTGCCGCCGGACTTATCTTCATCAACAAAAATCTCTAAACAATCATCGTCCCAATAGTTCTTTAGCGGATCAGGGTGACGATCAAATAACTGATCATCAACGATCTCTGCGAGCAAATATATTTGCTTGTCGTTCCAGAGCATCTTAAACCGGCCACTGAAATCATCGGGCGTGGGCACAGCCCCTAAAATATGCTGGTCAATTTTATACCAAGGTGCTTTAGCCCAAACGGTTTCATTCGCCTTACCATCTATCACAATAGCCGACTTGGTGTGAATAGCATCCAGTGCCTTAGCAGGTATAGCCAAGACGATTGACAGTAAAAACCATAACGATTTATTCATCAAAAACACCCGTAAAGTGACCTGTAATAGAGCCTACTAACTGTTGCTTTGGCCTATCGATATAAAATGTAGTAACGTCAACTTCGTTATCATCCGGAAGCTCCAATGCGTCAAATTGACTCTCTAGCAGCGCAGAAGAAAAAAAGTGATCGCCTCTATTATCAAGACGCTTAGCAATGAGCTTGTGGCTACCAGTGAGAAATATAAAATGACAGTCGAGTTCTAATCGGCGAAATAAATCACGATGTGCACGCTTTAACCCAGAAAACGCTAATACAATAACTTGCTCGTCAGCTTGCTGTGAAATGTAGCGACACATCCGCTCAACCCAAGGTAATCGTTGCTCATCCGTTAGCGGCTTATTTTTTTGCATACACGCCTTAGCCTCAGTTGAGTGAAAGTTATCACCATCTAACATTTGAGCATGCCAATACGCTGCTAACTCGGTGGCTATTGTCGATTTTCCACAACCACTAACACCCATCACAATATATAACTGCCTAGCAGGAGAGCTATTACTCATGGCAACCGTCCTTTAGCGGCACAACCACCGATAATTGATAACTTTGCGCAGCATTTAATGGTGGCAGTACATGACCAACAATAACCAGTCCATCAAGTAGTAACGAAAGCGTCTGAGCCGTCTCTTTCCTTGTAATATCAAAATGAATGGTTGCGCCTCGATAATGCCTGATCCCTTTAATAGACGACAGTTGTGATGGTAACTTTGGTTTTACAATCAATCCTTGAGCACCGCCTTTCAATCCGCAAAGCTCTTCAACAATACAGCGATAAAACCACGATATCGTTCCGGTATTAAATAAATGACTAGAACGTCCAGCATGCCGTGGAAATTGATGATATGCACCGCGATAATAGTTAGGAATAAAGTTGGGCATTTGACCCGTTTTCAAACATTTTTCGATACTTGGTAGCATTTTTACCAGCACATCATAAGCCGCATCATTTTGATTATTTTGAAACAAGCTATAAGCGTAAAAAATAGCGGCATGGTTATAGACAGAACCATTTTCACTAACACCAGGATGCTTTTGAGTAACTCGCCCGACATCTTCCACCATCTGCGTAAAGCTTGGTGCCAGCATCATGACTCCATAAGGTGTCATAAGCTGTTCATTGATATGCTCCATGAGCATCGGCACATCGTGCTTATTAGCTGCGCCACTTAGCATTGCCCAACTCTGAGGGTTTAAAAATATTCGCCCCTCTTTATCCTCTTTCACGCCAAAGACACGACCGTTATCAGTGATACCACGCGCAAACCACTGGCCGTCAAATAGATGAAGAGACACAGCTTCGTTAATGGCTCGGGCCTGCTCGCGAAAAGCCTCCAATGATTCTTGCTCAACGTCAATGGAGTATTCATCACAAAGATCGCACCAACAATTTATTGCGTACGCAGTCGCTAATGATAGCCATGCCGATACGCCCTTCCCTTGGTAACCAACCATATTCATAGGATCGCACCAATCACCTTGCTCTATATATGACAGGCCACGTTCATCCCTTGCCTTTAGCAGCCAACGAAGGCTGAGTTCGATATGCGCAATAAGTGATTTAGAAACATCACTATTTGCAAAGCTGACTTGCTGAGACAAGAATTCGGTATCGCCTGTTTCACCAAGATAGCTGGCAATACAAATAGGTAGCCACACACAATGATCACTATGCGGCACCTGATTAATAAATTTGAGCTCTGCCTTATCGTGCAATAAGATGCCATCAGGCATCGACCCGTCAATATGCTGTTGAGACAGTGCTAACATAAAGGCTTTTTTTGCTGTACGAGGCTCAATAAAGCACATGCCCATGTTGTCTTGGATATAATTTCTAGTTTGCGGATCGCTTGATAACCGATTGACATCGCCGTGATAAAAAACTTGTCGAGGGAGCCAGTGATTAACAAAATTATCTAACTCATGGTTATCACTTTGCATCTGAATGCACCCTGCTCCCTGTGCTAAATAATCAGCATATTCTTGCGTGTGATGAACTTGGGGAGCACTACTTAAATACTTTTCTTTCAAGTGCGCAATTTCTTGATCATTCTGCGCAGGGCCAAAAATAAATTGCAGTGTTTTTTGTGCATGCCCTTTAAGCGCTTCATCAAATTGCATCACAGCAACCGGCGTTTCATAGCGGGCGTCTTCATTGGGTAGTATGGATGCCAGTAAAGCGTCAGGATTATGCAACCCGCCATGACCTTCAAATAACTGTTGATTTGCAAGCCACGCAGTGGGTGCTTTATCACAGGCTAAAAATGTTAGATCTTTAAGGTGTTTATTCTCAAAATATTGTTCCACTTTTTGATAAGGCGTAATACTACGAGCCACTATCGCATTTAACGACGGTTCAAAAGACGCAGATTGATTCATCCAAGACATATAGCCGATTGAAAAATAAGGATAGATAGATATTCTTCTCGGTCTGTCAGATAAGTTACAGATCTCAAACGACCATCGTTCAACCACGTCATCTGTGGTCAAAGACATCACTATGATTATCGATAAATCTAAGTGGACAATCTTCCACGTCACATCACTTGTTGTTATCGAAAACTCAAATGAATCGCTCGCGATCTTCATAGGCTCATAGGGCGCAGAAAAACACTGACCAGAATCAACATCTTTTATATAGAAAAAACGACCAGGATGATGAGCGAAGTACGGATGCTCAGGTTGAATAAATGTTTTAGCTTCCAATGATGGGCCATGGGAATATTTACAGGGCTCAGGCTGCATAAATTGCGACACCACATAACCCCGACAATTTATCTGTGTGACCATTTTACGATTCCACAAATAGCCGCTAGCATTAGGTAATGCTCGACAATCCGATAATGATAAAACAGATTGCCCTAGCGCATTTTGGCGATAGCTTATGGTCGAGTTACTCTTAGACATCGTTTGGATATTTCCCTTCAATATTATCCTTTTGGATATGTTCTAGTTGCTGATTACTCAGCGGATACAGCGCTAATAGCGGCACAGCTAATGCGGCGAAAATGGCCGGAATCAACGTCATCAATAGCACAATGCCATTTTCAGAGGCCCCACTTTGCGCTTGATTAGCAACATATCCCATCGATGAGAGAAGCCAACCAATCATTGCCCCCGCGAGTGCGCCACCAAGTTTCTGGGCGAATGCGGCAGCGGAAAATATCATCGCCGTAGCACGGCGTCCTGTACGCCAAAATGAATAATCAGCCGTATCGGCATACATTGAAAAAACCAGTGGAGATTTAGGCCCGAGCGCAAGACCAATCGCTATCTGAAGAGCAAACATTAATGCAATATTGTCTTTAGGCACCATATAAAATATCGCGGATAATACGGCAACAATCGACATAAGAACCATCAACAGCTTGCGCTTATCCATTAACTTAGTTAATAGCGGCGTAGACGCAGCACCAATCGCTAGGGCAATCATATAGGCCATGGAAAAACTACCAATTAAGTTCTCACGATTTGCGTAGTACTTAAAGTAAAAAGTCCCCGTACTACCTCGCAATGAAATAGTCATCATAATAATGAGTGCAAGGCTAAATAAGACAACCCATGGTTTATTGGCTAATAAATCACGAATATCAAGTAGTACTGGCGTTTGTTGATTTGCTGGAGGAGAGATTCTTTCTTTGGTACTTAAAAAAGTAATAGTAAATAGTGCGGCAGCGATACAACCATACAACATCATCGTTAACTGCCAACCCGTTGCTTCGTCGCCTTGACCAAACCATGTGACTAATTCAGGCGTTAAATACGCAACTAAACTCCCACCGGAGAATGCGCCAATAAATCTAAAGCTAGTTAATGTTGTTCGTTGTTGTGTATCGTGAGTTACCACACCTAACAGCGCGCCATACGGAACGTTAATAAATGTATAAGCCAGCATCATAAATATATAAGTGGCATACGCCCAAATCACTTTGCCACTATCGTCTAAGTCCGGCACAGTAAATGTTAAAACGCCAGCAGCGACAATAGGAATAATCCCCCACAAAAGATATGGTCTAAATCGGCCCCATTTTGTTATTGTCCTATCAGCAACAGCGCCCATGATTGGGTCTGAAAATGCGTCAACAAGTCGAGTAACCAACATCATTGTGCCGACTGTTGCTGCGGATAAACCAAAGACATCGGTATAGAAAATAAAGAGAAAAACATCAAACACACGCCAATAGAAATTAGACGCAACATCCCCACACGCATATCCCACTTTTTCTTTAATAGATAAGGCCATAAGACTCCTTGACACTCACTCTCAATTATTATTGTTATTGTTATTGTTATTGTTATTTTTTATTTTATTGTGCTTGAAAACACAAATGAAAGCGCTTTCATCGTATGTTTAATTAGCGCAAAAAAAAAGAAAAATTTATATTAATCCTCATAAAAAAAACTAAACATTTGAATATAAAGTGTTTAAATAAACCAACAGTAAAAGTAAAAATATCCTTTAAAAATTCTTAATTGATTATTTTTTGATTTATGTTCAAAAATTGATTGATCTATTTTTGTTAATAAATTAATGTTTATGAAAGCGCTTACATAAAACTAAAATAAACATTGCTAGGGAATCAACCATGAAAGATCAAAAAATCTTTACCAGAACGCGAATTGCGGCCAGTGTGTCCGCTGTTCTCTCAATTTCTTCTATCGCACCAGCCATGGCAGCTGAAGAAGCAAAGAAGAAAGAAATTGAACGAATTACAGTTTCTGGCGTACTTTCAAGTATTAAAGAATCAACGCGATTAAAGCGAGACGGCGTTGGTGTTGTCGATGCAATTTCAGCTGAAGATATTGGTAAATTCCCTGATACTAACTTAGCTGAATCACTGCAGCGCATCACAGGTGTATCGATTGATCGTGCTAATGGTGAAGGTAGTAAAGTAACTGTTCGTGGTTTTGGCCCTGACTATAATATGGTAACGCTAAACGGCCGTACTATGCCTGCATCAGGACTGCCATCAGGCGGTGCCGTGGCAAATTCACGTGCATTTGATTTTGCCAATTTGGCATCGGACGCCGTAAAAACAGTTGCCGTCTATAAAACAGGTCGTGCTGATATTGCCACAGGCGGTATTGGTGCAACCGTCGATATTGTTACCGGAAAACCGTTATACAATGCAGGCACGCATGTCAGCATCGGTGCGAAGGCATTAATGGATACAACTAATCGTGTAGGCAGCGATATGACCCCTGAGCTCTCAGGGTTATTTAGCTGGACTGACGAAGAAGAAAAATTTGGTGCCTCATTAACGTTTAACAGTTCAAAGCGCGATAGTTCGGCATCAGGTGCCTTTGTAAATCAATGGCGTACTACCAAATATGACGGTACTATCCCACAAGCAGCAGACGACATTGTTCTAACGAATGCCCCACAAATTGGCCAAATTTATTCTATGCCGTCAGATCTTCGTTATTACGTTGCTGATAGAGAACGTGAACGTACTAATGCGCAACTTACATTTCAGTACCGTCCATCTGAAAAGCTGACTACGACACTTGACTACACCTATTCTAAACAAGACTTGTTTGAGGCGCGCGCTGAACAATCGATTTGGATGGATACATTTAAATCTAATTTAGGATTTGATAACAATACTGTCGCTACGCCAGTCGATTATAACGAAGATCGTGGCGACCAAGCACCGCGTGATTTAGGGTTAGCATTACAGCAATTAAATCAAGTGACTGAAAACAAATCGATTGGTTTTAATGTGATGTATGAAGCAAATGATGCACTCACTATTGTTTTTGACGCGCATAGCTCAACGGCTGACAGTAAACCAGATGCGCCTTATGGCAGTTGGTTAAATACTGGTCTAGGTGCAAATATTTCTGCTGGTCAAGGTGTTGATTTTTCAAATGACTTCCCAACAATGCGTGTGGATTTTGATGACTGTAACGCCGAGCGCGGTTTAAACTGTAACAATGTCCTAGACCAAAATGATGTTGGTACGTCAATTTTAGACATGCGTTATGCCTCTCAAGAATCTGAAATAAACCAGTTCCGATTATCAGGAAGTTACGAATTTGACGAAGGTCAAATTGACTTTGGCATTGAATCTCGTTCAATGGAAAGTCATTCGCAACAAAGCCTAACGCGCCATACCATGGGTAACTGGGGCGTTGAAAACCCAGGCGAATTGCCAGAAGGTTTTTTAACACCGATTGATTTTACGGGTGAAATCGAAGACTTTAATACGACGGGTGCATTTAACCAAGGCTTTACAGGTGACGCCGCGCAAATCGGCGCATGGGCAGCTGGGCAATATGGCTTTAATTTTGTTGCCGATGGTGCATTTGCAACCGATAGGGTAATTAAAGAAGACATTACGGCGGCTTTTGCTCAACTCGCATTATCTGGTGAGCTAGGTGGTCGTCCATATAATATTACAGCAGGCTTACGTTTTGAAAGTACTGACGTAAATTCAGTCGCTAACATCATTCCACCAAATGCTGTAGCGTGGGAATCTGATAATGATTTCAACGTCCGATTTGGCGGAGAAGATACCCGAACATTAGTTATCGGTGATAGTAGCTATGATCATTTACTGCCTAGTTTTGATTTTGATATCGAGCTTACCGATGACATCAAAGCAAGAGCGTCTTATAGCAAAACAATTGCACGCCCGACATATAATCAACTAAATGTATCTCATGCGGATGTTTCAGGGCCAAATAGTCCAACAATTTTAGCTGGCTCGCAATTAGGGACAGCGTCAAAAGGTAACGTGGCTCTAGCACCTTTAGAGTCAGATAATATCGATATTTCTGTTGAATGGTATTTTGATGAGACAAGCTATGTTTCTGTTGGCTATTATGAGAAGCGTGTTAGTAACTTTGCAGGACGTCAGCCAGTAGAAGAAAACGTGTATGGTTTACGCGATGTAACAGCTGGTCCACGCGCCCTTGCAGCGAGAACCGAATTAGAAGCGCTTGGCCTCAAAGTAACTGATGCTAACTTGTTTGGCATGGTTGCAGCGATGGAAAATGGTTTGGCCTTTGACGTCAATAATGTGCAAAGCTATGGTGAAGATTACGACATACTTCCAAATAGTAGTGACCCATTAGCACAATTTAATGTGGCTGAGTTTGTTAACAATAGAGAAGCAAAAATTGATGGATTTGAAATCGCAGTTCAGCATTTCTTTGGTGATTCAGGTTTTGGACTCCAAGCAAACTATACGACAGTAAATGGCGACATCAGTTTTGATAATAATGGTGACCCAAGTGTTACTCAATTTGCGCTGGTCGGTTTAAGCGATACAGCAAATATTGTTGGTATTTACGAACAAGGTGATTTCCAAGCACGTATAGCTTACAACTGGCGTGATAAGTTTTTAAGTACACAAGCACAATATATCAACGAACCAAGCTATACAGAAGCATATGCACAAATTGATTTTAATGCGTCATATCAGGTGACAGAAGAGTTATCAGTATTCTTTGAAGGTATCAACCTTACTGGAGAAGACACTCGTTCTCACGGTCGTACAAAAGCGCAATTGTGGAATTTAGCAGAACAAAAAGCACGCTATGCTCTCGGTGCTCGCTATACTTTCTAATATCGTAACCTACTAGGGACTTTAATAAAGTTTTATTTTAGGAAACGATGCAAAATGCCGTATGATAAATACGGCATTTTTTATGGGGTTTATATGGATAAAGCAATCAAAGATATCGTTATTATTGGTGGTGGCTCAGCAGGATGGTTAACGGCAGGCATCCTCGCTAAAGAGCACAGTGATCGTGTCAATATTACCTTGATAGAATCTCCTCAAATAGCCACGATTGGCGTTGGCGAAGGCACATGGCCCTCGATGCGCAACACACTAGAGCGAATTGGCATCAAAGAATCAGATTTTCTGGCCCAATGTGACGCATCATTTAAACAAGGCTCTCAATTTATTGACTGGGTCGATAAATCCAAACACGACAAATACTATCACCCTTTCATGACACCTGATGGCTACGGCCATATTGATTTACACGCCGTTTGGCACAGTGCTAACTCTTATCAAACCTTTGCAGATACCATTAATCATCAAAGCACTATTTGTCAGAAAGGACTAGCACCTAAACAAGCGTCAACTCCTGAGTATGCCGCCGTAACAAACTATGGCTATCATCTCGATGCCACTAAATTTTCCAACATGCTGCAAAACCATTGTACAACCCACTTAAAAGTTATTCATATACTTGCTCACATCACCGATATTCAGAACGATAATAATGACTTCATTGAATGTATTCATACGAGTAATGGCGAAAAAATTTCTGGTGATTTATTTATTGATTGCTCAGGTGCAACAGGGTTATTAATTGACAAACATTACGGTATTACACTCAAAAATCAGCAGCATGTACTATTTAATGATCGTGCTATAGCCGCGCAAGTTCCTTACCTTGAAGATGACTCCCCCATTGAACCGACGACTCTATCGACGGCAAAATCAGCAGGATGGATTTGGGATATCGGACTAACTTCGCGACGAGGAACTGGATATGTTTATTCTTCCGATTACCTATCACAAAGCGATGCTAAGAGAGAGCTAGCTAACTATATTTCAGCTAGTATTGGCAAAGAGAAAGCCAATGCATTAACCTATAAAACCATTAAATTTACACCGGGTTATCGTGAAAAATTCTGGCATAAAAACTGTGTTGCAATTGGTATGTCATCTGGCTTTATAGAGCCATTGGAAGCATCAGCGCTGGCAATGGTTGAATTGTCGATTTCATACCTTAGTGAACAGCTACCATCGTCTCAAACACACATGGGTATTATTGAAACACGATTTAATCAACAATTTGAATATCGCTGGCAACGAGTCATTGAATTCCTCAAACTACATTATGTACTTAACAGACGCGATGATAGTCAATATTGGGTAGATAATAGAAATGAGCAATCGATTCCTAAACGATTACAGTCACTGCTCGCCCTGTGGCAATATCAGCCACCCAGTAGATACGATCTAGAGCAACAACAAGAAATATTCCCGTCATCAAGTTATCAATATGTTCTTTACGGTATGGGGTTTAAAACTGAACACTCGCTACTAACCTCTTCACAACAAGCAATTGCAAAGCAATTAATTGATCGCAACCAAGACAAGATACAACAATGTATTCAAGGGCTCCCTGCCAATAGGGCGTTATTACAATTCATCACTAAGGCTACTGCATGAATAATAAAATAAAAAACGTCGTCATTGCAGGCGGTGGTACAGCCGGTTGGATGGCCGCAGCTGCACTCTCTAAGCTCATTGGTTCATCTATCAACATTACCTTGATTGAATCGGATGAAATTGCAACAGTGGGTGTCGGCGAAGCAACTATTCCCCCCATCAAAACATTTCATAAGTTACTCGGTATCGATGAACAAGAAATGATGCGAGAAACACAGGCGACATTTAAACTCGGTATTGAATTTCAAGACTGGCATAGCCCTAATAACGCGTATATTCATTCCTTTGGTGTGACCGGAAAAGAGTGTTGGGCTGGCGAATTTCATCACTTCTGGCTTCATGGGCTGCAACGAGGCCACCAACAAGACTTTAGCGAATATTGTTTTGAGTTACAGGCAGCAAAAGCCAATAAATTCGGCTTATCTAAGAGCCTACCGATTAACTATGCCTATCATTTTGACGCGTCACTTTACGCCAATTACTTAAGAAAATTCAGTGAATCACTCGGTGTTAACCGCCGCGAAGGAAAGATTGAAAAAGTGATAAAATGCCCACAATCGGGTCACATTACCCAGCTCAATTTGCAAGATGGTAGTGTCATCGTTGGCGACCTTTTCATCGACTGTACTGGTTTTAGAGGCTTATTGATCGAACAAGCATTACACACGGGTTATGAAGATTGGTCACATATACTTCCTTGTGATAGCGCTGTTGCGGTGCAAACAGCTGCAACACAAGAAGCAATCCCCTATACACGCTCCATCGCTCATCAAAGTGGCTGGCAATGGCGGATCCCGCTTCAAAATCGCGTTGGTAATGGTTTGGTATTTTGCAGCAAATATATGTCAGATGACGAGGCAATTTCATCACTTCTTGGCAACATTGAGGGGGAAGTGCTTACCCAACCGAGAGTCATCAAATTTAAAACGGGACGACGCCGTAAAGGATGGAATAAAAACTGTATAGCATTAGGGCTATCAAGCGGTTTTATTGAACCACTTGAATCAACAAGTATTCATTTGATCATGTCAGGAATCATTCGTTTGTTACGATTATTTCCATTTAACGGCGTTAGCGATAGCTTAGTCAATGAATATAATAATAAGTTGGATTCAGAGCTTAATGCGGTGAGAGATTTTATAGTATTGCATTACAAGGTAACCCAACGCGATGACAGCGAATTTTGGCGTCATTGCCGACAGATGGATATTCCAGCATCATTGGCTCACAAAATACAGCTGTTTGAAGAAAGTGGCCGTGTATTTTTAGATGACGGCGATATATTTCGTGTCGACTCATGGACTCAAGTCATGCTGGGGCAAGGGCTTATGCCAAAGCAACATCATCAAATTGCAAATATTATGAATGACAAAGAGTTAAAGCAGTTCTTAACCGGCTTAAGAACGTCGATTGCCAGCGCGGTATCGCAATTACCAAGGCATGGAGATTTTGTTTCTCGTTATTGCCCCGCTAAATAAATTGCTATGGAGCGCCTTTAATCGTCAAAGGCGCTCTTTCCAATCTATTGACAGCTGACATGCTTGATTGTGTCATTTAATACTGCCTTGGGCGATAAAATAACCTTGCTAATAGCCACCACATTGGGCGAGCTCGCACTTATGGCAAAGGGTGATACGATGCGCTCAAACGCAGCACCTTGAGCTTTAAAACACTGTAAATCAATTGCAATGCTATGCCATTGTTTAATGTCTACTTCGTTAAGTAACGGCGTTATATTTACACCTGCGTTGCAATTTTTCTCACAAATCATCTCAACCTTAAGCTGATTTCTTACTTTCTCAAAAGGCGCTATATCAAATAACAATACCGAGTCACTTTCTAAACTTGCACGCAAGTCTTCTGGAAAGTTACTTTCAAGTTGATATCTCGCATGGCTATCGCCAATAAAGGAAAGTAATCGGGCATCTTCCTGTACTTGTCTGTCGATAGCTTTAACAGTGATAGCGCTATTGGTTTGTAAACTAGACTCTATTAACTGTCTGCCAGTTTTCGATATCAATGCTGAACGCCACGGTGCTTGCGGGCTTCTCTCAAACACAACGCGCTCAACAGATTGATTCGTTGCGGCTTTGCTTTCATCAAGGTTATTTGGAATATTAATCGCCTGATCATAAGTTAAGCCGTAACCGTAGTCGAACAAACCGGTGTTTTTATCACCACGATTAACAACCGCCTGTGTGCTATTTTTTGGCCAAGTAAACGATAATTTTCCTTTGAAATCGTGATTAATTTCGCCGCCCGCTTTTCGTAAAATAACGTCGGCAACGCCGTTTCCTTCTGAGCCAGGTAACCAAACAGCAACAAAGGCATCACTGGCGTTAAGCTCAGCATTTACCCACAACGGTCGGCCGCTAATAAACAGTGAAACAACTTTTACACCGTCTGCTTTTAACTTCTTAAGTAGCGCCAAATCCTTCTTATTACCCCGTTGATATTCTAAATTGTCGATATCACCATGTCCTTCAGCATAAGGCTCTTCGCCAAATACAACGACAGCAACATCGGGCTTTTTAGAATAACTGCCATCAACGCTTAAGCTCACTGTTCCGCCAGCAGCCAACACCGCTTTTTCAATACCCTGATAAATCGAAGTACCGCCAGGGAAGTCACTGTTTTTGTTGCCTGTTCCCTGCCAAGAGATTGTCCAGCCACCAGACTGTTTACCAATATTATCAGCACCATCACCAGCCACAAGAATGTGCTGTTCAGGAGATAATGGCAGTAGTTGGTTATTATTTTTAAGTAATACTAATGACTCTTGCACAGCCTGACGGGCCACCAATCGATGCTCTGGCGCACCAATTAACTCAACTTTGCCAGACAAAATACGATTTGCAGGGCTCGGCTTGGTAAACAGTCCAGCTCTAAACTTAACTCGTAGAATACGAGAAACCGCATCATCAATTCTTGCCTGACGAATTTCGCCATTCTTTACTTGTTTTATCAGATTAAAATATAAAGGCTTCCATGCCTTTGTCGGTACCATGAAGATATCGAGTCCAGCATTAACTGCCTGCACACAGCTTTCATTTGTACAACCAGCCACTTGACCATGGCCATTCCAATCACCAACAACAAAGCCATCGAAACCCATTCTGTCTTTTAAAACATCGTTTAGTAAATATTTGCTACCGTGATTTTTTTTACCATGCCAGCTATTAAATGACGCCATAACAGACTGAGCACCGGCAGTTAACCCGCCTACATACCCTTGCGCATGAATATTAAATAAGTCTTCTTCTGATGCTCGACTGTCTCCCTGATCATCACCTTTTTCAGTACCGCCATCACCCAAAAAATGCTTTACAGTACTAATAACTCGTTTGTCATCAAGAAAATCTTTACCAGCGTGACCTTGCAATCCTTTAACAATGGCGCTGGAATAGGATTTTACAATGTCAGGATCTTCAGAGTATCCCTCGTAAGTACGTCCCCAACGGTCATCTCGAACAACAGCAACAGTCGGCGCAAATACCCAATCAATGCCTGTCACCATGACCTCTTTAGCGGTGATAGCTGCAATGTCTTCAACCAATGCAGGATTATTCATCGCTCCCAAGCCGATGTTATGTGGGAATAATGTGGCACCTATTACATTGTTATGTCCGTGAACGGCATCTGTCCCCCACATCGTTGGGATAGACGAGCCATCTAAACTATCGTCAATCGATGCCATGTACATCGCTTGTGCTAAATTAATCCAATCAGCAGGCGGCGCCTTTTTATCAGCGGTCGGAAAAGACCCGCCACCGTTAAGATACGAGCCAAAACCAAATTTACGCATGTCATCAACAGTAATATCGCGGATTTCAGGCTGAATCATTTGTGCAATTTTTTGCTCTAATGTCATTATTGCCAACAGATCTGCAACTTGCTTTTCAATCACAGGATCGGACTTTACTTCAATCGCTAGTTTGGGCCAAACAGGGTTAACCGCTGATGCCTCTTCAGCAAACAAGCTACTACATAGACCAACACCTACAACTGCAAATAGGGCTTTAATACCTTTATTCATTGTCTTTCCACTCTTATTTTTATTGTCACTGGACAAAATTACGTTCGCACAATTAATAGTTGACGTTTTTCAGATAAACAACTAACCTTTAAATGTAAGCGCTTTCATTCGCCATTTAAAACCAATGTAACGTAAATAGCAAGCGTAATAATCAGTCATAAAATATAAGATAGTTAAATAGGTATTGTCGATGTCCAGCAAGTTATCTCTGCCACAAAACTCAAAAATGTTAAAACGTGACTTCACCTATGGTGTTGCCACTGCGTCATTTCAAATTGAAGGAGGCGTAGAACAAAGACTTCCTTGCATCTGGGATACCTTTTGCGATACCCCAAATAAAATATTAGATGCTTCAAATGGCGATATCGCCTGCGATCATTTTAATTTATGGCAAGAAGACATTGAGTTAATTGATAGCTTAGGTGTCGATGCTTATAGGCTATCCATCTCGTGGCCACGAGTTATCACCAAAGATGGCGAATTAAACAAAGACGGCGTTGACTATTATCTAGCTATTCTTAATCGCTTAAAAAATAAAAACATCAAAGCATTTGTTACGCTCTATCATTGGGACTTACCACAGCATTTAGAAGATAATGGCGGTTGGTTAAATCGCGATACGGCCTATCAATTTAAACATTATGCTGATCTCATAAGTCAGGCATTTGGCGACCTTGTTTATGCCTATGCCACACTTAATGAACCTTTTTGTAGTGCTTACCTTGGTTATGAAGCCGGTATTCACGCACCAGGTCTCGTTGGTCAAGAATATGGGAAGAAAGCAGCGCATCATTTGTTATTAGCACATGGCTTAGCCATGCCAGTATTAAAGGCTAATAGCCCAAATTCCCAATGTGGCATAGTGCTCAACTTCACGCCTTGCTATCCAGAATCAGCGAGTGAAGCAGATAAAGCAGCGACGTCCTATGCAGATGACTACTTCAATCAATGGTATATAAAACCGTTATTTGATAAGCAATACCCCAACATCTGCCAACAACTACCCGCTCATTGCCAGCCAGACATACAAGCGGGTGATATGGAGATTATTGCCCACTCTATCGACTTTCTTGGCATTAACTTTTATACGCGAGCAATTTACCGCCACCACGATGACAAAAAGTTCGAAGAGTTGCCTGCACGAGCACCTAGAACCGATATTGGCTGGGAAATTTATCCGATGGCATTTTATGAACTATTAACCTCACTTAATGATTTATATACCCTGCCGCCCGTTTACATTACAGAAAACGGGGCAGCGATGGCTGATAAGATTACCGATAGTGTTGTTAATGACACAGACAGAATTGACTACTATCAATCCCATCTAAACGCTGTTCATAATGCCATTGAAGACGGCGTTGATATTAAAGGTTATTTTGCGTGGAGTTTAATGGATAATTTTGAATGGGCAGAGGGATATACTAAACGATTTGGTATAGTCTATGTTGATTATAAAACGCAGCTAAGAACCGTTAAAGCAAGTGGACTCGCTTATAAACATCTAATCAGCGAGCGAACATAGGATACTTATGAACCAACTTCCCCTGTATGAAAAAATTGGTTATGCAACTGGCGATGCTGCGGCTAACCTTGTTTGGCGCGGAGCACTGGCTTATCTTGCTGTTTTTTACACTGATACTTTTGGGATAACCGCCAGTGCTGCGGCTTTGCTATTTCTAGTCGTTCGATTATCTGACGGCATTACCGATATTGTGATGGGGATGATTGCAGACCGTACGCATACTCGTTGGGGAAAGTTTAGACCTTGGATATTATTTTCAACGCCATTCTTAGCCTTAATGATGGTGCTTTGTTTCACGACACCAGATTTAAGCGAAAGTGGAAAGCTTATTTACGCTTATGCAACCTATATTGGGCTAACATTGGCCTATACGATGAATAATGTGCCCTATTCAGCGCTGATGGGCGTGATGACAACGAGTCATTCGCAACGTACTAGTTTATCTGGATTTCGATTTGCAGGTGCCTTCGCCGGTGGATTGTTAGTCATGGGATTCCTACCAGATCTTGTCGCTTATTTTGGTCAAGGTGATGACGCAAAGGGCTACCAAACAACGATGTATGTCTTTGCAGGGCTGCTCATTGCGCTGATGATAATTACTTTTGTGTCAACCACTGAGCGTGTCGCTGTTAAGCAAGAGTCGAATCAACCTTTATCCGGCGAGTTAAAGGATCTAGTGAAAAGCTTACCTTTTATCATCCTTCCATTATTGGCTATTACGTTATTCTTTTATTACCGCGATTTGGTTAGTGGCATATTCTTTCTCATCATCATGGCATTAATGACATTTTTTATTAAAAAGCTCCTCAATAGCGATACGAGTAAATTAAGTACAACTCAACGTGACATCGTCGATTTACTCACCAATAAACCATGGTTAGTGCTATTAGGCATTGGTTTTTTAACCATGATGTTTAATGGCATCAAATACGGCGTAATTGCCTATTATTTTAAATACATTGTTGGCAGTGAATTGCTTGCTGGGCAATACTTTATTGCTTTATTAGTGGTATCCATTCTAGGTGCACTGGCTACAAGCTCTTTAGCGAAACGTTTTGGCAAACAACAACTATTCATATTTTCACTGATTGCCAGTGGACTATTTACCGCATCGTTTTATTGGATTTCAGGCGACAATCTAATCATAGTATTTACCTTAGGTTGTATTGCTGAATTTTTCGCGGCCATGATGCCAACACTCTTTTTTACAATGTTGGGGGACTCTGCTGATTATTCAGAGTGGAAAAACAACCGCCGTGCGACTGGGCTTATCTATTCAGCAGGTACCTTTGTACAGAAGGCTGGTGGTGGCTTCGCTGGTGCACTTGTACTCATTGTACTTGCAAGTTTTGGCTATGACGGTATGGACAAGGCATCTATCGAAGGTTCGATTCCTGGGATGTATTTATTAATGAGCTTTATTCCTGCAGTCTTCGCATTTGTGGGAGCCATGCTGATGATTATTTATCCATTAAATAGCAAATTCATGAATGAAATTTCTGATGAGTTAAAGCTTAGACATGCTAGTTGAACCTATCGTTACATGATAAAATTTATACATCATTGCAAGCATTCGAATCATCGAAAAGGACAGTATGGCGACAATATATGAAGTATCTGAATTAGCTGGCGTTTCATTGGCCACGGTTTCGCGAGTCATCAACAATAAGACGAAGGTCAGTGAAAAGACGGCCAAGAAAGTTCATGATGCAATGGCGCAGCTAAATTATCGCCCTAATTCCATCGCTCAATCCTTGGCGTCTAACCGCACTAATAGCATTGGCCTAATGGTAACAGGTTTAAATGGTGCCTTTTTCGGCCAAATGATGGCAGGAATAGAATCGACTCTTCGAAAAGCTGGAAAGCATGTGATTATCACCACTGGTCACAATGAAGAAGCGAGAGAAAAAGACGGCATCGAATTTCTTAAAAGCAGAAATTGCGATGCGCTAATTATTCATGTTGAAGCTGTTTCAAATGATTACCTCATCGAACTATGCCAAGGAGACATCCCTGTCATTGTTATCGGGTGCTATATCGATGAAATTAAACAGCACTGCATTGAACTTGATAATGAACTTGGTGGCTATCTTGCAGCGAAAGCAGTATTAGAAGAAGGCCACCGTAATATTGGCTATATTTCTGGCCCAGAAAATAAGCTCGATGCTCAGCAACGATTAGTCGGCCATCAACGTGCCTTACGTGAATACGATTGTAAGCTTGGCGCTGAGTATTTTTATACCGGAAATTATATTGATACAGGCGGTCGCGACGGCTTGAAACATTTCTTAGATAACAAGCAATCAATCACCGCATTAGTGTGTGCCAATGATGAAATGGCCTCAGGGGCGATGACCTATGCCAGAGATCACGATCTAGAGCTTCCGAAAGAACTATCCGTCGTTGGTTTTGATAATGTTATCTTTGCAAGACATATCTACCCACAGCTCACCACGGTAGATAATCCGGTTTATGAAATGGGAATGATGGCAGCGAATATGGTACTAGAAACTGTTTATCAACAACAAAACCTCAAAATTCAACATCACTTTAAACCTAAACTTGTCAAAAGAAATTCAGTCTCGACTATCAATTAAGCATAAAAAAAGGAAGCATTAAGCTTCCTTTTTTAAACACTGAAATAAGTGCTATTTAATGACTTTCAGAAAAGACCGATCCTTTTTAGGCGCACTCTTTTCTTCTTGTTCATCATCTTGTGGCGTTGAAGAATGTTCAAGTTGAATTTCATTAAGCATGTTATCAACCTGCTCAATATAAAAATCCTCCTCCTCAAACATCGTACCGGCGCCATTCTCTCTTGCATATATTGCGACAATAGCAGCCATAGGAATAATTAACTGAAATGGTTTACCGCCAAAGCGCGCACTAAATACAACACGCTCATTACTCATTTCAATATCACCTATAGCATGAGGTGCAATATTTAATACAATTTGTCCGTCTTGAACATGTTCACTTGGCACCTGAACACCGGGAATATCAGCATTCACTACAAGATGCGGCGTCATTTCATTATCAAGTAACCATTGATAGAAAGCGCGCAATAAATATGGACGATTCGGACCCATCATTATTTCAATCGAATTTCGCGTTCTGCATCAGTCAATGATGCTTGGAACGATTCACGTTCGAATACGCGTTGCATGTATAAACGTAGCTCTTTACTTGCGTTGCCAGTTAACTCGATGCCTAGCTCAGGTAAACGCCATAATAGCGGTGCTAAACAACAATCAACTAAGCTAAAGTCTTCACTCATAAAGTAAGGCATTTCAGCAAAGATAGGAGCGATAGCTGTTAACTCTTCGCTAAGTTGCTTACGAGCACCTTCGCTCTTAGAACCATCAAGTTCGATTAATTCAACAAGTGAATACCAGTCTTGTTCAATGCGATGCATCATTAGACGGCTCTTAGCACGTGCAACTGGGTAAACAGGCATCAATGGCGGATGCGGGAAACGCTCGTCCAAATATTCCATCACGATGTCAGCTTTATAAAGCACTAGATCACGGTCAACTAACGTAGGTACGTTGTTATATGGATTAACTTCAATGAGTTCTTCAGGAAGGTTATCTGGGTCTACCTGCTTGATATCAACGTTAACGCCTTTTTCAGCTAATACGATACGTACTTGGTGACTCATCATGTCTTTTGCGCCTGAATACAGCTGCATTACTGAACGCTTGTTGGCAGTTACGGCCATTGATACACTCCAATTTTTTTAATTTTCAATTTACTTAATTAACGTTGTAATTAAGTCCTCGATGATGGCGCTTAGTATAGCAGCATTTGCAGAGTTGATGGAGTTTTACGACTCAATCGCTTGGCTAGCTTAGTCTAGGTCGATGTCAATGCTTAAGAAAAAAAAAGGAGAGCCGAGGCTCTCCTTTTAATTAACTTGAATGCTTACTAATAATGATTAGTGAACATCTCTCCAGTATTCTTTCTTAAGTAAGTAAGAAAGAATGAAGAAGATAGCTAGGAAACCGAGTACCCATTTACCAGTATTTTGGCGTTCGAGCTTTGATGGCTCACTTGCGTAAGTTAAGAAGTTAGTAATATCACGTACAGCAATATCAAACTCATCATCGCTCATCTCACCTGAACCGTCAGTGGTGATGATAGCTAGACCATGCTCATCTTTTACAAGTACACGATTACCATCAGCATCAGTTGTAAATTCAGCCGTTGGAACACCTTGTAAGCTCTGAAGAACATGCGGCATACCAACATCTTTAAAGATGCTGTTATTTACACCAAATGGACGTTCAGGATCAGCATAGAAGCTCTTTAGGTACGTATAAACAAAATCAGTACCACGAACGCGCGTAATCATCGTTAAATCAGGAGGTGTTTGGCCGAACCATTTAGCGCCTTGCTCGTCATCTACTGAGTTATACATCAGATTACCCACTTTCACGCCTGTGAAAATCAAGTTATCAATCATTTGCTCATCAGTAATACCAATATCGCGAGCAACACGATTATAACGTTGATAGCGAGTATCATGACAACCGAAACAGTAATTCATGAACAGTTTAGCACCGTTTTGTAATGACTCTTTATCAGTCAAATCAATTGGCGCTTTCATTGTTGGAGCGCCACCGCCTGCTGCCATTGCCAATGTCGGGAGCAATGCAACTAATGCAATAATTAACTTTTTCATTAGTGTGAAATCCTCTCTGGTAATGGCTTCGTTTTCTCATTTTTACTGTAGAACCACAGTGCAATGAAGAAACCAAAGTAACCAACACTCGTCACCATACCTAAGAAATTATTAAGTGGTGAAGCTGCTTTAGTACCTAAAATACCTAGTACAACAAAACAAATACAAAACTGAATAAGGTTAACTTTATGCGCTGTCGAACGATAACGTACAGATTTAACTGTTCCGCGATCAAACCAAGGTAATAAGAATAACATTACAATAGCGCCAAACATTAAACCGGCACCCATCAGCTTATCAGGGATAACACGTAAGATTGTGTAGAATGGACCAAAATACCATACTGGCGCAATATGCTCAGGCGTCTTAAGCGGATTTGCTGGCTCAAAGTTAGGCTTCTCAAGGAAGTAACCACCACCCTCTGGCGCAAAGAAAATGACCGCACAGAAGAAGAATAAGAAACCAACAACACCCATAATATCTTTAACAGAGTAATAAGGATGGAAAGGAACCGCATCAACAATGTCGTATTTTTCACTGTATTGCTTATGGTAAGTAAACTTGCTTAACTCTTCAGGAGCAACACTACCTTTTGGCTTTTTAATATCAATGCCTTCAGGATTATTTGAACCTACTTCGTGCAATGCAACGATGTGTAAGAATACTAAAATAACTAAGACTAACGGCAATGCAATAACGTGTAACGCGAAGAAGCGATTTAACGTAGCACCAGAGATAACGTAATCACCACGAATCCATAATGTTAAATCATCACCAATCACAGGGATTGCGCCAAATAGCGAGATGATTACCTGTGCGCCCCAGAACGACATATTACCCCAAGGTAATAAGTAACCCATAAAGCCTTCAGCCATTAAGACAAGATAAATGAACATGCCGAACAACCACAATAATTCACGTGGTTTTTGGTATGAGCCATACATCATACCACGAAGCATATGTAGGTATACAACAACGAAGAATGCAGATGCACCTGTTGAATGCATATAGCGCAGTAACCAACCGTATTCAACATCACGCATGATGTATTCAACTGATGCAAAAGCTTCTGCACCTGATGGCGTGTAGTTCATTGTTAACCAAATACCCGTTAGGATCTGATTAACGAGTACTAGCATTGCTAAAGAACCAAAGAAATACCAAAAGTTAAAGTTAACAGGCGCAGGGTATTGACCCACGTGCTTGTTAAACGTTTCGGTCATTGGAATACGTTTATCAATCCAATTTACGATATTAGTCAGCATTATGCATCTCCCTTATCAACACCGATGAGTAACACGCCATTGTCTAAGTAACTATGAGGTGGAACAACAAGGTTTAATGGTGCAGGAACATTGTTAAATACACGTCCAGCCATATCAAATTTCGAACCGTGACATGGACAGAAGAAACCATTTGCAACGCCTTCAACGATTTCGTTGAAATCACCAGCACGGTACGTAGGCGCACAACCTAGATGAGTACAAACACCTAATGCCACTAAGAATTCTGGATTTGGTGAACGGTGGCTATTAACCGCGTATTCTGGTTGTTGGTCTTCAATTGAATCAGGATCTTTTAACTGATCATTGTGCCCTGATTTCAACTGCTCTAATACTTCATCAGTACGGCGAACAACATATACCGGCTTACCACGCCATTTAACCCTAACTAACTGTCCAGGCGACATTTTGCTTACATCGTACTCCACTGGAGCACCTGCAGCTTTTGCCTTTTCACTTGGGTTCCACGATTTGATAAAAGGTACAGCAACACCTACGGTGCCAGCACCACCAACCACTGCCGTAGCAAGGGTTAGAAAGCGGCGACGACCATTGTTCTCTGGCGCACTACTCATCCACATATCTCCTGTTTAGATGCTTGGGGAAAGCATCACTATATTTACGGTTATTATTCTAATCGACAAAAATCAGCTTAAAAATGCTAACTCACCTTAGTGTTTTAGTTTTTAAATTAATAACGACTAAAGCCAATTCTGCCTAGCAGACAGAAAATTTTACAAATTATAAGCGTTTTAAAACGAAAAATCACAGCTTATTCATTGGAAAAAGGTATAAATTTTTCGTTGAAGAGCGATTTAAATCAATTTTACTTCACGTCAGGATAGAAAATAGTCAAATTGAGAAAATTGCATCAATAATTAGTTATGTAACGAACCAATAATACCAATTGCATTAAGTAAGTGATCTTGTTGTGCGTAGAGAAAATCAGCTAAAACAAGGCGCTCGATTGACTAATAGCTGGCGATTAGGATTGAGAGCAACGCCATTTTAGTTAATTTTAACAAGTACAAGTGGGCAAATATTTAATGCAATTGGTATAATCATTATTCGCTCACGTTAGTCATTAGTCGTATGGGGGGCATTTTTTCACTTAAAACTGCTACTGTAGTCGATTGAGGTAAGAAATCTTTGGCACTTAGACCTTGTATAAATGAGCGCTCACGAGACTCAGTTCTGGTTCTGGCTTCGCACTAGCCCTAAATCCATTTAGTCGTGAACTGCCAAGATGTTTCATTGAGCTTAGTGGGAGCGTTGAGAATACTACTATTGTCGCCCCTGACTACGCATTAGCGATCGCATTAATCACGTCGCTCTTTGCCATTATGATCTAATTAGATTAGTGATCGCTTCGAGAACAGAGCTCTCACCATCCATGGCTTCGCATTGGCGCTCGCTTTAATCGCGTCGCTCTTTGCCATCCATGGCACCGTGCCGTATCGTCCATCCTGGACATCCCAGCTCCTTGCTGTCCATGGCACCGCTGGATACCGCTCATCCTGGACATCCCAGCTCCTTGCCGTCCATGGCACCGCTGGATACCGCTCATCCTGGACATCCCAGCTCCTTGCCGTCCATGGCACCGCTGGATACCGCTCATCCTGAGCATCCCAGCTCCTTGCCGTCCATGGCACCGCTGGATACCGCTCATCCTGAGCATAAAAAAACCCAGCCGAGGCTGGGTTTTTGTCGTTTTGCATTTGGAAAGGATTGTAAAACAATCCGAACCAAAATAACTGCATATAACGATTAACGTTTTGAGAATTGTGGCTTCTTACGTGCTTTACGTAGACCAACTTTCTTACGTTCAACTTTACGTGCATCACGGGTAACGAAACCAGCGCCACGAAGATCAGAACGTAGAGACTCATCAAATTGCATTAGTGCACGAGTGATACCGTGACGAATCGCACCAGCTTGACCTGTAGTACCACCACCTTTAACTGTAACGTTTACGTCGAACTTTTCGATCATTTCAACTAGCTCTAATGGTTGACGAACAACCATACAAGAAGTTGGACGACCAAAGAACTCGTCTAACGGACGGTTATTGATAGTAATGTTACCGCTACCTGCTTTAATAAAAACACGAGCTACTGAGCTTTTGCGACGGCCTGTGCCGTAGTATTGATTATCTGCCATTTGCTTAAATTCCGTATTAGATGTCTAAAACTTGAGGCTGTTGAGCAGCATGTTGATGCTCAGAACCCGCGTATACTTTCAACTTACGGAACATTGCGCGTCCTAAAGGACCTTTTGGCAACATACCCTTCACTGCTTTCTCGATGATTTGCTCAGGAGCTTTATCAAGTAACTTATCGAAAGTGATAGACTTAATGCCACCGATGTAACCAGTGTGGTGGTAGTAAGTTTTATCAGTGCGTTTTGCACCAGTAACAGCAATTTTTTCACAGTTTACAACGATGATGTAATCACCAGTGTCAACGTGTGGAGTGTACTCAGGCTTGTGCTTACCACGTAAACGTGAAGCAATTTCAGTAGCCAAACGACCTAACGTTTTACCGTCAGCATCTACAACATACCAGTCGCGTTTTACGCTTTCTGGTTTTGCGCTAAAAGTTTTCATTATATAAAACCCATATAAATTTTTTTATTTATGTTTTTACCTGCCAATTAAAGCAATCTAAAAACAATGTCCAGTGTGCTTGAATCTTACCCCTTCGAGCAATTTTCGAAAGCGTGCGCTGTATATTCTCGGGAAAAAGAACACACAACTGACTTGGGCAGGCGCAGGATTATACAAGAGAGGGAATGAAAAATCACCTGTTAATTGACAATTAATCTAGGTTTTTTTCAGTTATTCAGCAGGATTAGACAGTTTCGCTAAGTCCCTCACAAAAATAAGCAACTTAGCGACTAATTAAGGTTTGTGTGCTTCAGCCAAATAATCATGTGATTGCATTTCTTGTAAGCGGCTCAAACAGCGTCTAAATTCAAAATTTAGCTGGCCAGTGGTATAAAGCGATTCCATGGCAACCTCTGCAGAAATAATCAACTTAACACGGCGCTCATAAAATTCATCCACCATCGCAATAAACCGACGTGCAACATCGTCGGTCGCCTGCCCCATCTGCTCAACATTACTAAGTAATACTGAATGGTAGCAGCGCGCGATCTCCATATAATCCACTTGGCTACGCGGCCCATCACAAAGCGAGCGAAATTCAACAAGCAACACGCCGTCTGCGTCCAATCGAACATCAATCGCGCGTCCTTCGACGTCTATACTACCTACCTCATGACCAGGTTCAGGTGCCAGCTGGTCAAAATAGGTCAACAAATTACTGTCTGCTGTTTCATCTAATGGATAATGAAAAATCTCCGCTTGCTCAAGTGCACGCAATCGATAATCGACACCAGAATCGACATTAACAACATCAGTGTTTTCATTGATTAAGGTGATTGCTGGCAAAAAGCGCGCTCTTTGTAAACCGTTGCGGTATAAATCATCAGGCACAATATTAGAAGTCGCCACCAAAATAACGCCGTGACCAAATAACTCTTGAAACAAACCGCCAAGAATCATCGCATCTGTAATATCTGATACGAAAAACTCGTCAAAACAAATGATTTTAGCTTCTTTAGCGAACTGCTTAGCAATGATCTTCAATGGATCACTTTGTCCCTGCAAAGATGTTAGTTCATGATGAACACGGTGCATGAAACGGTGAAAGTGAACTCGCATTTTTTTTTCAAAAGGCAATGCTTCAAAGAACGTATCCACTAAGTACGTTTTTCCACGACCAACTCCCCCCCAAAAATAAATACCTTTAATTGATTTATCTTCGGTTTTACCACAAAGGAATGATTTCAATTTATGACCAAATCCCTTAGGCTTGTCCTGTGTCGCTGTTAACTCATCATATAAACGTTGTAGATGCTTTACAGCGTTTTCTTGAGCAGCATCATAGCTAAAATCATCTCGCGTTAAGTCTTGTTGATATTTTTGTAACGGGGTAAGCTGAGACATAGATCGCGAATTTCCTTCAAACAATATTTGCGGTTAATTTAGGGACATTATTTTCAAAGCCAGAGATATTAGCACATTCGTTAAAACTGGCACTATCATTCTTTAGGAGACAACATGGATTTGACGATTAACATTTTATTAATTGTTCTTGCTGCGGTTATCGGATTTATTATTGGTAGAGTTACGTCAGATAAGTCGACTGATAACAATGCTGAAAAAGCCAAAACTCAGCAACTTGAAGCTGAACTTAATCAATATAAACAAGATGTTGAACAGCACTTCGCATCAAGTGCTGAATTACTTGGTAATATGGCAAAAGAGTATCGAAACGTTTATCAACATATGACCCAAGCACAACAGAGCTTGTTACCAGATAGCGAAGTCAGCATAAAAATCCCATTTAAGGAAACCAAAGAGACTAACTTAGTTCAAGACGCTATAGCAGACGTCGAGTTAGAAGCTCAAGAAGCTCAAGAAGCTGCGAATGACGAGCACGAATCCAGCACGGCGCAACCGAATGATTATGTACAAGGAACTCACAATATCATTACGCCAAAAGCTAACGACGATGACAAAGCGTCGGCATAATTAACTCAATAAAAACGCCAGTATTGCTTGTTGATACTGGCGTTTTTTATACCTTAATAAAATTCCAGTACAAAAAAAGACCTACTGTTGATTTATTCCTGTGTATTCTGGAACTATTCTAATTTACAGAAGTCCTCTGGAATGTACGTATTCTTTTAGTTTTGGAGAAATCAAAATATGACAGCCAAAAAACTTACCGTTATCAGTGCCGCATTACTCGCGCTTTCACTTGGATTAACTTCAGCGCCTTCTCACGCAGCATGGCCTAGCTCAAATAGCTCGGAACAAGTTTATAGCTTGGCGCCGATGTTAGAAAAAATCACCCCTGGGGTAGTTTCAATTTCAGTCGAGGGGACTCAAAAATCGAAAAATCGCATTCCTGAAGCATTTCGTCCATTTTTAGGCCGTGGTGGCCAACAGCGTGAACGACCGTTTAGAGGGTTAGGCTCAGGCGTTATCATTGATGCGGAAGAAGGTTACATTCTAACGAACCACCATGTTGTCGATAATGCAGATAAGATTAAGGTATCTTTAAACGACGGTCGCAGTTTTGATGCAAAAATGATTGGTTCAGATCCACAGAGTGATGTCGCCCTGCTACAAATTGAGCCAGACAATTTAGTGGAAGTAAAAAAAGCTAATTCCGACGATCTTCGTGTTGGTGATTTTACCGTTGCTATTGGCTATCCATTTGGCTTAGGGCAAACGGTCACCTCAGGCATAGTTTCGGCACTGGGACGTTCCGGGTTAAACAATCAAAATTTAGAAGATTTCATTCAAACCGATGCCGCTATCAATAGCGGTAACTCAGGTGGCGCATTAGTGAACCTAAAGGGCGAGTTAATCGGTATCAATACAGCGATTATCGCTCCGACAGGTGGTAATGTCGGGATCGGTTTCGCAATTCCTATCAACATGGCAAGTAACTTAGTTAATCAGATAATCGAGTTTGGTGAAGTAAGACGTGGTGCCCTAGGTATTTCAGCACAACCGCTTACTCAAGAGCTTGCGGAAAGCTTTGGTCAAAAAACAAAACACGGTGCCTTTGTTAGTCAAGTGATGGAAGATTCTGCGGCGCAAGAAGCAGGCATTGAAGCGGGCGACATCATTATCAAAGTCAATGGTAAATCAATCAAAGGCTTTTCTGATCTTAGAGCCAAAGTAACGACCATGGGGGCGGGTAGTAAATTAAAGATAACTATTGTTCGTGACGGTAAAGAAAAAACATTGAATGTAACATTAAAGAAAGCTGGCGGTGCCGATGTAAACGCTGCTGCAGTTCACCCTAAACTTGAGGGTTCAACGTTATCAAATAACGATGATGGCTCAGTAAAAGGCATTCTAGTTACAGATATACAACGTAACTCACCGGCTTTCCAAGCGGGACTACGTAACGACGATATCATTATCGCTGCGGGTAGAACGCGTGTGAAAAGTGTCGGTGAATTACGTGAGTACATCAAGGATCACGAAGATGTTGCAGCGCTTCGCGTAAAACGTGGTAACAACGTGCTCTACATCATTATTAGATAGGTCAATCTCACTTTCATTTATCAAAGCCAGCCTCGTGCTGGCTTTTATTTTTCTCCCCAAAATTAACCGCTTATGTTAACCTTCTTGGTCAGCGATTTTTACGAGATTAAGATGTGTTAAAAGGGATCACTTCAACAATAAAAGCAGCGGCTTTCGGGTTAATTATTGGCGCACTTATCGTGATCGTCTTGCCGACAACACGCACCGCGATATTGAGTGCAGTGAAGCAGTGGTTAGTTATTCATACTGCGCCGGTGTCTTATTCTTATGCCATAAAACGTGCTGCGCCCGCAGTCGTTAATATTTACTCTATAACTCAGCACCGCACTCCGCTTAATGAAGTTGATATGCGCAGACGAGGTCTCGGCTCAGGCGTTATTATGTCGGCTAACGGCATTATCTTGACCAATTTACACGTTATTGCAGGTGCCGATATCATTTATGTCGCTCTACAAGATGGTCGTCGTGGCGTTGCAAGTATAATAGGCACAGATCCCCTCACCGACCTCGCTGTTTTAAAGATTAAATTAGACAATTTGCCATTTATCCCTGTTAGCCTTAAGCACAATCCTCAAGTGGGTGATTTAGTTTTTGCGATTGGTAATCCCTATAATTTGGGTCAAACCATCACTCAAGGGATTATCAGTGCAAACGGTCGAAAAACGCAGGTTTTTCCAAATTATTTCGTATACTTAATTCAAACTGATGCTGCTGTTAACGCAGGAAATTCTGGTGGTGCATTGATTAATTCACGGGGCGAACTTGTGGGTATCAATAATGCCAACTTTAATACCTTCATGAATGAAACCAACGGTAACACGAGTAACGGAATAAGTTTTGCCATCCCCGCCAAATTGACTTTCAGTATTCTCAAAGAACTGCTTACTGAGGGCTATGTTTCCCGTGGTTCATTAGGCTTTGATGGTGAAACGGTTGTTAGTAATTCAACATTTAATATCGATATTGGTGCGGTCAGAGTCACAAATGTCTATCAGGAAGGTCCAGCTTACGCAGCCGGGTTACGTACTGCTGATGTCATTACCAAGGTCAACGGCAAACAATTCAATAATTTAAGCGAATTACGCTATCAGATCGAAACAACTAAACCGGGTAACACAATAAACTTTACAGTAGTTAGAAATGGTCAAGATATCGAACTATCAATGGAAACTGTTGAGCTAGGTAGCTTTTAATACTCATAAAAAAGGCGCTAACTAATCAAGTTAACGCCTTTCATTTGCTATAAAGATAAAGGCTTAGTCATTTAAGCGAACGATCGTCGCCCCTAAACCATTAAGCTTTTGTTCGATTTTTTCATAGCCGCGATCAATATGATAAATACGATCAACAACAGTCTCGCCATCACTTACCAAGCCAGCAATCACTAAACTCGCAGATGCACGTAAATCTGTTGCCATCACCTGAGCACCACTTAAACGCTCTTTACCGTGACAAATTGCGGTGTTGCCTTCTAATTCGATAGTAGCACCCATACGTTGTAATTCAGGTACATGCATAAAGCGGTTTTCAAAAATGGTTTCAACAACATTCGCATTGCCATTAGCCAACGCGTTTAATACACAAAATTGAGCCTGCATATCTGTTGGAAATGCAGGATGTGGCGCCGTCTTAATACTTACAGCGTTTGGTTGTTTGCCATGCATATCAAGGCTGATCCAATCATCACCCGTACTAATATCAGCCCCTGCCTCTTCCAACTTGGCAAGAACAGGTTCAAGTGCACTAGCATCAGCGTTTAAACAGCGAATTTTTCCACGTGTAATAGCACCTGCGACTAAAAAGGTACCTGTTTCTATACGGTCAGGCAGAACTCTATATTCGACGGCATTTAAGCGCTCAACGCCTTCTATAGTAATAGTCGCTGTACCCGCACCAGAGATTTTAGCTCCCATTGCGATGAGATAGTTTGCCAAATCAACAATTTCAGGTTCACGAGCACTATTCTCAAGAATTGTCGTACCTTGAGCTAAAGCGGCTGCCATCATCAGATTTTCAGTTGCACCAACACTCACCATATCCATAAAGATAGTGGCGCCTTGTAAGCGTCCATCAACACGGGCTTTAATGTAACCGTTATCGACACTGATATCAGCGCCCATTTGCTTAAGACCCTGCAAATGCAAATTAACAGGTCGCGCGCCAATGGCACAGCCACCAGGCAAAGAAACGTCTGCTTCACCAAAGCGAGCGAGTAAAGGTCCTAAAACCAAAATGGATGCGCGCATCGTTTTGACGAGATCATAAGGTGCGCAATATTGATTGATACTGCAAGTATTCACCTGAAACAGGTTGTTATCAAAAGTGACGTTAGCGCCTAAGCTCTCTAGTACTTTACCGGTTGTTAAAATATCATTTAGCTCAGGGACATTAGTAATTCTTGTGTCGCCAGTCGCCAGAATAGTCGCCATTAGAATCGGCAATGCAGCATTTTTAGCACCAGAGATGGTGACATCGCCGTGTAAACTATCGACGGCAGTGATTTTCAATTTTTGCACATTAACGCCTTAACTTAATGGATTAAGTAGTTGCTCACGCTTCCATTTTTCGGGGGTAAACGCTTTAATTGATACTGCATGTACAGCACCAGATGCAATAACTTCATTAAGCGGTGCATAAATAGCTTGTTGTTGCTTTACACGGCTCATGCTTTCAAACATGTCAGAAACCGCAATCACTTGATAGTGGCCATTTTCGCCTTTTACATGCAATTCATCTAATGAAAGCTGCGCCGCAATAAGCGCTTTAATTTCTTCAATTTCCATAACAACCTCTAATTCTTAATTTTGTAATAACGGCTCAGCATTATATAGCGCTATTAACTTGCTCAGCGCAGTCGTTGCGCCTTTATATTGCAGCTTGATTTTTTTCGACTGACAATATTGCTGTAGTTCAATAAGATACGCTAAGCCAGCACTATCAACATGAGATAACTGTGCTAAGTCTACGGTTAGCTGGTCATTATACTGTTGCATCTTCTTTTTAATAGGAAATAATGAAGGAACTGTCGATTGCGACAGTTTTCCATTCAATACTACCGTATTTTCATTTTCTGATTGCCACGTAATAGTCATTTATTGAGCCTTCGCTTCCACCGACTCCGCAGCTTTCTTATTAAGCTGTGTTATCAAATAATCAAATCCTTTTTTATTGATGATGCCATCAAATTCTTTAGCTTTAGTTGCCACCATGCTTAGGCCATTACCAGCTACCATGTCATAAGCTTTCCAATTACCAGTCTTTTTACTTTTACGTAATTTAAATTCAATATCAATTGGAGGACGTTGCGCGTCAACAATAGTTACTTTAACAGTAACCACTTTTTTGCCTGTGATGTCACCTGCTGGTGCATAAACAATTTTTTGATTGTCATAAAGCGTAAAGATGTTGGCATAGGTAACAACTAAGTAATCTCGGAATGCTTCACTAAATTCGCTAAATTTCTTTTCTTTTACAGCTTTCTTATAGTGTTTATTACCTAATACTGTTGCTGCTGCGCGTTTATGATTGATATAAGGCATCAACTCTTCTGCAACAATCACTTTAAGGTGATTCAAATCTTTATCGATAAGGTCTTTTTCTGCGCGAAAACGCGAAAATGTTGCTTCACTCGCATTCTTAATCATCACGTGAGGATCTTTCATATCAAACAGTGGCTTGTCTGCCGCCGCTGTATCTAATGAAAATGTGCTAGCTACAAACGCTAACGTTAACCCGATATTTTTAATTAATGTTTTCATACTATTACTCCTAGTCTTCACTATTACCGTATAGGAACTGACCGATCAAATCTTCAAGTACCATTGCAGAACGCGTATCTTCAATGAGATCGCCATCGGCCAAAATCTCGGTTTCTTCATCAACAAAGCCCGGTGTTAAACCAACGAACTGCTCACCTAATAAACCAGAAGTCAAAATGGCTACCGAACTAGAATCAGGAAACTGATTGAAATTAGTGTCAATTTCCATCACGACTTTCGGAGCAAAATCTTCATCAAGACTAATCGACGCAACACGGCCAACAACAACACCGCCAACTTTTACAGATGAACGCACTTTTAAGCCACCAATATTGCTAAATTTAGCAACTAGTTTATAGCTCTCAGAACTACCACCGAGTTGGCTATCAGCAACCTTTAATCCCAACATTAAAATTGCGGCAATACCTGCAAATAAAAATGCGCCTACCAATAATTCAATTTTCTTACTCATTCTATTTTCCTTGCGCCATCAATGGCTAAAATTATTCTCTATAACAATAATGTTCAGACGATTAGATTAACCAAACATCACCGCTGTTAATACGAAATCTACACCCAAAATAGCCAAACTCGACTGCACTACCGTTGAAGTCGTTGCTTTACTGATACCTTCAGATGTTGGCACGGCGTCATAACCTTTATGAAGTGCTATCCACGTAACAACAATGGCAAAAGTAATGCTCTTTATACCACCATTAACGATATCTTCTTGCCACTCGACTGACGATTGCATTACCGACCAAAAAGCACCGCTATCAACGCCAAGCCAATCGACACCGACTAAATGACCGCCAATAATACCGACAGCAGAAAAAATAGAAGCAAGTAACGGCAGACTAATAATACCCGCCCAAAAACGTGGCGCGACAATTTGATGCAAAGGATCTATTGCCATCATTTCAAGTGAACTCAATTGTTCAGTGGCTTTCATTAATCCTATTTCTGCGGTTAACGCAGAACCAGCGCGTCCAGCGAACAATAACGCCGACACGACAGGCCCGAGCTCTCGTAACAATGATAGCGACACCATTTGTCCGAGACTCTGCTCCGCACCATAGCCGACCAGAATCGTATACCCTTGAAGTGACAACACCATGCCGATAAACAAGCCAGACACAACGATAATAATCAGTGACTGAACCCCTACCACATATAATTGTTTAATAAGAAGAGGTAGCAGTTTAAATCCACGACCCGATGGCTTTAACGCCCCAAATAACATCGCGCCTGCACGGCCTAGTCCAGCAATGGTTGATAAACCACTACGACCTAAATTTTGAATGGCATTAATTAGCATGGTTAAACAATTCCTCTTTGTAATCATCACTTGGAAAGTGGAAAGGAACGGGGCCATCTGGACGCCCTTGCATAAACTGGACAACTTGTGGCGATGTTTCTTGGCGTAATGAGTCAGGTGTGCCATGTGCAATCACTGTTTTATTCGCGATTATGTACACGTAATCTGCAATACTTAGTACTTCTTCAACATCATGAGATACAACGATTGATGTTACGCCCAATGCATCATTTAATTCTTTAATTAAGCGAACAATGACACCCATTGAAATAGGATCTTGGCCTGTGAATGGCTCATCATACATAATCAAATCGGGATCAAGCGCAATCGATCTTGCTAAAGCTGCTCGCCTTGCCATACCACCAGAGAGCTCTGAAGGGAAAAGTTGGGCAGCGCCGCGTAAACCAACCGCTTCAAGCTTCATTAATACGATTTTACGAATAATGGATTCAGGTAAATCAGTGTGTTCACGAATTGGAAAAGCAACATTGTCGAAAACACTTAATTCGGTAAACATCGCGCCAGACTGGAATAACATGCCCATCTTTCGGCGAACTTTGTATAGTGACTTTCGATTAATTCCAACCAGTTCTTCACCATTAAATTTAATCGATCCTGAACTTGGTTTAATCTGGCCACCAATTAGGCGTAGTAACGTGGTTTTTCCTATACCACTTGGCCCCATAATGGCTGTTACTTTGCCACGAGGTACCGAGAGATTGATATCGTTATAAATAACCCTATCATCGCGACTAAAATTCATCGCTGAAATCTCAATTATGTTATCTGCTGGATTCAAAAGTGTATTGTCCTTAATGACGCAATTAGTGTGTCTTGAATAATGCTTTAGTTACAAATATATAGTAGAGCTTTAATGAGCACGATCAGAGCCGCAAATTTTAATCGATTTTTAGCTATAGTTACAATGATTGTTCAATTATATCCTATGTCAAGCAACGCTTACGACAACTAAAACACGAATAAATTCGCGTTTAATGATAATTATTTCAATACCACAATCAACGATTCGGCTACTAATACTCAACTTTCTTCTATTATTATCTGAGTTATCGCAAAATAACCTGCTTTTATACTTTCTTTTTATCAGCTAAATAGGGACAATTACTGCTTTATACGCTGAGGATTGATTTCCCCCCATGATTTTAAGTATTGCCATCTTACTTGCTGGTCTTGTCGGATTAATTTGGAGTGCCGATAAATTCGTTTACGGTGCAGCCGCTATCGCCCGCAATTTTGGTCTACCACCTCTAATCATCGGCTTAACCATCGTTGCTATGGGCTCATCAGCTCCAGAAATTATGGTTGCATTTACTTCAGCAATGGACGGCAATAGTAATACCGCTATTGGTAATGCTCTTGGTTCTAACATCACAAATATTGCATTGGTATTAGGCGTTACCGTACTACTACAGCCACTGCTCGTTCATTCTCAACTATTAAAGCGTGAACTTCCCATCTTATTGGTGGTCACGTTAATAGCGGCATACATCCTGTGGGATCAATTCTTAACGTTTGCTGAAGGCGTTGTATTAATCACCTTATTTTTTAGCACCATTGGTGGCCTTTGTTGGTTGACGTTACGAGATAAAAAGTTAAAAGATCCCTTACTTGAAGAAGCCCAAGAGGATGTCCCCGAAGGTGTATCTAATCACATGGCAACTATTTGGATTGTCGTTGGCATGATCATGCTGCCAATTGCTTCTTATTATGTTGTCGAAGGGGCAAGTGACATTGCACGTTACTTTGGTCTTTCTGAATTAGTCATTGGCTTAACCATTATTGCAATTGGTACCAGCCTTCCTGAACTGGCCGCATCAATTGCCAGCATCAAAAACAATGAACACGATCTAGCACTCGGTAATATTGTGGGCTCAAATATTTTTAATATCCTTGCAGTTTTAGCAATGCCCGCACTGATTAACCCTGGTATCTTTGATCAAGAAGCAGCTGGTCGCGATTTATATGTCGTGGTCGGGTTAACTGTTTTATTATTCATTATGAGTTGGCATTTGTTTGGTAAGCGTAAAATTACTCGTGTTGAAGGCGGTATTTTATTTGGTTTCTTTATCGTTTATCAATTTTTACTCTTTAGTTAACAAGGTTTTCTATGACAACAATGCAAGCGCTTTGCCAATGGGGTAAGGCAGTTATTGACACTGAAATCGCTGCACTGCAAGAAATTACGCAGTTTGTAGACGAGTCTTTTGCTCAGGCTTGTCAGCTTATTCTAGATTGCAAAGGCAAAGTTATTGTCATGGGTATGGGAAAGTCTGGCCACATTGCAAATAAAATTGCCGCAACATTAGCCAGTACTGGTACGCCAGCTTTTTTTGTTCATCCAAGTGAAGCTAGCCATGGTGATTTAGGAATGATCAGTCAAGACGACGTTGTCCTAGCCATCTCAAACTCAGGATCATCGGCAGAAATTCTCACCTTGTTTCCGGTCATTGAACGTGTCGGCACACCCGTTATTAGCATGACTGGTAACGCGAGCTCTTCAATGGCTAAATTAGCGCAAATACATTTATCCATTGCGGTATCGAAAGAGGCCTGTCCTTTAGGATTAGCGCCAACCTCTAGTACCACAGCAACGCTAGCAATGGGTGATGCGCTAGCCGTAGCATTATTACAAGCAAAAGGTTTTACAGCCGATGATTTCGCGCTTTCTCATCCGGGCGGCGCTTTAGGTAAAAAGCTTTTATTACGGGTTATGGACGTTGCCCACACTCAAAAGCAATTACCATTAGTTGATAGTGAGGTAACGATCAGTCATGCGCTTGTTGAAGTGTCTGAAAAAGGGTTAGGAATGACTGGTGTAATAGACAAACAAGGTCAACTCATTGGTATTTTCACCGATGGTGACTTACGCCGCACCTTAGACCAACGTTTAGATTTTCATACCACCACCATTGCACAAGTAATGACGAAGCAACCCACCGTTATCGACGGTAATATCTTGGCAGCTTCGGCATTGAAAACAATGGAAGAACGTAATATTAACGGCTTGTTTATTGTCGAAGATGGCGCTCCAATCGGTGCTTTAAACATGTTAGACATGCTACGCGCAGGAGTCGTTTAATGAATCAAGTTAATACAATCTATGGTGAAATTAATGAGTCAGCGTGGATTAAGGCACAAGACATTAAGTTACTGATTTGCGATGTTGATGGCGTGTTTTCTGATGGTAGAGTTTATATGGGAAATAGTGGCGAAGAGCTTAAAGCTTTCCATACAAAAGATGGTTTTGGTGTCAAATCGCTGCTTAACGCGGGTATTGAGATTGCTATCATTACCGGTCGACAATCTAAGATTGTCGAAACTCGAATGACAAACTTAGGTGTTAAATACATTTACCAAGCACAAGCTGATAAGTTTGCAGCTTATCAGGAGTTATTGAACACATTGAATTTAACGCCAACTCAAGTAGCTTATATTGGTGATGATGTCGTTGATAAAGTCGTCATGGACGATTGTGGCTTGGGCGTAGCTGTCAATGACGCGCACCCTCTCCTGTTAAATGACTGTGACTATGTCACCTTTACTTGCGGTGGTTTTGGTGCAGTTAGAGAGCTAAGTGACCTTATATTAGCGAGTAAAGGGTTGTTAGAAAGTGCCGAAGGCATGAGTGTATGACACGAATAATTGTACTTATAGGGCTATTCTTTGCCTCTTGTGCGCTGTTTTTCTATAACCCCTTTTGGTCGGTTGCCCAAGAAAAGTCGACACCACAACAAGACAGCCATTTGCCCGATTTCACAGCGAAGGATATGACGCTAAGACGCTTTGATGAGCAAGGCGCTTTGTCATCATTAGTGAAAGCAGAGAAAATGGAATACTATAACGACAGCGTGACAACGTTTTCTAAACCAAGTTATATTATTTATCCTAAGGATGGTTCACCACGTTGGAAAATCGATGCAGATAACGGCGTTTTCGATCAACAGGATCGTGTTATTTTAAATGAAAATGTCGTTATTAGCTCAATCGATCCAACGCAGTCACTGAAACAAATATATACCTCTTACCTCGAAGTGAATTTAGTGACAATGCAGGTGACCAGCGATAAGAAAATTACTATCGAAGGAACACAATATAACGCCACCGGAATTGGCCTTAAAGCAGATTTGAACCTGCGACAATTTGAATTAATTAAAGATATACAGGCAACCTATGAAACTATTACGCCTTAGTGCCCTTCTTTTAGTCGGTGTATTAACTCAAACAACGGGCTACGCACTAACGGAAGATCTAAAAAAACAAGCGCAAATTAGTGCTGACAGCCAAAATATTGACCTAGGGAAAAACGTTGCCATCTACAAAGGTAATGTGAAAATAACACAAGGCTCTATTGAAATAAGTGCAGACTATTTAGAAATCTTTAACCATGGTAAACGCGGCGAAGAGGTGATGGTCTTTAGTGGCAAGCCAGCACGGTTTTCTCAAACCATGGATGACGGTGCTCGCATTGCAGCAAAAGCACAGGACATTCGTTTTGAACGCGCTAATAATCTGATAAAAATGTCTAGTAATGTTGCGGTGCAATGGGGTGAAAACACCGTTAGTGGCGACGCGATCAGTTATGATATTGTTAAGCGAATACTAGATGCTGACGGCAACCCAAAAAATGATGAGCAAGTGACAACCATTTTGCAGCCCAAAGAAGACAAGCAGCCTAAAGAAGATAAGAACGTAGATGAGTAAACTTAGTGCCACCCATTTAGCAAAAAATTATTCTGGCCGCCAAGTGGTTAAAGACGTGAGTCTGGAAGTATCAAAAGGCCAAATTGTTGGACTTTTAGGGCCCAATGGTGCTGGGAAAACGACTACTTTCTATATGGTTGTCGGGTTAGTACCTAGTGATAATGGTCAAGTGATTGTCGGCGAAACAGACATTACATTGATGCCAATGCATCTACGTGCGCGCCAAGGCATTGGCTATTTACCACAAGAATCATCCATTTTTCGCAAACTGACGGTCTTTGATAATATCATGGCGATTTTGCAAACTCGAAAAGACCTCAACAAAAAACAGCGCTTAGAAAAGCTTGAAAGCTTGCTTGATGAGTTTCATATTCAACATATTCGAGATAGTTTAGGAATGGCATTGTCCGGTGGTGAGCGACGTCGTGTTGAAATTGCTCGCGCATTAGCAGCCGATCCTGAGTTTATTTTGCTTGATGAACCCTTCGCAGGGGTCGATCCAATCTCGGTTATTGACATAAAACAAATTATTGAACAATTAAAAAATCGTGGCCTTGGCGTGTTGATTACTGATCACAACGTACGTGAAACCCTTGATGTATGTGAGTTTGCTTATATTGTTTCTCATGGAGAAATGATTGCGCAAGGTAAGCCAGAGGAAATTTTAGCCAATCAAACTGTAAGAGATGTTTATTTAGGTGAGCAATTCAGATTATAGTAGTAGGCAGCAGTCTTATTAAGAAAAATAATAACGGATTTAGATGAAAGCGTCATTACAGTTAAAATTAGGTCAATCACTGACCATGACCCCTCAATTGCAGCAAGCTATCCGCTTGCTGCAACTTTCAACGCTCGATTTACAACAAGAGATTCAAGAAGCACTCGATTCAAATCCTTTATTAGAAGTTGAAGAACACTTTGACTCCCATGAAAAAGTTGAAGCGACACAAAATGAACAAAAGTCAGAAGAGATCTCTGCACCTGACGACTATGCTGCCAATGAAAGCGGCGATTATGAAAATAACAACGACGCGAGTTCAATTGATACATCACAAGCGTTAGAGCAAAACAGTGTGAGTGATGATATGCCGACTGACACCACGTGGGATGATTACATCTCATCAGGCCCAGCGGCGCCAGTCTCCTCATCAACGGCAGGTCCAGAAAGCGATTTTACGTATCAAGGTGAAACCACTGACAACCTACAAGACCACTTATTATGGCAAGCTAATCTAACGCCATTTTCAGATACTGATCGTGCCATTGCCTTTGCAATTATTGATGCCATTGAAGAAACAGGCTATCTAACCCAAGATTGTGAAGACATATTACAAGCGATGTCTGATCCAGAAGTTGAACTTGATGAAGTAGAAGCCGTTTTAAAACGTGTACAACATTTTGATCCTATTGGCGTAGCAGCGCGCACCCCGAGTGAATGTTTAGCGATTCAGCTTAAACACTTGTCACCGGATACGCCATGGCGAGACGAAGCCATTATGCTCGTCGAAAATTATATGGAAATGTTGGCGTTACGCGATTATCGCACCCTTGCTCGCAAAACAAAGCTTAAAGAAACACAGCTTGGTAATGCTATCAAGTTAATCCAAACGCTTAATCCGCATCCAGGCACATCAGTCGTCAAAGAGAAAGACGAATACGTTATTCCAGATGTGTCCGTTAAGAAAGTCAAAGGTCGTTGGGTTGTTGAATTAAATCCAGATTGCATGCCAAAGATTCGCGTCAATGAGCAATATGCCGCACTTTCTAAGACCAGTAAAACCAGTGGTGATAGTCAGTTTATTCGCGGTCATTTGCAAGAAGCTAAATGGTTTATTAAGAGTATTGAAAGCAGAAATGATACCTTACTAAAAGTATCAAACTGTATTGTTATGCAACAACGTGGTTTCTTTGAATATGGCGAAGAAGCGATGAAGCCACTAGTATTAAATGATGTTGCCGAAGCGGTTGAAATGCATGAATCAACTATTTCTCGAGTAACAACACAAAAATATATGCACACGCCTCGCGGAATTTTTGAACTTAAGTACTTCTTTTCGAGTCATGTTAGTACGGAGAATGGCGGCGAATGCTCATCAACTGCCATCCGCGCAATCATTAAAAAATTGGTTGCCGCTGAAAATCCGAAAAAGCCATTGAGCGATAGTAAAATTGTAGATTTGTTAGCGGAACAAGGGATCAAGGTAGCCAGACGTACAATAGCAAAATATCGTGACGCCCTATCTATCCCGCCGTCCAATCAAAGAAAGAGCTTGTTGTAAGCTCTATTACGGAGGATACACTTTATGCAAATTAATTTAACTGGTCATCATGTTGACGTAACAGAATCTCTTCACGAATACGTACACAGTAAATTTGGCAAGCTAGAGCGACACTGTGAGCACATAAATAATGTTCATGTCGTCTTGAATGTAGAAAAGCTCCAGCAAATTGCAGAAGCAACAGTTCATTTAAGCGGTGGTGAAGTCTTTGCTCAATCATCTCATGAAGACATGTATGCAGCCATCGATTCTATGGTGAGTAAGTTAGACCGACAAGTTATCAAACACAAAGAAAAGCTCAATCGCCACTAACACCGAATAATTTTCGAAAGGTCCATTAGAATGGGCCTTTTTTATACCGACAAAAAACACGATAATTTCCATGTATTCATCAAAATCGATTTCGACAAGGCATCGTTTTCTCATTGTTTTCACTATTGTGTTTGCGGGAGAAATCATCTTTAGTCTCCCTTTCATGTCGCCAGATTCTTTAGGCCAATCTTACTAGAAGTCTTTTCGCTCACAAATACCGAACTTGGAGATGTATTTGGCATCTATGGTCTGATGGCAATGCTAGCCTATTTTCCTGGTGGTGCTATCGCAGACCGTTTTCAGCCAAAAACCTAATGATTATTTCATTAGCGACGACAGCGTTTGGTGGCGTTGTTTTCATGAAGATCCCTACGATTACCACCCTGTACCTGCTTTTTGGTTACTGAGGCATAACTACTATTTTGCTGTTTTGGGCAGCCATGATAAAAATAACACACATATGGAGTGGCGAGTCTACACAAGGAATTGCGTTCGGCATTCTCGATGGTGGACGAGGGCTAGTTGCAGCAACTATCGCCAGTATCAGCGTCCTTATACTCAACAGCTCAATACCACTAGAGTCTGCCTTTAATGCAAGTATGGATAAAACACATGCATTACAATATGTCATCGCATTCTATGCATGTTTAACCTTTATCGCCGCCGTATTGATTTACTTCATTATTCCCTCAAGTGACCAACAACGTTCATCAAGTACTGAAGGATCAACCACTATAAATGTGCTAAAAAACTTACTTGAAACAATTCGACAACCAAAAATCATAGCGCAAGCCTTAATAGTACTCAGTGCTTACTGTGCTTATAAAGGTCTCGATTATTTTGGACTGTACGCGTCGCAAGTATTAAAGTTCGATGATATTGCATCAGCAAAGCTCGTAGCAGATGCTTCATTTATGCGACCTATTGTAGCCATAGCCGCAGGTATTATTGCAGACAAGTTGCAACCAAGTAGGCTTATTAGCATTATATTTGGCGTATTAGCAGCGTCATACCTTTGTTTTATTCCAACCGATCTGCAATGGCTATTACAGGCCAATATATTTATTACTTTTATCCTTGTTTTTGCTGTCCGCGCTGTTTATTTCGCATTGCTCGCTGAAAGTAAAATAAGCGGTGCTATTACAGGCACTGCAGTAGGTACTATATCAATGATCGACTATACACCTGACATCTTCTTTGCACCGATTGCAGGTCGAATTTTAGATGCAAATGCTGGCATCGCAGGCTTTACCAATCTCTTTGTTTTAATGGCTGCTATTAGTATTATACCAATTGCATTAAATATTTGCCCACTTGTACTTGTTAAAATTAACTAAAATGGCGTTGCTCTCAATCCTAATAGCCAGCTATTAGTCAATCGAGCGCCTTGTTTTAGCTGATTTTCTCTACGTACAACAAGATCACTTACTTAATGCAATTGGTATTATTGGGCTTATCTGCGCACTTTATCTTTCTAAAATCACTGACGAAAAAAAAGCGTTCTCCTAACTCAGTGATCTTTGTACCCACTTCGTTCGTATAAAGTTTAACAACCACGAACGAGGGTAAACAGCATGATTCACGAACCAACTATCATTGGCATCGCAGACGGTACTCACTACCTTGTAGGCGTCACCGACAACAACGGTAACTTTAGCTCACTGCCTTCTCTAAAAAGCGTTGCAATATGCCAGTCATTGGCCGATGCCAAACAAGTACTGCGAGATCAACATATAGAAACAGCGACGCTAAATTTACAGTCTGCTTATGATGAAATGTGTGGCTTAGCGACCCCTTCAATTACTTCCGAGACTATATTTTTATAGAGGTATGTATGGCTCTTCATAAATATCTAAGTATTTTCAACCGTGTAATCGAGCATGGCGAACGAAGAAATGAAAAGTATCATAGTCACGGGCTAACCGCATGGCATGATTTTGAGGGATACACCTGTTTTATTGGTTATCGAGAGTTAACCATGACCATTTATTTCCACAATAAATACACCTATGACACGCCAGATCGCCAGACATTAGCGGAGTTTGAAACGCTAATTGACCAGCTCGCTAACGATAAGGCTTTTCATGGTTAACATCGGTATTATTTTTACTTCATTAGTTATCAATCAAGTGGCAACTGGTCTTGTTAGCACGCCACACTTTACCAATAACTTCTCATCCAACATGACTAAAATTAACATCAGCAACGACAAGTGGCGCATTACAAACGACGACGTAATGGGAGGTTTATCTAAAGGAAACATCCAAAGAAGGGCTTCAGCTATCGTTTTTTCAGGTAACTTATCGACGAAGAACAATGGCGGCTTTAGTAGTGTTTTCATGCCTTTAAACGACGTTCCACAAAATTTATCGACTATTGCCATGACAGTGATAGGCGATGGAAACTTATACCAATTAAGATTTCGTCGTTATTATCAAGGTTACTTAATTAGCTATAAATTGCCATTTCAATCAATAGCGAATCAAACAACCAATCATCAATTTGAATTAACTCAAGCCCAAGCGACTTTTCGCGGTAGAACACTTACTAATGCTCCGCCGTTAACCAGTGAAAGTATTGTTAGCATAGGCTTACTAATTCGCTCAGAAAAAGCGACTGAGTATTCTATTACCCTTCATAAAATTAGTTTGGGAGAATGAAAAATGAATAAAATTAGCCCTAAATCGCTGTTACATAGCAAGTGGACCAAGGTAAGTATCATCAATAAAGAAAAGCACTTTGCGGTTACCAAAGTTAGCTATGATGAAGAGCAACGCATTGAAGAATGTATTATTCAAGCAGTGATTAACAACAACGAATACAACATTAACTGGCGCGACTTAAAAGACCCACAACAATGGAAGTTAGGTTGGCAGTAGTTTGATAAGTGGTCACCACGGGATGTGTTTTCCCTGCCAATCAACATAACTCAATTCACCATTCACCGATGAGTTTTTGACAATCTCAAGTAATTTTTCAGCCACGAAATGCGGCGTAAATAGTTTAGCTGACGGCACATTTTTAGCAAAAGGCTTAGAAAGTGGCGAATCAGTTGTACCGGGATGAAAAGAAATCAATTTTACATTCTTCGCTCGACGAGCTAACTCAATTGCCGCTGATTTCAATAGCATATTTAATGCTGCTTTCGACGCTCGATAACTATACCAGCCACCTAAATAATTATCTCCAATACTGCCAACGCGGGCGGAGAAAAATGTAAATATACAGCTGTGTTTACTGCGAACCAACGGCACTAGATACTTGAGCCACAACAACGGCGTTATTGCGTTCGAGGCCATGATTTGTGTAAAAGAATCAGCCGACAAGTCTTCTAATTTTCTTTCTGGGAAGCATGCATCATTATGTAGAACACCGTGACACACAAAAACGCGCCTGATGACAGAATCCTTCATTTCTCCAAGTACTTGCGAAGCTGCCTCAGCGATTGCCGCTTCGCTGTAGTCAGGCACAGAAAGACACATTACCGATTTAAAAGTTTCGTGCTGATAAAAACTTACATCGCGACTAATAACAATCAACTGTCCTTCGTCGCATATTACGCTGGCTAATGCTTTGGCAATCTCGCTATTTGCACCTATTATCAACGTCAAATCGTTTGTCATAGCACACTCCATTCTCACAATGCGCTTTGCCTAAACCAAAACGACGATGTAAGAAACTAGAAATCGGGTGACGATATTTAGCCACCAATAAATAAACCTGATGAGCAATGCTTTTGAAAATTGGCCACTGCAAAGGTGCCACCCAAAAGCCTAACCCCACTAACTGCCAAGCACGGTGTGTAACATCCAGTGCTAACAACACATTCCCTTGATAGCGACCATGTAGCACTTTCATCGCCTTTTGCTTATTAATATCAGGATAATTAAGAAACTCACTACTATGAATATTCACCAGCTTTATTGTGCCGGCTTTATCACGTTTGGTTAGCTTATCCATTTCTAAGCAACACATTGGGCATTCTCCGTCATAGAAAATGGTTAGTTTGTCCTTCATTTCACCTGTTCCTTATTCAATGCCAAACGCAGTTCATTTAGCGCGTTAACCGAAAAACCGCGATCATAAAAATAAACAATTTTCCCTGTCTTATCTAATAGCAATACTCGGGTATTATTGGGATTTGTGTTTCCAGTAAACGCCTGCACTCGTTCACCATCTTGATAGACTGTAATGACACCTTGCCACAGCTCTTTAGGAATCCCCGCTCGCATTCCATTGTCAATCACGGTTTTAAACATTCGAGGAAACATACCAGCAATAGTGGGTATTTCATAGACAGCGACGGTGGTTTGCGTCATATCTAACCCAATTAACCATCGGTCGATATCAAATTGAGCGTCTTGTTTATAGCCAACCAACAGCAACGCTGGCTGTCCCGAAAATGCTTGAGGAATAGTGACGAGTGTCTTTTCTAGATTTTCACCCGATACCGTTGGAAAATTCAGTCCTGTGACGTCATTATTTTGATAAGAAGTACTGCATCCTATTAAATTTGCGGCAAAAAACATAATTAATAAATAACGCATAACCGACTCTTTTAAGTTTAACTTGATATATATACGGCGCTAGCGTTTTTTAGATCACCTAAAATTAAAAAACCTCGCTAAAGCGAGGTTTCAATAAATAACAAGTTCGTGAATCAACCAATATTAAAATCACGCGCTAAATTGACTAATGCATCGCTATTTAATTCTGCAATACTTTTAGCGCCTGTTAACGTCATTGCAACGCGCATTTCTTTTTCCATTAAATCCAATAGGTTGTAAACACCCGTCTCACCATCGGCTGCTAACGCATAAACAAAAGCTCTACCTAGCATGGTACAGTCAGCTCCGAGTGCAATCATTCGAACGACATCTAAGCCAGTTCGAATACCAGAATCTACCAAGATTTTTAAGTCACCTTTTACGGCATCAGCCATAGGTGGTAACGCCTTGGCAGTAGAGAGCACGGCATCTAACTGACGTCCGCCATGGTTTGATACCATGATGCCATCAGCGCCAAAGCGCACGGCATCTTGAGCATCTTGTTTATCTAAGATGCCTTTGATGATCATTGGCCCATCCCAAAAATCGCGGATCCACTCAAGATCAGACCACGAAATTGAAGGGTCGAAATTATTGCCAAGCCAACCAATATAATCTTCAAGTTTTGTCTGCTCACCACGATAGGTTGAAATATTACCTAAATCATGTGGTTTACCCATCATGCCAATATCCCACGCCCAACGTGGATGCATGGTTGATTGAAGCACACGTCGTAATGCCGCATTAGGACCACTCATACCAGAATGCGCATCTCGATGGCGAGCACCTGGCACAGGCATATCTACGGTAAAGACCAAGGTTTTTACCCCAGCCGCTTTAGCGCGCTCAAGCACGTTACGCATAAAACCGCGGTCTTTTAATACATATAACTGAAACCACATTGGACGCGAAATAGCTGGCACAACTTCTTCAATAGGACACACCGACACCGTCGACATGGTAAATGGAACACCTTTGCGCTCAGCAGCTTTCGCCGCTTGTACTTCACCACGTCGTGCATACATGCCAGTTAATCCAACAGGCGCTAACGCGATAGGTAAACCGAGTTTTCACCAAAGAGTTCAGTCTCCAAGCTTAAATCAGACATATTTCGCAATACACGCTGGCGTAAGGCAATATCTGCTAAATCATCACTATTTCGGCGCATTGTTTGCTCATCATAAGAACCACCATCAATATAATGAAATAAAGCGCAAACACAACACAGTTGAAGATGCCACCATCAATCAACTATTGCATTTATCATTGAAACCGTCTGCTGTAAGCAGTTGAAGATAATAAAACTGGCGCCGAAAGGATTAGAAGTAACAAACCCTAACATGGTGCAACATTACACTCTCACCACATTATTTGGTGCAAATATCTAACTCTAGCGACGGTTACCGAGACGGAAAAATCTAGATAAAAAACTAAAACCCTTTAATTAATAAGTAGATTATCAACATTGAGTAAAAATAATTTAGAGTTGGTGCAGAAATTGATGTCCATGTCACTGATATTAGACTTTAACAAATAGAATGTGTTTTATGATGGCCGTTTCAAAAATTTCTCCCCAGCGCTTGACCGTATTAATAATTGACGACGATATGAACCGTGCAAAATCCTTTCAAGATGCGCTCAGTAATACACCATATGACGTTAGATATTTAGCACACATCAGCGCGTCATTTTTAATGGAAGTGGAAAAAACACAACCTGATATTATATTGATTGACATTAATGCACCTAAACCGAGCATCATCGATGATCTCTTAACTATTTCAGCACATAACCCTAAGCCAATCGTCATGTTTTCCAAACAGGATAGCCCTAATTTGATGAGAAAGTCGATTAAAGCCGGAGTGAGCGCCTATGTTTCAGGCGATACTTCCCCCTATAGAGCCAAACTCATTTTAGATGTCGCCGTCGCTCGTTTTAACGACTACCAGCAGCTCAGATCTGAAATCGACCATTTAAAAGGTCAATTAGAGTCGCGAAAGTGGATCGACCAAGCAAAAGCATTGTTGATAGAAAAGCAAAATATGACTGAACAACAGGCATATAACGCCGTCCGTAAAATGGCGATGGATAAGGGCAGAAAAATGGAAGACATAGCGAAGGAACTGATCTCCATGATACAACTTTTAAACGGAGTTAAGTCATAGGCTTACGTCCTTGAGATAATCACGTTTAACAGCGCCACACCGACAATCGGGTAAGACATGATTTCAATACTCACCCAAGTCGAGGATATTTAAGACTAAATCTAGCAATTACGCACCAACATAGTGCTTTAAGGCCTACAGTGACAACGTCCCCCAATCTAGAAGTTAATTAATTTCAATATATAACAAAGAGTTACACTTTCTTAATTAACTGGCACAAAGTTTGTTTATGAAAAGATGTAATACACATTGCGTAAACTGCTCGTAACAACGATTGGCTTATCTATTAAACACCGTTAAACCAGATTTAACTAGACACGCCGTCAACGAGAAAAATTAGCAAAAGCGCTCTTGAGCAATCCGTCGTACCTGTTTTTTGTGAGTAACCATGGCAAAACAAATTTTCGAACAAAATGTCTGTCAAACCACCTGCCCATATTGCGGTGTAGGATGTGGTGTAGATATCACGACAATCAACGGTGTTATCACTGACTTAAATGGTAGTAAAAGCCATCCAGCAAACCTAGGGAAATTGTGTGTCAAGGGCGCCAATCTGCTGGAGACTATTTCCCATGATGGTCGTTTGTTAACCCCACAAATCAATTCCCAACCTGTGAGCTGGGGATCGGCAACAAGTTTTGTTGCCGATAAATTTAATCAACTGATTGAAAAATACGGTCCCAACTCGGTTGCTCTTTATGTCTCTGGTCAAATTCTCACCGAGGACTATTACGTCGCCAATAAGCTTATCAAGGGCTATATTGGTAGCGCCAACATAGATACAAACTCTCGACTTTGTATGTCGTCAGCAGTAGCAGCGTATAAACGCTCTTTGGGCAGTGACACGGTGCCATGTACCTATGAAGATATAGAGATTACTGACTTGTTAGTGTTAATTGGCTCCAATGCTGCCTGGACCCATCCTGTACTGTTTCAACGTATGCAAGCAGCAAAAGACGCAAACCCCAACCTGAGAATCGTTGTTATCGATCCACGTAAAACGGCAACAGCAGAGTTTGCAGACTTATTCATCCCTTTAAAAGCGGGCAGTGATGTGAGTTTGTTTAACGGTTTATTGCATTATCTCATTACAGAGCAGGCGCTCGACAATGAATACATCGAGCGCCATTGTCAAGGATTTGATTTAACTCAGTCTAGCGTTGAACAATACGATTTATGCACCGTTTCTCAAACCTGTGGTGTGGCGGCTAAGCACATTAAAACTTTTTATAAATGGTTCGCCCAATCGCCAAGCACCATCAGTTTCTATTCCCAAGGAGTGAATCAGTCGCTCCAAGGGGTAGACAAATGCAATGCCATCATCAATTGTCACCTGGCAACAGGTAAAATTGGCAAGGCAGGAAGTGGCCCCTTCTCAATTACTGGCCAACCAAATGCAATGGGTGGGCGCGAAGTGGGTGGTCTGGCTAACATGCTGGCAGCTCATATGAACATCGAAGACATCACTCACCGAGAAACGGTACAAACCTTTTGGGACTCGCCAACGCTATGCCAAGAGCAAGGTTTAAAAGCCGTAGATATGTTTAACGCCATCAAAGACGGTAAAATAAAGGCTGTTTGGATCATGGCAACCAATCCACTCGTGAGCCTGCCTAACCGAAATGCCGTCATTGAGGCATTAGAGAATTGTGAATTGGTTGTGGTTTCTGACTGCGTGGATAAAAATGACACGCTCGCCTATGCCGACGTCGCTTTCCCTGCAACAACATGGGCAGAAAAAAACGGCATGGTGACCAATTCCGAGCGCCGTATTTCGCGTCAGCGCGGCATCATCAGTGCACCAGGTGAAGCGCGGCACGACTGGCAAATAATATGTGACGTCGCCAAGAAAATGGGATTTGAAACCGCGTTTAATTACGAACATCCCGTTGAAATTTTCCGTGAACACGCTGCTTTGTCAGGGTTTAATAATGGCTCAAATGGTCACCCTGCCCGAGACTTCGACATCTCGGGGTTACAAACCCTTACTCAAGAACAGTACGACAACTTCACGCCAACCAGCTGGCCAGTTAACGACACTTATCCAAATGGTTGTGCTCGCATGTTTAATGATGGTTTGTATTTCACGCCTTCGGGAAAAGCCACGTTTATTGCGGTGGAACAAAGCGCCAATAAAGGTAAGCCAGGTGAAGCATATCCGTTACTTTTAAACAGTGGCCGTTACCGCGATCAATGGCATTCGATGACGCGTACAGGTCGCAGTTTCTCTCTAGCAAAGCACACCAAAGAGCCATTTTTGTCCATTCATCCCACCGATGCCAAGCTAACAAGCATCGAAGAGGGTCAACTTGTTGGTGTTACCAGCGAGTTTGGCCACGTATTATTGCCATGTGTATTTGACAAAGGCCTGCGTCGAAAAACCTTATTTGCGCCAATCCATTGGACCCAGCAGACGGCTTCTAATGCCAATATATCTAATTGCTTCAGTCAACGCGTTGACCCCATTTCTGGGCAGCCCGACAGCAAATACGTGGCCGTAAAAATCCATGCGGCGGCGGTCGCGGCCCACATACATTTATTTACTCGACAAGACATAGACATGGGGACAGATTATTGGGTCAAAGCCAAGACCAACTTTGGATATGAGTTTATTGCTGCGACGGGCGACACCTCATATGATCCACTTCAATGGTGTCGCTCCCGATTCGATGTAGACGGCGACTGGGCTTATTATGAAAGTAGCGCCGAAGGCACGCAGAGCATTGTATGTTTATTAGCGGATCAGCTTCAATTTGTCGCATTCTTTCAAACTGACAAAGCACTAGTCAACGCGCAATGGATTGACGATCTATTCAATGCGGACACAGTCTCCGCTAGTGATGTAAGCCAACTATTATCCCGATCCACGGGTACAGAATACCTAAATGGAAAGATTATTTGCTCATGTTTTCGCATTGGTGAAAACCAAATTCTACAAGCGATGAAAGAAGGCGCCGACTCCATCCAAACGCTTGGTAACGCACTAAAATGTGGCACTAACTGCGGTTCATGCAAAGGTGAGCTGCAGGTATTACTCAACAGTCAGTCCATTGATAATGAACGCTTCCTTGAAGATACCGTCATTTTGTATACGGAGACCCCATATGTTTAATCTTTCGCTGTCCTCACATTCATTAGGAAAATATTTTCATAATAACTGGTTCAGATCAACCGCTGTTCGCCTAGAAAAAATCATGCGTAGGCAGGTTGCTAAGCAGATAAAAACAGACCCAATAAAACACGAACGCGGTGAGGTTTATCTTGTGGGCGCAGGCTGTGGGGATGCCGAACTTCTGACCCTCAAGGCCCACCGCCTGCTTCAAGAAACCGACGTTGTATTGTACGACTACTTGGTGAGCCCTGATATAGTAACCATGATCCCAGCACACGTAGAAAAAGTCTTTGTGGGCAAAAAATGTGGCAGTCACAGTATGACTCAGGCTCAAATTTGTCAATTGATGTCCCACTTTGCATTAGCGGGTAAAAATCTAGTTCGCCTCAAAGGGGGCGATCCTTCCATATTTGGCCGCGCCGCCGAAGAAGTCGCTCACTTGACTAAACATAGTATTAATTTTGCTATCGTTCCGGGTGTCACCGCAGCATCAGGTTGTGCAGCCTGGTCTGGCTTACCGTTAACTCATCGAGATTGCGCCCATTCGGTACGTTTTGTTACAGCGCATTTTAAGAATGAGAATATCGAATATGAATGGCAAAACTACGCAGATTCTAATGACACATTAGTGTTTTATATGGGCATGAATAAAATTACAGATATCGCTGAAAACCTCATTGAGTTTGGCAAAGCCGCCAGCACTCCAATTGCAATAATCGATCAAGGCACCACTGCTCAACACAGGATCCTTATTTCCGACTTGACTCAGATTTGCGAAGATCTCAAATCCACGGATTTGGTTGGACCAGCCCTTATCATGGTTGGTGAAGTAATCAATCAACGAAGTGAGGTTAAATCGGAAATGCTTCACCCTCACTACAAAGTCGCACAGAGGTGTTTATGAATGAGTTTAGCCAATACGTAAAAATTATTGGAAAAGGAAAACGCGCAGGAAACTATCTCAGCCAAGCACAGGCATATAGCGCTTATAAATTATTACTAGGCGGCAAAGCCCAACCAGAACAAGTCGGTGCATTTTTAATGCTGCTGCGAGTACGTGAAGAAAGCAGCGAAGAACTTGCTGGCTTTGTGCTCGCTTGTCGCGAACATACCTTAGCAGGATTTTCTCAATTAGACGTCGATCTAGACATAGGCTGTTATGCTGGTAAACGCCGTCATTTGCCTTGGTTTATATTATCAATCATTGCATTGGCGCAAACGGGAAAGCGTATATTTATCCATGGCAGCCAAGAGCCTGACTCACAGCGGCTTTATGTTCCACAAGCTTTCAAAGAACTCAATATTCCCATCGCACATTCTCTCATCGATGCTAAAACACACCTCGCGCAATTTGGTTTCGCATATACCGATTTAAAAAATTGTAACCCTAAATTAGATGACTTACTGCAAATGCGCGCTCTTTTTGCCCTAAGAAGTTCGGCTAATACACTGGCAAGAATACTCAACCCAAGTGCTGCCCCCCATAGCTTCCATGGAGTTTTCCATCGTGAGTTCGACGCCCGTCATATTGAAATAGCGCAACTCATTGGCGATAAGAACGTATCCTGTCTTCGCGGTGAAGGAGGGGAAGTCGAGATAAACCCAGAACGCCCAGTGACCCAACACTTACTCAAAAATGGTCAAGCGCTGCGCCTCGATTTTCCCGCCCTATTAGATAAAAAACAGATAAAACCCAGAGAGCTCAACTGTGCCCAGCTAGAGCAGTTATGGTTAGGGGAGTTAGACTTTGAATACGCAACGCAAGCCGTAATCGGTACTATCGCTAGCATTTTGACCCTGTTAGAGCCGATAACGTCAGAGCAAGCCCTGAGCTGCGCAACCGAAATATGGCATAGCCGTACTTCCAAACCTTTTGCTCAGTTGTTTGCATAGATTTATCTTGAACTCAGGTCGGCAACGTTGACGAGGTTATCGTGTCAATTACATCTTACAAATCCGGATTAATATCGTTTGAACAAGCCAAAATAAAATTATACCAATTGCATTAAATATTTGCCCACTTGTACTTGTTAAAATTAACTAAAATGGCGTTGCTCTCAATCCTAATAGCCAGCTATTAGTCAATCGAGCGCCTTGTTTTAGCTGATTTTCTCTACGCACAACAAGATCACTTACTTAATGCAATTGGTATTATTTGAAGCCGCAAAACGCTTCGTTGCAAAACCTCCTCGTCACGTTGAAACCGTCAATTGTTGGCAGATGGACAATCGCGTTATCGGTAAAGAAGTCACCCCCCCGCCAACGTAACTGGGTATCACAATTAAGCGATAACGGTGTTATGCCAATGCCAGAACAGCACTTGGCTCAAGCAAAGCACATTATATATTGAGCAATGAGCAGTATCGCTAGCACGCCTGAGAGCATTTTCCAAAAGGCGAGTGGATTTCGCTCTAACAAAGGCGCCGATTGCAACTTGCTTAACATGCTGCGATTTGGAATTTTTAAGTCTTGAACAAATTCCGACATAGCTTGATATCGATTAAAAATGTTTGGTTCCGTCGCCTTTTTCAAGGCTAAGTCCATCCAAACTGGAATCGTTTTGTCTACTGTATTTGCTCGAATATAGCGCCAATGACTAGCACTTTTTATATGTTGTTTTTGCAGTAAATCAGGCTTGTATGGCAAACGACCTGTCAACATTTCATAGACGATGACACCCACTGAAAAGATGTCACTACGATGCACACCTTTGTGACCCATCAAATATTCTGGCGCTATATAGCCCACCGCCCCTGCGAGTTGTTCTCCTTCAATTGGCGATATAATTTCTTCTAAACCAGCAACTTGAACCGTTGCAAAGTCAATAAGTTTCACTTTATTACTGTCAGTGATCATGATATTTTCAGGCTTTAAATCACGATGCACCATTGACAGGCGCTGCATTACCCTAACGGCCGCAACAATCTCCGTTGACACAAGACGCACTTGTGTGAAGGAAGGACTGGGGTTGTCGTACATCCATTGCCGTAAAGTTCGGCCACGCACGTACTCACAAACGTGGTACAAGAACGGACTGTGCTCTTGGAATTCGCTGCGGGGGAAGATACGCATAATACGCTGACTATTTATGCGACTGCCGATCCATTGCTCGCGAGCAAAGCCCTCTAAATACGGTAAGTCATCACTAAAGTTTTCAGACGGCATTTTCAACACAAACTCACATTGACTAACAGCGTGTTTTGCGACATAAACGTGACTTCGCGTGCCAACATGCACAACCTTTTCAATCTTGAAGTCGTCGATCTTCGCACCGGGACGCAAGATAGGCGGTACCTTAAACGCAGTCAATTCACGAGAAACCTCGTTGAGATCTCGTCTAGGTAAACTCTCAATTTCGGCGATAAAGGCGGTAAGATTGTCCGTACTTCCGGCCGCCAAGGCTTGTGCGCAAAGTTCTTTTGCCAATGCTTCCAGCCCTTCTTTTTCACGAGACAAAACATCCGTTAATTGTGTTGCCGTTAAGAACTCATGAATACCGTCTGTGCTGAACAAAAACCTGTCACCAACGTTGAGTTCAAAATGATGAAAGTCGACTTGAAGATGATTATCCATTCCCAGCGCTCTAATTAAGAAACTGCTGTCTTTGGAAGTGAACTGACAGTGATCTTTAGTTAGCTGTCTCAACTTACCATTTCTGAACAAGTAAATTCGACTATCACCGACGTGAAATAAATACGCTGTATTGGATTTAAAGACGGCACCGCTAAAAGTCGTCACCATCCGGTTTTGCTTATAGCTGGCCTGTTTACCATGATGATATAACCATGAGTTTAAAGAAGATAAAACGCGAGCGGCGCAATCTTTTACAGCCCATGCATCTGGGGTGGAGTAATAATCATTGAGAAAAGTGGTCACACTTAGTTGGCTGGCTTGTTTCGCGTCGTCGCTGCAGCTAACACCGTCAGCAATACAGACAACATTCCCTTTATGCTCTCGAACTGAAGGGGCAGGTTGCAGCGCCGCAAACGCATCCTGATTTTCAGGCTTGGCGCCTGCTTCGGAAATTCCACCAAATTTGAGACTCAGAATGCTGTGTGTCTTTTTTGTCTCGATAGCCGTTGTCGTATCTGTCACAACCCCTCTCCTAAAAATGGGCGAACTATCCCCCTAATTATTGTAAACAATTGAATTTGTGTTGAATATACCCAAGCTACTTCAAGATGCAGGTTTCAGAGATTGGGTATAGAAGATGAGCGCACCTCGCTAAGTGCCTTCTTCCATGAAGGCAATGCAGTCGATGCACTATACAACAAACATCTTATTTCTTACGTAATTAGGGTCTGTTGATCTTTTGAGTTCATTTTTGCAGCAATTTGTTTGGGGTTTCTACAAGGCAGAGCCTATGTGGTGTAGCTGGCTCGATAATAGCTCCTGCATTATCCTAATGAGCTACATCCCTGTAGCAATACACGAATAGGCGATAACGCCGTAGAAATAACAAACAAATGCTGTCCGTAGGATTCACCTAAAAGTATTTTGTGCGGCGTTATTCGTCATTCACTGGGGTAAACCCAGCATCAATCCTCATGCCTCGCCCACAGGGATGTGGGTGCTTATGCTCAGTCTGGAACAATGAACATGTGCCCAAAACCCTTTTAGATTGAACAAAATTTGAACCACAAAGATCAACAGACCCTAGTTACTCACTGAAATCAATTCAACGGTTCCATCCTCTTGCACTTCAGCAATATGACCTTCCGGTTCTTCCATTAACAAAAGAGCGCCTAAGCCTAGCACCGCAGTACCCGAGATCACGAAGAAGAACGTTGAATAATCAACCATTGAAAGTATCGTTAAGTACACCACGGCCCCTACATTGCCATAAGCACCTGTCATGCCGGCAATTTGACCAGTCATACGACGCTTAATTAACGGCACGGCAGCAAAAACCGCCCCTTCACCAGCTTGTACAAAAAAAGAACAAGCCATCGCTGTAACAGCAGCCAACCACACAGGCCATGAACTTTCAATGAGTCCCATTGCAAAGTATCCGACAGCGAGGCCCGTAGTCAAAATAAGGAGTACTGGCTTACGGCCAAACCTGTCTGACAACCAACCACCACCTGGACGAGACATCAAGTTCATAAAGGCATATGACGCGGCTACCATACCAGCTGCGACAGGCGATAACTCAAAGGTTTCAAGAAAGAATAATGCAAGCATTGAAATCACGGCTAATTCAGAACCGAACGTCGCGAAATACAACACGTTTAATACCGCTACTTGTTTAAATTTGTAACGATGGATCTCGGGGACTTCTTCAACAAATATATTTTTGTTCACTTTATAAACGTTGTTGCAATCATAGACGTAAATGAGTACTAAACCGCCATAAATCGACAAGGCCGCGCCTTCAGTTAATAAGCTAATCTCACCAGAAGAGAGTTTCCACACCAACAGAGCCAAGGCTGCATACATTGGGATCTTCATAATGAGTAATAAGAAAAAATCAGCCTTGGAAGTCACTTCCATCGCGCTGAGGCTTTTAGGGCGATAATAAGTCGCTCCTTTTGGCGTATCAGATACATTTTTAAAGAAAACAACAGCGTAGAACAGCGATAAAACACCAGTAACCCCCATGGCGTAACGCCAGCCGTCTTCACCTCCAAATAGCAGTGCTAGACCGGGTAGTGATATTTTTGCGGCGGCAGAGCCGAAGTTGCCCCAGCCTCCGTAAATTCCTTCAGCAGTTCCTAACTCATTGTGTGGGAACCATTCCGAAACCAAGCGGATACCAACAACGAAACCAGCGCCAACTAACCCTAAAGCAAAACGGGCAATCGCAGCTTGAGTAAAGGTGTCGGCCAATGCGAATGCGAAACAAGGAATAGCACACACAGCTAGGAGAGCCGAATACACAATACGAGGGCCGTATTTGTCAGTCAACATACCAACAATGACACGTGCTGGAATGGTAAACGCTACGTTTAAGATAAGTAGTGTTTTGATTTCTTGTGAGCTCAGCCCCAATGATTCTTTCACCGCAACCAACAAAGGTGCGAAGTTAAACCACACTACAAAAGTGATAAAAAAGGCAACCCAACTAAGGTGCAGAGTCTTCATTTTACCCTCGAATGAGAGCAAATTAAATTTGTCCACTTCAGTTTCTTTCGTCATAGTACGTTCCTAGATTTTTTTGCGCCCAAAAAAAACCACCAGCAAGACCCAACAATCTTTGTTGAGCATTACCGGTGGCCTCTTCGCCTGTTGCCTACACCACGTGGTGAGGCAACAAATTTTTGTTGTGTTAACATGAACCAAGCACTTATAGTGCCAAAGAAAAAAAACCATTTCGTTACATACACTTAATACGATGTATCAGTTCTTTTCCTAATAATACTCCTACCCCTTGCACAAAAGTGAAACACCCCATGCACAAGTTAGGCGCACAGAAGCAAGAGCAATGGGCGGTAAGTGTATCTAAGCGAAATGAGATTGTTTTTTATAGCCAAGCGACATCAAGATGGCGCTTTCAGAAGGTGGGTAGCAAGCTAAATCAGCATTATGATTAAGAATTATATATTGAATGGTGCCTAATACAGGCACCCAATACTGACTCTAACGCTTGTATCTTTAAATAGCACCGTTGTTTAACTGAAGTTGCACTACGCCCGCCTGTTCGCGAACGCTGTAGACCTTCAGCGAAACTGCTTCATCTTCCAGGCAAAGACCAGACCCTAATTTGAATTGCTGCTTGTAAAGTGGTGAAGCAACCACGATTTCACCGGCAACATCGCCAACGAGACCGCGTGATAACACGTTTGCGTCTCCAAATGGGCAGTAATTTTGTACGGCGAATAGTTTTTGCTCGCTTCCCACTTTAAATATGGCAACTTGCTCACCATTGTGAAGTGCGCACACACCCGTGTTCGTGTTGATGTCTGCCAATTTACAGATAGATTGCCATTGTTGTTCTGCCATTTTATATCTCCTAACTTAGTTCTATACTTGGGATCCGTTCGCCTTTTTCTTCTTCAGCGTGGCTACTGGATGCAATACGAGCTTTGTTTTGACCGCGATCGGCTTCATAGGCCAAAGCATCATCCGTTACATCAGAGTTTATAAAGTGAGCAAAACGCTTCAAGCGTTCTGGACTTTCAATCGTTTTCTTCCACTCACATTCGTAGGTGCCAATAACACGCGCCATATCGGCTTCTAGCTCTTCACTAATCGCGAGCTTATCGTCAATAACAATTGATTTGAGATAATCTAAACCGCCTTCTAAGTTATCCATCCAAACCGATGTACGAGTTAAACGATCCGCTGTGCGGCAGTAGAACATTAAGATTCGATCGATATATGCAATTAACGTTGCATCATCTAAGTCAGTCGCAAATAGATCTGCGTGACGAGGTTTCATTCCGCCATTTCCACAAACATAAAGGTTCCAGCCTTTATCTGTCGCGATAACCCCAATGTCTTTACCCTGCGCTTCTGCACACTCACGAGTACAACCGGAAACTGCCATTTTTAACTTGTGCGGTGAGCGCAAACCTTTGTAACGCATCTCAAGATTGACCGCCATTGAAACAGAATCTAACATGCCGTAACGGCACCATGTACTACCTACACAAGACTTAACAGTGCGTAGGGATTTTCCGTAGGCGTGACCCGTTTCAAACCCGGCCTCGACTAATTCGCTCCAAATAAGTGGCAGTTCGTGCAGTTGTGCGCCAAAAAAGTCGATTCGTTGACCACCTGTAATCTTAGTATAAAGGTCATATTTTTTGCCAATGTTGCCTAACTTAATCAAATCAGTTGGTGTTACTTCACCGGCCGCCATACGCGGTACCACTGAGTAAGTACCGTCTTTTTGCATATTTGCTAAGAAAATGTCGTTGGTATCTTGTAGTTGGATATGTTCGTTCGATAAAACGAATTCATTCCAGTGTGTTGCCAACATAGAGCCAATGGCTGGCTTACACGTCATACAACCGGTGCCTTGACCGTACTCGGCAATAAGTTGGTCAAAGGTTTTGATCTGCTTTGTACGAATGATGTCAAATAGCTCTTGGCGAGATAAATCGAAGTGTTCGCATAAATAATCGTTCACTTCCACCCCCATATGTTCAAGTTCCGCGTTTAGAACTTGACCTATCATGGAGATACAACCACCACACCCCGTACCCGCTTTCGTACAAGACTTGAGATCAGAAACATCGGTACAACCACCGTGAACTGCTTCGATGATATCGCCTTTGCTAACATCGTGACATGAACAAACTTGAGCTGAATTGGGTAATGCGTTTACGCCTAATGCTGTACCTGCGCCCTCGACAGCAGGAAGGATCAGAGACTCTGGTTTTTCTGGCAGTTCCACCTGCTCTAACATCATAGGAAGAAGTGTGCCGTAGACATCAGTGTCTCCAACAAGTACGGCACCCAATAGAAACTTCTTATCCTCAGATACTATTAAGCGCTTGTAGACCCCCTCTGCTTGATTGCTGTATGTGTAAGTCAGCGCGCCTTCAGTACTCGCATGCGCATCACCGATACTGGCAACATCAACACCCATTAATTTCAGCTTGGTGCTCATATCGGCCCCCTTGAACTGGACGTTGCCACCAGTTAGGTGTGATACAGCAGCTTTAGCCATAGAGTACCCAGGGGCAACGAGACCGAAAATACGACCCTGCCACAACGCACATTCACCCACTGCGTAAATGTCTTTGTCTGACGTTAAGCAGTTATCGTCAATCGCGATACCGCCACGTTCACCGATTTCAATATCGAACTGACGAGCCAATTCGTCTTGAGGACGGATCCCCGCAGAGAAAACGATCATGTCGGTTTCAAGGTGTGAACCATCAGTAAAATTCATTCGGTAACGGCACTGCTCACCCGCAATAATTTCTGCCGTGTTCTTGCCGGTGTGTACTTCCACACCTAAGCCTTCTATTTTAGAGCGAAGCAACTCTCCGCCACCCTCGTCGAGTTGAACGGCCATTAGACGTGGTGCGAATTCAACAACGTGCGCATGTAGATTTAAATTGTGAAGTGCTTTGGCACATTCCAAACCTAACAAACCGCCACCAACAACAACCCCGACCTTACTTTTTTTAGCAGAGGTAGTTATCGCCTCTAAATCTTCAATCGTACGGTAAACTAAGCAGTGCTCTCGATCATTACCTGGAATGGGCGGTACAAATGGGAAAGAGCCCGTCGCTAGAATAAGTTTGTCGTAAGACTCTACGCGGCCAGATCCTGTAGTGATTTTTTTGTCTTTGCGGTTAATATCCACCACTTTGGCGTTAGTGATGTATTGAACACCATGGTCGTCGTAATAGTCTGGCGATGTCATCATGAGATCTTCCACTGTACTGCCAGAGAAATATGCTGACAATTGCACACGATCATAAGCTAAACGTGGCTCTTGTGAAAAAGTCGTGATTTGATAATGTTGATAATCTGGGTGTTCAATTAAGAACTCAATGTACTTGTGACCGACCATGCCGTTACCGACAACAATTAATCTTTGTTTTGTTTCTAGACTCATAGGAGTAACCTCTAATCAATAAATCTTGTTAAAAGCTAGACCTGAGCAGCAGTTTCGACGTTGAACCTGCAAGTCTTACACCCGTAATCAATGAAAATGCAGGCTTTATCGGCACGACAAAGTCCAGCATATCCGACGATTACGGATATAACGACCACCATCATTGGTGACAGAGCATGTTGCTCTGGCTTCTGGCGAAGCTCATACCTGTTTACGGAGTTATGTACAGATGCGAAAAATATATTTGCATACCACATAGCAATTTGAATACCAATATCGATACTTGGCCAATAAAGTAAACAAAAGCCTCATTGCTTGTCGCATTCAGAGGATTTTTCGAGAGAGAATTTAGTCTATAGGGAAACAACGGCATCTGAATATGCACTAAGTCTGTGCAATTAAAGTCCTTCGACGCACAAATAAGCTGCAGCAATCAAACCTCACGGATTGTGTCGCCCTCCTAGATGGCAGATTATACCAATTGCATTAAGTAAGTGATCTTGTTGTGCGTAGAGAAAATCAGCTAAAACAAGGCGCTCGATTGACTAATAGCTGGCTATTAGGATTGAGAGCAACGCCATTTTAGTTAATTTTAACAAGTACAAGTGGGCAAATATTTAATGCAATTGGTATAACTAAAACAAACTGGGAAGGAACGGGTGTTATTCCTGATATCAAAAATACAGCAGACCAATCATTAAATAAAGCCAAGGAATTAGCCAAAATAAAAGCGACCATTTATCGAGAAACGCCATTTAAAGAACTCGAACAAATACTTAATCGAGATTCACTGTCGCTCAAAGACAACGACAAAGTGTATGAGCTTCTAGAATTAATTTTGAGTAGACGTCATTTAGAAGGTTTCATGGTACATAACATCGCACTTGAATATAAAGAACTGAAAAATTTTGCAGCGGCACGTGCGGTATTTAAAGCCAATGTAACGTTGTTTCCCGATAATCCACAAGCCCATCATAGTTACGCAAAAGCACTCGCAGAAAATAAACAATCACAACGAGCGATAGCTCAATATCAACTCGCTGCTCAGTTAGCCAAACAACAATCGAGTCAATTACTTACTCAATATCGTGCAGATTTTGCAGACTATAAAACAAGGCCCAAGCCATAATTTACGATTCGATATATAAACTAATGGACCTGTATTTCAAGTCCATGAGCCACATAAAAAGCTTTTCATAAACCTTTACGCTTAAGCAAGATAGTAAACAATAATAAGAGATCTTAATATTGCTTAATAAGCCCAAACGCTATCAGGTTCACCGTATATTGCGCGATGTTTTATTTTCTTGGCCATAAACAAGAATAATGCTGAAAAAATAAGTGCCATGATATCTATAACCCAAGCTTGCCAAGCGGGTGCTAGCCATAACATATCATTTGGAAAAAAACATCCAATGATTGATGTTAAAGGCATTAGCAGCAGACCTAAAGCTATAACTTTAGTTAAGAAGATAGCCCCAAAGCTCGCACCTCGCCAAAACGTATAAATGACAAAGCTAACAAATAAGGCATAATAACTAGCAATATAATATTGATTCACGTTATCTAATATATTGGTTGCCCACTTTCCCAACAGCATCGTTATTACGAGAGCGGCTATTGACCCTAAACAGATCCCCACTGTTGCTGCGGCCATCTGTTTTGCCACGTTTGTTTGTTTGATGTCCGCTAGCGGTTTCGGCTGACGCTTATTCTGCTTTATTCGGCGGCGCTCTATCCACAACAAATTGCCACTGTAAAACAATATTGCCCCTAGTAATCCAAGTGCAAAATAGATCCAGCGAACAGTATTGCCACCGTAGCTCCCAAAATGCATTGCAAAAAAAGTGGCCACAGATTCAGCCCATACAAGATCGCTCTCAGTAGCTACAGTGCTAAAAACAATATCACCAGAATAGGGGTTTAAATAAAGTATGTCTGCAAATGGGCCTCGCATAACCTCATTATCAATCTGGAGATCTAGGCGTACGCTAGCTCTAGGTGTACTTAAATTATCGAAATACATTGCAGTAACTTTCGCCTGTGGTGCCAAATTATTAGCAACTGCCCTCAAACTTTCAACGTTGAGCAAATCATCATTTCCATACTCTCGCTTATCGCTTACCCCGATTTCAAATAAGGGTTTATCACCATAAATCACTTGTTGCATAGAGCCATACACCTCATCATGAAAAGCAAAAACCACAACAGTCCAGCTAATCATCAAATGAAACGGTAAGCTGCTTAAACCGATAATATTATGACTATCGAGCCAGAAGCGACTGGCACCTTTATTATCACGCAGTGCAAGAAAAGACTTTACGAGCGTTGGCAATAGAAAAATCACCCCAGAGACCAAGGCCAAAAAATATAGCAATGCCGCAGCTCCCATGATTAACACGCCTAAATGATCATGTCCTACAGTGCCAGGAATTCCCGCTGTTCGATGCAATAAGTCAATCAATTCAGCGAGTACCGTTGGCTTAACATCTCGCTTAACCAAGGCACCTTGCTCGTCAAAGGTTCCAATATAACGTTGCTGGTTAGTATCAAGCCCACGCTTGACACCTGATTCACTCCAACTAATTGGAGCCATCAAATTATTACCTCGCTCTAAATTCAGCTCAATGGTTTTAATATCAGTAACACTACTCGCTAGTACAGTATTTAATAAGCGTTGTGGCTCTAGAGATACGTCCGTGGTAAATGTTTTTTGTGACGGGGTGGTCCATTGATCAAATGCTGGTTTAAACATGGTTAACGAACCGGCGTAAAAGCCGATAAACAGTACAAACCCTGCAATAATTCCAGTCCAATGATGTAGTGTTTGATAAGTACGAATGATATCTGCGCGAACTTTCATGACGAGCCTATTGTTTTACCAGTATTAAAAGAGAGAAGGCGATGATATTTAATGCCATTAGCCAACTAAAAGCCCGTAGCGCTGTTTTAAATAGATACACCACGCTAAAAATACAAAGCCACAAAAAAACAACTACCCACATGTTAAATTGCACTTTATTAGGTGCATCGATGCCACCAAAACCCTGCCATGCAAAAATACCAACAACAAATAGAGCTAAGGTAAAGCTCAGTACCGCGCCGATTAAAGATTTAGCAAACCACTGTGGCTGGATTTTTTCCACAGATCTCCCTAAATTCATGATTGCTCCTTTTTACCAAGTAAGAAATGCCCGATAAACGGCATAATAGCGAGTAATAGCATGGTCAAAATGATAAATGTCAGCAATACAAACATTGCGCTATAAATTGTAGATGCCAACGCAAAACCACCACAGAAAATCACTAACGAGATGAAACGCCATGGTATAGCGGTCAGACTTTTACTGAGTACATTTTGATTGGGTAACGACAAATACAAGATGATGCTAGCAAGTAGCATCAATGAAAGGTAACTAGAGAGAATCACAACAAATATCCCGTCAACACGGTAAAAATAATGGCGCTTAAGAAAGGCGTTATTCTACTCAAAAAAACATCAATGTAAATGGCAGTGATTACTATTTACATTTACGTATTTCTCGGAATATAATGCCCGCAATTCAAAATATCACGTCTATTACTAGGGATTATTATGACGATATCGTTACCTCGCCTTAACTTATTAACATTAGCAATATTATCAACTTCAGTTTTTAATAGCGGCTTTGCATTAGCAGAAGCTAATGATGCAGAAAGAAAAAATTTAGAAACTATCACTGTGATAGGTGAAAAAACCCAAAGAACGCTAAAGGATACGGCATCCTCTGTGTCTGTAATAACATCTGAAGTGCTGGACAGCGGTCAATATTTATCTATTGCCAATGTGATGTCTGATATTGCAAATGTTGTTACGTTATCGGGTGCACAACCTGATATTCGTGGTGTTTCAGGTAATGGCTCAGCAACTGGTTTTCATTCGTTTGCGGGTGGTTCTAAAGCACGCGTGTCAACCTTGGTTGATGGTGTAGCAGAACCATTCATTGCTGATCTTAGTGGCGATACTGGCTTATGGGATATCGATCAAGTCGAAGTATTTCGAGGACCACAATCCACCAGTAACGGTCGTAATAGCTTTGCCGGTTCAGTAATCATCAAAACAAAAGATCCATTATTTGATTGGCAAGGTAGCGCACGGCTAGGTTATCGAAATCAAGAAAACTATTTAGATACCGCGTTTGCTATCACTGGCCCCGTCGTTGAAGACGAGTTAGCCGTTCGAATCAGTGCACAGTACGTAGATGGTCAAGGCATTAACAAAGGAGACGTGTACGACACCAATCCTGTAGTTCCATTTGATCTTAATGAACTAAAAACATCACGCGTTCGTGCCAAACTGCTATGGAAACCCGCCAACGTTGAGGCACTAAATGTAATGTTTAGTCATTCATTCAACCAAGAAAAAGGCGACTCGGGCCGCAATTACTACTTAGCTGACGAACCGTGGAGTTTCCGACCTTCTTTCCAACGCTATATGGATACCTCCTCTAATACAACATCGGTCAATGTTGATTATCAGCTATCTGACAGCCAGTCAGTTGATATTTTAGTATCTTACATGACTTACGAGTGGGGATTTAATGAATACACGGAAACTGTCGCTAGTCAGTCAGATGTATTAATGAAAGATGACAGCTACACGGTTGATGGCAAGTTCAATATGGGCTTAGATTCTAACCAATTCTCTGCCTTTATTGGTTTAAGTCACTACAAACGTTCGCAAGATTTCAGGAGCATTGGCGCATTTGCTTATAACGGCGATGACAGCAGTAAATCGAGTGCGATATACGGCGAAATAGAATATATGGTCAACGACCAATGGCGTGTTATTGCCGGCGGTCGCTTAGAAAAAGAAGCTCAAACCCGTAACTTCAATGCAAATTTCCGTGGACAGCCTCTTTCTGAACTCCTCGATAACGACAAAACTATCGCACTCCCTAAACTAGTAGTTCAATATGTAGTCACTGACAATACAACCTTGTCAGCTAGTGCTCGTCGTGGTTATAACGCAGGCGGTGGTACCATTTCTTTTGCCAGTAACGAATATTATTATTATGGGCAAGAAACCGTTAACACTTATGAAATTAGTTCAAGAAGTAGCTTGAACGATGGCGATATAAACATTAGTGCCAACCTATTCTTCAACAACTTTAATGACTATCAAGGGTCAGACAGCAGCAGAAAGATCACCAACATCGATGATGCAACGTCACAAGGCTTAGAAGTTGAATTAGACGCGATGTTGACTAAAGACTTGCAATTAACGGCTGGGCTAGGGCTATTATCAACAGAAGTTAAAGCGGCTAACAGTGAATTTGGCGATATCATCGGCAACGAACTAAGCTCTGCGCCGGAATATACTGCTAGTCTCGGCACTAAATACTGGTTAACCGACCAATTTACCATTAGCGCTTCTGCAAATTACGTGGATGAATACTTTGGTGACATGAATAACACTAAAGAGCGTATTGCTGGCGGGTATACCACAGCTCGTTTCAACCTTGATTACCAAGCCGATGATTGGCGCGTTAGTGCATTCATTAATAATGCTTTTGATAAGAAAGCCTTCACAGTAACAGAGCCTCCAGGTCGATTCACACCCGAAGGTTATGTAGCAGTTGTTGAGCCTAGAAGTATAGGTGTAAACGTAACTTACTCTTTCTAATAAAAATCCATTTATTAAAGCATGCTCTTACTAAGAGTGTGCTTTTATACCTAAAACATCTAATTCAGACATAAAAAAATCGACTCAAAGGTCGATTCTTTTGTTACATGAATTGGTACCGTGTAAACAGCCGGACGCTGTTCGACCTTCACTTTGTTTTAGGCATAAAAAAACCAACTCTCGTTGGTTTATTTAAACATGAAGTGGTACCGGTAGGCGGACTTGAACCGCCACGCCCGAAGGCAACGGATTTTGAATCCGTCATGTCTACCAATTCCATCACACCGGCATTTCATGTAGCTATTTAGCAATGTGATTGCTAAATATGTGCAGGCATTATACCTAGGCTTGCCATGTTGGCAAGCCTGATTTATGTAAAATAGCCTTATTTGTTGGTCACTTGTGCTTATTCGTTGAAATAACGAACAGCATCAAGTTTAACGGCGTTTTCTACGGCGACGTTTCTTAGGGTGCTCATCTAAATCAGAAACAAGTTCTTCTTCTAACTCATCATTAACAGTAGACACTTCAGACTGCGTTACCCTAGCACCAATACTTCCGTCATCAACATACTTTCCTTGGAGAATATAATCAAAATCACCTTCAGCTGTGGCTCAAGCCTGTGGTTTCTCATAAGACTGTGGCTTATCTTCAGTCACAGCCATTGATTTCAATCAATAGCGATATTAGTTGCCCTACATAGTATCAACTTAAAGTACTAATTTAAACTTTACGATTCGTATATCCTTATATCGTTTTATTGATACAAACTCATTTGCTTTTGTTAAACTGTTGCCACACTAATTTAATACACACAAAGAATGAAAGAATCAGATAATACAGTTCAAGAAAATCACGCGGATTTTTTACGTGCAGGAATAATGAGACGCCTCGGCGCGTTGATGTATGACACACTCGTCGCGATGGCTGTTTATGCAATTGCTCATTTTATTGGCTTTATTGTAATAGCTCTGCTAGCCCAGTTGAATCCAACATTTTGTAGTGATAATGCCGACATTCAGCAATGTATTATTACCAGTGATGTATATTCTGGTTATTTAATTTTTGCCGTGTGTTTTTTCTTTATTTGGTTTTGGACACATGGTGGACAGACCTTAGGAATGCGAGCTTGGCGCTTAAAAGTACAACGTATGAATGGTTCATCAATTACTGTTCTTCAAGCCATTATTCGTTTATGTACTGGCTTCTTAGGCTTAGGTAACATTTGGTTATTATCAAAAAGCAGTGAGGGCATGAGTTTGCAAGATCGTATGTCAGGCTCTGAGATTGTAGTGCTTAGCCCAGAAGCCAATAAGATTAAAAACTGGAATCAGCTGTAATTTCAAATACTTAAAGGCGGCTCTTCAGCCGCCTTTTTTCTCAATAAACAACACTATCTCGCCAACTTTAAAACCAAACTTTAGAATATCAGTTTTATTAAACAATCGATTTTCATCAACCTGATACATCCAGTCATCAAGCGTTACCTGATAATCAGTACCATCGACATTGATGGTCATATCATATTGCCAGTACAACGCTGAGCCGGACGTTTCACCACTAGCTAAACCAATAACATCATCTGCTTGTCCTTGATATTTATTTGCTGCTGTTTTTGTTAGTCGCCAAATGCGAGTTGTTTGCTCGCCGTCATCGAAATAGAATTTCTCATCAATGACGCCCTGATTTCCTTGCCAGCTTGCCGATAAATCAACATTAAAACGACGAGTCAATTTGCCGCTGCGATCTAACACCATGCCATAGGCAACTAATTCGCCATTAAAAAATGTTTCTAACTCAAGCATCGGTGTCGTTTGTTGATAGTCAGATAATGATGGATTAGAGCAGCCAACAAGTGTCCAAGCTACAGCGCCTAGTATCAGGTTAAATAACAATTTCATGATGATGCTCCTAACAGTTTACGGCGAAATTTAGGCCGAGAGGTATCCTTTGATAACCAAATTGATAAAAACGCTGGACCAAAAGCGCTGTCATCTATGCTACCAATCAATTGTGGTGTGCTTCCTTGTTCTTTTAAATAGAACCGAGAGTGCTGTTTATTATCAACATATAAAATAATGGTGTCTTGGTCGGTAACATTCGGAAAAATAGGGTTAAGTAAGGCAATCCACTTATCACGGCGTTTTTTATCAATGTTTAAATGCTGCCATTGCTCGTCTGTGGCACTTACTAAGTCTTCGCCGTCAATATCTCTTAGGTAAGTAATTTTCAGTGCTTGAGGAAATTGAGCAGGCTGATAACCTTTGTTACCTGTAAAAAACTGGGCTTTGTATACTTTCCAAAACATCACCTTCATGGTGCCTTGTCCCAAAGCCGTTAGTTGTTGTAGTTCACTGATAATGTCTGCGGAATTGGTTTGCGTACCATCAGATTTCTCGTTGTTGTCAGCATGAACATTAAAACAACACAATAAGCTAAAAATAATGAATAGCCTAAGCATATTGATCCTCCTTTTGAGGCACAAATTTACGCCGTATTAGTTCGAATAGTGGCAGTAAAAAACTCCATAAAATGGCATCTATAATTATGAAACTAGTGAGTGAGAGTGATGTTGATATAGCGCCAAGGTTAATTGCAGCGAGATAGCTAACACAGCCTAGTATCCCGCCAGTGATACTAACTTGCCACGGCTTAAGCAACGTTAACCACACTAAACTGTGATTAAAACTCCACGCCAAAATCACCCACAACAAAACAAGCCACGCAGGAATAAATGATTGGTTAACATTGATGACATCAACTGCAATTAATAGCTGATCGCAGCAAATACCAACCACTGCTATGGGCAATACCTTCAGGTCATCTAGTTTTCGCGGCGACAGCATCAAATGAATAGCTAATATGGCACTCATTATCCATACTGCGTACTCAGTGAATAATGCCGCACTCCACCAGCACAATTGGAAAAGCACCGCATTAATAATCCAAAATAACCGCATCGTGACTGTCTTTGTATTGCGGTTTGCGAGCAACGATATGATGAGTGCTAATCACACGCTCGATAAAAGCACCTTCACAATAACATAGGTAGTAATGCCATAAGCGCTTGAAGGTATCGTCGTAACCAAAATCGTTGATTTCTTGCCAGTTTTCATCAAAGTTTTTACGCCAGTCGAATAACGTTCGTGCGTAATGTAATCCAATATCTTCAACGTTATCAATCATCATGTCGGTAGAATTTGCAATGTGCTGACTCATCACTGCCATTGAGGGTAAGCAGCCACCAGGGAATATGTATTTATTGATAAAATCGACTGATTTTCTGTAGGTATCATAACGCTGATCAGCAATAGTAATTGCCTGTATAAGCATTTTCCCATCAGGTTTTAACAAGCTTGAACATTTTGAAAAAAACTGTGCCATAAACTCGTGCCCCACAGCCTCAATCATCTCAATAGAGACGAGTTTGTCATAGTTACCCTCAAGCTCGCGATAATCTCGTTTGAGTAGTGTAATCTGCTCTGATAACCCACGTAGTTCAATTTGTTCTTTCGCGTAATTGTACTGTGCATCTGAAATAGTCGTCGTGGTAACCTTGCAGCCGTAGTTAAGCGCTGCAAATATCGCTAAACCGCCCCACCCAGTGCCTATTTCAACGAGATGATCACCCTCTTTTAAGTCAAGTTTGTCGCAAATGAGTGCCAGTTTTGCACTTTGGGCTTGAGATAGTGATGTTTTTTCATCGCTATAATAAGCACATGAATACATCATTTTTTCATCCAGAAATCGGCTGTATAAATCATTGCCTAAATCATAGTGCGCTAGAATATTTCGCTTAGAGCCAGCTTGGGTATTTCTGTTGCCAAGGCTAACCAGTTTCTTTTGACACTTTTCCCACAAGCTGCTTTTACTTTCTAATTCATCCACTAACTGCTGACTACGTGCAAATACTCGAATGAGCTTAGTAAGATCTGGCGTATCCCATTTATTATCGATATATGCTTGCGCGGCGGCTAGACTACCACCACTGACAAAATCACTATATACACTTAAATCATTGATATGTAACTCGGCGCTAAGTTCGCTAGATGAGTTACCCAGTTTAAAACGCTCGCTACTTTCAACAATGATTAGTTGCGCATCAGTTAACTTACCGAGTAGCTCGAAAATACCTTGTCGATACTTACCGTTAATCCAATTTAATTTGATCTGTGGTTCATTGGCGACTATTTGCGTTTGTTGCATATCAACCTCGTTGTTTAGGGTGTGGAATGAACGGCACACCCTGTATCAATATTTTTAGTGCTTGCCAGTAAATTAATGTCACGACTTTAATCGCGGTAAATGGCAAACTAAACCATGTTTTTATCATCGCCAATGTACTCATCGGCTGCTTGGTTAATGCCATTGTTGCGTCAAAAACCTTAGTAGCTTGCGGCGATTTTTCTAAATTTTCTAGGTGAACAAACAACTTGTTTTCAGGCGGTTTAACTCGCCATTTGTAGTGCATATCAAGCGGCATAAAGGGCGATACATGAAATTGTTTTTGCGTAATTTTAGGCTGCTCAACATCCACTAAATAATAGTGACGTTCTTTCCATGGTGTATTACTTACTTCAGCCAACATTAACGGACAGCTGCCGTCGTCGTTAAAGCAAAAATAAAAATTCACGGGACTAAAATACAACCCTAAACTACGACACTGCACCAGCATCATGATCTGATTACCTTGCCACTGGCCACCTAACTTGGCCACCTTAGATGCAATACGTTGCTTTAAATTTCCTGGTTCACTTTTTATGTAATCTTTTTCACAAAAACGTACCGGGTTGAACCAACGCGTACCAAACATCGCATGTTTGTTCGTTAGTTCGTCAAGTGCATCAGGGTTAAGACCAAACATGGAAAACGAGTAACTGAAAGCGCGCGCAACAGGGCTAAATCGTCGATGACGCACATTGCCTGTGTATATGCCGCTTTCTTGTTTGATCATAGTGAAATGCCAAATCGTTTAGCGACATCAACAGCACTTCTTACGCCATCTTCATGAAAGCCGTTATACCAATAAGCACCGACAAAATGCGTGTTATTGTGGCCGCAAATACGCGTGCGCTTTCGCTGCGCCGCCATGCTTTTGCTGTTGAATACTGGATGATGATAAACGTATTGCTTGATGATCTTATTGGGATCGATAAGCTGCGTTTGATTTAACGTGACACAAAAAGTGGTATCACTTTCAATACCTTGTAAAATATTCATATTGTAAGTTACTGTCGCAGGCTGCGATGAGGTGTCTGACTGGGCAAGTAAATAATTCCAGCTAGCCCACGCTAAACGCCTTTTAGGCAGTAGGCTCTGATCGTGATGCAATACCACTTCATTGCGGCTATATGGAATATCACCTAACACGCTAGTTTCATCCGCGGTTGGTGTTTGCAGCAGTTGCAGCGCTTGATCTGAATGACAAGCAAATACCACTTCATCAAAACGTTGCTCACTGTCATCTGCGAATATTAAGCACACGCCATCATTATTGCGCTGTACGGTTTTTAATTCACAGTTTAGGTGTACTCGCTCTTTAAATGGCGCGATAAGCGCGGGAATATAAGCGCGTGAGCCACCTTTAATAACATACCACTGAGGTCTATCAGCAACATTGAGTAAACCATGGTTATAGAAAAATTGAATAAAGAACTTTAATTCGAAGTCTTTCATTTCTTTAAGACTAGTGGACCAAATAGCAGCCCCCATCGGTAGAATATAATGTTGGGCGAAAAAGTCAGAAAACTGGTGCTCAGTTAGAAAATCACCAAGTGTCATTGCAGTATCGATATCCCCTTGAGCATGAAGCTGCTTACATTGCTTGTTGAACCGCAAAATGGCGCCAATCAAATGCCAAAACTTCGGACGAAAAATATTGCGGCGCTGCGCAAATAAGCTATTTAGACTGTGACCATTATATTCCATACCAGTGCGCTGATTGAGCACACTAAAGCTCATTTCTGTCGGTTGTAACTCAACATTAAGCTGCGCTAATAACGCAAGAAAATTAGGATATGTTTTGTCATTACAAACAATAAACCCCGTATCGATAACATACTCTTTACCATCGTGACTAATATCTTTAGTTGCAGTGTGGCCGCCAATATAGTCGTTTTTCTCAAACACACTGACAGTGTGCTCACGACTTAGTAAGTGAGCTGTTGTTAGGCCGGCAACGCCACTGCCAATAACCGCAATATTTTTCATGATGTTTTCCTAACTAAATAACGTATGGCAAAAAGACGCCACCAACTAAAAGGTAAAAGTGCCAACGTAGACATTATCGATGTAAAAACCGACGGAAAATTAATGGTGTGACGTCGCTTAGTCAAACCGTTAAAAATAGCGTGGGCCGCTTGCTCGCTGCTAACGCTGCCAGGCATGGGGAAATCATTTTTTTGTGTCAGGGGCGTTTGCACAAAACCGGGATTAATCAAACTGACATCAATATTATGTGGCGCCAAATCAATGCTCAGGGTTTTGGCCATATAACTTAATGCAGCTTTGGATGCACCATAAGCCTGTGCTCTAGGTAGGGGTAAAAGTGACGCGCTCGAACTTGTAAACGCTAACTGGCCCCCCTGTTTAACCTTACCTAGCCAATGATTAAGACAATAAGCAACCGTCATTAAATTGGTATTAATAACTCGCTGAAACAGGGCTGAATCAAATGTCAGAGGTTGATCTATATACTCGCAACTACCAGCGTTTAACACGAGTAAGTCTAGCGGTGGCAGCTGTTCTGCCGCACTGATAACGGCTGACTCATCACATAAGTCAGCCACTAACGGTGTCATATTTTCAAACTGCGCAACGAGTTTATTTAACGCCTGTTGATTGCGACCACCAGCAATCACTTGCCAGCCTTGTTGTGCATATAGCTGCGCTAAGGACTTTCCAATACCCGATGATGCCCCTGTGATTAAAATGCGCTTCATTGGCTAGCTCGCTTTTTAATAAACTTTACAGCGTGGCCAAGTACAGGAATGTGTTCATACAACATGGCGCCAACATCTAGATAATCCCGGTGATAAATAACCTTACCATCTGCTCCCTTTAAGTGACTATGCCCTTCAACTGCAACTGGCTTACCGCCATTAAGTTTGGAATGGGTAAACGTCATACGCCAATAAATACTCGCCTGCCCATCACCTGCGAAGTAGTTATTTATCACGAAGCTGCAACTTGAAAGATTGGTGTACAGCCCATGAAAATAATCCAATAACGACGACAAGCCTTCAACGCGATGGAGTGGATCTTCAAATATCACGTTTGAATGATATATATCAGCAATATTGTCGACGTTATCTACGCCTAGCTGTTGATAAACATCGATGAATTTAGGTAACCAATCCGGTGTTACGTTATTCACTGCGTTCTCCTACGCTTGTTATTTATAAAAAGCTAACGCGCGCTCTCTTGCTTGCTTGTGCTCTACAATGGCTGGCCAATAGCTGTTTTGCTCTGGGTGCCCTGCCAAGTAATCATGGGGAAAATGAATCTTTTTGGCGGGCACCTCTTTAAGCTCTGGTACATATGTACGGATAAAGTCGCCTGAAGGATCAAACTTTTCGCTTTGCGTAATCGGATTAAAGATTCGAAAATAGGGCTGGGCATCGCAACCTGTGCCAGCTGCCCATTGCCAGCCACCATTATTGGCTGATAAATCACCATCGATGAGGTGCTGCATAAAAAAACGTTCACCCCAACGCCAATCAATGAGTAAATGCTTAGTCAAGAAACTGGCGACAATCATTCGCAACCTGTTATGCATCCACCCCGTTTCGACTAATTGACTCATTGCAGCGTCAACAATGGGATAACCGGTTTTGCCATCACACCACGCAGCAAAATCTACCGTATTATTACGCCACATTAAGTCATCATATTTAGCTCTGAAACTCTTGCCCTTCGCTAAAGATGGAAAATGAAACTGAAGATGACGATAAAAGTCACGCCATACCAGTTCATTAAGCCATGAAAACTTCTCGCTTTTTACATCATCAAAAATCATTGGTTCGTGATACAACAACTGATTAATCACTTCCTTGACACTGATTGCGCCAATAGCAAGGTAAGGTGACAAACGACTGGTACCGTTAATCGCAGGAAAATCTCTTTGTGCATGGTACTTGGGATGCTTCTGCTTAAAAAATCCGATAAGACCTTGATTACGCATTTGCCACGCCGATGGCCAACAATGTAATCGCTTAGTTAATTGGTCACTAATACTTGGCGCTTGATAACTATGCTCGATTGGTTTGGCGACTGCCACTGGTGGGCTGTAAGGTGCGTATGATTGCTCTCTAGCTTGTTTTATCCACGCCATTTTAAATGGCGTAAACACCTTATACATTTCACCGTCAGCTGTGTGCACTTTGCCTTTTGGCACTACAACATCAGATTCATATAACGCCAATGATAAATTAGAGCTGGCGAGCTTATTGTCACGGGATACTTCGTTATATTCTGGCTCACGATTAGCAAATATTCGAACTATTTGATGCTTTTTGCTATAGCGGGTGATGAACTCAATTTGACCCGAAAAATCTCCCACTTCAACGACTTCTAATTCAACACCAAGTATCGCAAGCTCCTGACTTAACGCCTCTAGATGTTGCTGAATAAAAGCAATTTTTATAGCGCTAACATCATGTTGCTGCCATTGATGTTTAGTCGACAAAAATAATGCTTTGCAAGGCCCTGCAGCCATAGCGTCACGCAGCGCCAAGTTATCAACAACACGTAAGTCGCTGCGAAACCACATTAAGTTCATCATTAATTAGTATCCGTATCTCAATCTCAAGTTATCTGGATAAGGATCTAAGTAAACTTGTGATGCCAGATATTGTTGATCTTTATAGAGCATTAGATAATGACTAATTAATGTGAGAGGTACCAATAGCGGCGCAAGCCCTTGACGATATGCTTCTATCTTATCCACTAATTCTTGTTTCTGCGCTTTGTCTAACAGCGTTTTAAAATACCCCTGCAAATGAAATAAGGTATTGGTGTGTGATTTTCGCGTCGCTAAATTGCTTAAAGCCATCATAAGGCCACTAATATATTCATGCGCTAACTCATCGAGTGGCTGTTCACTTTGCCCCAACAGGCGACCTAATAATTTATAACTCGTTAAATGATGGCTCATTACTAAGTACTTATGTTGACTGTGGAATTCAATTAATTTGTGCTTAGTTAAACCCTCATCAATAAGCTGCTGCCATGCTTGATAAACAAAGACACGGATCATAAAGTTTTCGCGTAGTTTAGCGTCATTGAGGCGACCATTTTCTTCACACGGAATTAACGGGTTGTTCTCCATAACCGCTTTCGCAAACACACCAATGCCGGTTGGCTGATTACCTTTGCCGTGCTCATAATAAACTTTAACTCGTTCCATACCGCAACTTGGGCTCTTTTGGCAAAAAATAAAACCACTCAGGTGTGAAAGTTGTGCCGATTTGTTTTCGCTAAATTGCGCTAACTTTTCAGTCACATCACCACTGCCATCGGCTTGACACACTTTAATAGATTCGCCATCGATAACCTGACGAATAGGCCTACGAGGTAAGCCCATACCAATGGCCATTTCTGGACATACAGGTTGATAATCGACATGTTCTGCTAGCTCATCCATCACAAAATTTGAACGTTTGTGTCCAGTATCAAATCGTACTTTCTCGCCCATGACACAGGCGCTAATGCCAATAATTGGTTTATTCATGATCTACTCCTTACGATTAATAAAGGTAACTGCCAATAGGGTTAAATAGTTTGCTAAAGCCTTCTTTAAATTCCATAGCATCGTCTAACACGGCATAACATAAACAGCCGTCAGTGGTTCTTGGGCTATGGGAGTGGGATTTGTCTAACCAAATGAAATCACCAGCGTGATAACTCCCCATATCGTCTTCAAAAGATCCATCAAGTAATAGCGTCAGTTCGAATCCTTTATGAGTGTGCAATGGCACAACGCCGCCAGGAGATATATCAAGCAAACTACTGCGAATTGGCTCTTCTTGAAGCTCAAGGCGAGCACGGCTAACATCCCCTAACTTACTCCACTTTTTCAATGACACGTTAGATAACGCGCGAGGTAGCTGTACATTGTCGTAGCTAAGTTTTACCGACTTAGTCTCTATTGACACCAGCATTGATTGGCTGTCATCATCAGTGATTTCATCAATCATCGACACCCAGTTCAATTCAGCTTTGTGTAAGTCATTGCCAGCTTCATCTACTGTTTCATTAACACTATCAAACAGCATTTGAGCTTGTTGAGCGTTAAGTTTTTCAACTTTCTCTTGGCATACTGGGCACAATTCATTATGCGCCGCAACGGCTATTGAAAGTGATGCAGTTAGTTCACCTTGTGTAAAAGCAGTTAACAGCTCATCGCTTGGGTGGTGGGTAATCATAGTTTTCCTCCCATTTTTTGTTTGAGTTTACACAGTGCGATACGTAGTCGAGACTTAACGGTGCCGACGGGGATCCCCAACTGTTTAGCTAACTCTTCTTGAGATAAGTGTTGAAAATAAACGCCTTTAATTACTTGTTGCTGAGCATCAGGTAACAAAGAAAGGTAACGTTTAATTTCTTTTTGCATTAAATGATCAGTGTATTCGCCTTCTTCCGCTGTTTGCGCTTCGACTAAAGGCCAAATATCATCTGATAACATCTCTTCACGCTGGGTTTGCATTTTGCGCAGCATATCAAAGCTGGCATTTCTCATAATGGTATAGACCCAAGTCGTTACTGCGCCTTTGTCGGCGTTAAAGTAATGGGCTTTTTTCCAGACATTAGTCATGGTGTCTTGCAGTAGCTCTTGTGCATTCGCAGACGAATTTAGATGGGATACGCCGTAACGAAGGATTTTCGGCGCAAACCATGAAAAAAGCTGAGCGAAAGCTCGTTTATCACGTTCATTAGCAACTGAAATTAACCATTGTTGCAGTTGCTGTGCACTTTGCGCATCCGTCATTGTATTGGCATTCCCATGATTATCTAATCTCTGCACTGTATGTGACGAATTTATCATGTTAAACCCAATTCATTTGAATATTAACCCTTGATACGCACTGTGATTCAAAAAAGATCACTTTTATTCTCCTTTCATTAACGTTTTAATAAACTGCTGACACTGTTGAAGATTTTGTGAAAACATTAATTGCTGTTTCTTGCTACTTGAAAGAGGTAATAACTCAACATAGCGCGCACAAACCCAGGCTAAGTTTTTATAGTCACCTTGAGAGAAGTTGCGCTTCAATTCGTCATGATGATTGATTAAGTTTTGTAATGGCTGAGCCAGAGCTTCGTCATAAATTTTTTCTATGTGTTGTGACCAATGATCTATTTCAGCAACTTGCGCTCGGTGCAAGCCATCATCATCTTGGGTGATCAGTGAAAGAGACACCATTGCCCTGCCTTTAACCGTAATACACAACAGTCCATTATCGAGTGTTTTGAAGTCAATAATATCAACAAGCGTGCCGTATTCGCTGCTGGTATACGGCATATTTGACTCATAATGACTAATCACAAACCCATGACCACTGCTTGCTTCACTAACCAAACGAACATATCTAGCTTCGAATATTCTCAGCTCGGTAATTCCTCCGACCATGATACAAACTGGCAATGGAAATATAGGTATTAACGCGGTTTGTGTTGACATGATTTCAACCATTGTTGTTAACGATGATTAAGCAATACGCAGCGACAGATGTTTTAGATCCTTTTGATCTAAATTTAATACACGGACGTATAAGTAACAAAGCGCATAGGCAGGAGGCACAATGAATATTCTGATCACTGGTGGTAGTGGCTTAATCGGCCGAGCACTAATTAACAAGTTAACGCCTAGTCATCATGTTATCTTGTTAACAAGAGATATTAGACGTGCGCAGTCACTATTTCAATCAAGCTCTGTCGAATGTGTAAACAGCCTCCAAGACGTTGATATCGACACGATTGATGCTGTTATTAACCTTGCTGGCGAGTCAATTGGCGACAAACGTTGGAGTCAGCAACAAAAAGACAAAATTTGTCATAGTCGCTGGCAAATGACACGCGATTTAAATCAACTTATCAATAGTGCTCATCGTCCGCCAAGTGTGATGATTTCAGGCAGTGCCATTGGCTACTATGGTCGACAAAATAGTCAACAAATCGATGAGAGTTACAATAAGTTTAATAATGAATTTACTCATGAGGTTTGCCAAGAATGGGAACGACTAGCCTTTGAAAATTTGAAGCACGATATGCGTGTTTGTGTACTCAGAACAGGCATTGTATTAAGTGCCAGTGGTGGCGCGTTACCTAAAATGGCACTGCCTTTTAAATTAGGTGCCGGCGCAATTATCGGTGATGGTCAACAATATATGTCTTGGATCCATATCGATGACATGACTCGGCTTATTATTGAATTGCTAGATAGCGACTTAAGTGGCGTCGTACATGCAACAGCCCCAGGAGCCGTCACTAATCAGCAGTTTTCCCATGTGCTGGCAAAATCACTACATCGCCCTTGTTGGTTTAAACTCCCCACCAAGCTAATGACACTGTTGATGGGAGAACAAGCTGATTTAGTCATCTATGGACAACGAGTATTGCCTCAAAAATTACTAAGTCACGGCTTTAAGTTTACTTATCCAGAGATAAACAGCGCACTCGAAAATATTTACTCAAAAGCCAATCACTAATACCATTAATTGCATTAAGTAAGTGATCTTGTTGTGCGTAGAGAAAATCAGCTAAAACAAGGCGCTCGATTGACTAATAGCTGGCTATTAGGATTGAGAGCAACGCCATTTTAGTTAATTTTAACAAGTACAAGTGGGCAAATATTTAATGCAATTGGTATAATATCTCGAAACTAGCTTTCAGCGCCAAATTTTTTAGCGCGGTGACAGCGACTTTCGACGTCGTTATCAAGCGTCCATCCAGTAAGATTGCCTTCAATAAGCTGAGTCAATGCATTGATATGTGATTCGTCACTATTAAGGGCTTCGATATATTCAAACCGTTCGCCACCAGCCTCTAAGAAATAATCTCGGTTCTCTTCACCAATCTCTTCAATGGTTTCCAAACAATCCGATGAGAAACCAGGACATACTACTTGCAGTGATTTTACACCTTGAGCAGGCAGTGCTTGAAGTGTGTGGTCCGTATAAGGTTTTAACCACTCTTCACGCCCAAAACGAGACTGGAACGTAGTCATGTATTCATCTTCACTTAGCCCTAGCTTTTCAGCCACCAAACGTGACGTTTTATAACACTCACAGTGATATGGGTCGCCATTAGTTAGATAGCGCTTTGGAATACCGTGGTAAGAGAAAATCAGTTTGTCAGCACGGCCGTGTTGTTGCCAATGCTTGTCAATTTTATCGGCTAATGCATCGATATATGGCTGAAAGTCGTGGTAGTTTTTAATAAAACGTAGCTCAGGAATAGCGCGGCGTTTGGTGAGTGATTGAGCAATCGCATCAAATGTCGATGCCGTTGTTGTCGCACTATATTGTGGATATAACGGTAATACGACAAGCTTAGTGACACCTTGTTTAAGCATGCTTTCAATCACAGAATCAACTGACGGATTGCCGTAGCGCATGGCAAATTCAACCACGACATCATCACCATATTTATCAGTTAACTGGGCACGTACTTTCTCTGCCTGTGCTTTGGTGTGAATAAGTAATGGCGAACCTTCATCTGTCCATACCGTTTTATAAGCCGCCGCAGAGCGACGAGGACGAATGGTTAAAATGACAAGATTAAGTACCAACCACCAAATAAGGCGCGGCGCCTCAACAACACGAGGATCTGATAAGAACTCTTTTAGGTAGCGACGCAATGCACTGGGCGTTGGTGCATCTGGTGTTCCAAGGTTGGTTAGCAACACGCCAACTTTGGCTTTTTTAGAATGCGTAAAATCAGTGTTATTAATGTATTTCATAAGATGCTCAAACGACCACTATGCGCGTTTATTTAAGAAATAAACGGCGATGGTTAAAAATAGAATACTAGGTATTACAGCGCCAAATATGGCAGGCACTTGATAAACCAGACTAATAGGCCCAAAGGCTGCATTACTTAAATGGAAAGCAAAACCTGTGATAACCCCCATCACAAGTCGGGCGCCCATGCTCACACTTCGCAATGGCCCAAAAACGAATGAAAGTGCTAGTAGCATCATCACAGCAACAGTCAGGGGCTGCATAATCTTGCGCCATAATGCTAAATCGTAAACCGACGTTTCTTGTTTGTTCGCTTCTAAATAATCAAGGTAATCCGTTAATCCTTGAATCGACAATGATTCAGGTTTTACTGTTACAACACCAAGTTTGTCAGGCGTTAAGCTAGACGTCCATGGCAATTGTGGAGTATTAGTTATCGATGTCGATGTTTCGTTATATTCAGTTTGATTAACTTGCTCAAGCAGCCACTGGTCTTTCTTAAAAGTAGCAACGGCGGCCTTAGTAATTCTTTGTAATTTTCTGTCTTCATCAAACTGATAGATTGACACTTTATTTAACAAACCGGTTTCAATAACCTTACTAACATGAACAAAATTCTGGCCATCTTTAGCCCATAATCCCTGCTCACTTTTAATTAAACTACCACCAGATATCTCTTGAGTACGCTTATTTACCGCCTCGCGTTCAGCCCATGGAGCGCCGTATTCACCGAGAGCCATCACCAAAACCATCAGTGGAATTGCGGTTTTCATTACAGAGATAATAACCTGAAGCTTAGAAATACCAGCGGCTTGAATAACAACTAATTCACTGTTACTGGCCATCATTCCAAGACCAATTAACGCGCCGAGAAGTGCGGCCATCGGAAAAAATATTTCAACGTCTCGCGGCACTAGATACAACACGTATATAGCCGCATCAAACATTGAATAAGTACCTTGTCCTACCGACTTCAATTGCTCTACAAATTTCAACATTGAACTGAGTCCTACCAAGATCAGCAGACAAAATGCCATTGTCGTGGCAATATTTTTAGCAATGTATCTGTCTAAAATATTCATTATGCATGTGCCCCTTTGTTTTTACTTCGAGACAAATGCATGCGCAGAAATACACCCACTTCGCGTTCTTTCATCAGTAACGCCAGTCCTAAAACAAAGGCTGAAATATGAATCCACCATAACCCAAATTTCATTGGAATAACTTCATCTTCGAGCGCACTGCGTCCAGCCATTAACATCACGTAATAGCCCAAGAACAGCATGATTGCAGGGAACAATTTGGCGAACTTTCCTTGACGTGGATTCACGCGTGCTAATGGCACAGCAATAAGGGTTAACAGGGGAATGGTTAACGGAATAGCAATACGCCAGTGCACTTCAGCCATCGAATCAACATCACCATTCTCAATGAGTTGTAATAGAGGAATGGCGCTTAATTTACGGCGACGTTGTTCGACTTCTTGCTCTTTGATCTGCATTTGATATTCAGAGAACTCTATTTGAGTCCCTTGCGCTTCGCCCGCGATGCCTTGATAGCGATTACCATTATTCAATTTTAATTGCTCTGAGCCTGAGGTTTCTTCGATAACGTTACCCTGTGTTGCAATCACAACACTAGATTCTTGAACTAAATCCTCTTCACCTGGCATTTGCGCAACAAAGACATGATTGAGCTTACCATCTTCAATTTTTTCTACGTATATCACCGCTTTTTTATTCGAGGAGTACTGAAAACGGCCAGGGGCAATGGAAGAAATGCCTGCTTGCGCCTGCGACTCTTCAAGTACCTGATATTCTTTTTCTTGCGCCCACGGCCCAAGCCAAATACTATTGAGCCCTGCAACACACATCATAATAAAAGCTAGCACTAAGGTGACACGCGTGACATACCATTCACTGATACCGGTCGCATGCATCACAGTCATTTCACTATCAGCATACATCCGTGAGTGCGCCATCAGTATGCCCAAGAATAAACTCAACGGCAGGATGAGTCCCGCAAGCTTTGGAAGATTTAACATCAGTAAAGTAGCAACGAGTTCGCCAGGTAAGTCGCCATCAACAGCATCAGCCAATGTACGAACGAATTTATTACTTATAAAAATGGACATCAACACAAACAACACGGCCATTTGTGACTTTAATGCTTCTCGAATCAAATAACTAAAAATAATCAAATGTGGTTTCCGTCACTAAACTTACAATTTTACTGTCAACAGCCTATTATTTCGGTAGACTATTCATTTTCGCTGGTTAATTTATGCTTTATTAATTCAATTAACGTAATATATTTTTATTTTACGCTAACCCAATAGGCCAATGATAGACCTTTTGAGGATTATCTAATAAATAGCGGCCTTTTTCTTTAAGAACCTAGGAGAGCTCATGGAGTTCAATGTAAAAAGTGGTAGCCCAGAAAAACAACGTAGTGCATGTATTGTTGTTGGCGTATTCGAGCCACGACGTTTATCACCCATTGCAGAGCAATTAGACAAAATCAGTGACGGTTACATTAGCAATTTATTGCGCCGTGGCGATTTGGAAGGAAAAGCAGGACAAACACTATTATTGCACCACGTAGACAATATTCTAAGTGAACGCGTACTATTGGTTGGTTGTGGTAAAGAGCGTGAATTAGATGAACGCCAATACAAACAAATTATCAACAAGACTATTAGCACCCTTAATGAAACTGGTTCAATGGAAGCGGTATGTTTCTTAACTGAATTACATGTTAAAGGTCGTGATACTTATTGGAAAGTACGTCAAGCCGTCGAAGCAACGAACAATGGTTTATATGTCTTTGACGCGCTAAAGAGTAAAAAAGATGAAACTCGCCGTCCTTTACGTAAATTAGTATTTAATGTACCAACTCGCCGTGAACTATCAGTTGGTGAATTGGCCATTAATCACGGTAATGCTATCTCAAATGGTATGAGCTTATGTAAAGATGTGGCCAACATGCCACCAAACATTTGTAACCCAGCCTACTTAGCTCGCCAAGCACGCCAACTTGGTGAGCAATGTGAAAAAGTAAACGTTGAAATCATTGGTGAAGAACAAATGGCTGAACTTGGTATGGAATCATACCTAGCCGTTGGTCGTGGTAGTGATAATGAGTCACAAATGACTATCATCAATTATCAAGGCGCTCCAAATAAAGACACAAAGCCAATTGTATTAATTGGTAAAGGCTTAACCTTCGATTCAGGTGGTATTTCACTCAAACCAGGCGAAGGCATGGATGAAATGAAATACGACATGGGCGGTGCTGCTGGTGTTTTAGGAACGATGAAATCGTTAGTCGATTTAGATTTGCCAATTAACGTTATTGGTATTTTGGCTGGCTGTGAGAATATGCCGTCATCAAATGCTTACCGTCCAGGTGACATTTTAACCACGATGTCAGGTCAAACAGTTGAAGTGTTAAACACGGATGCTGAAGGTCGTTTAGTATTGTGTGACGTATTGACGTATGTTGAGCGTTTTGATCCGGAACTAGTGATTGATACTGCAACCCTAACAGGTGCTGTAATCGTTGCATTAGGTAAGCATGCGTGTGGCGTTATGAGTAATCACAACCCACTAGCACATGAAATTTTGAGTGCCGGTGAGCAATCAAGCGATCGCGGTTGGCGCCTACCTATTTGGGATGAATACCAAGAGCAATTAAATAGTCCATTTGCTGACTTTACCAATCTTGGTGGTCGTGCAGCAGCTACTATCACAGCGGCGTGTTTTTTATCTCGCTTTACGAAAAAATATAACTGGGCGCATATTGATGTTGCTGGTACAGCATGGAATAGCGGTGCAAATAAAGGCTCGACTGGACGTCCAGTGCCATTATTAACTCAGTTCTTACTAAACCGTACTGAAGCCGCTAACGCTGAGTAATTTTTACTAGACATTATCAAGGCAACCGATTTCAGGTTGCCTTTGAGATCTTTGACTATGGCGACCACTTTTTATCATATTCCTGACATGCAAGCCGATGACAATCCATTGCTTAGCAAAGTGTGTCAATTATGCGGCGAGTTATATCAACAAGGCCAACGTGTTTTCGTTGCGACCAATGATGTAAAAACGGCTGAACAACTTGATGAACTCATGTGGAAACTGCCGAGCGAACAGTTTATTCCTCATAATTTACAAGGGGAAGGACCTCATTACGGCGCACCAATTGAAATTGGCCACCAACCTCCTCAGACACGACGTCAAGTTTTAATAAATTTGTGTCACCCTTTGCCGCAATTTGCGGTAAAATTCACGCAAATTATCGACTTTATTCCTAACGAACCAGAGCAAAAGCAACAAGCAAGAGAGCGGTTTCATCACTATCGCCAATTAAATCTTGCCCCGCAAATGGCTACTGAGTAAGTTTGACAACATCAACCTAGAAAGATTTTGACCATGGAAAAAACCTACAACCCAAGTGCTATCGAGCAAACCATTTACAAAAAGTGGGAAGCAAGCGAGCAATTTAAACCAAGTGGCGACACTAATTCGCCGAGTTACTGTATTTTATTGCCGCCGCCGAATGTCACAGGTAGCTTGCACATGGGTCATGCGTTTCAGCATACCATTATGGATGCACTGACGCGTTATCACCGAATGGATGGCGATAACACGTTATGGCAGCCTGGCACCGATCACGCCGGTATCGCAACACAAATGGTTGTAGAACGTCAGCTAAATGCCGAAGGTAAAACGCGCCATGATTTAGGCCGTGACGATTTCATCAAAAAAATCTGGGACTGGAAAGAACAATCAGGCGGTACTATCACTAGCCAAATGCGTCGTCTAGGTACTTCACCAGATTGGTCTCGTGAAGCCTTTACGATGGATGATGACCTCTCAAATGCCGTACAAGAAGTATTTATTTCATTGTACGATGAAGATCTTATCTATCGCGGTAAACGCTTAGTTAACTGGGATCCAGTATTAAACACTGCGGTATCTGATTTAGAAGTTGTTAACACCGAAGAAAACGGTCACATGTGGCATATGCGCTATCCACTTGCTGATGGCAGTGGTGAGCTTGTTGTTGCAACAACACGTCCAGAAACCATGCTAGGTGATAGCGCTGTAGCTGTTCATCCTGAAGATGAGCGTTATGCTCACCTGATTGGTCAACAAATTAAATTGCCATTAACGGGTCGTTTAATTCCAATTATTGGCGATGATTACGTCGAACAAGATTTTGGTACTGGTTGTGTAAAAATCACACCTGCTCATGATTTCAACGATTATGAAATGGGTAAACGCCACGACTTACCACTTATTAACATCCTAACCAAAGAAGCGACCATGAACATCGATTGCCCAGAGCAATATCGTGGTTTAGATCGTTTCGATGCGCGCAAACAAATCGTTAGTGATTTAGAAGAAGCTGGTTTATTAGTTGAAATCAAACCGCATAAATTAATGGTACCTCGTGGCGATCGTACCAATGCGGTTATCGAACCTCTATTAACTGACCAATGGTATGTTAAAGCAGCACCGTTAGCAGAACCAGCTATTGAAGCAGTACGCAGTGGTGAAATTAAATTCGTGCCAGAAAACTGGGACAAGACATACTACAACTGGATGGATAACATTCAAGATTGGTGTATTTCACGTCAATTGTGGTGGGGACATCGTATTCCCGCTTGGTATGACGAGCATGACAATTTTTACGTAGGTAGTGATGAAGCAGCAGTTCGCGCGAAACACAACCTAGGTGACGACGTTAAATTACGTCAAGACGAAGACGTATTAGATACGTGGTTCTCATCAGCACTATGGCCATTTGCAACAATGGGCTGGCCTGAAAAGACTGAAGATTTAGAAACCTTCGTGCCAAGCTCAGTATTAGTGACTGGCTTTGACATCATCTTTTTCTGGGTTGCCAGAATGATCATGATGACGAAGAAATTCACTGGCAAAGTACCTTTTAAAGAAATTTACATCACTGGCCTGATTTGCGATGAGCAAGGCAACAAGATGTCAAAATCGAAAGGTAACGTTTTAGATCCTATCGATCTGCTTGATGGCATTAGCATTGAAGATTTAGTGTCAAAACGTACCAGTGGCATGATGCAGCCACAAATGGCGAAGAAGATTGAAAAAGCAACGCGTAATCAATTCCCAGAAGGCATTGACTCTTACGGCACTGATGCACTTCGCTTTACTTTCGCGTCATTAGCCTCTGCTAACCGTGAAATCAGTTTCGATTTAGGCCGTGTTGAAGGTTACCGTAACTTCTGTAATAAATTATGGAATGGTAGCCGCTACGTATTGATGCACACCCAAGAGCAAGAGTTCCTAAGTGGTGATGATCACGAGTTTAGTCTTGCCGATCGTTGGATCAACGCCAAATTACAAGAAGTCACTGAACAATACCGTAAGCACTTAGACACTTACCGTTTTGATTTAGCGGCACAATGTATTTACGAATTCACATGGAATCAGTTCTGTGGCTGGTACTTAGAATTAACAAAACCAGTATTGTTCAAAGGCACGCCAAAGCAACAAAAAGGTACACGTAAAACACTCGCTCAAGTATTAGAAACAACGCTTCGCTTATTGCACCCATTAATGCCTTACATTACCGAAGAAATTTGGCAACGTGTGGCACCTTTAGCAGGTGTAAGCGGCGATACAATTATGAGTCAGCCATTCCCTAAATATGATAGTGCATTGATGGATGAAACCGCGCTTAATGACTTGGAGTGGGTAAAAGAGTTTATCGTTGGTATTCGTAACATTCGTGGTGAAATGGACATTAGTCCTAACAAGCCACTTAATGTGTTACTTAAAAACCTAAATGATGAAGACAGTCGCCGTTTAGAGGGCAACAGTGCTTTCTTACAAGCATTAGCTAAAATTGAAAGCTTTGATGTATTAGCTGACGATGCGACAGCACCAGCAAGTGCCACGGCATTAGTTGGAACAATGGAAATCTTGATTCCAATGGCTGGTTTAATCGATAAAGACGCTGAATTAACACGTATTAGCAAAGCGCTTGAAAAAATCGGTAAAGATCTTGCTCGTACTTCAGGTAAATTGTCGAATGAACGTTTTGTTAGCAAAGCACCTGCTGATGTTATTGCTAAAGAACGTGAGAAACTAGAAGAAATGGAAGCAACCGTGGCCAAGTTAAAAGAGCAACAAGCGACAATTGAAGCGCTGTAATTAGTCCACACAATAAAAAGCCCGAAGCTAATTTATTAGCTTCGGGCTTTTTCGTATCTAAACTTATACCAATTTGATTAAGTTTGTGATCTTGTTTTGCGAAGGAAAAACAAATGAAGGCAAGGCGCTTGATTGAGCAATAGCTGGCTATTGGGATTGAAAGCAACGCAACATTCATTTTATTTTAACCAGCAAAAGTGGGCAATAACTTTGTCAACTTGGTATTAAGTTCGACTATTTTAATGAACTAAAGTAAGCCGCGATATTTTCCATATCAGCATCAGACAACATTCCAGCCATTGGATACATTAATACTGACTGGCCGCCTGTGCGTGTTTTATCTTTAAATGCTTTTAAAGATGACACGATATACTGAGCATTTTGACCTTTTAAGTGTGGGTATCCTGGAATTACAGCTTTACCGTCCATGCCATGACAACCAGCACACATCGCCGCTTTAGCTTTACCAGCTGCTGCATCTCCAGCCGCGTTAGCTGCAAAAGGTGCTGCTAACATTAAAGCCAATGCAATAGTTTTCTTGTTTAACATAATTACTCTCCTCATTTAATAATTATTTTACTTCACATTATTTTAGTTTGCTTTCAAACAACGACTGCTAAATTCAAAATAGCTGATTTTATTATTATTATTGATTATGCTAACGCAGACACCATTTACTGTAACTTAATATGACTAACCCCAACCTGCAACAATTTTATATCGCACAAGAGCAATCAATCTATTTGCTCAACCATCATGATGCTAAGAAACTTCGTGATTGGATAAACTTGTGTAAGCATCAATTAGCGCAGTTGGGATATCACGATATCGAATATGTCGGTAAAGGAGCCTATGGGTTTGCCTTTTCAGCTGCCACCGTTAGCAACCAACAACACGTATTCAAATTCTCGCGTATCACCTTGCCTGAACATGTCCAAGATAGACTCGAAGAAGAAAGTTTTATGCTGGAACAAGTTAAACATCCGCTTGTGCCAGTCAATCTTGGTTATTTTAAAATTGGCAGTCAACGTATTCTATCGATGGAAAGAGCACAAGGAATAGATCTAGAACAATATTCTCTTAAAAAAGGGCCACTTAGTGCCAAAGAAGTCATTAGTATCGCACATCAAATGGTTGAAATACTCAACTTCTTACGGCATCAATCGAAAGTTATCATCCACGGCGACATCAAGCCCTCAAACATTGTTTATGATGAAACCTCTGGCCAATTAGGATTAATTGATTGGGGCTCTTCAGTCTACGCACAGGTTGATACTCAGGGGCAATTTTACACTCAAAACGTAATGGAACTAATGTCTGGTGATCTGCAGCATTCAAATGCACGAATGGGGGATGTCTATTTTATTGGCGAAGAACAGCTCAACGGTGCTTTATCTTCGGTGCGCTTTGATGAACAAGGACTTGCAGGAACTTTGTACGCGTTAGCCTCAGGCCAATCATGTCGATTTGGTTCTAATGTAATTCCTGTCACAGCACTAGAGTTGCCACAAGAATTCGCAGTCACATTACAAAATATGCTCAGTGATGACATTCGATTGCGACATAAGGCAGGTGATTATTTCATGAAAAATATGAAATACATGAAAAATATCGTATTGGCCAATAACCTTGATGATATTCGAGAACACCAACTTCCTGTGTGGGTTATCAATAGTGACGAAGAGCTCGAGTCCGTAGTTTATACCTCACGTAAATCATTTCTACGTGAAGAGGCTCATCTTCATGACTTTGATGAGATTGACGATGCCCAGTTGGATAATTATTACAAAAACTTCTTACAAGGCATGGGTGACAACGCCAAAGCCTTCCTCGCCGCAGTTAGCCGTTTAAGTAAATTCCCTATTGTGGGGGGCTTAGCCATTCATTGGCAGGATGATGGTTTATATATAGACTCCTCTCTTAACTTATTCGATGCAAAATTACAGCAATCATTTATTAGCGCCGTAAACAATGTGGTGACTTTGGCACGTGCAATTGATCGTGAAGGCATTTTCAAAGCGTGTTTCTTTGACGCTAAAAAAACCCAACACATCGACCGCAATCATATCAAAGAGCCCTTTTTACCCGATCAAGATACCGTACTCGACTTTGTTACTTATGATCGTCCAAAAACGGATAATGAGAGTCGTCTCCACTCATATTTCGAAGATGAAAAAGATCCCGATGAACAATTAGATTTACCTGACGAAATACTTAGTACGTTGGCACAACTCAATTTAATTCATCATACCGGCTGTATTATTTTTGAAAGCTTAGAGAAAAACCTAAAAATTCATAACTACTTCTCATTACTTGATCCAGACAAAGAGTTTGAATTTAGTGAATTACTTGCTCAATTAACGGCGCAGATACCGCTTATTAAAGGAACTGGCGTATCAGGTTTCATGAAATTTCCTTATAAGGATAGTAAATTCTTTACACCACAAGCTCATATGTCCATTGAGTTTATGGCTAAAATTCCTCAAACGCCTGATCGTCTTTAGGCAAATATAACAGGACGACCAAATAAATGTCCCTGCCCTGCATCGACGCCTAAGGTATTCAGAAAGTCCCACACTTGAGAGCTTTCTACTTGACCCGCTATGACAGGCACGTTTAAACCGTGGGCATTAATTACCAATGTTTTGATGAAACCACGGGATTGCTTCACTTGTGCGATTGGTTGATTTTCACGCCCAGAAACTTTAACAACATCGATAGATAATGATTTCACTAAATCAGTTAACTCCAGTACATCCGTATTTTGGTGGCTTTCTAACGCAACTTTTGCACCCACTTTATGCACTGCATTAATAAATAAACGAGTCGACTCTAAATGGTCAATTGTAACGGTCTCAGGAATTTGAAAAACAATTCGTTTAGCTAAAATTAGATGGTGTGAAAATAAATGACTTACCCAATTTCTAAATCGCTCACTCGCCACAGAGTCAATTGAAATTTTAAGCGAGTAATTATCTTTTTCATCATCCTCCTCCATATACTCAATGAGCTTGGTAACAACTAGCTGATCGAGTTTATGTGACATATCAAATCGTTTTGCTGCGCTAAAAACTTCATTAGCATCATAGAGCTCACCATTAGACATGAAAGACCCACAAATTTCATACTGATATGAATGAAAGTCCTCACTCACCGAACAGATTGGGTGACGTTGTAAAACGACCGCTTTATCTCTAATTATGTCAGAGATTCGCCGATACCAATGATTCAGCCCACCAGATACTGAATCTTGTGGTTCAGCAATAACATAAGCGTTATGGTACTTAGCCATTGCTTGAGATAAGTTGCAATCGAGTAAGGTCATTAATTCGGAAAGCTTCTGGCCTGGCTTAAATTCCATAATCGAAAAATAGCCACAACCATTTTGATAACTCTCATTCTCCAGCTTATCTAGATAGCTTTTCAATTCCTCAGCTAAAAAATCAATGGTTGTATTGTCAGCGTTTGAAATAACCACCAACATTTCACTGCCAAGGTTTCTAAATACTTCCCCTGTAACGTCTTTAAAGTTACATAATTTGGTGAGCAACTTAGCCATGCGGCTAATATACATATCCCCTTCTTGGTGCCCTAGCTGAACGTTGATTTGCTCTAAGCTTACCAATTTTAATAATAAAACATGACCGCCAATTCCCTCTTGATCACGCAATTTTTTCTTCATTAAATTATGAAAACACTGCTTATTGGCTAAACCGGTTAATTCATCGTGTTGCGTTAACTGCTTATACTTCTCTTTTTCTTGCAACAATGCGTTATAACGATGTTGCTGTTGCACCGCCATGCTATTAATTTCTGATAACACCCATTTTACCAGACTTGGTTCATCGGCCTCTATATAATGTTGATAATCACCTGTCTTCGCTTCATTAATGGCAACGATAGTGCGTTTTATGAGTTGATTAATTAGCTCCTGCTTGCGCCAAAACAAACGCATAATAATCAGGTACGTTATCAAAAATAGAATAATACCGGCAATGTAAGACAGCCAAACTTCGCGCAGTAATTCATTAGGTGTCATAGACGTATAAATAATGGCAACTTTTTCTCTCTCGTTATAAAACGACAGTTGATATTCGATTGGCTTTTTTAGAAATAGCTGATTAAACCATTGCGGCGGGGCAACATGGCTATTTGTTGCGGCAATACTTCGTATCTGATTAGTACGTTTAATTTCAATACGCACAGAAATAGAGGGGAAAACCTCAACTGGGATATTAGAGATATTAAGACCATTGGATTCATCCAATGAATCACCTAGTTGCATCGCAATATTTTGAGTTTCATTCTTTAGAAAGGTCGGCAAATGGACGCCAAATAGCTTAGTTACGCGATGATATTCATGCGCACCCACTAAAAGCGCTGTCACGACAATGACAGCGCTTGTAATCACATTAGACTTCATAATTCACCCGCGGATAAAGAGCTAGGACTCTTTTAAAATTTCCCCTAGTTAATTAACTGTAGTCTAATTTACATCCTTTACAATTTAATTGTATAAAATTCCCGCTAAATGGGTGAGCCTGGAGGCAGTTTCGCTGGCGCTGTAATTATACGATGTTCACCGTCAGTTAAACCAAGTGCTAATTGCTGTGCTAACCAATGATAATGACGTTTAATCGACGAATTCTGGCGCTTACCTTTCTTCGCTAACCAGCTTTCCAAATCATTAAGCTGCGACGTTAATGCTTGCTGTGCTTGTGTTGACAAATTCTTGTTGTATTTAAGCATTAACAATTGCTCAATGACCACCGCATTCGTGCGTTGAGTCGTCAACCACAATAACCCTTTGTCTTCATGTTCATCACTTGCCTTAATTGTTTTCACAATTAACTGCTCAATAACGTCAACAAATGACAATTGCTGGGAGTCTAAAGCGTGTTGAACCACTAATCGATTTGCTCTAGCGCTATTTAGTAACGTTTTAAGACTATGGCGAGCACTTGCTTCCCCCAGCGCTAGGGGATCAAATTGACGCCCAAGTTGCGAGCTACTACTTTCACGTGAGTTATAGGTTCCATAAGACTTTGCAGGTAGCTTATTAAGCAATGCCTTAGGAAAAACTAAATAACGACTATCTAAAGTACTTAAAACACTATCCAAAGCTTCACGCTGCCATTCAACGGCAACAGGCTTTTGCAGCAATGACTCATCGCGCAGTGCATAGTTGAAATCTACACCTGCAATGATCTTGTTCGCTGCTGTCACTTGGAAACGATGTAACAAATAAATAGGTACTAATGCTTCACGTAAATCTGAATGCGCTTGAGATTCATCTAAAATAGTCGCATCTAATTTTAAAAGCGCCTTATTTCGAACCTTCATTAAACGTGATAACTCTTTATCAGCATATTGACCATTATCCCAAAGGTGCGCCCAAGGATTTGAGCCAGCCGCGCTGCGGGCTTCACTATCGGAGATAAATTTCAAACCACTCGCTTGTGTTTCATGACGTAATTTAGCTAATTGTTCACTGTCTGCATTGCCATAACCGTATGCAACCACATAGTCATCCCATTTCCCCATACCGATACCATAAGCATCGTCAACATCAATTTTATTGTCTTTTAATGAAATGAGTGGATGTGGATAATCCATTACCGACGCACGATCATTCGTACTGGCTGAAAAATTATGAGCAATACCTAAAGTATGGCCGATTTCATGTGCTGATAATTGCCTGATCCGAGCTAGTGCCATCTCTTGAGCACGCTTTTTACCGTCGGCTTGTCCTGCTAATAGGCCTGACGCAATAAGATAATCTTGCTTCACACGTAATGAGCCAAGAGTTACGTGCCCTTTAAGAATTTCACCATTACGCGGATCAACGACTGAGCTACCATATGACCAACCTCGAGTTGAGCGATGAACCCATTGAATCACGTTATAACGTACATCGAGCGGATCTGCATCAGCGGGTAACATTTTAACGTCGAAGGCATTAGTTAATCCAGCTTTCTCAAACGCCGAAGTCCACCAGCGTGCGCCATCTAATAACGCACCACGAACAGGTTCAGGAACACCAGGATCAAGATAGTAAGTAATCGGCGCTATGACATTGCCCTGCGGATCAAAGTCCAGACGATGACGCGTGATATAACGCTGTGTTAATGGCTTTGCAATAGGTTGACTGTAGTCATCGAAACTAAACGCAAAGTAGCCGCTGTATGGATGAAACGCGCGTGGTTGATAGCCTTGCTCTGGTAATGCAACAAAAGAGTGGCGGAACTTGATGGAAACATATCTAGCATCAGGCGTTACCGAAGATAAATGATATCCCTTTGGCTTACCTTTAAAGGTAACCGTTGCACTCAACTCTGTATTAAGTGGGAATGACTTACTTTGCGGCCAATTAACCATTGAGCGACTGCTATCAAGTGAATAACTGCCTTGATTGCTACGTTGTAATGACTGTGCAATGCCGTGAAAGTCTTGTAGTGAAAACTTACTAACATCAATTAAATGGCGTTTGCCTTGCGACGCCACAATGTCAAAACGATATAAAATAGACTCAGCAAATGCTTGAGTGAGTGCAAGCTCTTCACTCGGGTTACTTGTATATGCGCGATAATCTGCGTTTAATTGGCGCAACACAATTTTGTCACCATGACGCTCAAATTGCACTAAGCGTGACTGACCAATTTGACCGCGATCAAGGCCAATATCATTTGATCCAATCCCCTGCATCAAGCTGGTTACATATATAAATGGTTGTTCCAATTTATCAACCGACAGCAGCATCGTTGATGTATTTTTGCTGCCATATAACGTAAATAATCCCTTTTTAGGCGTTAAAGACTTAGTTTTATCATCAAATTTAGCGGCAAATGCCCCAACACTTAATGCTCCCAACAAGGTCGAGAGAGCCAAAAACTGGCAAGTTGATTTTATTAGTCGCAAGATTTTATCCTTCATTGGATTGTTTATATTGTATACATTCGCTTATCGTATCAAACATTTCTTTAAGTACCAGCGGTTTAGTAATGTGAGCATTCATACCTGCTGCTAAGCTTTTCTCTTTATCGCCAGTCATGGCGTGGGCTGTCATCGCAATAATCGGTAATTGTTGATCGCTATAAGTTTTACGAATTTCTTTGGCGGCAGCTAAGCCATCCATCACTGGCATTTGAATATCCATTAACACTAATTCAAATGACTGACTCAGTGCCGCATCGACCGCTAACTGGCCGTTATCAACAACGTCCACTTCATAACCCTGAGATTCCAACAAGCCTTTAGCCACTTGCTGATTTATCGCATTATCATCCACCAACAATAACCGACCTTTCGCTGATTTATTTGTTGCTACTTGCGGTACTTTTTTAGGCCTAGAATTGAGCGTTCTACCAATACGAGCAGTCATATGGGCAGGCGCTAATGGCTTGCTAAAGATCCCTCGTGCAACATCTTTAATCACAGGCAATTTCATAACATCATCGCCATAATTAACCATCATGAAAATCATTACATCTGGGAATTGTTTAGCTAACAACGCCAATTGATTTGTATTCGACTCTTGTACCCAATCAACTAAGATGACTTGTGGCTCATCTTTTAAAATTAACGCAACATCAATATTGGCAACTTGCGTAAATTCAAATCCTAATTCGGGTAACATTCGACGATAGGCATCATTCGCCTTGTCATTATCGCTTATCATTAATAGATCAGCGCCATCATGAGATGACGGCAATTGCCATTCTTGAGCTTTTTGCTGTTGTATTAATGGCAGATCGATAGTGAAACAGAAACAACTACCGTGGTTAATATTACTAGAGACCTCAAATTCTCCGCCCATCATTCTCACTAGATGTTGAGAAATTGATAGGCCAAGTCCTGAGCCGCCGAATTCACGTGTAATAGATCCATCAGCCTGACTAAAGGCTTTAAAGAGATTACTCAATTTATCTTGCTCAATGCCAATACCACTATCTCTAGCACTAAACTGTAATGTGACAATGTCAGTAGATTTATTAACTAATTCACAAGCTAACTCAATATAACCTTCATTAGTAAACTTAACCGCGTTTGAGACGATATTGGTAAGGATCTGATTTAAACGCAGACCATCTCCCATCACTCTGAGGGGTATGGTCGGTGCATTTAATACAAATTCTAATCCCTTCTTCTGAGCCGCAATAACATTGACGTTAATCACAGCATCAAGCACATCTTCGACATTAAAAGGCACTGATTCGAGCTCTAGCTTACCCGCTTCAATTTTAGAAAAATCTAGAATATCGTTGATAATTAACAGTAACGAATTTGCTGAATTAAAGGCTTTATCAAGATAGTCATGTTGCTGATTATCCAGCTCCGTTCTCAGCGCTAACTGAATCATGCCCATGATGCCATTCATTGGCGTTCTGATCTCATGACTCATATTGGCCAAGAACTCACTTTTATAGCGGTTAGCTAACTCAGCGTCTTGTTTCGCTTCAATAATTTCACGCTCATGTTCTTTGCGCTTCGTGATATTTTTATGAGTGCCCAAGATACGTGTTGGCTGATTGTTTTCATCATATTCAACCACACTACCTCGCGCTAATATCCATTCGTATTGTCCATTAAAGCCCAGCATTCTGAATTCATGCTCATAAGGCTCTGATGGATCGTATAGGTGAACATTCAGTTTTTTATGGACACATTTCCAATCGTCGTTATGCACAAGTCGTCTGAATCCTTCCCAGCTTGGTAATTCTTCACTTGGCTGATAACCGAGCATGGTGAAATATGCTGAATTACAATGCAGTGCATCAGTATTAATATGCCAATCCCACAAACCTTCTTCTACCGCATCCATTGCTAAAGAATAACGCTCTTCACTATGGCGTAGTTTTTCTGCCGCCTCATGCTCTGCGGTGATATCACGAGCAATACCAATCAAGCCCAGCAATTCACCGTCCAAGTCGGTATAGGGTGTCTTTAGGGTTTCCAACAATTTAGGCTGCCCATTCAAGATCATTTCTTGTTGAATAGTTACCGTACTGCGGCTTTTAATTACTTTTTGATCATTAAGTTGAAGTTTCTCAGCAAGCTCTGGGGTTAAGAAGTCTTCACTATATTGACCAACCACCTGTCTCTCTTCTGCGCCAAACAGCTCTTGCGCTGCTTTATTGCACCCTAAATACTGGCCTTGAGTGTTCTTATAAAAAATAACATCTGGAATTGAATCGATTAACGCCCGCAATAACGAATATTCCTGTTCACGTTGCTTGGTTGTTTGACGCAAGCTTTCAGTTCGTTGAGCAACCTGAATATCGAGTTGACGGTTATCTTCAGCGAGTTGACGGGTGTAAGATTTGTTTTCACTAAAGGTTTTACTTATCAACGAGAAGAATGGAAGCCATGCATCTGCCGTATGAGACGGCGGCGAAATAGGCTCTTTTGCACAATTTTCCAAATGCACCATCAATCGAGATGCCGGGCCAATGAAAGAACGTTTTGCTAGCCAATGGACAACGGATAATAAGATAGACAGCGCCAACGTAATAGAAACCAAACTCACCACAAACTGACGCCACGAATCGGCAAATAAATCCTGCTCTTTTTCAAAGTAGATTAACTTAAAGGGCGCGTTTACCAACTCAACCGCTTGCACATAATAGCCATTGAGTAATTGACCTTTAGTCATAGAAAAAAGTCGTTCACTACCTAGTTTGGTCAGTTCTACGGGTAAATGAGTATCAAGCCCTTCAATAGATTGCGTGATTTGGTTCTTCTGAACTTCACTGTGAGCCATCACATTGTTGTTGCCATCCACCAGCAACATATCACCGAATAATCCGCCTTGCGGCAATAACTCTTCACTGAGACTTGATAACGTAATATCAATGGCTAACGCACCATAATATTGATCGCCAATATACAGCGGCGAACCAACAGTCGTCATTAATCCCTTGCCCGCGTCATCGGCGTATACGTCAGTCCAATAAGTGTGTCCTTTAGGATTATTGTCTTTGAGTGATGATAAATACGCAGGACTTTCTAAGGTTGATTTCTTAAAGGCATAGTCATCACCTGGCCACGGATAAACACCAATAAATTCGTTGGCAGACAAATAGTAAACACGTGTTGCATCTGGCACCATTTCCATTGCGACAGGAAATGATAAATTCATTTCGAAAATCATATCCATCTCACGATAATACTGGTCGCTTCGATTTTCTAAGTTACCTGTGCCTGAAATAAGGCCGATTTCAAACTGAAATTTATCTTGGAGATCTTCTTGAATATTTGGAACAATTTCGAAAACTTGGTCAATGGAATTGTACGAGTAATAATAATAAGACAATAACAGATCAATGCGCGGCGCTTCAGACAAGCTTAAATGTTTAGTGGCATATTGGTTTAATGAAGTAACAGCACGAATACCTGAATCCAATAGCAGCTCAACCTGATGCTCATGCGACTTGATTTGCGTAAACCGTTCGGCAATGGCTTCACTGCGGTTTTTACCTAACACCCACAATGACGTGATCACCGCCATGGCCAAGACAGCAAAGTAAGTATAAAGAACCGTTTTGTTATAGTTACTTAATAGGTTTATTTTCACAATGAGTCTCGCCTTTAGTCATTGGCCTAGTCGAAAGATGCTCGCGATTATACCCTGAATCGAATGTCAATCATTGAAGTATTTTTTTGGGAAAATGGTGATGCCTGACTACACTTTAATTATTATTGATAATAGTATCAAATTAGCCATGCATTGCCTCAATGCTTGAGGTAAGATACGCCCCGTTTTTTTACCTGACAAAAGAGAGATATCCTTTTATGCCTTATGTTTTGGCTCAACGTTGGATTAGTGATACCGAATCGGATCTCGGCTTAGGTACCGTTGTTGCATTAGATGCACGTACCGTCACCATTTTATTTTCCGCTACAGGCGAAAGCCGCCACTTTTCACGCAATGACGCCCCGCTGACGCGAGTTATCTTTAATGTAGGTGATACCATCGAAAGCCATGAAGAATGGTCGCTGACGGTAACCGACATCAAAGAGGATAAAGGCCTTATTACTTACATCGGTACTCGTACAGATACCGAAGAAAAGGAAGTTTCTCTACGCGAAGTGATGTTATGTCACAACATTCGCTTTAATAAACCACAAGATCGCATGTTTGCTGGTCAAGTTGAGCGCATGAATCATTACGCACTGCGTTACGATTGTTTAATGGCTCGCTACAAAATGGAACAGAACGATCTGCTAGGTTTAGCAGGTACTCGTGCTAGCTTAATTCCACATCAGTTACATATCGCCAAAGAAGTCGGCTCACGTTACGCACCGCGCGTATTGTTAGCTGATGAAGTAGGTTTAGGTAAAACTATTGAAGCTGGCATGATCATTGTGCAGCAAGTGCTAACAGGCCGTGCTGAGCGCGTATTAATTTTATTGCCAGAAACGCTACAGCATCAATGGCTGGTAGAAATGCGTCGTCGTTTTAATCTAAATTTCACCATTTTCGACGAAGAACGCTGCGCAGAAGCGAATTTAGACGCTGATAATCCATTTGATACAGAGCAACTTATCATTGCCAGCCTATCAACGTTACGTAAAGCTAATCGCTACAAACAAGCATTAGACGGTGACTGGGATTTACTCGTTGTCGATGAAGCACATCACCTTGAGTGGAACAGCGAAAAGCCATCTCGCGAATACCGCATTGTCGAAGGCTTAGCTCAAGAAACACCGGGTATATTGTTACTAACAGCAACGCCAGACCAGCTTGGTCATGAATCTCACTTTGCTCGCTTACGTTTACTTGATCCTGATCGTTTCTACGACTACCAAGCGTTTTTAGCGGAAGAAAAAGATTACCAACACGTTGCCACTGCTGCCAATGAGCTGCTAGAGCAAAACGTATTGTCAGACGACACCAAGCAAGTATTAACCGAGCTACTCAAAGAACGTGACATTAGCGATATGCTACAAGCCATTGCCGATGATGCAGAGTCAGAGGCGCGAGATGAGTTACTTAAATTATTGTTAGAGCGTCACGGCACAAGTCGCGTATTAATGCGTAATACCCGCCAAGCCGTCAAAGGCTTCCCGCAACGTATCGTCAATACCTACGAATTAGCGATGCCAAATCAATACACCACCTCAATGAAAGTGGCAAAAATGATGGGCGGTGCGAAAAGCGTATCTGAGAGTGCTCACAAGTCTCTCTATCCAGAAGAAATCTTCCAAGAGTTCGAAGGTAAAGACGCGTCATGGTGGTCATTTGATCCGCGTATCGATTGGTTAATTAACCTGATCAAAGACAGCAAAGAGAAAATGCTGGTGATCTGTGCTCATGCACAAACTGCGTTGATTATCGAGCAAGCACTGCGTGTTAAAGAAGCGATCCGCAGCGCCGTATTCCACGAAGGCTTATCCATTATCGAACGTGACAAAGCAGCCGCTTACTTCGCTCAAGAAGAAGATGGCGCGCAAGTACTCGTTTGTTCAGAAATCGGCTCTGAAGGTCGTAACTTCCAGTTCTCTCGTCACCTAGTATTGTTCGATTTACCACTTAATCCTGATTTGCTTGAACAGCGTATTGGTCGATTAGACCGTATTGGTCAAGCGAACGATATTCAATTGCATATTCCTTACCTTGAAGGTTCGAGCCAAAAAGTCTTACTTGATTGGTACCATCAAGGCCTCAATGCATTTGAAACAACCTGTCCATCTGGCGGTATCGTATTTAACGAAGTTAAAGAAGATATCTTCGCGCTATTGCACGACCAAGAGACAGCCGAAAAATCATTGGCTGATATCATCGCGCAAACCGAAGAAATCCACACTGAGTTAAAAACGAAAATCGAAAATGGCCGTGACCGCCTATTAGAACTAAACTCTGGCGGACAAAAATCAGGTCAAGCGATAGCTGCTCGCATTGCTAAAAATGATAACGGCACTGAGCTACCAACATTCATGTTTAACATGATGGATATTTGTGGCGTTGAGCAAGAAGATCACAGTGACAATGCGCTGATTTTAAAACCCGGCGGTCACATGCTACACAGCCATTTTCCAGGTTTGCATGAAGATGGCACAACTGTCACCTTTAGTCGTGACACAGCACTTGCCCGTGAAGATTTCCAATTTATTAATTGGGAACATCCGATGGTGCAAGGTAGCATCGATATGGTGCTTAGTGACACCACAGGTAACAATGCCGTCTCTATTTTAAAGAGTAAGGCACTGCCTGCTGGCACCATGTTACTCGAATTAATGTTTGTTGCAGATACCTCAGCGCCTAAGAAATACCACATTGGTCGTTTCTTGCCGCCAACGCCAATGCGTTTGTTAATGGACAAAAACGGCAACGAGCTAAACAACAACATTAGTTACCAAAAACTAAGTGATCAACTCAGTCCTATTGGCCGACACATCGCCAGTAAACTTGTTGGCGCTTCACAAGCCTTTATCCATCAGCAAGTGACTAATGGTACAACTAAGGCACAAGCGTCTTTAGAAACTATCCAACAAGATGCATTAGCTAAAGTGACTAAGGTTTTAGATACTGAAATAGAACGTCTGACAGATCTTAAAGCCGTTAACCCAAATATTCGTGATGAAGAAATTACTCACCTAACCACTGAGAAAGAGCAACTGATCAAATATATTGGCAACGCACAAGTTCGTTTAGATTGTTTACGCTTTATTGTCGTATCACCTGAATAGGCTTTTTATTAAAGACTATAATGAAGAACGCCAGTCAGTGACTGGCGTTTTTTTATGGGCTAGATGCTAAGTTAAAGACTAGATCTCAGTGTTATGACTATTTAACTAACTATTGACGTTAATAAACGCACTTTAGAACTTTGGTTTAGGCGCCTGTTAAAATTGTCCTTTACCAATAATTTCACTCAAAACATCATCCATACCAAATACTTTTTCTCTAACTTAATCTAATACTTATCAATATATTTAAAACAGAATAACCAAACAAATTGTGCTAGTGCATTATCTCGCTACTAATACCATTAATTGCATTAAATATTTGCCCACTTGTACTTGTTAAAATTAACTAAAATGGCGTTGCTCTCAATCCTAATAGCCAGCTATTAGTCAATCGAGCGCCTTGTTTTAGCTGATTTTCTCTACGCACAACAAGATCACTTACTTAATGCAATTGGTATAATGATCAAAACGTGCAACATTTTATTGAGTAAAACATTAAGCATTATAGAAAGCTTATCGACTGTGACACTTCTTAACTCACAAACTCCAGCCAACTTTGCAGCATGGCTTCAAAATCTTCGATACCACATTCGCCAACGCTTTCGCTGTCGTAGTGTGAGAAGTCTTCACCCTCTGGGAGTTCGCCGTCAACGTAGAGACTGTTTGCCATGACAATGGCGTCATCATCGGTAAGCGTGAGGGAAAAGTCGCGGCCTTCGATAAGTTCTTCAACGTCTTGTTTTGATTGAAGCTCTTCGAGTTTAGCGAGCAATGCATTGATCTTTTCTGGTTTGGTGCCGATTTCGCTCATTAACCATCGACCAAAGACTTCATGACCCATTGAGAATTCGACACGGTAAGAATCGTTAAGGGTGTCGGTTTTAAATTTAAATTCCATAAGAGGCTCAGTGACTATCAATAAAGGATTATTTTATCGCGAATTTGGCTTTAGCTATAGCCCTAGTCTTGGAAAGTTATGCACTTTCGATTTGAATCTAAGTAATTAAACTTGAGGCCAAGCACTAAAAAATATAAATTGTATACATTATAAAACTAGACAATCTTCTCATGCCATCACTGAAAATTTTTCCCTCTCTTTTAGGCGTCACTCTTTTCACTTTAGTAGCTCAGAATGTTCATGCCGAACCGAATAACTCCCCTGCTCAATCGACAATCGATCGCAGTGGCCAAGTGAGTTCATTTAAAGATTTTGATCAGTATGGTAATCAGCCGCTAAATCCCCTATTTGATTTGGGCAGTTGGCATGGATTCACCCAACCAAGTGCAGTGCCGTTTTATGGCGGCTTCACAGGCCCAATGATTATTGCGCAGGAATATCCGATTAACCTTGCTAATCAATTGGATAAACTGACCATTAATAATAGCGAGAACAATAAGCGATATTCATTTGCGTCGGCAAAAACGAAGTTTGAAACCTTTCCTGGTCAGCTGGTGCAGCATTATGAATTTAATGATTTAACGGTGCAGCTCACATTACAGTTTGTCGCCAATCGAATTGCGGTCGTTGAGACAACAATGACAAACAAACTTAATCAGCCGCTTTCATTGTCTTTGTCGTGGCAAGGTCAATTAAATAATCAATGGAATGCGTCTAAATCGATATCTGCGGTATTGCCTGAATGGCAGCCAATGTTAAGTGAAAATGCCAAAGGCGTTAGCGTCGCATTTCCACCAGCACACAAGACATGGAATTTAATGCTTAGCAATGATGCTAGCTATCAAATTCAGCGCAGCATTGACACCAACACGACCATTAATCAACAACAGCTGAGCTACCAAAGCACCGGACAAGTGACTTTACAGGCGCATCAGAGTCAGCAAATAACAACAAGTCACGGCTATTGGCATACCGCTGAGGAAGCTGCGGCAGATAAAGAATTAGTACTGGGATTAATGAGTAAGCCTCGTTATGTGACGGATAAAATAGATTCATCTCAACAGCGCTGGCAGCAATACCTAAAACAAGGAGTTAATAGCAACAGCTTATTGCCGACTGATATTGCGATTAAAGCCATTGAGACACTGAATGGCAATTGGCGCAGTAGTGCTGGTGCGTTACAACATGATGTTGTTACACCGTCGGTTACAGCACGCTGGTTTAATGGTGCCTGGGCATGGGATACATGGAAACACGCATATGCGATGGCATCTTTCAATCCAAGCGTTGCTAAAGATAACATTCGCGCGATGTTTGATTATCAAATCGCTAGTGATGATGCGCGGCGCCCTTATGATCATGGCATGATCGTCGATGCGATCTTTTACAATAAAGACAAAGTTCGCGGCGGTGTTGGCGGCAATTGGAATGAACGAAATACCAAGCCACCGTTAGCAAGCTGGGCGGTATGGGAGGTTTATTCGCAAACCAAAGATAAGGGCTTTATTGCTGAAATGTTCCCTAAGCTCGAAGCGTATCATCAGTGGTGGTATCGCAATCGTGACCATAACAACAATGGCTTAATTGAGTATGGCGCTACTAATCACCGTTATCACAATACAAAAAATGGCGAGCTAACGTTTAAAGTGAGTTACGGCGACGGCAAGGCACCAGCATTTTTATCTAGTTGTGAGAAAGGCAATAAAAATTGGCTTAACTGCCAATCAATGACGACCTATAACCAAGTGCTTGACGACGGACGCTATCAACAATTAGACATTGGCGCGCAGCACGGCGCAGGCTGGGAATCAGGAATGGATAACGCCGCACGTTTTGGTTTTATCAATCAAGAGCAACTTAAACGATACGCAGACAAGCATCACAGCGGCAATCTCAAACAAGCTAATAATGATTGGCAGGTTCGTTTCTTTGAAAACCGCAATCAAGATAATGAATTAGTTAGTTTTACCATCGACCAAGAATCGGTTGAATTAAACAGTTATCTCGCGGCAGAAAAACAACTGCTAGCAAACATGGCTCAATTACTTGGTGATAAAACGAAGCACCAACAATATTCTCAGGCCTCAAGGCATTTGGCTAAGCGTATTAATCAATGCTTCTTTGATGAGAAAACAGGTTTTTATTATGATCGTAAAATCACAGCACACAAAGCGGCAGCAGATTCGTGTCCAGGAAATCTACTCACTCAACGCGGCCGAGGTCCTGAAGGCTGGAGCCCTCTATGGACTGAAATCGCTACACCTGAGCGAGCCTTGCGTGTCATTGAAGTGATGTTAGATGAGAATGAATTCAATACGTTAATTCCGTTTGGTACTGCGTCGAAAACCAACCCAGCTTACCATCCTGATATCTACTGGCGCGGCCGTGTATGGCTAGACCAATTCTATTTCGGTTTAGTGGCGCTCTCTAATTATGGCTTTGATAACGAAGCGAAAAAGCTACTTAAAAGAGTAGTGAAAAACGCAGAAGGTCTAAATAGCGACGGAGCTATTCGGGAAAACTACAACCCAGAATCTGGCGTAGTACAAGGGGCGGCTAACTTTAGTTGGAGTGCAGCACATTTGTATATGCTGCATCGAGAGTTTAACGATTAGATACGCTGTCAGTAATTACTTTTAAGCGATTATTAAGTTGCAATAATGGCGTCAATACCAAGGAGCTGGTGAGACGCCAAATCAACATAAATAGCACCACACAATAACCAAGACTTTGCAGTACTTGGCGCACTAATATTTCTTGTAGCGTCGACTCCATCAATTGATGATTTATCAATATTTGGGCAAAGCCAATATTATTATCAATACCGCCTTCTACAAAGTTTAATGGAATATCTACAACCCATATTTGTTTTTCAAAGGGTTCGAAATCTTGTTCTGAAATGATGTTTTTAATGTTTGTTTTAGCGGAATATAACACGGTGCTGCCATCTGAAACGACCATGCCACTAATAAAGGCATTTTTAAGTTCAGCATTGGTAAAATCTTTAATACTTTCTTCGGAAGAGTTCCAAATTAATGCGGGTAATACTTTCTCTGCGCGGATTTTAGCAAGAGCAACTTGCGTCGTCATTTGCTCATTAAGCTCGTCTTTTTCTTTATAGTAATTGAACACGCCAGTGCAAAAAAACAACAACAAGAATATTGATAACGAAAAAAACAAGAATTTCGCTTTCAAAGATTTACCTAATTTAAACGCTAATTTCACTACTTAAGCTCCGTTTAAGAAAATTCGCCTAATTACTATCGATTAATTGAGCACTATTTCTACTACCTTATCTTTAATTGGAAGTAGCAGCAATGATAATTTAAGTCCACATCACCATAATGGCCGCAATGGCAATAAGCACTAGACCAAATCCGTCTTTAATTTTGACGGGTTGTTTTAACCACATGATGGAAACTAGCATGGTAAAAAATATCTCTACCTGACCCAACGTTTTTACATACGGCACACTTTGATACGCCATGGCGCTAAACCAACCAATAGAACCAATACAACTCGTTAAACTAATTAAAAAAGTGAGGCGGCCATGCTGTTGAAGTTTTTTAAGGGTTGCTGGTCGTTTAACTGCTAGATAACTTACTAACATTAATGTTTGCAATGCAATCACCAACAGCAGTACCCAAGCCGCACGATGTGTTGTTGGCAAATCAAGTGTAAGGCTTGCTTCTCTCACCCATAACGACGTCAACGCAAAGCAACTTCCGCATGCAAGACCTAATAACAACGTTTGTAGCGATAGCCCTTTAAGCCCCTGACGTGAGCTCATCAGTAAAATGGCAATAGTGCCAATAAGCACACCGCCCCACCCAAGCAAACTCAGGCTAGTACCAAAAAATAATGCGCCTAAGATGGCCGCGACTAAGGCTTCACTTTTAGCTAAACCAGCACCAACTGCAAAGTTATTGAGTTTGAATAGTTTTACCATCAATGCAGTCGCAATAATTTGCATACACGCTGCACCAGTCACAAAAAAGACCAACCACATTGAGAACTGCGGTAAATCAGCAGGGATAAAATAGTAAAGCGCGGCTAAATAACACGCCGCCATGGGACCAGCCCATAGGAAACGCGCAAGGGTCACACCAACAACATCAACGTCTTGGCTTAATTTACTTTGAAAGGCATTACGCCACGACTGCGAAAACGCCGCCAGCAGCGTAAAATAAATCCACATTATTTTAATTTATCAGACAACAAGCCAACCGTAATGGCGTAACTATTGGCACAGTTATAACGCAAAATTGTACGGAAGTTACCATAGGTTAAGAATGCATCACCTGAAACGCCGTCAGGCACAGTCAATGTTGCCTTTAATGAAACAGCAGGAAGATCATTGTTATTTAAACGGCGAACGCCCAGTTCATTCCATTGAGATAATGGTAATTTGTCACTATGAGCACGCAATGCACGACAGCCTTTTTCTGGCGTTGTCTGCTTTACTTGTTCAACAAGAGACTTGGCGTTATCCGGTAACGTTACTTGTCGGCCCCACGTTTGTTGATCGTTCCAGCCATAGTGTTTTAAATAATTAGCAATAGATGCGAAAACATCAGCATGGGTATGCCAAATATCTTTACGGCCATCGCCATCAAAGTCTTGCGCTAGTTGTAAAAAGCTTGATGGCATAAATTGCCCTTGTCCCATCGCGCCGCTCCAAGATCCTTTCATGTCTTCGAGCTTAATATGACCTTCTTTTAAAATAGTAAGCGCATTAAACAATTCTTTTCTAAAGTATGGTCCACGGCGTTTGTCATAGGCTAGGGTTGCCAATGAACGGATGATGTCATTGTTGCCGGTAAAGGTTCCGTAATTTGTTTCTAGTCCCCAAAATGCCAAAATGAAACGTGGTTGTACGCCATAGGCTTTACCCACCTTTTCGAGCATGTCTTTATGCTCTTTTTTCATTTTAAGGCCGGTTTTAATACGCCACTCAGATAATCGTTTAGTGCTATAGCGCTTAAAGGTACGCTTGAACTCAGGCTGAGCGCGATCACTTTTAATGGCTTTTGGATAAGGTTTTAGACCCGTTAGTGCTTTTTCAATTAATTCGTCGCTGTAACCCTTTTGCTTGGCTTCCACTTTTAATTCTGTAAGCCAAGTTTGAAAATCTGCCTGTTCTTGTGCGAATGTTGCTTGGCTTAGGCCACAAAAAGATAACGCAACTACGCCCAGAGAAAAACGCTTCAATCGTTTCATCATATCATCCTTACTAACTATTAATCTTTATCTATGTTGTACATTACTAGCATTGTTTGTGAATGAAATTCCCGCTGGAATAACACCGCCACCACAACTGTCGTTGAAAACACGAAGGCAATCGGGTGGATAAACCACGCTAGGGTTGATAGTGCAAAATAATAAGAACGTAGTCCGTCGTTGTAACTATGGCCTGCATGATCAATTATTTTGGCTAAATTTTTAACAAACTTATTGTCATCTTCACTCGCTTCTTCGCCATCTTTAACGTGAGGAAATGCCCCCATTAATACAGAACAGAATCCGTATTGTCGCAATGACCAAGTGAATGTGAAAAATGCATAGATAAAGATTGCGATCATTAAAATTAATCGCACTTGAATATCAAGTAAAGTGGCAGGATAAACACCTGGAACTGACTGAATTAGGGTAAATAAACGTTCTGACGCTGATAATAATGTAAGTAGCGCAGCCAAAATCAACATGGTTGTTGAGGCGAAAAATGTCACCTGGCGCTCTAAACTTGCTAATAAGGCGGTATCAGCAATGAACTGTTCTCGATAAAGTAAACGTTGCATCCATGAAATTCGATGGCGATGCATTACCGACGCAATACAATGTGTTCTTTTTGCTTGTCGTTTCGCAAACTTCGCATAACCAAACCAACACAAGCATAACCATAATACACATAACACCGTCACCAACACGTTATACATTCGAAACATGACCTCGTTTAATAAGTGAATTCAAAAAGAAGTAAATTATTGAAGCGACATCACTAAATGGTGAAGCGCTTGATGCGGTATAATACTATCGCAAACCACCGTAGGTGGATATAATTAATCCTGTTGTTACTCTTGTTTTTTTAGCCTGTTGCCCATATACAACACGCATTAGTTAATTTGTTGTGTTTGCCCGACTTCATAAGGCCTTTGTATGTCAGTTCAATATGTCGATTCCTGTCGTTTACCTACGCGTTTAGGTGAGTTCACTATGCATGGATTTAACGAGATTCAGGGAGACAAAGAACACATTATTTTAACTTATGGCGATATCTCGCCTAACGAACCTTTGTTAATTCGTTTGCATTCAGAATGTTTAACCGGTGATTCACTGTTTAGTATGCGCTGTGATTGTGGCTATCAATTAGAAACAGCGATGGCAGAGATTGTAAAAGCGGGTAAAGGCGCCTTGCTGTATTTACGTCAAGAAGGTCGTGGTATTGGCTTAATTAACAAAATTCGCGCCTATCATTTACAAGACAACGGTGCAGACACTGTTGAGGCGAATGAGCAGCTAGGATTTGCTGCCGATTTGCGTCAGTTTGATATGTGTAAACCAATGTTGGAACATTTCGGCGTCTCTCGAGTACGCTTGATGACGAACAATCCAAGAAAAGTTAAGTCACTACAAGATGTTGGTGTTGATGTTGTAGAACAAGTGTCATTGCAAGTTGGTCGCAATCAACATAACGATGAGTACCTCAATACTAAAGCCGAAAAAATGGGCCATATGTTCTTTCAAGGTTCATTAAACGATTTAGGCTAAGCATATCCCTTATTGACATAAAGACGCATCTTTATGTCATTTGAGCATGCGAACACGATATCATACCAATTGCATTAAGTAAGTGATCTTGTTGTGCGTAGAGAAAATCAGCTAAAACAAGGCGCTCGATTGACTAATAGCAGGCTATTAGGATTGAGAGCAACGCCATTTTAGTTAATTTTAACAAGTACAAGTGGGCAAATATTTAATGCAATTGGTATCAGTGTTCACATTAATTTCCATGCTTGATTTCCCTCCCCCAATCACGTTAGAGTGATATTTTTTCATTAGTCCGAAATAATTTTCATCGCATTCGGGTCTAGCACAGTCACCAACCAACAATTTAGGAAGTTAACTTAGTGACCGTTGAACGTACAATTCCCCCTGCTTCATGGCATCAAAGAATTAGACACTGGCACAAATGGTTAGGCGTTGTTGTTGTTGTTCAGATGATAATTTGGATGGTCAGCGGCCTCTACATGGTGTGCATTGATATTGAAAAAATTCATGGCGATCATTTTGTAAATACTCCAGCTCCGCTCGCAGATACTTCGGTAACCCCTGTACCCAAAAAATATCAGCGTGCGAAACGAGTATTACTAACGAGCCAGCTTAGTAAAAATGTTTACGTGATCAACAATCGCTGGTTAATTAGCGCCGAAAATGGACAGGCTATTAACGTTGATAAATCCTATATTGAAAAACGTGCGCAAGAGATTTTTAGCGGAACTGGTACCATTAAATCCATCAACAAATTAAGTAAATATCCCGATGAACTCGGCGGACAAAACCGCCAAGTTTGGCGAGTTGATTTCGACGCCTCTTTTAATCCAAGTTTCTATTTTTCTCCTAATACAGCAGAATTACTAAGAAAACGTAGCGATTTATGGCGTATGTTCGATTTTCTGTGGACACTGCATATTATGGATTACCAAGACGGTGAAGACAGCCATAATACATTGCTATTAATTGCGTCTATTGTCGCTATTTTATTAATAACTAGCGGTATCTGGTTAATCTTTTACGCGCTATGGTTGCCAGCGCCCGTCGGAAAATTAGGGTGGGTTGTCAATACTCATCGTTGGTTGGTGCTAGTCGTCGGCATTCAAATGTTATTGTGGGCGGTGAGTGGTCTTGCTTTTAATCTCTTAAGTAGTGATAAAACTAACGCGAACATGACGGCTAATCGTATGTCGACAGCTGATTTCTCACCGCAACTTGCCGATTTTAATGCCGTCAAACAAGCTTACCCATCAGCAAGCAGAATTAATCTTGTTGCAACATCTACTCAGCCACTAATCTACATTAAGGCCCAGAAACAACTGGCACCCTTAACCCTCAATCTTGAAAATAAATTACTGTCTAAAACACAAATTCGTGCGTTAGCCGCACTTGCTGTGAATGATAATTTACCTATTTTATCGATTAAATTATTACAACAAAAGACACCAGAAAGTCGGCAGTTTAGAAACCAAGTATGGCAAGTTAAATACGATAACCGCCAACATAGCGCCCTCTATATCGATGCTTATAGCGGTAAAATCCTCAAAGTGATTGAGGATACATGGCGACTGCGCGATTTTTTCTGGATGCTACATATTATGGATTATCAAGATCACAGTGACTTCAATCATCCATTAATAATTACCGCTGCGACTTTGGCAGTTGTTGGTAGTCTTGCCGGCGGTTTATTAGTATTTTTCACCATTGGGTTTAAGCGCCGTAAAAAAGATCAACATTTTAAAATCACTGTTAACGGTTTGAATATTGTTGAAACCGCACCAAATCAAACATTGTTAAATGCACTTAACAGCGATGAGCAACGGGTTCCGTCAGGTTGTGGCGGAAAAGGAACCTGTGGTCAATGTATTTTAACTATTAACGATTATACTCATCCCCTCTCACAGCAAGAGCGAATGACTTTGAGAGATAGTGAAGTGAATGCAGGACTGCGATTATCTTGCCAAACTAAAGTTGAATCAGATCTTGATGTGACGCTTAATAATAAAGGTGCATTGGCACCGATGAACGCACGCGTTATTGCAACGCATTTGGTTACACCGTTTATTAAGGAAATTACGCTTAAGACTTCAACTGATTTTCGTTACGCCGCAGGCCAGTATGTCAACGTAACAGTGCCCGCAGGCCAATATCACATCAATACATCGAGCATTCCCAGTGAATACCGCGCCTACTGGGCAGATTTATTGTCGCAACAACCTATCGCAAAAGTGCCTCAAGTTGAACAACGAAGCTACTCACTGGCTAATGAACCAACGAGCGATGGTACTATCAGTTTTTTAGTGAAGCTGACTCATCACGAAAATAACTTAGGTGTAGGCTCTGGGTACTTGTTTAGTTTAACAACTGGGCAATCCGTTGATATACATGGGCCTTTTGGTGATTTTTCACTAAATAAAGTGCGTGAAAGAGAAATTATACTTATTGGTGCAGGCTCTGGCTTAGCGCCACTAAAAGCGATGGCAGAACAGGCAATTAACCAGCAAAGGCCACGTGTTTCTTTATGGTATGGAGCGCGCCATGAGACTGATATTGTCAACCCAGATTATTTTGACAACTTGAGTCAACGCCACAACAACTTCCAATGGCGAGTGAGTTTATCGCAGCCTCACGATGAGCAATGGCAGGGTCTCACCGGTTATATTCAATCGTATTTATTTGATAACTACTTGCCAAAGCATCAAGATATTTCTGCGATAGACTTCTATCTTTGTGGTCCACATACAATGATGGACCAAATCCGTCAGCATTTACTATCTCAAGGTGTGCGCCACCAGCACATTAAACGAGACAATTTTGATTAACACCACGTTATCAAGGGCACCATAGAAACAAAAGCCGCCTCTAAACAGAGGCTAATGCCATTCGGTTAAGCTTTCTTAGGCTTGTATCTCAACGGATACCGAGATGGAATGTAAAGCACTGAACGTGAAAACGTTCGGTGCTTTCTCTTGTCGGGCAGGATAAAATGTTTCGCATCTTTCCTCATCAGTTGTAATTTCTTTGGTATCGTCCCGTTCGATGATAACGCCAGCGCTCTGACTTGAGTATCAATGATGCAAATTGCGGCGGTGAAACTTATCCTTGTCGGAGAAACATCGGCTTCTTTAGCGATGGCCGCCATTTCCAGTCGAATAAGGTTATAGCCTAACAACACGCCCCAAAGTTCTTGTCTAACCCCTTGTGGAAAACGGCTTCTCAAGGTTATTTCATTATTTAATTGGCTCGATTTTAATTCTCCAAAACCTTGCTCTATTTCCCATCGTTCCCAATAAATTGATAATAACGTTTCCATTGGTGATGCTTCTGGATCTGTCAATGAGGTGATAAAACCTTTAATGTCTCCTTTAGGATGTTGATAGCAAATCATACGCGCCTGCCAAACATCTGGTAGGTTAGGATTATTCGCGCGAGCTTGTGGTGAAACAGGCATTTCGATTAATAAATCATTCTCTGAAAAACGTTCGATGACCTCGTATCGCATGCCTTGTTTTACAGGGGTTAACCAATGGGAGTTCACACCAAATTGTTGCCAATACAATAATAGGTCAGCTGAAAAATAACACCGATCGAATAATGTAAGTGAATCGTCTGGTATGTCGGTTAGCAGCCGTTTTGCTAATGTAATTTCACCAACATCACACCTATCAAAGGCAGCACCTAGTAATACCAATTGCATTAAGTAAGTGATCTTGTTGTGCGTAGAGAAAATCAGCTAAAACAAGGCGCTCGATTGACTAATAGCTGGCTATTAGGATTGAGAGCAACGCCATTTTAGTTAATTTTAACAAGTACAAGTGGGCAAATATTTAATGCAATTGGTATAATACTCGCTTTATCGGTGGCTAACAACGCTTCTTCAATCCATTGAGTATCAATAGGACTTAGCACATTATCGTATGAATCAGTGCTTTCAAACGACTCAAAAACTGACGCTAACTCTTGAGTGAACATATAAAAAATCCCCAAATCTTAACAAAGACTGGGGATTATGATCTATCTACAAGATCGTTCAAGTTCTCTTAAACGATCGGCATTGGTTCTAAACAGAGGCGGCCTTTTTCATAGATAACAATCTAACTTAAATATTAAAGCTTGAACCACAGCCACAAGTTGCAGTTGCGTTAGGGTTATCAACTAGAAAACGTGATCCTTCTAATCCTTCGGTAAAATCAACTCTACCACCTACTAGATATTGCAAACTCATTGGGTCAACGACCATACGTGCGCCATCTTTCTCAAGTGTCATGTCGCCATCATTCATTTTATCATCGAATGTAAAGCCATATTGAAAACCAGAACAACCACCACCAGTGATATAAACACGAAGCTTAAGCTCTTGATTCTCTTCATCTTCCAGTAAGTATTTCACACGTTTAGCAGCTGCAGGTGTGAACTCTAATGGAATTCCTGCTTCAACAACTTCTACCGACATATTAACCCTCTCAATATTTGCCATCGAGTAATACCCGACTAATTTGGTCAATTATCTAATAGTGACCGCTTTGGTGCAACGATTAATTGCTAAACAATGAAGCAATTCACACTGAGACCAATTTGACCAAATGATTGCTCACCCGTGTTGGCTTCATTATGACTTAACTTGCACCGGGTAAAATAGGCTGCATTGGCAGTTTAATCAACTCGTTCCACGGGTATTCCTGCGTCACGTTAGCGGCTTTTTGCCCCCGTTGACGTGGCATTTTAATGATCACCTTTAGACGTTCCGGCATAAATCCTTCTGGCAGTTCAAAGTCACTTTTTACATGCTGAAAAAACCGAAAACTGACTTTTAAATCTTTTGCAGACTTTACCATTTCAGAAATGTTTAATACTTGTGGCTTGCCATCAAAGCTTCCAAATACTTCAAGCGCTAGATTTCCCTTGATGTATCGTTTGCGCTTTTCGAGTTGTGCGATGAGTACTTCAAACCTTATGTGACGATCGCTTATCCCCTGTGTCAAAATCACTTTTTCGATGTGAACGCCATTAGCGGTATATTCGGGTGCCATCACTTTTTGATAGAAACGTAATGCCAGTTGTTGCTCTAGAGATTCAGCCTGTAATGACAAGAGTGTTGAATTCATTTCACTGATGGTTTTTTGTTCAATATCCAGCGCCATATTCGCTTGTGCCAATGAAGTTTCCATTGATTTTACGCGCAGAGATAGTTCAGCAAGCTTGGGATCTGGCGGTGGCGGTGGCTGTTGCTTCCAAACTATCGCAATGCTAATAGCCCCTATCAATGCCGCAAAAAGCAGCGTTGTGACACTAAAACGCGCCTTATTTATTGTTTTAAAACTTAACATTAGAACCTTTATCTGTTTCAATAGGTCAGATTTTATTCGTGTTAGACCTGTATACCCTGACTGCACGATGCAATAAAATACCATTGTTCAATCAGCTAGGCCAACTATCGATTTTGATGAAACAACGACACGCCATAAAACTTCCTTTATCTAATGCAACGCCGTCTTGGCAATTAGTTGTACTTGGCGCTATTGTCGGCTTAATTGCTGCGTTTGCGATCGTTGCAATGCGTCAATCTATTGAAGCAATTCAACTTTATTTTAATTTAGGTCACCACGATTCATTTGGAAAAGAGGGCCAACTAACACGTATGCTAGCGCCATTAATTGGTGCGTTGTTTATCGTATTACTTGCCTTTATTTTTCATCAAAAATATCACCGAATGGGCATTCCTTTTGTTTTACATCGCCAGCGTAAGTTTTATGGATTCATTCCTATTGGTAATACGATTAACCAATTTTTCAGTGCAATTGCGGCATTGGCCAGTGGTTTTTCTGTCGGCAAAGAAGGCCCTGCAGTGCATGTTGGCGCTGGTAGTGCTAGTTATTTGTCTCAAGTTCTTAATATTCCTCACAATGCAACTCGGATCTTAACCTCTTGTGGTATTGCCGCTGGTATTTCAGCGACCTTTAATGCGCCACTTGCCGCCGTTGTATTCGTTTTAGAAGTGGTATTACAACAGTATCGCGTGCACTCGTTTTTACCGCTAATGGTAGCTTCTTTAATTGGTAGCACTGTGAGTCAGCAATTTTTTGGGGATAATCACGACTATGCTCATATTGCGATTACCACGTTGAAACTCGACTCTATCGGACCATTTATTGTGCTTGGTATTGTTGTGGGGGTTGCAGCAACGCTATTTAACCGATCGCTGCTCGGCATAATGAAAATGTCATCTCGCATGAAAATGGAGATTCGTTTACCGCTAGCAGGATGTATCGTTGGCATTATCGCGTGGTTTATTCCTCACGTCGTTGGTACAGAAGCTGGCGCATTAAACATTGCGTTTAGTGAGCAGCCAGAACTCAGCTTTATCGTGTTAGTACTCATAGGGAAATTCTTAGCAACAGTTTGTGCCTTAGGGTTAGGTATTCCTGGCGGTGTTATCGGTGTTTTATATGCGCTAGGCGCGCTATTAGGTTCTGTTATTGTGTGGAGTTTAATGCCTTATTTACCGGGTATATCGCCCTACGCGACTATGGCAATTATGATTTGTATGGTTGCCTTAATGGCGTCGAGTTTAAATGCGCCGCTAGCCGCACTGGTGGCTATTTTAGAAATATCACAACAGGCCACTATTATCTTTCCAAGCTTATTAGTCGTGGTGCCTGCAATCATTGTTGCGCAGCAATTATTTGGTACGCGTTCATTGTTTATTGAACAACTAGAGCTGCAAAAATTACCGTATAAAACAGCGCCTGTTCTTAGCTCACTACAAGACACTGGCGTTCTGAGCTTGTTACGCCGAAAATATCATTGTGTACAACGCTTTAATGCCGATCAGTCCAATGAGATTTCTAAGCCTATTTTTGTCCAACCAGCTCCAAATACAGCTCAATACTTTTCCCCTCATGCTATTGAGCCCTTACCAACACTCTACGACAATGCAACACTTGCTGACGTCTATGAAGTGTTAGCGCCAATACGCAACGGTTATGTACTGATTGTGACCCAAGGGAGCAATGAACTCATTGGTTTCGTTACGTGGCGTTCTCTGAGCAAACATCTACATCGAGAATACGAATAACCTTTGATGTAACACATTAATGACGAGTATTTCTCATTGGTATCAAGCGCTATTTCTGGTATATTTTGCGCCCAACGTGAGCACTGTCGTCGCTCGTCTATTTCTCTCTGCTGCCATGAGGTTTCAAACATGACCGATTTTACCGGAAATCACATCCTGTCCGTTAATCAACTAGACCGCGATGCTATTGCAAAAATATTTGAAACAGCCAGTTTGATGCAACCGTATGCGCAACGTAAAAAACGTACTCACGTTTTGGATGGCGCCATTCTAGGCAATATGTTCTTTGAAGCCAGTACCCGAACGCGTGTTAGTTTTGGTAGCGCTTTTAATCTATTGGGCGGGTTTGTTCGTGAAACGACAGGCATGAGCAGCTCTGCACTTGCTAAAGGCGAGTCTCTTTACGACACAGCGCGAGTATTAAGTAGTTATGCCGATGTTATTGCAATGCGTCATCCACAATCAGGTTCTGTAAAAGAATTTTCACAAGGCTCTATGGTCCCTGTTATTAACGGTGGTGACGGTGCTAATGAACACCCAACACAGGCTCTTCTTGATTTATATACGATTGAAAAAGAGCTTACGAGCAGCCTGCAATCCATTGATAATATGCATATTGCGATGGTGGGTGATTTAAAGCATGGCCGCACGGTTCATTCGTTATCAAAACTATTAAGCCAATATAAAAATATTACCTTTAGCTTAATTTCTCCATCAGCGTTAGCCATGCCGGATGAAATCGTTTCTGTATTAGAAAATGCAGGCCATAAAGTAATAATTACCGACAGCATTGAAGGTAACGTTGACGCTGATATTTTATACCTTACACGTATTCAAGAAGAGCGTTTTACGAGCCAAGAAGAAGCTGATTTATACCGCGGTCAATTTAGACTTAATCAGCAGATTTACACCAAACACTGTAAATCGAATACGGTTATTATGCATCCGCTGCCGCGCGATAGTCGCAGTGATGCCAATGAATTAGATACCGATCTCAATTTAAATCCAAATTTAGCTATTTTCCGCCAAGTGGAAAATGGCGTGTTAATACGTATGGCGTTATTTGCCCTCACACTAGGTGTGAGCGACCAGTTAAGTAAACATGAATCAGATGTTCACTGGTTTAGTCGTAAATAACCCAATAACCTAATATTAAGGAATCGCAATGAGTCGTTCAGAGCAATTATTTGAGCAAGCACAAGATACAATTCCCGGTGGCGTAAACTCGCCAGTGCGTGCATTTAAAGGTGTTGGTGGCAGCCCACTATTTATCGAAAAAGCACAGGGTGCATTAGTCACTGATGCCGACGGAAAAAACTATATTGACTATGTTGGTTCATGGGGACCAATGATCTTAGGTCATAATCGTCCGGAAGTTCGTCAAGCGGTTATCGATCAAGCTGCATTTGGATTAAGTTTCGGAGCTCCCACTGAACTTGAAATAACGATGGCTGAAAAAGTACGTAAATTGGTTCCATCTATGGAACAAGTACGTATGGTTAGCTCGGGTACCGAAGCAACAATGAGCGCGATTCGCTTAGCTCGTGGCTTTACTAACCGCGATAAAATTTTAAAGTTTGAAGGTTGTTACCATGGCCACGCTGACTCGTTATTAGTTAAAGCAGGTTCAGGTGCATTAACGTTAGGACAGCCAAGCTCACCAGGTATCCCTGCTGATTTTGCAAAACACACGCTAACGGCGCAGTTTAACAATATTGAATCGGTAAACGCATTGTTTAGTGAACATGGCAGTGATATCGCATGTATCATCGTTGAACCTGTTGCAGGCAACATGAACTGTATTCCACCGCAAGACAACTTCCTACAAAAGCTTCGTGCTGTGTGTGATGAGTCAGGTGCATTACTGATTATCGATGAAGTAATGACTGGATTTCGTGTTGCACTAGGCGGCGCACAAGCTTATTACGAAGTAACCCCTGATCTTACTACACTAGGCAAAGTGATTGGCGGCGGCATGCCTGTAGGCGCTTTTGGCGGCAAAAAAGAAGTCATGCAGTATATCGCACCAACTGGGCCTGTTTATCAAGCAGGTACGTTATCAGGTAACCCTATCGCAATGGCCGCTGGTCTAAAAACGCTAGAGCTACTTGAAGAAGACGGTTTGCATGCGAGCCTTACTGAAAAAACAGAGCGCATCGCGCTTGGTTTTAAAGCATTAGCTGACAAACACAATATCCCATTGGCTGTTAACTACGTTGGCGCCATGTTTGGTATTTTCTTCACTGAGCAAGAAACTGTTTCATGTTTTGAACAAGTTACCAAGTGCGATATTGCTCGTTTTAATACCTTCTTCCATTTAATGCTAGACGAAGGTGTTTATCTTGCACCGTCTGCATATGAAGCAGGTTTCTTATCAACCGCTCACGGCGATAAAGAAATCGAAGCAACATTAGCTGCTGCAGATATTTGTTTTGCGAAATTAGCAACGAGTTAAGCGTTAACGCTAAACACACAAAAAAACCTCATTAAATGAGGTTTTTATAGGGTCTGTTGATCTTTGTGGTTCGAATTTCGTTCAATCTAAAAGCGTTTTGGGCACATGTTCATTGTTCCAGACTGAGCATAAGCACCCACATCCCTGTGGGCGAGGCATGAGGACTGATGCTGGGTTTCCCCCAGTGAATGACGAATAACGCCGCACAAAATACTTTTAGGTGAATCCTACGGACAGCATTTGTTTGTTATTTCTACGGCGTTATCGCCTATTCGTGTATTGCTACAGGGATGTAGCTCATTAGGATAATGCAGGAGCTATTATCGAGCCAGCTACACCACATAGGCTCTGCCTTGTAGAACCCCCAAACCAATTGCTGCAAAAATGAACTCAAACGTTCAACAAACCCTCAGTTTAATTTAAACTATTTAACTATGATTGAGTGGCTAAAATAAATTCCATTTGTTCATTTGACCACTGTAATGCTTCAGCATAAATACCTGGTACCTTTTCTTCATCGATACCTAATAGCGCAAGCTCTTCATTGACAGTTTCCCAATTCGATACTTCATAAGCACGGGCAACATCAAGAACGTGGGCTAATATACCTTCGCCAGAAACTAGCGCATTTTTGATGTCAGACGATAATGGCAGCTTTTCCATCGCGTTCTCCATTGAGTCGCCTAAAATGGCATCAATGAGAGATAGCATCCCTGTTAGGAATACTACGCTACTTTCATTCACCTTTGGACTAATGGTAGCTAACCCCTCAGAAAAGCGTGCGCGAGTTAATGACGTCGCCATGAGTTCTGGCGGTTTATTCGATGCTAATTGTGCAGAAAATAATACTGACAGAAATTTCTGTAATTCTTTTTTACCTAATGTTACTAGCGCCTGCTTAATGCTTGAAATTTCAGTACGGCGACGAAACACTGCAGAATTACTATAACGTAATAATTTATAAGCAAGATTTACATCTAATTCAAAAACAGAAATAATTTTCGGTAGGTCTAAATCCACCTTACTCGTTTCATAAAGTAACTCAGCAAGACTGAACTGGGTCGGCGTTAGCGATTTTGCCTCAATCATTTGCGGCTTAGCGAAAAAATACCCTTGAAAATATGAAAAACCTAACGCTTTTGCACGCTCAAATTCTTCATGAGTTTCGATTTTTTCAGCCAATAAACTAATATGAGAGAAATCTGCGACAGCAGTAATAATTTCATCAATTTGAGCAGGAGTAGACGCTAAGAAATCAACTTTAATCATTTTAATAAATGGGAAGAAATGTCGCCAAACTGATTCGTGTTCATAATCATCTAACGCAATCGTATAACCTGCTTCATGGAGCTCTTTTACTTCGGCTAATAAACGTTTACCTGGGCGCTCAGTTTCCAATATTTCAACAACAACATCTTCTGTCGGAATGAGTGTCGGGTACTTTTTATTAATCGTTTCATAGGTAAAATTAATAAAAGCGGGCTTTTTATTGGTTAGATCTGACAGAGAAAAATCAAATTGACTTCCAGCAATTATTTTAGAAGTTGCCTCGTTTCCATCAATATTTGGAAAAGCATTAGTCACACCATCACGAAACAGCAATTCGTAGGCATATAAATTTTGCTCAGCATCAAGAATAGGCTGGCGAGCTGCATGAAATTTCATTATGGTGTTGCCTTTTATTACTTTTTTATCTTGGTACTGCTTTTTAAGCCTAACAAATTAGCCCAAATTACAGCCTAATGCAAAGGTAGGATATAAGAACTGTCGTTTATGGTCAGTTTTCAAGCATTACAATGCGATCATTGTAATGCTTTTTCAAACAATTATATTTAATTTATTAAATTACCTGACGTTTTCTAAACAAAATAGTCAAGATTGCACTGGCGGCCAAAATCATTGGATAGAATACATGCATCGATACAGTTAATGGCGACAGACTAAACATTGCACCGATCATCAATGCTTGTGCACCGTATGGTAGTAATCCTTGAATACAACATGCAAAAATATCCAATAAACTAGCGCTACGCTTAGGTTCAACATCATGTGTGTCAGCCAAATCTTTAGCAACACCACTAGCCACAATGATAGACACCGTATTATTGGCGATAGCTAAATTAGTTAAGCTAACCACGCTTGCAATACCTAGCTCTGCAGAGGCTGTGTTAACTTTTCCTTTTTTAGCACTTAGTCGCGCTAATGTGCGATCGATAAATTTAACAATAAAGGCTAAACCACCTTGATAACTCATCACGGCACCTAGACCACCAATTAGCATGGCTAAAATTAGGATTTCCTGCATATCACTAAAGCCTTTGTAAATGTCTTTAGCCCAGTTCATTAGCTGATAATCAGGAACTTGGATCAAACCCACTAGGCCAGCCATTACAACACCACTGCCCAGTACAACAAATACATTAACGCCTGCTATCGCTAATATTAAGATGGCGATATAGGGTAATACTTTAATCCAGTCTATTTCACCAATAGGTGGCAATGGAGCGTCACTACCTAAGAAAAACAATAGAATAAGTACGCCAACCGCAGCGGGTATCGCAATGCGTAAATTCTCTTTAAACTTATCCTTCATTTCACAACCCTGACTACGAGTAGCGGCAATAGTTGTATCAGAAATGATTGACAAGTTATCCCCAAACATTGCGCCGCTAATTACGGCCCCCCCCATAATTGCGACATCAATTCCAGCTGTTTGGGCAACCCCCAACGCGATAGGAGCAACAGCCCCTAAGGTGCCCATTGACGTTCCCATTGCAGTAGCGATAAATGCACTAATTAAGAAGAAACCCGGTAATAGAAACCAAGAAGGTATCATACTAAGTCCAAGGTTGACGGTTGATTCAACACCGCCAGTTGCACTAGCTACAGCAGCGAAAGCTCCTGCGAGTAAATATATAAGACACATCGCAATAACATTACTGTCGCCTACACCATTAGTGAATTGTTCGATAGTTTCATTGATGGTATCGCGAGATAAAATGATTGCTAAGACGATCGCTGGCAAAACAGCCACCGGTGCCGGTACTTGATAAAAGGCATATTCAACGCCTTGCAGTGTTAAATAAACACCAGTTCCTAAAAATAACGCCAGAAAAAGCATTAAGGGCAATAGAGCTATGCCGCGAGGAACAATTGTTGATGAAGATCTTGAGGTCATGCTCAAATCCTATTTTTAGTGAGTGAGGTGAAAATACCCAATCTCCAGCAACATGTCAAATTAGACGTCTAAACATCTAGACGTAAATTAAACGAGCAATTGGTTATTTTCTTTGCGCTTTAATTTTTTCATAGGCAGCCTGAATGTCTTGCGCTTTTTGATTCGCAATATCCAACATTTCTGGAGGCAATCCTTTTGCAGCCAATTTATCAGGGTGATGCTGTGCCATTTGCTTGCGCCATGCTTTCTTTACTGCATTGTCATCCGCGTCAGCACTTACTCCTAAAATATCATAAGCATCTTTTATAGAAGGCCCCGATTGAGATGAGGAAGCCTGCTGTCGATGAAATTTCATTTGCGCATCGAGTTGTTGCAGTAATCGTTCTAAGTCGCGACTCGAAAAGCCAAGGTGTTTTGCCACTAGGTGTAATATCGTTCTTTCTTTTGGGTGTAGCTCTCCATCCGCAAAAGCGGCTTGTAGCTGCACTTCTAAAAATAGCTGTAAGATATCTCTTTGGCCAAAAGAGCTTTTCTTAAACGCCTTTAGCGTTTCTTCTAGTGGGAAATCATTTGACTTACCTTCACTAAACGCTGCCTGTGCTTCTTTCCTTTTATCACCAGTGAGTCCCATTTTATCCATAAGACCCGATGCGGCGGAAATTTCTTGTGGCGTCACTTGTCCGCTGGCTTTCGCTATATGACCATAAACAGAAAAAACAGCATGAAAGAATACAGCTTGGTTAGCAAATGAATCTTTATTCATGAAAAACTTTGTAAAGCCACCTTGATTAGAAAAATCTTGGCTCATACTGCGATCAAATCGGTGACCAATATACAGCCCCAAAATAGCACCAGCCCATTTACCAAACATAAAACCAAACATGAAGCCTAATACTTTACCCCAAATTTTCACTACCTTAATTCTCCGTTTTCTAATCCCGCTCTCAATTGAGCATCAAGCAGTTCAAGTCGCTGCGGTGTGCCAATATCAAACCATTTCCCGGTATAAACTTCACCAGTCACAGTTCCTTCGACCATTTGTTGTCTGATTAAAGGTCCCAATGCGCTCACGCCCTCTTCGATATTGTCGAAAAACTGTCGGTGATACACCGCAATACCGGAAAATGTAAATTGTTCAATGCCATTGGATAGCAGTCCTGATGATGACAACGCAAAATCGCCATTAGGGTTGTGGGCAGGATTCTCGACTAGAATAAGATGAGCCAACACACCTCGAGGCAATTGCGTGGGCAACGTCGAAAAGTCAAAGTCAGTCGACACATCGCCATTGACGACTAGTAAATAATCTTCGTCAATTAACGATAACGCCTTCTTAATGCCACCAGCAGTTTCTAAGGCATTGTCACCTTCGTTACTGTAGTGAATTTTTACATTCCAACGCTCACCAAATCCCAGCTGTTGCGGCAATAAATGTCCTAACCAAGCCTGATTAATCACAATATCAGCTATAGGAAGCTGGCTAATTTTTTCAATGTGATATTCAATTAAGGGTTTATCATTGACCGCTAATAACGGCTTAGGCAAAGTGTCGGTAAGTGGGCGCATTCGTTCCCCTCGGCCAGCCGCTAAAATCATGGCAAACATTGTTCAATCCTTTTAGGTAACGTTGGTAGTATCATTTTTTCAAAGAATGCCTGCAATTGTTTAAGTTCAGGATAGTGATTACAAACTTGCATAATATAATCAACCACTAACGGAAGATCATTTAAATAGTGCGATTTATTATCCCGTAAGTGTAAGCGACTGAAGATACCACAAACCTTCAGATGACGCTGAAGTCCCATTAAATCAGCATATTGACGATATTCATCAAATGTCATTGCGAGCGATAATGAGTCTTGATATAGCGCATACGATTCTTGAAGAAGTTGCTGCTGAGTCTCGTTATCTAACTTAAAATAGCAATCTTTAAGTAATGATACGACATCATAGGTTAACGGTCCGATGACAGTGTCTTGAAAATCAATAACCGCCAAAGATTGATTATCGCGCACCATAATATTGCGACCATGAAAATCTCGATGTGTTGCGACTTGCGGCTGCATTGTTGCACTTTTTACTAACCAATCCAGACAAGGCGCTAATGAGTAAGATTCAATATCTGACATTGAAATATCTAAAAACTGCTGACAAAACCAATTTTTAAATAGCGCTAATTCGAGTTCAAAGAATGCTGCATTATAACGTGCTGACTCATCATTAACGGTTACTTTAGCTAGTAACGGTAAAGTTCGTAGCACTTTTCGATACCAATATATGGAGTCGTTTTCTGCAAGCGGCAATAGGGATTGACTCCCTAAATCTGTGAGACACAAAAATCCTCGCGCCAAATCGCTAAAAATAATTCGCGGCACATCAATGCCTACCTGGGCATATTGACTGGAAAACTCGATGAATTCTGCGTTTTTTTCAGTGTCAGGCGGCGCGTCCACCAGAATATAACTGACTCCCTTGACCAAAGCTCTAAAGTAACGTCTAAAACTGGCGTCAGCACTAACAACCTCCCAATTATCGGCAGAGTATTGTATTTGCTGTTCAAACCAGTGTTGTAATAAATGTTGTCGCGTGTCGATAGCATCGCTCCTTAAACTGTGCGGTCATCGCTAATATGAAGCAAAAAATGTCACATAAATAGCCCTAAGCCAAGAATTGCGATATTATAGCCGTTTAATTTTTCTATCGGAACGCTTTGATTTTCAAATCATTGATTATAAAAGCAATAGACCGATCTCTTGATTATTTGAGTATACCTGAACTTAAAATGCGCTTAATCACTTTATTATTACTTTCATCTTTTGCAGCGACATCTTGGGCCAACTCATCTCCTTTAGCCAAGCAATGCCGTGTTAATACGCCTTATATGGCGCCGAGTGAATTACCACAACTTCAATTAAGTGAAGACCAAGTGGCCGTTAATGCTGACAAAGCGAATATCCAATATCCTGATATTCTAAATTATCTCGGTAACGTTACCTTCACACAAAACCAAAAGTTTATCCGCGCCGATCAAGCTCGTTACGATCAAACAAACAATATTTTTTCGGCCACAGGTAATCTGCACTTCCAGGATGATCAATTAACACTAACAAGTGAGTCATTAACAACATCACTCGACGGAAAAGACACAGAACTAGCCAACACAAAATACTGGTTCAATGATTCAATGATTCATGGCCGTTCGAAAAGTTTTCGAGTCGAAGATGGCCGATACCTCATTTTAGATGATGCCCTATTTACAACCTGTCCCGACGAGACACCCGATTGGGCTTTGCGCGCAAAAGAAATAAAAATAGATTCTTCAGAGGCATGGGCGACCATTCACCGAGCAACGTTAGAAGTTTTTGAAATTCCGGTATTTTATTTCCCTTATTTGACTTTACCTATTTCAGACAAACGCAGCTCCGGTTTTCTCTATCCATCTATCGGCACCAACTCTCGTAATGGCCTTGAAGTAAGTATCCCTTATTATTGGAATATCGCACCAAATTACGACATGACTATTACTCCTAAATTGATGTCAGAGCGCGGTGTACAGTTAATTAATGAATTTCGTTATTTGTCGAATGGACAAACTGGGCTGTTGAATCTGGAATATCTACATTATGATCGCTCAACGGACGACAAACGCTATTTAGCGCATTGGCAACATAGCGGTTCCATTGCTGATAACTGGCGTATTGCGAGTACTTTTACTCACGTGAGCGATGATAACTACTTCAATGATATTGGCAGCAAATATGGCGCCAAGACGGACAATCAGCTAACCAAGAACATAGAGTTAGCCTATTACAGCGACGATTGGTGGCTCAATATGCGAGTCCAAGACATTCAAGTATTAGGTGGCCAAGCAAAGCCATATCAAGCAAAGCCATATCAATTAATGCCACAACTCGCTTTTCATAGCTATGACAATGTATTAGGTAACAAATTTAAAGTTGATATTTTTTCTGAGCTTAGTCACTTTAGACAACGGGACAATAACTTATCTAAAGCAAGTCGATTACATATAGAACCGACACTTCGTCTACCAATTAATTTGTCTGCAATTAACTTCATCACTGAAGCAAAACTAATGCAAACATGGTATGAGCAAGATAATGGATTAGCATCACAATCAATTAGCAGAACATTGCCGCAATTTAGATTCTATAGTGACATTAATTTTGAACGCCAGTTAAAGCTAGCGCCAAATCATACTCAAACATTAACGCCGCAAGTTCAGTATTTATATGTGCCATTTAAGTCTCAAAAAGATATTGGGCTTTATGACACTGCATTGTTGCGAGATGATTATGCGGGATTATTTAGAACACGACGCTTTAGTGGTCTTGACCGAATTATCGACACAGAGCAAGTTACATTTGGTGTCACGACAGAACTAAAAGATGAGAACAATCAGCCGTATTTCAAAGGCAGCATTGGTCAAACATTTTATCTACGCCAATCACAAATGGCGGTCGAAGAAGGCAACGCCCAAGCAAGCCTACCCGATCGCTCAGCACTCGCTGGTGAATTTAGTTACACCGTAAATAAACAATGGCAGTTTACTCATGCAATGCAGCTCAATGACAAACAAGATACCATTACTCAAAGTAAAACTAGCATCGATTACCATGTGAGTGCCTCAAAATTAGTGCAGTTTAGCCATCGATTTGTTAAACAAATTAACGACAGTAAAATTAATCAGCTCGGCGTACAAACCGTCTGGCCAATAAATAACGAATGGACATTTGTTGGTAATTATTACCGAGATATCAATCTCAATCGAACTATTGAAGCTTTTGCAGGTCTTCAATATGAATCTTGTTGTTGGTCTATTCGAGTACAAGCGTATCGTCAATTACAAGCACAATATAGCGACAGTGCAAACACATTAATCATTGCAAATGAAGAATTTGATAATGGCCTTTCCTTTAACTTTGAAATTAAAGGACTAGGCTCACAAAGCTCTTCCGATGCAAGCGACATGTTTAGCAATGGTTTATTTACGTATCGCAAGCCATATTACTTAAAGCAATAAACGAAGCTTGACGATAGTTAACCCGTTCTCTCAAGAACTATGATAAATTAGCGACGATTAATAAGTTGTCGTCGTAATGGAAAAAGAATGAAGTTATTAAAGATTGTATTAGCTATTTCATTGTTAAGTAGCGCTCATGTAAGCCAAGCAGAAATCAAAGCACTGGATCGTGTATCTATTGTTGTAAACGACGGTGTTATCTTAAAAAGTGAAATTGACACATTGGTGAATCGTGTTAAGCAGCGTTCTGTGACTAGTAATCAAGAATTACCCAATGATCGCGTGCTAAAAACACAAGCGACCGAGCGATTAATTGACAACTTGCTTAAAAAGCAGATGGCCGAGCGCATGAGCATGCGAATTGGTGATACACAGCTTGATCAAACTATTAATAATATCGCCAAAGAACAAAATATCTCACTAGCGCAGTTGAAACAACAGCTTGCAAAAGAAGGTATTGATTTTGCGAGTTACCGTGAATCAATGCGTGACGATATCTTATTAGGTCAAGTAGAGCGCGCTGCGGTGCGACGTCGTATAAACATTGCCGAACAAGAAATTGTTAGCCTTGCAGAGCAAATAAAAGAACATGGTCAATCAACGGTTAAATTCCAATTGGGACACATTCTAATTTCACACAACGGTGACGAATCAACCGAAGGCTTAGCAAAAGCACGTGAACGTGCAGATACGGTTATTGATTTATTAAATGACAATGGCGACTTCAAGCGTATAGCTATCACATCATCATCAGGCCCGAAAGCACTAGAAGGTGGTGATTGGGGGTTCATGAACATCAATGAAATGCCAACGCTGTTTACTGATGCGGTTAAGGGAAAGAAGAAAGGTGATGTTATAGGCCCATTTAAGAGCGGTAACGGTTACCACATCTTAAAAATTCTTGATACTCAAGGCCAACAGCAACGCGATGTAAATGAAGTGAATGCCAAACATATCTTAATCACACCATCGATTATCTTAAGTGACGACCGTGCCAAAGCGATGCTTGAAGGCTTTATTGAAGATATAAAAAGCGGTAAATCAACCATTGAAGAATTGGCAAAAGAGCATTCAGACGATACAGGTTCTGCCATTAAAGGCGGCGAGTTAGGCTGGCGTGATCCAAGTGTTTACGTGCCTGCGTTTAAAAATACATTGGCTAATTTAGAGCAAGATGAAATCAGCACACCGTTTAAATCATCCCATGGCTGGCACATTGTAAAACTGTTAGGAAAGCGTAAAGTCGATGCAACGGAACAGTTTATTAAGAATCGTGCTCATCAGTTATTATTTAATCGTAAGTTTGCCGAAGAAAGTGATGCCTGGGCGCGTGAACTGCGCTCTTCTGCCTACATTCAAATTTTAGACTAGGAAAATCAGGGTGACTTTACGTATTGCGTTAACACCAGGCGAACCTGCTGGCATTGGGCCAGATTTAGCCATCAGCATTGCCCAACAAGATTGGCCTGTTGAGATTGTCGTTATCGGCGACGAACAGCTTTTGTTGGATCGAGCTAAAAAGCTTGATTTACCGCTCACATTGCGCGCTTATAACCCTAGTGTTCCAGCTGTAGCGCAAACAGCGGGTACATTGACCATCAAGCACATTCCTCTTCACGAACCAGTACAATGCGGTGTTCTTAACGAAATGAATGGCGGCTATGTGTTAGATACACTGCAATTTGCTTGCGATCATAATATTGATAGTGAATTCTCAGCCGTTGTCACTGGTCCGGTTCACAAAGGGATTATCAATAAGTCAGGCATAGCGTTTAGTGGCCACACTGAATTTTTTGCTCAGCAATCAAATACTGCTGATGTTGTGATGTTATTGGCCACAGAAGGTTTACGCGTTGCATTAGTAACAACTCATATCCCTCTAGCTTATGTCGCGAAAGCAATTACCTTTGATCGTGTTGTAAATATCAGCCGTATTTTACACGCCGATTTAGTACAGAAGTTCGGCATTGAACACCCGCGTATATATATGTGTGGTCTTAATCCTCATGCTGGCGAAGATGGTCATTTAGGCCGTGAAGAAATCGAAATTATTAACCCAGCCATCGACGCATTACGCGACGAAGGCATTGATATTGTCGGCCCACTGGCAGCAGATACCTTATTTCAAAACAAATACCTGGATAATGCCGATGCCGTTTTGGCGATGTATCATGATCAAGGTCTTCCCGTTTTAAAGTACAAAGGATTTGGTAACTCCGTTAATATTACACTAGGGCTACCTTTTATAAGAACCTCTGTTGATCATGGCACCGCCCTAGATTTAGCAGGCAGTGGCAAAGCAGATTCTGGCAGCATGATAGTTGCAATTAATGAAGCCATTACCATGGCACAAAAGAGTAAAAATGAGCAATAAAGTACATTTAGGCCATACGGCTAGAAAACGATTTGGGCAAAACTTTCTTAATGATCAAAATATCATTGATAATATTGTCGCTGCAATCAACCCTAAAGTAGAAGACCACATTGTAGAAATAGGCCCGGGCCTTGGTGCACTTACTGAACCTGTTGCCGCTAAGATTGATAACATGTCCGTCGTAGAGCTTGATCGCGATCTTGTACAGCGCCTCGAATCTCACCCCGTACTGAAAGACAAATTGACTATCCATCAAGGTGACGCCCTGCAATTTGACTTTTCTACGTTAGCTCAAGAAGGTCAGCGCTTAAAAGTATTTGGAAATCTTCCTTATAATATTTCAACGCCGCTTATGTTCCACTTATTCGAGCAAGCCGATATTATCGAAAACATGCACTTTATGTTGCAAAAAGAAGTCGTTTTACGATTGTGCGCAAGACCAAATACTAAAGCTTACGGTCGATTGAGTGTTATGGCGCAGTATTACTGCAAAATGATTCCGGTCATTGAAGTGGGCCCACAATGTTTTGTACCGCCACCTAAAGTAGATTCAGCGGTTATTCGTCTTGAGCCATACCGCGAGCTGCCACACCCTGCATTGGATATTAAGCAATTACAACATGTAGTAACTCAGGCGTTTAGTATGCGCCGTAAAACCGTGCGCAATAGTCTGAAAGGCGTGTTAAGTGTTGAAGAAATGGAAGAGCTTGGTGTTAATGCAACCTACCGCGCCGAACAAGTTTCATTAAAGCAATTTGTTGATATTGCAAACTATATTACGAACCGCTCTAAGAAATAGTGTAAGGACGAGAAATGAGTGATAACCAAAGCATTAGTGAGTTAGTCATTGTTGATGTGAAACCTTATTACATCGAAGAGCGCATTGTAGACAAAGCGCCACTCTTTGTATTTGGCTATCAGGTTACTATTCGTAATAACTCTCAATATCCAGTACAGCTTTTAAATCGCCATTGGTATATTACTGATGGCGATGGCAATCAAAGTGAAGTAAAAGGCGAAGGTGTTATTGGGCTCCAACCAGTTATTGAACCCATGAGCGAGTTTCAGTATTCAAGCGGGTCCAACTTCAGAACACCTATTGGTACTATGCATGGTCAATACGAAATGCATTGTGATAGCTTAATGAACCCGCTGTTTCAAGTAGATATTTCCCCCTTCCTACTCGCTAATAACACCTTGATCCATTAGGCTATGGCAACCTATTTTATTGGTGATATTCAAGCGTGCTTTGACGAATTTATCTTATTATTAGAGCAAATTGAGTTTGATCATCAACAAGATCATTTATATTTGGTTGGCGACCTTATTGGGCGCGGGCCTAAACCCAAAGAAACTCTTGATTATCTCATCGCCCACCAATCTTCAATTCATCCGGTATTAGGTAATCACGATCTGCATTTTCTAGCCGTCGCGAACAATATAAAAATCAACAAAGAGAATGATAACTTTACGCCATTATTAGCAAGCACTAAATTAAATGACTATATAAACTACTTACGTAAACAGCCCCTTATTAGACATCTAAAGGATGATGAATTAATTATTTGTCACGCAGGTCTAACACCACAGTGGTCGCTCGCGACCGCCATCACTCAAGCTAGTCACGTTAATGCTGAACTTACATCCCCGCACTATAAAAGCCTGCTCGAAGCAATGTATAACAATATTGCTGACTGGCGGCAATGTAAAACACAACAAGAAAGATTGATATTTACCATCAATGCATTAACTCGAATGCGCTATTGTAACGAACAAGGTCATTTAGAATTTACCATCAAGGTTACCCCAAAAGAGAATTCAGATCAGACATTAACACCGTGGTTTAATCAACAGCATTCGCTACTAAGCGATCAAAGGATAGTTTTTGGTCATTGGGCATCGATTCTTGGCCATACAGATCACTCTCAATTTATCGCACTTGATACGGGGTGTTTATGGGGAAACTGGCTCACGTGTTGGCGATTTGAAGATAATAGTTTTTTCTATCAAAAATCGTTATAGAATTGTTACGAGTGGCCGATAAGCTATTAACAAGAAAAAGCTTTGCTGATATAATTATCTATAGACTAATGTCTTACTTTCTAACCGATAACTAATTATATCAAGTGAGAATTTTAGCGTTAGAAGTATAATAACGATTATGTTTTTAGTCGTTGTTGAACGTAGGTCATACCCATTGCATTAAGTAAGTGATCTTGTTGTGCGTAGAGAAAATCAGCTAAAACAAGGCGCTCGATTAACTAATAGCTGGCTATTAGGATTGAGAGCAACGCCATTTTAGTTAATTTTAACAAGTACAAGTGGGCAAATATTTAATGCAATTGGTATCATACGCTCTGATAGGGAAATTGAAGTAGGCCGCATCCACGCGTCATATTTTACTGGGGATTTATTAATGACATTAACTGTTGCTAACCGTATTAGGTTAGGGTTTGCCAGCATATTACTTATGCTATTCATTATTGGCGGCAACTCTTTTTATAGCTTTTCTAACGTAGAGAAAGAAACCCTTCACTCCAAAGAAGTCTCCTTCCCAACCTTAGAAATAAGTACAGCGCTTGAAGCTAAACTGATGAATATGCAGCGTTTGGCGATTCACGAGTATTATGCAGATACTGTAAGTGGCATTGAAAAAGATCATAATGAAATCGTCACAAACCATAAGACGGTGAGTATCTTATTGGCAGAATTAAAAGAACTTTCAGCGGAGGATGACAACTTATCAAGTAAAATTCCTGCATTAATGTTGACGGTAACCGAGATAGAGCAAACAACAAAGTCACTTTATCAAAGTAAAAAGTCTGTTTTATCTTACCGATCTCAATTAGGAAGTTCGTTGGAAGCGCTTAGCGAAATAGGTGACAACCTATCGAGTACGCTACTTGACATTACCGATACAGAAAGTGAATCAGACCAACTCGATACTATCGTTGGTCTTGCCAATGATCTCGACAATCTTATTTTAACGCTGATCAAAACAAGTGAAGATGTTTCTAACCAAAGTAATGCTGCCAAAACAAGTGCCATTGGCAAAGAACTTTCTTTTATAAGCGCAGATATAGATTCGAAACTGCAGTTTCTAGTATCACGTTCACAAGGTATTGTTGATGTTGAGTTATTAGAAGCACTTGGTAATGACTATCAGCGATTAAAACCGCTACTTAGCGGTTCACAATCGATAGAATCGATTCGGCTAAGTTTGTTAGAAAGTAAGGTTCAATCATTTTCACTACACCAAACTACCAACAAACAAACAGAAATTGGTGTTAAGCAAGTTAAGTTAGTTCTCAAAGCTGCTTCTGATAGCGCTGAAGCATCGGAAGAATTGATCCTTGAAAGCGTTAGTGCTGGTAAAATGCAAGTCGCTATTGTTGTTATCATTGCAGTACTTATTTCAATTTTAGTGTCTTACCGAACGGTTAGCAGTATTTCTCAGCCTTTGAATCGTATCAACAAAGCGTTGCGCTCCTTAGCCAATGGCGACCTAACACAAACTGTTAACCATGATGCGAAAGATGAATTTGGCGAATTAACAGAAAATATTAATCACCTATCTGTTTCACTCAAAGATGTGATTACCAGCATTGCTAATGGTTCTCGTCAACTCGCAACCGCATCAGAACAAACATCGTCAATAACGCAAGAAACGACTCAAGCAATCGGTGAACAACAAGTTCAGGTAGACCAAGCAGCTGCAGCCATCAATGAAATGAGCCTAAGCGCAAGCCAGGTATCAGATCACGCAGATTCAACGCTTGATGAAGTTCAACAAACCAATCGAAAAGCAATTGAGATAGCGAAAATCTCGGAAGGTAATAAAACGACGATTACCTCATTATCAAGTGACATTAGTAATGCAGCTGATGTCATTAACAAGCTCCATGATGATAGTACCGATATTGGGTCTATTATCGACGTTATACGCGGTATAGCGGAGCAAACTAACCTGTTAGCCTTGAATGCTGCAATTGAAGCTGCACGAGCAGGAGAACAAGGCAGAGGATTTGCCGTTGTTGCTGATGAAGTAAGAAATCTTGCCAATAGAACTCAACAATCAACAACTCAAATTAATGACATGGTAGAGCTTATCCAAACCGGAGCGCAAGATGCTGTTAAAGTGATGGAAGTGAGTCAGGAGCATGCACAAGCCTGTGTGTCTGATTCAGAGAAGACATCCAATGCATTACATGAAATGAGTGATGCACTAGTGCGCGTTGAAGAGAAAAGTGGACAAATTTCACTGGCGGCACAAGAACAAAATGTGGTGTCCAATGAAATATCTCAACTATTAGAAAGCATTGTTGAAATTGCCAACGGCACTTCGCAAGGTGCCTCACAAACAGAACAAGCTACTACAGAAGTTGCAAACCTAGCGGTAGAACTTCAAACCGCCGCTGGAAACTTTAAAGTTTAATAGAAACCCTAAGAAAACAAAAAAGGCCGATAATTAATTATCGGCCTTTTTCTATTCAACAATTGCTAAACTTATAATTTAGCTCTCTTCTTAACTGCTTGAGCAATAGTTGATACTTCTTTACCATTGGCTTTCGCCCAATCAAAAACAGTAACACCATCAGCTTCAGGCTTTTGAAGCAAAGATGCTGGTAAACGCTTAACAATAAACTTACCAACACTGTCTGCATCTTTAGTCATGGCGAAACGCAATAAGCTATGGCCATTACAGCTAATTTGCTTATAGACTTTTTTCAGCTTAATCTTGTTAGAGCGCAATTGATCACGAAAACGCGATTTATGGTCCGCCACAATGTAGTTACACATTGCTTCTGCAACATTATCATAAGAATAAGCGGGTGCCGTATAAAGACCAGTTGAAAGGATTGCAGCCACTGCTACGGTAGATATTTTTTTCATACAATTTTCCTGACTTTCTCGCTACATAGGCGACTCACTAAACCACTGAGTCGATCTAAATTTTTGTCAATTTTCGAATTGGGATAACCAAGAACATTCCCTATTCTTTGGAACTAAAGTCGAATATAAATTATCAAGTCAATTTGATAATTATCGATAATGAGTATGATGCAAAATTGTTCATAGTTAAGTCAACCTTTTTATTAACTTTAAGCCTTAACCAATAAAAACGTATTAAATAATAATCCTGACTTACTGTGATGTACTTCAACGTCACTTTTCAGCCATTGATGTTGATTATAATCAGGAAAATAAGCATCTCCATCGACGTCTAACTCAATTTCAGTCAAATATAATACGTCTGCTTTGGGCAACATATGCTCATATAACATAGCGCCACCAATGATCATTAACTCTTCGCAGTTATCTGCGGCTGAAATAGCCTCATCAATGCTATTTACGACAGTGACACCTTCGATAGATAATTCTGAGTTGCGACTTACTACGATATTTTGACGACCTGGTAGCGGACGCCCTATTGATTCAAAAGTGTTGCGCCCCATAACAATGGGTTTACCCATGGTGATTTTTTTAAAATACGCTAGCTCTTCAGGTAAATGCCATGGCATTTTATTATCTTTGCCAATGACTCTGTTTTTAGCCATTGCAGCAATCATTGCTATCTTCACACTAATTCCTAATTTCAATAGATATAAAAACGGCCGCTAAAAGCGGCCGAATATAATGGTGTTTATGGGCGATATTCAACTTCTACGTCGTAATCATCTTCATCCCAATCGTCCCAGTCATCATCGTCTTCTTCGGTAATCACAGCGGCACCTTTGATCTGCTCACTATGATAATCATCCCATTTAAAGTCAACTTCTTCACTAGCGTCGAATTCAACTTCTTTAATTGGATTTTGCTCAATGTATTCCATGAGCTTGTAAGAGATTTCTTTAGTACCGGTTTTATTGATTGCTTCAATTGTGAAGTATTCATCATCCCAACATAAGGCATCTAATACATCATCGATACGCTCTTGACGCTCATCTTCAGGAACTAAATCTAACTTGTTAAAAACCAACCAACGCGGTTTAGCTGCTAGCTCAGGTTTGTGCTGCTCAAGCTCAGAAACGATCTGGGCGGCGCCAGAAGCAACATCAGAGCCATCAACAGGCATCAAGTCGATCAAATGGATCAACACACGACAGCGTTCTAGGTGCTTAAGAAAACGTGTTCCTAAGCCAGCTCCGTCAGCTGCGCCCTCAATAATTCCAGGAATATCCGCGATAACGAAACTACGATCGGAATCGACACTTACAACACCTAAATTAGGTACTAAGGTGGTAAATGGATAATCAGCTACCTTAGGTTTAGCCGCTGAAACACTGCGAATAAAAGTAGATTTACCGGCATTTGGAAGTCCTAATAGGCCAACATCAGCAAGCAGCATAAGCTCTAATCTAAGCTCTCGCACTTCACCGGGGGTACCTAGCGTCTTTTGGCGTGGAGCGCGGTTAGTACTCGTTTTAAAACGCGCATTACCCAAGCCATGATAACCGCCTTTAGCGACCATGATTTTTTGCCCTGGCTTGGTCAAATCACCGACTGCTTCACCAGTTTCTTTATCTGTCACTCGCGTACCAACTGGAACACGAATCGTCAGATCAGAACCACGTTTACCGGTACAATCCTTGCCTTGTCCATTCGTACCACGTTCAGCATTGTAAAAGCGCTGATAACGAAAATCGATTAACGTATTTAGACTTTCGCTTGCGATCATATAGATATCGCCGCCGTCGCCACCATCACCGCCGTCAGGTCCACCATCAGGCATAAACTTTTCACGCCTAAAACTGACGGTACCAGAACCACCATCACCAGCATCAACTTTTATGTTTGCTTCATCAACAAATTTCATTGTTTCGCTCCACCATTCTCACCAAGGCTAAGTATACGCCGTATTATCATCAGATAACATGCGAGCCATCTCATATGAGAGAATCGATATTAAAATTAGGTTAAAAATATACCTAAAAAAAAACCCCGCATAAGCGGGGTTTTCGAATACTTTCTTAAATCGATTACTCAGCAACAATGCTAATGTATTTACGATTTAAAGAACCCTTTTGCTCAAATTGAACTTTACCTTCAACTTTTGCAAAAAGAGTGTGGTCTTTACCCATGCCTACGTTAGTTCCAGCGTGGAATTTAGTACCACGTTGACGAACTAGGATGTTACCAGCAAGAACTGACTCGCCACCAAAACGTTTAACGCCAAGGCGTTTACTTTCTGAATCGCGACCGTTACGGGTACTACCAGCAGCTTTTTTATGTGCCATTTCAGTCTACCTTTATTAAGCGTTAATTGCAGTGATCTTCACTTCAGTGAACCACTGACGATGACCTTGTGATTTACGAGAGTGCTTACGACGACGGAACTTAACGATTTTAATTTTATCGCCACGACCGTGTGTAATTACTTCTGCAGTTACTTTGCCGCCTGCAACATAAGGTGCACCGACATTAATATTTTCGCCATCGGCGATCATTAGAACTTTATCAAAGTCAGCGCTAGCGCCAGCTTCTAAGTCCAGTTTTTCCAGGCGCAACGTTTGGCCTACAGCCACACGGTGTTGTTTACCGCCACTTTGGAAAACAGCGTACATGTTTATCTCCGCTATGACATAAGCTGCGTAATTTTGGTTGCAGGTTATGCCTCAATCTAGTTTCTCAATAGGGCGCAGATTCTACGCAACTGATAGTTTTTAAGCAAGCCTTAATTGAAAAAAATACTAAAAAAAATACAATTACCATAAAGAGAGGAGAATCAAGGCTGGTATGGTCAAAACAACCAAGCATTATAATGTTAAAGCACATTTTTTATTGTACAATTCGTGCCATTAATAATGACATTCACAATCCAACCAAACCAATGCTCAGACATTGCACGGTTATGTTATAGAGAGAACTATGGATTTTAAAGCAATTAGCCAGTTATCACACACCGATATGGACGCGGTAAATACGCTAATTACTGAGCAGCTAACCTCTGATGTTGCCTTAATTAATCAACTCGGATTTTATATTATCAATAGTGGTGGCAAACGAATGCGCCCACTTTTAACAGTATTAGCAGCTCGCGCACTGGGTTATCAAGGCAAGGATCATGTGACGATCGCCGCGATCATCGAGTTTATCCATACCTCTACATTGTTACACGATGATGTTGTTGACGAATCCACCATGCGCCGTGGTAAAGAAACTGCCAACGCGTTGTTTGGCAACCAAGCTAGTGTGTTAGTGGGCGATTTTTTATATTCGCGTTCATTTCAAATGATGACAGAATTAAAAAGCCTACAAATCATGGAAGTACTCGCAGATGCCACGAATATCATCGCTGAAGGTGAAGTTTTACAGCTGATTAATGTCAACGATCCTGACACGACAGAAGAAAGCTACCTACGCGTTATTTACTGCAAGACAGCAAAACTTTTTGAAGCTGCCACCCACTTAGCCGCTGTTATTAATGATAACGATCAAGCAACAATTGATGCCATGAAAGCCTACGGTACCCATTTAGGTACAGCTTTTCAATTAGTAGATGATCATCTCGATTACACGGCAGACAGCGAAAAATTAGGTAAGAATATTGGTGATGATTTAGCAGAAGGCAAACCAACACTGCCGCTTATCTATGCCATGGAGAAAGGCACTCAGCAGCAAGCAGCTCTAATAAGAGAAGCGATTGTAGAGGGCAATGGCATGGATAATTTAACAGAAATCTTGGCTATTCTTGATGATACAGGCTCACTTGACTACACGTTAGCGCAAGCACAAGCTGAATCTGAAAAAGCGATTAGCGCTTTATCAGAAATCGCTGAAAGTAGCTACAAGCAAGCGCTTATATCTCTGGCCCATTTAGCAGCTAATCGCTCAACGTAAATATAGGCTTAGCAACCGGTTGTATCCGTATCTATGATAGGTGGGTCCCCCAATTTCCCCAGTTTATATCTTGCTTGGCACAATGCGGGATTGGGTGCACCTTTATGCCAGATTGTATATGTACTACTGATAATAACAATTCCAAGCGTCGATTAATATCCAACACCTGGTTAATCGTCCCAGGGCTTACATAGCCATAAAATAGTCGAACCTGCCGACCATTAATATAAAAATTAGTCATATTAGGACTAGTCTCCCCTGCAATTAACGCTCGATAATGTACCAAGTCAGAAGTGCTCTTCAGTGTCCCTGCAATATAATTGATCACAGCAGCTCGGGCTTCCCCTTGCACGTCAATCAATTTAGGGGCGGCGGTAGCTAACACTCCTAAGAGCATAATCACCAGAATCAATTCAATGAGTGTAAATCCTTTTGTAAGACTACGATCAGTTGTTTTCAAATCCAAAACCTGAAGCAGAAGTAAGTCTCTATAGAATAGACCAGTATTTACTTTTCTTAATAAAATACAGACATAAAAAAAGCACCCGAAGGTGCTTTTAAATTTCACACATTTAGAAACTAGCAACCAGTAACTTTTAAAGTTGCTTGTGGAGCATCGGTTGCAGTAGCATCGATAACCGCAACTGAGCAGTCCGCTGCAGTAGGCGCCTTAGTGTGCTTAAATGTACCACTCGATTCACTTATACTCGCGTCGATATCTATAACATTCTTCACTGTTGCCGCTGATGGGTAACTGTTAACCAACGTCACTGTAGTTCCTGCAACGCTTAAAGAACCACTAGTTTGTCCGGCAATCAATGCCTTGGCATGTACCATCGTATTTGCGGCATCAATACTTCCTTTAACACTTTTCATTACTGACTCACGTGCTTCTTTTTGTACATCAATAAACTTAGGCGCTGCGGTTACCGCTAAAATACCAAGAATGATGATTACAATAATCAATTCAATTAAGGTAAAGCCCTTTGCTTGTTTAAAATTACTGCGTAGTTGTTGTTTCATATTTCAAATCGCCTTATGTTGATGATTATTGGTCATAGTCAAAAAACTGACTAATTAGTAGTAGTTTATTCGAATCGTTACTGCTTTAGCAAGCCTAATTTGATCAAATATTAATGGTTAATAAAATAAATTTTCCGTTAAAAATTATTACTATAAACCTGAACCTGTCCTGTTGCCGAGTTATAAGTAAAGCTATTGCCCGAGCTTAAATCTACAGCACCTTGTGGTATTCCGGTATTAGCGTCTAGTTTAAGCGTAGCGACTAAATGATAAACACATAAATCGTATGTCACGTTATTATCGGTTTGGCCTGCGCCACTGCGTACACTGATGTAATAGCGAACATTGCTTGCGCTATTACCAGATGTCACACTACGTACTGGACTTTGCATAATGCCGTCAAAGATCGATTTACATGCACTCGCCGTCATCTGTGATGGTGTTAGGTTTGTACCTGAGTTAGCACCACCAGTGCCTGCGGTTGGAAAACCAAATTCATTAACGCGAATTTGTGTTAAATCCATAGTAATCAAGGCTTGATTTCCCAAAGGACGACCTTCAATTTCCCACTGCGCGCGCACCAGTCCAACTGCTGCGGCATAACCACCAGCAACTCCTTCAACCGAAGCGTCTTCAGCTTGTTCGCTGATATTGACAAATCGCGGTAGTGCGGTAACTGCTAACAAACTTAAAATGACTACGACTATAATCAATTCTATTAAAGAAAATCCACGTTGCTTATTCATTTGTACCTCAAACTAAAAATCAATTCTTGCTAGATGTTATCGCGCTTTACACCATAACGACCAGAATATTCGATGCATGAATTATTATCACCAGCATCACAAAATTGGCACCTGTTGTCATTATTTTTCGTCACTTTTTTTATCGACACATAACGACTAACATTTTCATTCTTATCTAAATTATTAATATCAAACCACAATGTATGGCACATGTTTTCATTGTTAGGATCAACAATTGGCCATCCTAAATTCGACAACTTAAATAATCGCGTATTACTAATTGTATATCTATCGACAAAAAAATTAAATGCCAATTCTTTGGGGCGGTTCTTTATTAACCATTGCGCCCTTATTAAGGCAGCATTTTGGTTAAAGTTCTGACTTGCCATTGCGAAGTTAACTTCATCGATAACGCCTTTTTGAGATAGATTCATCCTCGTAATAAAGAGAATTAACAGTAAAACGACAACGATTGCTATTAAAAACTCAAATAGACGAATATCTTGCACCTTTACTGATTTCATATCACTATTTCTTCATCGCCGACATCATATCCCACATTGGGGTAAAGATACCTAACGCCAAAATTAGCACCATCCCCGCAACAATAGATATCAGTATAGGTTCAATCTTAGCGGTCAGGCTCTTTAAATCAAAGTCGACTTCTCGCTCATAATATTCTGCCATGCTAGTAAGTAGTTGTTCGAGACGACCGGTTTCTTCACCAACCGCGATCATTTGTAATACCAGAGGGTTAAATAACCCTGAATTAGTCGATACGCGCAATAAGCTCTCACCGCTGCGAATACCCACACTCATTGTGATAACCTTGCTTCCCATATAAGCATTATCGACGGCATCAGCCACCAGCTTTAACCCTTGTAATAAAGGTACACCAGCGGCAATCATCATTGAAAAGCTACGACCAAATCGTGCCAATAAGGCCCGTTCAATGACACTGCCAACTACAGGCATTCCTAGTTTCTTCTTATCCCAAATCAATCGACCTGATTCGCTTGCCATCCAGTGTTTGACCCAGAACACCAGTCCAATAGAAACGACTAGCATTATTGGCCAGTAATTGACAAAGAATGATGAAGTGGCCAATAACGTTTTTGTTGTCCAAGGTAATTCCACCCCAAACTTAGTAAACATATCAGCAAATACAGGGATTACCCAAATATTTAAAATAACCATCGCACCTATCAAGGCCATGATAACAAACATAGGATAGCGCATGGCCGCTTTGATTTGTTTACGCGTTTCTTGCTCTCTTTCTAGATACGTAGCAAGTTGCAAAAATGCTTCATCAAGTTGACCCGTATTCTCACCAACGTGAACTAGGCTGATAACAATTTGGGAAAAGACTCGTGGCTGTTTAGCAAGTGATGTAGATAGCGTACGGCCAGACTCTAAATCGCTAAGCACCTTTGCTAGAGCTTTCTTCATCACTGGATTATTAGCACTATCGCGCAACCCTGCCATAGCCCGCATTACTGGAATACCCGCTTGCATTAAGCTAAACATTTGACGAGAGAATATCACTAACTCGTCAAGGGTTACTGGTTTTTCAAACAGCTGAGCAAAAGTAAACCCATCACCAGTATCCTTTACTTCGCTAATATCAACGGGGATCAATCCACGGCTCATCAAAATATCGGCGACATGGTTAGGTTGGTTCCCTTCCATCTTACCTTCGACAAGCTTGCCTTGGTGGTCACGTGACTTATAACGAAACATTGGCATGATAATCTATGCTCCGGCAGCTTGTTGGCTATATTGTTGATTTGACTGTTCAGCTAGACGCAAAACCTCACTGACAGGTATCACACCATCAAGTGCAAACTGCAAGGCTGCTTTTGCTAATGGCTCAAAACCATCACTATTTTTTGCCGCTTGAATAAAGTCATCAGGGGCATCTTTACGCATTGCCTGAGCCATATCATCATCAATTTCGAGTAATTCAAATACACCGACTCGCCCAGTCATTCCCGTTTGCTGACAGTGCTGGCAGCCAATTCCTTTGTAAAAAGTATGGCTGGTAAGATCTTTACCGGCAATATGAGTCAACCAGCTTAGTTCACTCTGATCTACAATATGTTCTGACTTACAGTGTTCACAATTTTTGCGCACTAAACGCTGTGCGATTACGGCTCTTAGTGAACTTGCTACTAAATAACCGGGAGCGCCCATATCAGTTAATCGTAATGCGCTAGAAATCGCATCATTAGTATGGAGTGTAGATAACACAAGGTGACCCGTTAACGCGCCTCGCAAACCTATTTCTACAGTTTCATGATCACGCATCTCACCAATCATCATAATATCTGGATCTTGACGAAGTGTAGTACGTAACACATTAGAAAAGCTTAAACCAATCTTCGAACTAACTTGAACCTGATTAATTCGAGGTAAACGATATTCTACCGGATCTTCAACGGTAATAATCTTTTTACCTGGTTCATTTAGCTCATTTAGCACACCGTAAAGTGTTGTCGTTTTACCACTACCGGTAGGCCCTGTGACTAAGATCATACCGTGTGGCCGACTAATCTGGTATCGCAAACGGTCTTGTATATCTGCTGGCATACCAGTTTGAGCAATAGACAAAACACCAGAAGATTGATCAAGAAGACGCATAACGACAGATTCGCCATACTGAACTGGCATCGTCGATAAACGCACATCAATACTATGACCCTTGATCTTGATGTTAAATCGACCATCTTGGGGTAAACGTTTTTCCGAAATGTCTAAACTTGCCATTAATTTTAAACGCAGCACCAACGCTGACGCGATATTAACTTCGTTGATGATATTCTCTTGTAATACGCCATCCACACGTTGACGAATTCGTACTAAACGCTCTTCAGGTTCAATATGAATATCAGACGCTTTAATTTGTACCGCATCCTCAAATATAGATTGCAGCAACTTAACAACAGTGGCGTCTTCATCAGTGTCAGCAAGGCCGACCAATTCAAATTCTTGTTCATCGCCGTGCTCTTCACTTAACTGTTCTGCAAATGCTGCAATATCTTGAGTACGACGATAAAGTTGATCAAATGCTTCAATCAACTGCGTTTGTGTAATGGCCGCTAAACGAATTTGTTTTGGAGAAAGGAGTAACTTAATCGCATCAACAGCGCGAAGATCCGCAGGATCATTCATCGCTAATGTCACTACCATTCCATCATCGTCAATAACTAGCGCACGATGACGACGAGCATGTGCTTCTGGTAACTGCTGGGCAACTTGAGGATCAAGTTTACGTTGTCCTGTATCAATAAATTCAACATTTAGCTGTTGTGCCAAAAACGTTAATAATTGCACTTCACTCAAATAACCAAGGTCAATTAATGCTGCACCCAGCTTCTTGCCTGTCGTCTTTTGCGATTTTAGAGCGCCCATCAGCTGTTCTTCAGCAATGATATTCTCATGTACCAAAAGATCGCCCAGTCGCATGCGTAATTTTGCTTTAGCCATTATGTCCTCATTGCTCTAATTCGCTTTGCAACGCACTAATGCGCTGCTGGGCATAGTTATAGATGCCCTGATCTCGTGTAAATAACAGCAATTGCTGATAATTTTGTAATGCCTTTGGCGTCAATTGTTGTGCATCTTGCGCAATAGCAAGTCCAAGCAGCCATTGCGGATTGTTTTGCTGGCGATTAACCAGTTGTTGATAGTTCGCCATTGCCACAGGCCAGCGTTTAAGTTGCTGAGCTATAGACGCTGCTAAGGTTAAATTCTCAGTACTTGCATCACTATCTAAATATGGACTGCTTAACGTTAATAACGCTTTGTCTAATTCATTAGATTGGTAATAAATTTGCGCGGCTAACAAACGATAGCCATCAAATGTTTCATACTTTTTATTGCCATAGCTCAGTAGTGCAATCGCTTTTTGTACGTTATTTTCGCCGAAATAACTCGCAGCTAATTGCACTCTAGCGTCATGCAAACTAGGCACTAAGGTTAGCGCTTCTTGCCAGTGTTCCTGTGCTTTGGCGATTTCACCAACTTTTTGAGCTTTAAGACCCTGTGTTAGTTTTAATTGAGCTAACTCAGTAGTAGACATCTTTACGGGTGTAATACTTAATTTCTGCTGCTTAACTGGTTCTTTATTCGTGCGAGCCTTAATATCATTTGATTTCTCTTCAAGAATTATTGGTAAATCTGCAACGACTTCCTTTGGTTTTTTTTCGTGAATTTGTACTACTGCACTCACTACTTCTTTAGCTTCTGCCCCTAAAACTTTAGGGGTTCGAATATCTTCTGCTTCGCTAGGTTTCTCGTTTTTAACAAGTTCTTCCGCTATGGCCTTAGTTTCTTGTGTAACAACAGGCTTATCACTATTTGGTATATTGTCCTGTGGTACTTTTTTCTGTTTTACTACCACTTCAGCAACAGACGCTTGTTCTTCGTTTTCCGATTGCTGCATAAGCCAATAACTAACCCCGCTAAAACAGATGACAAGAACAATTAAAACAACTAGCCATTGACCAATCGAGCTAGGTTCTTTTATTTGAACAGGCTCATATCCTTGAGCAGATTTCTCTTGCTCATTACGTTGCTCAATATCGTTTAATACGCGATTAATTACGCTCATAATCGCCATCCAAAACTAAAAAATACACCAGTGGTAATTACAGCAGCAAGCGCAACACCAGCAATAAGTAACGTTGGATTTATACGATTAGTGGCATCTACAGTATCTTCAATTGCCAACTTTATATGCTGTTTTGTAACTAGTTTCTCTTTATTACCGAAACATAAAAGTAAAGATTTATGGCATAAAATATTGACGAGTCGTGGTATGCCACGACTGGCCTTGGCGATCTTCTTAGCACAATTAAAGCTAAATAAATCATTACCTTGGTAGCCAGCAACTTGTGTGCGGTGCGTAATATAATGAGCGACTTCTGCTGGCGTCATGCTGCGTAATTGATACGAAAAAGAAATACGCTGTCTTAACTGTCGAAACTGTTTAGTAGCAAGACGCTCATCTAATTCTGGTTGGGCAAACAAAATGACTTGTAGTAATTTACGGCGCTCTGTTTCCAGGTTAGTAAATAGGCGAAGCGCCTCTAAGCTTTCATCAGGTAACGCTTGCGCTTCATCTAGAATAACAACTACGCCTTTCCCCTGAGCAGATAACGCTAGTAAGTGTTGCTGCAATCGCTGAGTAAGCGTTTGCTGGTCCATTTTACTATCAAGGTTTAACCCCAATTCACTTGCTACTGCCCAGCGTAATTCACTGGGTGTCAAATACGGATTAGGTATATAGGCAACGGCAAACCCTTTGGGAATTTCATTAAGCAATTTACGACAAATGAGCGTTTTACCGGTTCCAACTTCTCCAGTAACTTTTATAAAGCCTTCGCCTTGTTTCAGCGCATTAAGCAGCACTTGCATTGCCTCGATATGCGGCTTGAGGTTTAAAAAAAAGTCGGTGTTGGGTGTTAGCGTAAAAGGTAACTCGCGCATCCCAAAGTGATACAAATACATCGCCTCGCCCTATTCTTGATACCACTTATCGAGCAAGGATTTAGACTTTTTCAATTGGTTTTGCCACGTTCCTTTGCCGACAACCACTGGCTTAATTAAAATGATGAGTTCTGTTTTCTTCACTTCTTCTTTACGGTTTGTAAATAACTCTCCTAGAAAAGGAATAGAGCCAAGCAGCGGAACTTTTGAGGTATTATCAGTAGTACGTGAACTCATTAAACCACCAATCACCACAACATCACCACTGGCTGATCGAATCATGGTGTCTGACTCACGAATCGAGCTATTTGCTAACGGTAGTTGAAATGTTCCATCTTGAAGTTCAATCGTTTTTTGTTGTTCTACTACTTCAATAACCGATGGATGAACGTGTAATAACACATTTTGCTCATCATCAATTTGCGGTGTTACGTCCAATGCAATACCAGAGAAAAATGGCGTTAACTCGACTTCAGGATTAGAAACTACATTACTACCAACGCTATTGGTGGCAGAAGAAACGTCGGTGACGAAGTATTCGTCGTTACCCACTTTAATGACCGCTTTTTGATTATTGATTGCGGTAATACGTGGACTAGACAACACATTAACATCGCCCTGTGTACTCAATAAATTAACGACGCCAGCAAAGTCAGCGTTTTTAAAGCTAATAGAAGCAACACCACCAAGAGCAGAACTTACCACATCTGAAATATTCGCCGCACTTGTTTTAAAGTTAAAATCAGTAACGTTGTTATTGCCTACATTAGACAGTAGGTTTTGCCATTCAATTCCTTGCTGGTAACCATCATGCAAAGTCACTTCGATTATACGTGCCTCAAGAATAACCTGACGCTGTAAATTTTCTTCAGAACGTTTTAGAAACTCTTTAACCGTACTAATATCTTTAGGAAAGCCTTTTACAGTCACAAGACCTGCTTGTGGACTTAAGATCACCTGACGACCTTCACCACGAATCAAATTTGATAAAGTAGTTTCTAACTCTGCCCAGTAATCGGTTTCTGTTTGAGATTCAATGTAGGTACCGTTAACGCTATTGCCATTTTGACTATTACTACTTGAGTTGCTGAAGTTGTTTCCGTTACTGCTGTTTCCATTGTTATTATTGCTGTTACTACCATTTTGATTTTGCGTAATACCACCCGATGAAATACTCGTTTGCGAGGTGCCATTTCTCTTAATCATTAGGTAATTAAAGCTAAATGTTTCTGTGGTTAAACTGGCCGGAAAAATTTGCAGAATATTGCCATCTCTCTCTACACGGTAATCATATAATGCAGTGACAGCATCAATCGCTTCAGTTAGCGTAACCTGCTTTAAATCTAACGATAACGTACCAGTTAAATCATTATGAAAAACAACACTGTATGGAGTTTGCTCAACTAAGCTGGAGAAAAAACTCTTCACATCTATACCGTTAGCAGCAATATCAAAGCGCTTCTCTAATATTACAGCGGTTTTACTCATTGCAGCTGGCATCATTTTTTGTTGAATATTTGCAGGTACAACAAAATCAGAAGACGTTTTTTTCGCGGGTTCTTCAGGTGAGTTAATAGCACTCTGTATATGTGCTCTTTCTTCTTTTACGGGAGTCATCTGACAGCCAGTAACAGAAAAAACCGCACACGCAATAGCTATTTTACTTAGGCTAATTCGAGACATCAGTTATAAACCCTTTTTCGCAACAGTGATTTGTGAGGTATCAAATAAATTTAATTCTTTACCCGATGCTAGCATCACTTTATTTTTTGAAATTGATGTAATGACTTGTCCTGCAATCGATTGTCCGACCCGCAGCGACTGGCCATTGATAATGGCAGTCTTACTTTTTGTTTTAATTTGAATTGCATTTAAATTCAAAGTGACTTGTCCAGACTCTACTTTTTCACCAACAGCTCGTTGCTGCTTCTGCACCAAAACAGGAGGTTTAGTAGGATCATTGGCAGCATTTACCAGCCAGACACTCCCTAAAAATAACAGCGCTAATAAAATACGGTAACTATGCTTTAACACCGATAAACTCCTCGTCGGTACTGATCGTAAAGATCTCAAATGAAATAATCGCCTCTGGATAATCCTCAACACGATAATTGATGTCACTCCATAGCACCGACTTATTCTTCGCTTCAATATTCTTCATAAAATCTAGTAGCGCAAAATAGCGGCCTTGAAGTTTAATTGACATCGAGTGTCGATATAACAACGGCTGCTTAGTGCTGTCATTATCCTTGAATAAAATAGCCTCTGGCGGCATAGACTTTAATGATAAAACAGACAAATGCTTATTTTCGTTCACTAACGCCTTTACTAAACTCGACATCTCATCACTTGCAACCAATGACAATTGAAATTTATCCAATCGCTTTACTTGCTCGTCATGAGCCACATTTAATAAACGTAATTCATCCTGCAGTTTTTCCAAAGGGTCTGCATTGAGCTTCGTTTCAATATTAGTTACTTGAAGCTCTATTGCGTTGATTGATTGTTTCGTGGTTTCTTGTTGCTTCTTTAGGCTGGTGTACTCTTTATAAAGAGGTTCTACAACAAAGTTTACCCCTATAAAAAACACCAAAAAAACGACCGTAATAAGTACTAATAATTTTTCACGAAGTGACAAAGCCGAATGCTTTTCTTGCAATAAATCCCAATTCATTATTGTGATGCCTCCGCTATTTCACTGCCGCTGTTCTGCAACGTGAAATGAACTAAATTATCTTCACGTTGTATCTCTAAACCAGAAAAACTATGGCCACTAAATGCAGAAGATTGCTCCATCGCCTCAACCCAACGAGGCACAGCCTGTGATTTTAAAGCACTGCCAGCAAAACTTAATTTTCCGTTTCTGCTTTCAATAACAGTCAACCAAACATCATTAACCTTTATAGTTGTTAACCCTTCAAATAAACCAGAAAAGCCAATATTCTCTTTAAATACTCTATTCAATGACGATAAAACGACTTTTTTCTGAGCCGTCTTTGCCTTGGCCTGCTTAATATCATTTAACAATGGCGAATTAGTGGTAACCGCGGCAAGCTCGTTTGCCTTCTCGGCCAAGATAGTCTCTTGCAAAGTCAATTCATTCTGAAACCGAATATTTTCAGCCTTAAGCTGCTGATTCAGATACGTAGTACCGGCAATTACCAACACCAGAATAAACACGCTAAGTACCATATAAGAAATACTGTGCTTGAGTGACAAAGTCTCTTTTACAGGTCTTAATTCTGGTAAATATAAATTGATCCGTGACTTCATATTAAGTTGCTTCCATCACTAATTCTTCTAGTGCAGCATAGTTCATCGGAAAACGTTCGTACTCCGAAACGTCGAACGGTGTCAAAATCGACACCTTAATATCAAATAACTCTTGTAAGCTACTCACAATATATTGAGAATCAAAATTTTGAACACAAACATAAATATTATTAACTGATTCTAACTTCAACTGACCAACGGCATAGTCAATCGAACGTTGCACTTCAAGCCCCAAGTTACTCAAAATACCCGCTTCGAAATCAATTTCACTCAGTTGGTGTAAATTATCATAACCATGAATATGACGGCTAAAACATAGTTCACCACCTTTAACAATGCCAAGTAATAACTGGGAACCAGGATTATGGAAAATAATCAAATTCGCATTTTCATCTTTGACGAAATTCGTGAGCACTATATCCTCAATCGATATTCCGATTAAGGTCAGTTCGAGATCTTTAAGTACCTCTAAAATTGGAGTAACAACGCTTCTATCACAGGCAACAACATTAAGTTTATTATTGTTGGGCACATTACTAACGTTTTGGTAATAATCTAATAATTGATTTTCAGGTGAGATAGTAAAGAAGTCTTTAGCACTAAAACTTAATGCAGTACTATACTCCGCTTCAGGAACATTAGGTTTATCAATCTGAGTCATTTGGTACATACCGTGGGAAAGTACGACGTAACAGTTTGCACCATCGACGGATTGTTCAAGTAATAGCTCAGAAATCGTTTTCGCGTAATTTTGGTCAGGGCACGCTAATTGCTGAACAAATGGATCTTTTTCAGACAGTACAGATACTGTTACGCTTGCCGGCTGGGTAACAATACTGACTTTACAGTTTGAAACCGATTGTTTTTTACGAAACAGCTTAGCTAACACTTAGACATTTCCTTGACGTGTCAAATATTTGATATATATGATTATCCCTAATTAAATCACACATGCAAGTAAATAGTGACTAAAATCACTCAAGGCGACAAAATTTTGTTACATTCTAACTACAATTCACCATTACAATCGATTAATGACAGTTTATTTACAAAACATCAGCTTACTGTTCATATAAAAAGAGATGACTTAATTCACTCTCAAATTTCTGGTAATAAATGGCGAAAACTCAAATATAATTTAGAGTTTGCAAAGTTACAGGGATATCAAGAAATACTCTCTTTTGGAGGTGCATACTCTAATCACATTCACGCACTCGCGTACGCCGGTCGACATTACGGACTAAAGACAATTGGTATCATCCGAGGTGAATACCATGCTGATAACCCAACAATTGAACAAGTAAAATCAGCAGGTATGAACGTCGATTTCATTTCCAGAAAAGACTATAAACACCGCTTTGATGATGATTTCCTAGATAATCTTAAACAACTACACCCAAAAGCATTAATCATCCCAGAAGGCGGTAGCAATGAACTGGCCTTAAGAGGATTAAGCGAAATGGTGAAAGAAATTCCTACACGAAATGCAGACTATATCGTTTGCCCCTGTGGTAGTGGAGGAACAAGTGCTGGGATTTTAAAAGCGTTGTCACCAAATCAACGCTTGTTAAGCATCGCAGTACTAAAAAATGCACACTACTTAAAAGAAGAAATCTGCCAGTTAGCAGGAAATAATTCTCAACAATTAGAATTTAGAACAGAGTTTCACCAGGGCGGCTATGGAAAGGTAACGTCTGAGCTCATCAGCTTTATAGATAACTTTTACGATGAACACAATATTCAACTAGAACCAATTTATAGCGGTAAAATGATGATGGGATTTTACGAACTCGTTGAACAAGGCTTTTTCGAACCCAATACCCATATTACACTCATTCATACAGGCGGCTTACAAGGAATTAATGGCATGGTGCAGAGGAGATTGGTACCAAAAGAATGGATAAAAAATACAGAAAAATAACTGCTTTTTTGACAGTATCATCACGCTAAATCACTAAACGTCAAAAAGCAAAAAAGCCCTGACATTGCTGTCAGGGCTTTCTCTAAATAGGTGTTTGGCAATGTCCTACTCTCTTGAGCCGCAGTCCGTCGAACAGCGTTCGACGCAACAAGGCGAAAGCAAGTTGGGGACAAAATGGCAGGAAAGCCATTTTGCACAGCGTAAGCTGCCCGAAGGGTGAGCTACATGGATGTAGCGAATGAATCCCTGCGAAGCAGCGGGTGAGCGTCGGGAGCAGGACTGCGCGGTAGCGCTTTAGGCGTGAGGCCCCGTCATTACGATGAAGCCACAGTAATACCAATTGCATTAAATATTTGCCCACTTGTACTTGTTAAAATTAACTAAAATGGCGTTGCTCTCAATCCTAATAGCCAGCTATTAGTCAATCGAGCGCCTTGTTTTAGCTGATTTTCTCTACGCACAACAAGATCACTTACTTAATGCAATTGGTATAATAGGTAAAATTCAAAGTCGTAAAATGCAAAAGGCCCCGTGTATTTCTACACGGGGCATCTCGACTAAATAGGTGTTTGGCAATGTCCTACTCTCACATGGGGAAGCCCCACACTACCATCGGCGCTAAATCGTTTCACTACTGAGTTCGGAATGGGATCAGGTGGGACCAATTTGCTATGGTTACCAAACTAATTTAACGTGAATGAATTCACTAACATCGCGGTGCCATGGATGGCAAAGAGCGATGTGTTACAGCGAACACAACCACTAAATTTGGAAAGCTTTCAAAAATCTTCTTAAACACAACAAGCGTTCTTTGTTGGATATTTCTGAGACTAGAACATCTCTTGAAAAATAGATTTAGTATCTATTTTTAAGATGTTCATGTAAAACACATTAGGTGTTGTATGATTAAGCCTCACGGGTCATTAGTACAAGTTAGCTCAACGCCTCACAACGCTTACACACCTTGCCTATCAACGTAGTAGTCTCCTACGGCCCTTTAGGGAGATTAAATCTCCAGTGAGAACTCATCTCGAGGCTCGCTTCCCGCTTAGATGCTTTCAGCGGTTATCGATTCCGAACGTAGCTACCGGGCAATGCCATTGGCATGACAACCCGAACACCAGCGGTTCGTCCACTCCGGTCCTCTCGTACTAGGAGCAGCTCCTCTCAATTCTCAAACGCCCACGGCAGATAGGGACCGAACTGTCTCACGACGTTCTAAACCCAGCTCGCGTACCACTTTAAATGGCGAACAGCCATACCCTTGGGACCGACTTCAGCCCCAGGATGTGATGAGCCGACATCGAGGTGCCAAACACCGCCGTCGATATGAACTCTTGGGCGGTATCAGCCTGTTATCCCCGGAGTACCTTTTATCCGTTGAGCGATGGCCCTTCCATACAGAACCACCGGATCACTATGACCTACTTTCGTACCTGCTCGACGTGTCTGTCTCGCAGTCAAGCTAGCTTATACCATTATACTAACCGCATGATGTCCGACCATGCTTAGCTAACCTTCGTACTCCTCCGTTACTCTTTGGGAGGAGACCGCCCCAGTCAAACTACCCACCAGACACTGTCCTCAATCCCGATAAGGGACCTAAGTTAGAACATCAAACGTACAAGGGTGGTATTTCAAGATTGCCTCCACCAAAACTAGCGTTCTGGTTTCAAAGGCTCCCACCTATCCTACACATGTAGGTTCAATGTTCAGTGCCAAGCTGTAGTAAAGGTTCACGGGGTCTTTCCGTCTAGCCGCGGGTACACTGCATCTTCACAGCGATTTCAATTTCACTGAGTCTCGGGTGGAGACAGCGTGGCCATCATTACACCATTCGTGCAGGTCGGAACTTACCCGACAAGGAATTTCGCTACCTTAGGACCGTTATAGTTACGGCCGCCGTTTACCGGGGCTTCGATCATGAGCTTCGAACCGAAGTTCTAACCCAATCAATTAACCTTCCGGCACCGGGCAGGTGTCACACCGTATACGTCATCTTACGATTTTGCACAGTGCTGTGTTTTTAATAAACAGTTGCAGCCACCTGGTCACTGCGACTGACCGTAGCTTAGAGAGCAAGTCTCATCACCACAGCCAGCGTACCTTCTCCCGAAGTTACGGTACTATTTTGCCTAGTTCCTTCACCCGAGTTCTCTCAAGCGCCTTGGTATTCTCTACCCGACCACCTGTGTCGGTTTGGAGTACGATTCCTTATAATCTGAAGCTTAGAGGCTTTTCCTGGAAGTATGGCATCATCTACTTCACTACCGTAGTAGCTCGTCATCGACTCTCAGCCAAAGTTGTTCCGGATTTACCTAAAACAACGGCCTACTGCCTTAAACATGGACAACCAACGCCATGCTAGATTAGCCTTCTCCGTCCCCCCATCGCAATTATAAGAAGTACTGGAATATTAACCAGTTTCCCATCGACTACGCATTTCTGCCTCGCCTTAGGGGTCGACTTACCCTGCCCCGATTAACGTTGGACAGGAACCCTTGGTCTTTCGGCGAGGAGGTTTTTCACCCCCTTTATCGTTACTCATGTCAGCATTCGCACTTCTGATACCTCCAGCATGCCTGACAGCACACCTTCAACGGCTTACAGAACGCTCCCCTACCACTCATACAAAGTATGAATCCGCAGCTTCGGTGACTAGTTTAGCCCCGTTAAATCTTCCGCGCAGGCCGACTCGACTAGTGAGCTATTACGCTTTCTTTAAAAGATGGCTGCTTCTAAGCCAACCTCCTAGCTGTCTAAGCCTTCCCACATCGTTTCCCACTTAACTAGTACTTTGGGACCTTAGCTGGCGGTCTGGGTTGTTTCCCTCTTCACTACGGACGTTAGCACCCGCAGTGTGTCTGCCATGATTGCACTCATTGGTATTCGGAGTTTGCAAAGGGTTGGTAAGTCGGGATGACCCCCTAGCCTTAACAGTGCTCTACCCCCAATGGTGATACATGACGCTCTACCTAAATAGATTTCGGGGAGAACCAGCTATCTCCGGGTTTGATTGGCCTTTCACCCCTAGCCACAGGTCATCACCGCATTTTTCAACATACGTGTGTTCGGTCCTCCAGTTGATGTTACTCAACCTTCAACCTGCCCATGGCTAGATCACCCGGTTTCGGGTCTACACCTTGCAACTATCGCCCAGTTAAGACTCGGTTTCCCTACGGCTCCCCTATACGGTTAACCTTGCTACAAAATGTAAGTCGCTGACCCATTATACAAAAGGTACGCAGTCACACAGCAAATCTGTGCTCCCACTGCTTGTACGTATACGGTTTCAGGTTCTATTTCACTCCCCTCACAGGGGTTCTTTTCGCCTTTCCCTCACGGTACTGGTTCACTATCGGTCAATTAGTAGTATTTAGCCTTGGAGGATGGTCCCCCCATCTTCAAACAGGATATCACGTGTCCCGTCCTACTCGTTTTCATAAAAAATTCGTCTTCGTCTACAGGACTATCACCTTCTATCGTCGCACTTTCCAGAGCATTCGACTGACTTATTAATTACTTAAGGGCTGGTCCCCGTTCGCTCGCCGCTACTAAGGGAATCTCGGTTGATTTCTTTTCCTCCGGGTACTTAGATGTTTCAGTTCCCCGGGTTCGCCTCACAACGCTATGTATTCACGTTGAGATAACTGCCTTATGGCAGCTGGGTTTCCCCATTCGGAAATCGTTGGCTATTGCGGTTTTTATCACCTTGCCAACGCTTATCGCAGATTAACACGTCCTTCATCGCCTCTAATTGCCTAGGCATCCACCGTATACGCTTAGTCACTTAATCATACAACACCTAATGTGTCTTGCTTGATTCTTTTTTCTACTGCGCCGTTGGACTTCGTCATTCGGTCAGTTATGTAACACGTTACACGCCTTCCCTCACTCCTCGTCCGCCTTGCATTAGAAAAAATTATCTGCGCAATACGTTAGATGTGTTAATTAAAACAACTAATGTTTTCGATTTCACAGACCAATGTCTGCTATGTCTAGTTTTATCATTATTCTTCTAATTATCCTGAAAAATAAATTAAGTATTTATTTTTAGATTATTAGCTTCGTAAATCATTTTCGCCTCAAAAATATCCAAGAACACTTGTTGTGTTCGTAATTAGCATTCACTAATTACTTAAGAACTTCGAATAAAAATTATTGTTTACACAATAATCTAAATTCTATTTTTGAATTTATCAGCTTTCCAAATTGTTAAAGAGCAGTCTTTATTAAAAAGACAAAGGTAAGCAATGTTGCTTAACTTTGTCGTTTCAGACAATGTTGATTAGATAAAAGAGATTTATTATCACTTTTTCATCAACATGCTAGCGTATTCAAATAATCTGTGTGGACACTTAAAGAAAAGTAAAAATATTGGTCATCACAAGTGACGACCTGAATAAAACTGTATTTTTAGATTAATTATCTAAAAATCTGTTTTATTTTTGTCTGTAAGGAGGTGATCCAGCCCCAGGTTCCCCTAGGGCTACCTTGTTACGACTTCACCCCAGTCATGAACCACAAAGTGGTGAGCGTCCTCCCCGAAAGGTTAAACTACCCACTTCTTTTGCAGCCCACTCCCATGGTGTGACGGGCGGTGTGTACAAGGCCCGGGAACGTATTCACCGTAGCATTCTGATCTACGATTACTAGCGATTCCGACTTCATGGAGTCGAGTTGCAGACTCCAATCCGGACTACGACGCACTTTTTGGGATTGGCTCCACCTCGCGGCTTCGCAACCCTTTGTATGCGCCATTGTAGCACGTGTGTAGCCCTACTCGTAAGGGCCATGATGACTTGACGTCGTCCCCACCTTCCTCCGGTTTATCACCGGCAGTCTCCCTAGAGTTCCCACCATTACGTGCTGGCAACTAAGGATAGGGGTTGCGCTCGTTGCGGGACTTAACCCAACATTTCACAACACGAGCTGACGACAGCCATGCAGCACCTGTCTCACAGTTCCCGAAGGCACCAATTCATCTCTGAAAAGTTCTGTGGATGTCAAGAGTAGGTAAGGTTCTTCGCGTTGCATCGAATTAAACCACATGCTCCACCGCTTGTGCGGGCCCCCGTCAATTCATTTGAGTTTTAACCTTGCGGCCGTACTCCCCAGGCGGTCAACTTAATGCGTTAGCTGCGCCACCCAGTGCTCAAGGCACCAGTCGGCTAGTTGACATCGTTTACGGCGTGGACTACCGGGGTATCTAATCCCGTTTGCTCCCCACGCTTTCGTACATGAGCGTCAGTTATTGTCCAGGTGGCCGCCTTCGCCACTGGTATTCCTTCAGATCTCTACGCATTTCACCGCTACACCTGAAATTCTACCACCCTCTACAAAACTCTAGTTTGTCAGTTCGAAATGCAGTTCCCAGGTTGAGCCCGGGGCTTTCACATCTCGCTTAACAAACCGCCTGCGTACGCTTTACGCCCAGTAATTCCGATTAACGCTCGGACCCTCCGTATTACCGCGGCTGCTGGCACGGAGTTAGCCGGTCCTTCTTCTGCGAGTAACGTCACAGCTAGCAGTTATTAACTACTAACCTTTCCTCCTCGCTGAAAGTACTTTACAACCCGAAGGCCTTCTTCATACACGCGGCATGGCTGCATCAGAGTTTCCTCCATTGTGCAATATTCCCCACTGCTGCCTCCCGTAGGAGTCTGGACCGTGTCTCAGTTCCAGTGTGGCTGATCATCCTCTCAAACCAGCTAGGGATCGTCGCCTTGGTGAGCCTTTACCTCACCAACTAGCTAATCCCACTTGGGCACATCCAATCGCGAAAGGCTCCGAAGAGTCCCCTTCTTTCCCCCGTAGGGCGTATGCGGTATTAGCCATCGTTTCCAATGGTTGTCCCCCACGACTGGGCAGTTTCCCAAGCATTACTCACCCGTCCGCCGCTCGACACCTCAGGAGCAAGCTCCCTTGTGTTTCCGCTCGACTTGCATGTGTTAGGCCTGCCGCCAGCGTTCAATCTGAGCCATGATCAAACTCTTCAATTAAAAGTTTAACTGTTTAACGTTCCCTACTTTTACATAAGAAACGACTCAATGAATTTACTGTCATATCAAGTAATTTCTTACTTGGTGTGAACATCTTCATTAAGTATTTTTTGATACTTAACCGATTTAGCCTTGAACATTTGATTAATAATCAAATGTTAGCTAAGCCTTAAAAATGCCCACACAGTTTATTTGAATACTTATTGTTAAAGAACGTTTCAACTCGACTTACTCAAAGTAAGGAGTTACGCTTCAAACCGTGTGGCTCGTTGCGTTAGGGATGCGTATCTTACGTCATTCCTTTTTGAAGTCAACAACTAATTTTAAATAATTTTTAAAGATAATTTAAAGCGTTGTTTTTCTTCCTAACCCGTATCAGCGCTGCTTCTTAGCTCTTCGTTAAAAGATGCTCTATCAGTGCTTCCCCGTGTCAGTGGATGCGCATTATAGAGATCCCATCGAACTTGGCAAGGGCTTTTTTGCAATAAAATACTCAAGCGGTCACAAATCACTCCAAACGATAATTTTATAATCAATTTATGGCCTATTTGCGGTATTTATACTGATAGGCCTCAAAGTTTATGAGTGTTTTTTAAACTATTTGATAGCTGACGCTGGAATCTGGCATAAAATCTATCTATTATGTCGCTCTTAAGCTTTTATTTTTCTTCATTTATTTAGGTTATCTTATGAAATCAACAAAATTAGGTTCATTTCTTATCGCATTAGTACTCGCTGGGGTTGGCTTTTTTATTCTTCCTGTTCTTAATGCTGACTATGCAATGGCAGCACCATTTTTAGCAATCGGTATTTTGATTGGTGCAGGTGTTGTTCTTTTAGTATCAGGTGCGAGTTCAACTACACGCACGACTAATAGCATTCCAGTACAATCAGACGAGCGTCAAACGCTATATGTAGGAAATTTGCCATATCGTGCAAACGAGGCAATTGTTCGTGAATTATTTGAAAAATACGGTAGTGTTTATTCAGTTCGATTAGTTAAGGATAAACAAACAGGTCGTCGACGTGGTTTTGGTTTCGTCACTATGGACCCAGATGGTGCCCAAGACGCTATGGGTAAACTTAACGACAATGAATTTCAGGAACGTATATTGAAAGTACGTGAGGCTAAAGAAAAGACTAGCCCAGACAATTCTAGCCACGCGGTAGAGTAATTAATGTAGTTTCGTTAAACCCTTCACTAAACAGTGCAGCAATTAACGATTTATCATTTATTGATTTAGTATAAAGCGCCCGATGATTTAAAAAGTCATTGGGCGCTTTTGTTTTCACTACTCTTGCATCTAAAAGAGTTTTAACCCGCTGTGCAATTGCTAATCCCGAATCTATTATCACTAGTGAAGGTGGTTTGATTTGATTGATACATTCCATCAACAGTGGAAAATGTGTACAGCCAAGAATCATGACATCAGCTTGCTCAAATATTGGCTGGCATATATCAAGCAGTCGTTGTTGGGATATTTTCCCACCACGGTATAAGGCCTCAGCCATTGCAACTAACTCATTACTGCCAACATTTACTAAATCACAATCAGATGCATGGTTGATTTTAAGCTGTTCGACATAATCTCTGGTGATAGTGCCTTGAGTCGCTAACAAACCAATGACTTTGGAGTTACTCAATTTAGACGCTGGTTTAATGGCCGGAACGACACCCACAATAGGGATATCAAATTTGGCGCGTAATGCGGGTAATGCGGTAGTGCTTGCGGAGTTACATGCAATAACGATGAGCTGGGGTTTGTGTTCAATCGCAACACAATCTATGACGGCTATGGTTCGTTGGATAAGTGTAACCTCATCTAACTCGCCATAAGGATAATATAAATTATCAAATAAATAGTCGATGGAAACACTAGGTAGGAGCTGTTTAATTTCTCTGACGACGCTAATTCCGCCAACGCCAGAATCGAAAACCAGAATGTTACTCATTGAGTTATATATGTCATGACGATTGAAAACGTGCTTATTCTCACTCAGTCATGACAAATAATCAAATATACCTATTGCTCTTGAGCGTCTATTAATTTTTGATTGAAATTGGTGAAGTCAATCGCCGACTTGTTACGCATGTCATCCAAGGCATCGACTTGTTGCTGTGCAATATCTTGCATTAACTGCTTTAGATTGTCTTTAGCAAATAATGATTCGCCGCTCTCCATTACGTCATTGAGATCTTTCACATAAGGAGCTAGCGTTGCGATAGGCGAAGCAGTTTGGCCAGGTGCATAGTGTTCTCGCACAGCAACTTGTTTAACTTCTTTAAAGTCGAGAGAGAATTGGGTTATTTGGCTAGCATCAAACCCAAGTTCAATTGCCTGTTCAAATGCTTTTTGTACGTCGCCATTAAAAAACTCGTCTGCTAATCCACTAATATCTTCTACTAAACTATTAATAGCTTTTAATTCATCGTCATCTAAATCGCCATTAACTTCGATACTGAATGACTGACTGCGACTATAAGCGGTTTCCGATGTATATCCATTTTCGTTGCTAGATTGAGATTGTGCTAATGTCGTTGTACTACCGAAGCTGATATTAATATCATCGCCATCACGTGTCTTGATTGAAATACTGCCCTGTTCAGATTCTTGTAATCCTAATTCACGAGCGATGACATGTGGCACAGCGCTTTCAATTGGCTTATTAAAAATATCAGCCTCTAGTCCATCAATACCCTCTTGAATCAAACCATAGCTTCGGTCCATACCTTCCTTGACGTCATCAGTTAACATATCCATGTCGCCCAGCTCTTGACGCGCTTGTTCAAACCCCATATCAACACCTTCACGGGCTTGAGCGAACATTTCAGCAAGTTTATCGTCACTGGCTCCAGCATCTCTTGCACCAGAGATTGCCTTGCCAACAAAATCCATGACGTTTTTAGCAACTTCTTCAAAATCAAAACTAATGGGTTCAACATCAATTTTATCTAGGATTGAGCCGCCTTCGAGCTTAATTGATACACTTTCACTGATTGAGGAATGAAACTCTAGCTTTCCACCGAGTTTAAGTTCTTTATTAAGCGCAGACATCAACGATTTGGCACCAATCAGGAGGCGATTGTTATCCGAACTTAGAAAATCTCTCTTCTCATGAACACCTTTACTCTCTTTACTACTATCGGATTTATCTGCTGCAACTGCAGCTTTATCATTTTTGAGCTTTTGATGCTCAGCTGGTGCTAACGAGTTGATTTTCATGATGTCTCCAATTGAGTCGAAAGTAGCAGTTAATTGTATCTCTGATCATATCGGCATATTGAGAAAAAACTTAACTAATTTTGACTATAAAACATACTAAGGTGCTGGACAAAGCAATAAAATACCCTAAACTTCTGCGCCACTATTGTTCGCTAGGAAATTGATCATGTTACCAGGCTTGGTAGACGTTGCTAATTACGAGAAGCAGCTCGACGACAAGACATCGGTTTTGCAAAACTTAATGCAGCCATTTACGCCACCCGCAGTTGAGTGTTTTTCATCTGAACCTGAGCACTATCGTTTGCGTGCTGAATTTAGAGTTTGGCACGACGGTGACGATCTTTATCACATCGTTTTTAACTCTCAAACAAAAGAGAAAGTAAGAGTTGATCAGTTTCCATCAGCTTCTCGTCTTATTAATGACATGATGCTAGCGCTTATGGAAGAGCTAAAAGATAAACCGGTATTACGCCACAAGCTCTTTCAGATTGATTATTTATCTACATTAAGTGGCCAGATTATTGTGTCGTTGCTTTACCATCGTCAACTTGATGAAGCATGGGAAGAAGCAGCACGCAGTCTAAAAGCTCGGTTAGGTGATAAGTTTGACCTACAGCTTATCGGCCGTGCGCGTAAGCAAAAGATCTGCTTAGATCATGATTACGTCATCGAAAAGCTTGAAATCAACAATCAACAACTGATTTACAAGCAAGTAGAAAACAGTTTTACCCAGCCTAACGGTGGCATTAATCAAAAGATGCTCGAGTGGGCGATTGATATTACGAAAGACGCTACCGGTGATCTATTAGAATTGTATTGCGGAAATGGCAACTTTTCATTAGCACTAGCGCAGAATTTTGATCGTGTTTTGGCAACAGAAATAGCCAAGCCGTCAGTTGATTCGGCTCAATACAATATCAGTGAAAATCACATAGACAATGTTACGATATTGCGAATGGCTGCTGAAGAATTTACCTCGGCAATGCGTGGTGAAAGAGAGTTCAGACGATTAAAAGGGATAGATTTACAAAGCTTTAATTGTAATACCATCTTAGTCGATCCTCCGCGAGCAGGTTTAGATGATGAAACCTTAAAGATGATTCAAGAATACGAAAACATCATTTATATCTCATGTAATCCAGAAACATTAGCCGATAACTTAAAGACACTATGTCAAACACACAACGTCTCAAAGTTAGCGCTTTTTGATCAATTTCCGTATACCCATCATATGGAAGCGGGTGTTTATTTAACTCGCAAATAATTGAGCCGATAAGGCTGGGGTTATCGTTTAAATAATCCCAGCTTATTACACATCCAAAAAATCAGTACCATACAAACAATCAACGGAAAGAAATTACTGCCAATCTCTGGCTTGATGACACGAATACATACCGAATAATTTAACGCACCAACAATGAAACTTGCCCCTGTTAATAACGGTACATCACCTTCAATAGCGCGACTCTTATATTCTTGCAACATACAGTAAAAAGCTAAAACACAACTTAGCAATGGGAAAATAGACAGCTCAACCTCCACCATCGTTAAACCACTTAATAGCGCATTTGCGCTTAAGCCAGCCACTAAGGCAAGTATAAGAATTTTAGCGTCTTGCTTTGAAACTGATAACATAAATTACATCTCCTTTTTATTGTTCAATAAATATTGTGCACCACTCGCAATCATATGTAACTTCATAATGACCCGCTCAGCCAATTCTTCTTTAGCATTATTTGACATATCAAGCGCCTCTGCACCTGCACTAAATACAACAATAAGCATAGCCTCGCTTTGAATACGTGCGAGGGTTTTGTTGAGATCCGATGTTTGCAATAAATAGTCGGTCAGTTCATCAACAAAGTGTCTAATTTCACGATTTACTGCCTGACGAAACACAGCGGCATTACCTGAGCGCTCTTGGAGTAATAATCGAAAAACATTCGGATTTGATTCAACAAATTCCATAAAGGTATCCGTTGATATACGAATAACACTGCCACCTTTGTCGATACGCTGGCGTGCTTTACGCATGAGCTGACGTAGCATTAAGCCGCCTTCATCCACCATGGTTAAACCAAGTTCATTCATGTCTTTAAAATGTCGATAAAATGAAGTGGGTGCAATGCCAGCTTCGCGAGCAACTTCTCGTAAGCTTAAATTAGAAAAACCATGTTCAGCAGACAACTGATTAAATGCTGCTTCGATTAATGAACGCCTTGTTTTTTCTTTTTGTTGCGCTCTTACGCCCATAATTTTCTTCCACCAAACTTACATACTTTCTAACTACCGCTAGAGTAAAACAAGCAAGCACATGGCACAACACCAATATTAAAAGATCAGGAGTATATGCCCTCTTGCTGAAATCATGCACTTTCACTGGCAACAGGTATATGATTAATGACTTAACGCAATAACGATAGAAAAAGTTGGTACAAATGTACGCTGAGAGTTGAAATAATAAATCGAACTGGCGTACACTTGTAAGCTCAATGTACAGCTTTTGGATTTATTATGAAAAAACCACCACTAATTTGGACTAATATTCTCGTGTTTAGTAGCACATTGTTAGCCGCCGTCATCTTAGTGCCTTGGTATGAACTTAGTTATGGCTTTGATGCCTTTGTAATTATTGCCGCTGTTATTAGTCTATTTTTCTGTGGCATGTCGATTACCGCTGGTTATCATCGACTATGGTCACACAAAACTTACCAAGCTCATTGGAGTGTTCGATTATTGTTCGCCATAGGCGGTGCCTTTGCGATGCAAAATTCAGCGCTGCACTGGTCAAGCGATCACAGAGTACATCATAAGTTTGTCGATGATAATGACAAAGATCCATATAGCGCTAAAAAGGGTTTTTGGTATTCACATATCGGTTGGATGCTACGTCATTATCACAAAGACACTTACCATGATTACAGCAACTGTCGTGACCTACAAAAAGATCCTATTGTTGTATGGCAACATAAGCATTACCTTGTCCTTACGTTGTTAACGAACTTTGGTTTTGCAGCACTAGTCGGTTGGATGAGCGGTCAAATGCTCGCAAGTTTCATTGCTGTTGGCGTAACACGCTTAGTCCTTAGTCATCATTTCACGTTCTTTATTAATTCATGGGCTCATATGTGGGGCAGCCAACCTTATACGGATAAAAACACCGCCAAAGATAATGCTTTGTTAGCCGTTTTTACTCATGGTGAGGGCTACCACAATTATCATCATATCTTTGAAATGGATTACCGTAATGGCATCAAATGGTATCACTATGATCCAACTAAATGGCTGATCAAAGGATTATCACTCATCGGTTTAGCTTCTGGTTTACGAAAAACACCACAACTGAAGATTGAACAAGCTAAATTGCAAATGGTTTTAAAGCGTGCAAATCAAAAATTAGATTTACGCCATGATGCCGAAGAATTAAAACAGAAAATTCACGATGAATACGAAGAGTTGATGGCTAAGCTTAATGCCTTTTATTCGTTAAAGAAGCGTTTGTTTGATGATAAGAGGAAACAGCTGCTAAAAGATTTTGAAAAATCGGAAATTAAAGCACAACTTAATGAATTAAAAAGCTCATTAGCTCATCAACGCCAATCATGGCTGACGATGACAAGCCACGCTTGATTTGGTTATTTAAAATAGTATTAGGGTCTGCTGATCTTTTGAGCTCATTTTTTAAGTAATTTATTTGAATTCTCTACAAGAAAGAGCCTATGTAGTGTACCTAGCTACACGAATAGGCAATAACGCCGTGGGAATAACAAACAAATGTTGTCCGTAGGATTCACCTAAAAGTATTTTGTACTTCATTTATGCAGTCATTCACCTATGACTGCATAAATGCAGGAATTAGAGCGACTCAGGAGACAAAGCCGAGATCAACAGCTCCTAGGGCATGACTAAAATCATTGCCCTTGCTTTTTTACATGTGTCATTTTATTTCCACCTGAACCCTATTAGAAAACATCCAAAACTACCTAGTAAAAACATAAGACCGGGAACTATAAACCAACGGTTGTGATGCTGTACTTCGCGGTCAAGAAACGTTTTAAAGTAACGTTTACCATCAGTAACTTCTTCAATATATCCAGCACCTCGACTGGTAGGAAGAACAATATCAATCTGCGCTATTCGATTTGTCATCATTAACTGACGTTCTAAGAATTTTTTCTCAGCGATTCCTTCAGTCGTTGTATATCCTAAAGTTTCTTTCACAATATCAAAAGCATCTAAACTTTCACCTTTTAATAATACGCCCATTGAACGATAATGATATTGTTGCTCATTAATTTCAACAATACTGACACCAATACATGCGCCGCCCAACATCATAAAAGTGAGTCCCATTATTAACCAACGGCGAAAATCACTGACTTGAACACTACGCTTATTTAGCACGATTTTTCTCACAGCTGATATTTCCTTGAGGCGTTCTAACTCGTCACTGCCCAAGGTTTCGCTCATATCTGAAACGTTAATGCGATAAGTATCTATTAACGACGAAAAAATCTCTTCAGATGGAAAGCTTTTTCCAGTTTCTAGTTTAGATAAATAGGATTGCTCTATACCAATTTTCTCAGCGGCCTCAGGCTGAGTCCAGCCCATTTTTTCTCGCGCATTTCGAATATATAAACCAAATTTCATTATTATTCCCTTTTTATATTTATCAGTCACTTAGTTGACTTGATTTACCTTATTCTTCGAAAGTCTTGCCATGACTACTAGTTGAATATTCCATGAATACTCATGAATATTGATAATTTTTGGCAAAACAGCGATCTTGACAATAAAACTGACTACTTAAGCCGCTCTTCAATACCAAAACTCACGCGATAAACTTCATCACAGTGTAATGCGACAAACTGACCGATAATGCCGCTAAAATCAACAAAGCGTCGTGATTGCGAATCCATCGGGATCACGCCGTGATTTACATCATTAAGTACAAATACCACATCACAGTCGATGGCAAATATAGCTGATAGCTGTTCACATAAAGTGTGCTCTGAGCATGCTAAATTATTGAAGATCCACATCGACAAACAATCAATAATATAACTTTCACCTGCTTGTAGTTGATTGGCGATATCTGTTGGTGCTTCTATTGTGTGCAATTGTGATTGTCGAACTTCTTGATGCTTATCAACGCGATCTTGCATCGCATTGTCATCAAAAGAGTTATCATAGGTTGCGACATAAAACGGTTGGCGTTTGGTTAGTGATAATATCTTTGCCGTCGCTGCATTACTCTTGCCACTTTTCTGCCCACCAAAATACAATACTTTCATAATTCCCTCTGTTTTCAGACTATTTATCATTATGCTCTTCCCACAACTACTATTTTTGATTACTTTATAGTCAAGCCATTGAGGCATCTAAGTAAACAATGAGGTTATACATGAAAATTTATGAGTTTCCTATCGCGCCTAATGCTCGACGCGTGAGCATTTTTCTCGCTGAGATTGAATTAGAGATTGAGCGAATCAACGTCGATATTCGTGGCGGTGAAAATTTAACGGCGGAGTTTAAAGAAAAAGCGGCTAACGGACTCATCCCATTTCTAGAGCTTGACGATGGTACCTGTATTTGTGAATCGATTGCTATTTGTCGTTATCTTGAAAGCGTTCACGGCCAACCTGTTCCATCGCTGTTTGGTGAGTCACCTTTAGAACAAGCCAACATTGAAATGTGGCACCGCATGGTTGAGTTTCAAATTATGGTCCCATTGCTACAAGCCTTTAGAAACATTAGCGGCATCTATCAAGATCGTGAAAACATTAATCAGGAATGGGGCGAAGAGTCCAAACAACGATTTATCGATGCGCTATCAACATTTGAGGTACAGCTTGGCGCTCAGCCATTCGTTGCAGGCGACCGATTTAGTATTGCTGACATTACGCTATTCTCATTCTTAAATTTTGCCCGAGTCATTAAATTTAAACTAGATGAAGACACACCGAATTTAAGTCATTGGTTTACATCAATGAAAGCCCGTCCTTCGATTGCGAGTACTGAACCATGATCACTCTGTATACAGCACCAACGCCTAATGGCCACAAAATATCGATTGCGCTAGAAGAAATGGCGCTTAAATACACCGTTGTCACACTAGATTTATACCAATTGCATTAAGTAAGTGATCTTGTTGTGCGTAGATAAAATCAGCTAAAACAAGGCGCTCGATTGACTAATAGCTGGCTATTAGGATTGAGAGCAACGCCATTTTAGTTAATTTTAACAAGTACAAGTGGGCAAATATTTAATGCAATTGGTATTATCAAGCAACGAACAAAAGCAATCACCATTTGTCGATCTCAATCCCAATGGTCGTATCCCTGCTATTGTTGAACACGACAATGATGATTTTGTTGTCTTTGAAACAGGCGCTATTCTCGTTTATTTAGCTGAGAAAACAGGACAATTTTATTCTTCAGATCCTAAAAAGCGCTCACAACAGCTGCAATGGCTCATGTTTCAAATGAGCGGCGTAGGCCCAATGATGGGTCAAGCGAATGTGTTTAATCGTTATTTTCCAACGAAAATCCCTGAAGCAATTGAACGCTATCAAAATGAAGGACGCCGCTTATTTGAAGTAATGAATAATCAGTTGACCAACAACCAATATTTAGCAGGAGATGAATATTCTATAGCTGATATCTCAACCTTTACTTGGGTAAGAATTTACGAATGGAGTGGCATCGATATATCAGGGTTAGATAATTTACAGCGCTGGCTCGATGAGCTATCCCAACGACCAGCCTGTATAAAAGGGTTACAAATTCCACCGTCACCAGATTTAACAGACGAAGAACGCGCCGCCCAAATTCAAAAAATGGTCACTAAATAGTTTCATTCAACTAAGGCGAATAAACTAACTTCCAGCTGCTGAGCCAACTGTTTAGCAGCTGTGTTGTCATCACTAATAAACTCTAAACGTGAATCACTACTCTCATCAATTTCTTGATAATCCATTTCTTTACCGACAATATTAAACGCAAATATTCCCTGATAAGTGATTAAAATGGCCTTCAATCGGTTAATGCTCACTTCACTTAAAACTTTAAGCACTCGATGTAAATCAAATCGTTTATGTGGTGCTAAAGCCCAGCCAAAAGATGTGAAACCATCGCCAGAATTATTCAAACGCACGAAATCTTGGGTAGCTAATTGCTCACTGACACTTAATGATTTTTTCCGTAAACTAATCGCAGGAACTGGACAATCAACCGCTTGGTAAGCGCATGGCATTTCTAGTAAAACATTCACTTGTTCACTATCAAACGTCATTAGCAAAGGCTTTTCATTAAGCTCTTGAGTGTCAATGTATTGATGAACTAGTTTGTTTTCAATGCCAGTATATAAATCTGCTTTACTGCACATATACGCATCAGCTACCTGCATTTGCTCGCGGTAACTGGCATTCTCTAACCATAGAGCATCATTAATTCGCCTTGCATCGATAAGTGTTAAAGTTGCTTTTACGTCAATAACATCTCGATAATGCGGTGCTTGCAATGTTGCTAACACTTCTGCCGGATGACCAAGACCTGTTGGCTCAATCAATAAACGATGTGGTTTAGCACGAGCAATCAAACGATTGAGGGTGATTTGCATACTCAACCCAGCGGTGCAACACATACACCCCCCAGGAACTTCGGCAATAAATACACCCTGTTGATTTGGATCCTTTAACAGTCCACCATCAATTCCAACTTCACCAAACTCATTAACTAATACAGCCCATCGTTCATGTTCCGGCTTTTCTCGCAAAAGACGCTCGATAAACGTCGTTTTTCCAACTCCTAAAGCACCAGTAATTACATTGGTTGGTACCGCGCTTATCGCTTCACTACCTTTCATTGATTTGCCTTTATTACCCTACTGTTTGTTCAAGAACCGATCGACGAAGTTTTAGACTTAAATGATGAGCAGCTATAACTAAGCTAGAGCCAGCAACTGTTAAGAATGTTTCGCCAATGCCGTGGAACATGCGTGAGCATGATAATAATGCAACACCGCTTATCGCTAATACCAACAACCACGGATTACGTGTTACCAACCAAACCTGCGGCACACTATAAATTAGCATGGAGAAAATGGGCAATAGCAACAGCGTGTGAAACCATTCTTCACTTAAAGCACTGACTAACACATTTGACCCCAACACAATGGCCAAAAATGGCATGACTAAGCAATGTGCAATACACACTCCCGAGAAAAATATACCCAATTTATCCTTAATTGATTGTTGCTTGATTATTGCGTGCTCCATAAATATTCCTCTAAAGACCAAACCGTCTGTTGAACTAAATTTTGTTATAATATAACATCATAACCCAAAGTGACATTATAACATTACATTTTATTTAAAGGAGTCTTTGTGAATATTTCCGCCACACACACGTCTATTAAACATAGAGCCACCAAACACGTGCTTACTAAAGTAAGCCTGCTCATTGGATTAATGTTCAGTACTGGCAGCATGGCACAAACAGTTTCAGGCACGATAACCGATAACCAAGGCAATAAAATTAGCGGTGCTAAAGTCCGTATTCTTGATAGTAAGCAGCAAGTAACTACGAATAAAAATGGCGATTTTAATTTTGCCAATGCACCAGATAAATCACTTGAACTGCACATCACAGCGTCAGGATATGCACATATAAATAAACACATTGCCCTCAATGACGGTGCAAATGTAGCAATCTCGTTAGCACGTTCAGCGATTGAAGTCATTGATGTCAAAGCAACGCCATTTCATGCATCAGTCATGGAAGCGAGTATTCCTGTATCAGTACTGTCAGGAGAAAAACTTCGTCAACAACAAGCCTCTACGCTGGGTGATACATTAGAGAAGCAAGTAGGCGTACACACCAATTTTCACGCTGGCGTTGCAAGCACACCAATTATTCGTGGTTTAAGCGGGCCACGAGTTATGATTACTCAAAATGGATTAGATGTTAGTGATGTATCACGGGTTGGCCCTGATCATAGCGTGGCAACAGAAGCGTCAACCGCCACACAAATTGAAGTATTACGTGGTCCAGCCACGCTCTTTTTTGGTAGTGGTGCAATCGGCGGTGTAGTCAACGTTGTTGACGAGCGTGTGCCAACTAACAACACGCCATTTGGCGAGTTTATTCTTGAAAAAAACTCAATAAACAATCAAAAACTCGCTGCTTTTAATGTCAAAAATGGTACTGATTCATTTGCATTTTATGCGGATGGCTTTTGGCGTGAATCAGATGACTATCGCATTCCCGAGCCACCTAAGTCAGCCGCTAGTAACGAACATCACAATAAAGTTGAAAACAGCGCAGAAGAATCAAATAGTTTTACGTTAGGTGGTAGCTACCTATTCGACCAAGGTTATGTCGGCCTTTCTGCAGGTAAATTAAACCGCGAATACGGCATTCCCGGTCATACGCATGGCGAAGAAGAAACTCATGAAGATCAACACGATCATGACGAAGAATCAGAGCCTCAAGTTTTTGCTGATTTAGAGCAAAATCGCTACCAGCTAATTGGTGAATATAACTTTGACGATAGCTTATTTACTGCTGTTAATTTCAAAGCTTCTTACACCGACTACAAGCACGCAGAAATCGAAGCGGGCGCAGTAGGCACCACCTTTGCCAATGATACTACAGAGCTGAAAGTTGATTTACTCCATCACCCAATTATGGATTGGCGCGGCGGAATTAGCGTTCATGCGAAAGACACCGACGTAGAAGCCATTGGCAGCGAAGCATTTACACCACCATCAACGCAAAAAATGATTGCACTTGCAATGATGCAAGAACGTCATTTTGACAATATTCTTGTTCAATTTGGCGCGCGAGTAGAGCGTGTAACGCTAGATGCGAAAAATGTTCGACTACCGCATTTAGAAGCTCACGGCCACGATGAATCGGGTGAAGCAGAGGTTCATGATCATGACCATGGTCACGAAGAAGAAAGTGCTGAATTAACACGTGTGTTCGCAGTAGAGCAAACCTTCACGCCAGTAACTACATCACTAGGTGTGGTGTGGGATTTTACTGAAGGCTATAACGTCGGTGCCTCGATATCTCGTTCACAACGCGCTCCTTCAGCATCAGAATTATTATCATTTGGTCCACACATTGGCACTAGAAGTTATGAGGTAGGCGCATTATTTTCCCTTAACGATCACAATGAAGTTGCATTAACAAGCCAAGCCATCGATTTAGAAACAGCCAATAACATCGATATCAGCTTTAGAAAAACCCAAGGCGATGTTGCCGTTATTGTTAACGCCTTTTATAACCAAGTAGACAATTATTATTACCAAGTTGCTACTGGCTTGTTTGGTAGTGACGGACATGACCATCATGGTCATGATCACGGCGGCCACAGCGCTGGTGAACTCCCTGTTTACATCTTTAAATCACAAGATGCGACCTTACACGGTTTTGAAGCGCAAGTTAATTGGAATATTAACGAAGAACTGTCTTCATCATTCTTCGCTGATTACGTCAGAGCACGCTTGAAAAATGGCGGTGATTTACCGCGAACTCCACCGCTGCGCTTTGGCACAAACGTTAGATATCAACTTGAGAGCTTTAGTGCCCATCTTGATATTACACGCTATCAAGAGCAAGACAAGGTAGCCAATTTAGAAACGGCAACCAGCGGTTACACCCTAGTCGATCTTGGCGTTAGCTATCAATTACCGCTCCTTGATCATGATATTACATTCTACGCCACCGCCAAAAACCTTACCGACGAATACGCCAAAGTGCATAGCTCTTTTGTGAAAGACATTGCCCCGCGACAAGGCCGAAGCCTAGCTGTTGGCTTGCGTGCTTATTTCTAATTTTGATAGCGAACAAATTTAAACAAGGAACTAACGATGAAAAAAACATTTAAACTTAGCTTAATAGCAACGCTATGCAGCACCCTTTGGCTAACAGGTTGTGGCGATGCAAAAACAACCATCAATGAAAAAGAATCTGAACAACCAGCACCAGATGACGGCCATAATCACGGCAATGACGGCGACATTACCATCGATAGTTTGGGTCGATTGGCAATTAGCACACCTGATAGCGATCAAATATCCGTATTTGATCTCGACGATAGTGAACTAGTTGGTCAGTTTTCAACGACCTACACAGGCAGTAGAATTACAGCTTCTGCCGGATACCGTTACCTAGTTATTACCAATCGTGAGAACGGCCACACTGGGTTTATTGATGGTGGTTTATGGCGTGAAGATCATGTGGCGCATTTACATGATTATGAACAAGCACCTGCAACAATCGATTTTCATATCGATAGCAGCCAGCCTACTCACGTCGTTAAACACGAAGGTGTGATGGCTATTTTTAACGATGGCAATGCCGATACCAGTACTAGTGCGTCTGTCAATTTACTCACTGACGAAAACATCACTGCGGCTAAAACAGACAGTGAAGTGATTACATTCGACATGAATATGCACGGCGTAGCAGAGCCACGCGGCGACTTCATTTTAACCACAGTGCGACGTGATGATGCCACCAGCACATCAACCGCAAAGATTTTGCCAGACCAAGTGGCGGTTTATCACAAACATGGTGATGAATATGAGCAAGATGTTATTTTCGACACGACCTGTCCAAACCTCCATGGCGCGGCGCAAAGTGAAGATTACGTAGCCTTTGGTTGTGGTGACGGCGTATTTTTGGCCAAGGACGACGGCCATGATTTTGATGTGAGCAAAATTGCCAATCTAGATAACTTCGATTCGCGCCGTGTTGGCAGCCTTTATGGCCATCATAGCCACAATGCACTAATTGGTATCGCATCTGCACGTGATACAACACCATTATTGGTAACCGTTGACGCGGCGAATGGTGCAATGAGTGAAATAGATTGGCAACCACAGACTGATGCAGCCCCAGTTTCTTACGGTTTTTCAGTTGATGGTGACGTTTTTGTTATTCTAGACAATCAAGGATATTTAACCTTACTAGAATCTCATGTGCATAACGGTGAAACTGAGTGGGAATTTGCCTCACGTGTTGATTTCACGCAGCAAGACGTCTCTACAATGCCTGATGGACAAAGCTTTAGCTTAGTTATGTCACAACACGCTGACACAGCTTATATTAGCGATCCGTTAGCCAATACTATTGTGGCGGTAGATCTAGCCGATGGCGATATCACAACTGCACTTAGTTTAGATTTCACACCAGCTAATATCAGTTGGTTAGGTATTAAAAACGAAGAGGAACACGCTCACTAAGCATTAAGTGAGCTCAGCCTCTAGCTCATTGCTAGGGGCTACTCCTTGATGAGTAAGCTTAACAATCGTATTGGCATCAACTGGTTTACTAAAATAATACCCCTGAATATATTCACACGCTAAATCTTGTAAAAACTGTAATTGCTCTAAGGTTTCAACGCCTTCTGCGACTACTCTTAAATTCAAATTATGCGCCATAACCACAATCGTTGATATCAATTCTTCATTACCAATATTGCCGGGAATGCCTTCCATAAAACTGCGATCAATTTTAAGGAAATCTAGTGGCATTTTAGTCAACATACTCAAACTCGAATACCCTGTACCAAAGTCATCCATTGATACCGTTGCCCCCATTGCTCGAATCGCTGTTAAACAGTTAATCATGGTTTCAATGCTATTGAGGGCACTAGTTTCGGTAATTTCAATATCAAGTAAACTCGCTGAGAAGCCTGTGTTATAAAGACCTCCTTGAATTTTCTTAACTAAGGATTCGGTAATCAATTGACGAGCAGAAACATTCACTGACACCCGCATCGATAAACCATGCTCTTCTTGCCATGCTTTACCTTGACGCATGGCTTCAATTAACACCCAATGGCCGATATCCTCAATTAAACCGATCTCTTCAGCCAGCGGAATAAACACGCTAGGAGGCACACTGCCATTGATGGGATCGTCCCATCGAATTAACGCCTCCACTGACTCAATATCATAAGTCTGTGCATTAACCTTTGGTTGATAAACTAAGTTAAATTCATCATTTCTTAATGCTTGACGTAAACGTGACTCCATCGCCAGTTGACGTTGTGACTGTTCGTTCATTTGTGCTGAAAACAAACAGAATCTATTACGGCCTTCTTCTTTAGCACAATACATTGCGCTGTCTGCATGCTTTAACAGCTCTTCACGACTATCACCATCTTGCGGATAGATAGCACAGCCAACGCTAGTGGTCATCACAAGCTCACGACCATCAATGGCTAACGGATTTTTGAGGCTATCAACAATTCGCTGCGCCGCTCGATATACATCAGCTTGCTCTTGAACATCGTTGAGCAGTACCACTAATTCATCACCACCAATACGGGCAATGGTATCAACATCCGATAAACACTCAGCAAATAAATCGGCGACTTCACACAGCACTTTATCGCCAACTGAATGACCTAGAGAATCGTTAATTCGCTTGAAGTGATCTAAATCGACAAACAGTACCGCCAACTCAGTATGATGTGCATTAGCTTGTAGAATAGCGGCATCAAGACGATCGTAAAATAGTTGGCGATTTGGAAGTTTGGTTAATGGATCATAATAAGCAAGGTGCTCGATCATCGTTTCTGAGTTTTTGCGCTCAGTAATATCATTAAAAATACCTGCATAAAGTACCGTTTGATTTACCGGCTCTTTAATACGCGTGATGGTTAACCATTCAGGATACACTTCGCCATTTTTACGGCGATTCCAAATCTCTCCCTGCCAACGGCCTTGTCGATCAATAGTTTCCCACATCTCGTCATAAAAGCTCTTATCATGCTGACCTGAGCTTAAAAGATTGGCTCGCTGACCGACGGCTTCCTCTTCCGTATAACCGGTAAGAATACTAAAAGCGGGATTTACCGACTGAATAATCGCATTTTCATCCGCCACCATGATGCCATCATCAGACGCCTCAATAAGCGCATGTGCCATGTGCAAATTAAACTCTTTTTCTTTTAATGACGCTTCACTGTTTGCTAACGCACTACGTAAACGGGATACATAGCTTTGCTCAATACGATTAAGAATGTCAGAAAATGAAATGATACCAAGCAATGAACCATCGTCATCATCGACACCTAAATGTCGAATATGGCGTTTTTCCATAAATGAACGAATGGCCAGTAAACTCATGCCTTTGGGCACAGTGATAAGAGGCTTACTAATAGCATCAATTAATGGAAGGTTTAGCTGATTTAGCGCCATCAGCCGCACAACATCGCGTTCCGTTAATAAACCAATGGGTATTGCATTTTCAACGATCACAAGCGCATCACATTGATGAGTGCCCATGTGCCGAATAGCTTCAATTAACGACCCGCTCATGTCGAAATGCAATTGAGTATGCTCAGGCAACACTGTTTTCACCTGCGTCATACTCAAAAACAATGTTGCATCTTGATGAATGACAATATCACTTTGGGAAAGGATGCCAACAAGTTGATTATCCGCCTCTACAACCACCAAATGTCTAACGTTATTACGCTTGAGCTCTAAGGTTGCATCGTTCAGTGACATCTCAATCTTAATAGTGTGGATGCGTGACGACATAAACCGCGAAATTTCGCAGTCAAATATACTTGATTGGCGGATGTTAACCTTTAATGCATCGGCTTCTGTCCATATACCAATAGGAATGTTTTCTTGGGTAATAATGATCGAACTGCAGTGTCGTTGGTGCATCAACTTGGTTGCTTCTCGCAACGTCGTTTCTTTACTACACGTGACGACTCTGCGCTCGACAACATTGTCTAAAGCACTGTCTTTCATAAGTTTGACCGACGACCGCCCCACCATCTGTCTAAATTACGTGAATATGTCGATGCTATCACATCGTATACAATCAAATTGACAAAGCGTACCCATAATTGACTTATATCAATAACACCTGTTTTTTAACTATAAACTGTAAGAAAGTCTAATTTAAAAAATCTTAGAGCACTAACTTAAAGTGCTCTTTAAATCGGCGTGACAAATTGAGCTTTTTACCACTCACCAACGCAATTTCACTGTCACCATTACCGGTTGGCGTTATTGAGTCAATACAGCTCATATTAACGGCAGCACTGCGATGGACCCTGCAAAAACCTTGCTCTTCAATTTGTAAAATTAGCTTAGTCAGTGTGGCGCGCATTGGATAAATGCGTCCTTTGCTGTGTAGGTTAACGTAGTTCCCTGATGACTCTAGCCATTCGATATCTTTAACATTAACGATAAATTCCTTGCCCAACTTTTTTACCAATAGCCGTTCGAGTTTTTTAGGCTCAACCTCATCTTCACTATCACTGACAGCGGTTGCCTCACCTTGCAATCGGCTGAAAATAAAATCATAACCTTGTATAAAAATTACAAAGCCTATAAAGCTCCATAAGTCTTTTCGGTATTCATAAAGTAGCTCAAACCACACATCACCAAAGTCATAGTTAGCCCCCATTAACCAATACACGCTTTCTCTGATTGCCACCATAATGGCAACATGAAGCAGTGAGAAAACAATTGAACCAAGAACAATAAATTTAGCGGTATGAAGTAGTGTTCCCCAACCAATAGGCCAGCGTTTAAACGCAACAATCATTAAAGGAAATAACGACAAAGCACTTATCGCACTTGACAACTCCCATAAGAATGGTTCCCAGATCTGAAACGACATTGTCCTAGAATCTCTCGTTGCCTCCATAATGGTTGAGGTAGCCAATAGCAAACTATTGATAAAAAATAGCAGACAGATAGTCCCTATTTCGTAAGCCGTTTGATATTGTTGAAAGTGATTTAATTTACTCATTGCGCCAGTTTAATAGGTTAGACAGAAAAATAAAAAATCTTAACGTTCATTTCATCACATTATATTGCCGCTTGTCCCTATCTATTGTAAATACAGCACTTTTTGCATGTTAATCGATATTTTAATTGGCAAAGTGTCCATGCCGAATCGTCAAATAGAATAGAGAAATGTCGCTAATAAACTCCCAATTTTTCATCAAATTAAAACAAGGGTTCACACCTGACTTAACCGAACTACCAACACGACGCCATGATCTCGATTGGCTTCGCGTAGTCGCCTTTGGATTACTCATTTTATTTCATAGCGGCATGTTCTATGTTGAAAATTGGGGCTTTCATGCTAAGAGTCAATATCGCAGTGAAACTTTAGAAAGTGTAATGCTATTGATTCAACCGTGGCGCATGATAATACTCTGGTTTATCGCGGGCATCGCCATCAAATTAATCATGGCGAAAGTCACTGTTGCTCATTTCATTTATCAACGTTCGATACGCATACTAATACCACTCCTATTTGGCATTTTAGTCGTGGTGCCGCCCCAGCTTTATGTCGAAATGACGCAAAATAACGACCTATCGATGAGCTATTGGCAGTTCATGCTGGAGTTTTACTCGCCTGACACGCAACTTTTTAATAAATACTCCTCTGGGATCTGGCCACATATCGACGTCAATCATCTGTGGTTTTTACGCTCATTGTGGAAATACTCTCTAATTATTTTACTGATAATGCCATTACTTAACGCGACATGGGTTACGCGTTTCACAAACTGGGTAATGCAACAGCATTTTGCGTTGATTGTGTTGATATTTACCGTACCACTCTTTATCTTCCAGCTCACCTTGCCTGACGATGAGACGCGATACGCAATCGGATTTACTTGTATGCTCTATGGTTACCTCATTGGTTGGCATGCACAATTTTGGCAACGTGTTACAGCATTAAGAAAAGTGTTACTTATTGCATTGCTCACCTGCGCAATTATCGTCATTTCATTTTACAACCTGATATGGCTTCAACCAGAAGGTAAACCTGAATGGCTAAGCCTCATTGGTCTGCTAATTTACAATATGATGCGTATATTGGGCGTATTCTGCGCCTTTGGTTTTGCTCATTATTATCTCAATAAATCATCGTCAGTATTACGTTATTTAAATGATGCCGTTTACCCGTTTTATATCATTCATCAAACGCTAATTATCGTCATTGGCTATCAGCTAACAGCACTGTCGCTTGGTCCTATTATTGAGCCTCTACTCGTTGTTGTATTAACAATCGTCGGTTGCTTTAGTTTGTTTGAGTTGATTAAACGAGTTGATTTACTGCGCTTTGTTTTTGGTTTAAAGATGCAAAAAAACTATTCTAAACCGCTTACCACCATAGGCCAGTTATTGAGTTTTATGGCGATGCTTGCCATCGGTTTAGAAATTATTTTTTGATTATTTTTTTAAATAGGGTCGTCTTTTTTAATCTTGCTTCGTCTTAAGCAATACATCCCATTTTAAAAGCAGAAAAAAGATGACTGATTTACCTAACATTGTTGAAAACGCATTTGATATTCCAACACTAGCCGCACTAAACAATGGTGAAGAGCTCACACACCCGCCACGTATTTTACTGTTGTATGGCTCATTGCGTGAGCGCTCAATAAGCCGACTGGTAGTAGAAGAGTCCGCACGTATCTTGCAAAAACTTGGTTGTGAAACTCGTATCTTCAACCCCCAAGACTTGCCCGTAGCAGACAGCCAATATGACAATCACTCCAAGGTACTAGAATTACGTGAACTGATGACCTGGTCAGAAGGCCAAGTATGGTGCTCGCCCGAAAAGCACGGCAGCATGAGCGGCATCATGAAAAACCAAATCGACTGGGTACCACTCTCCATAAGCGCCGTACGTTCAACACAAGGTAAAACGCTCGCAGTGATGCAAGTTGAAGGTGGCTCGCAGTCATTTAATACCGTTAATCAACTACGTATTCTCGGCCGCTGGATGCGCATGTTCACCATTGCTAATCAATCTTCAATTGCAAAAACGTGGCAAGAGTTTGATGCTAATAACCGTATGAAGGACTCACCTTTCTATGCGCGTATCGTCGATGTTTGCGAAGAGTTAGTGAAATTCACGCTGCTAACGCGTGACAAAACTGACTATCTCGTCAATCGATACTCTGAGCGCAAAGCTGAAATGCCCGCCGTTAAGCCTCAATGTGACAATAAAGCGTCCTGTTAATCTTTAAAGAAAATCAAATATCTATCGAACTTTTAGAGGGGAGTTTTCTCCTCTAAATGCTCGACTCACCTTGGTACATTTGTTATTTTACGAACCTAGAAGTTTACTATGCTAAGGCAAAATGAAAAAAACTTTACTCGTTCTGTTTGTACTCCTAATTAGTCATCAATGCTTTGCTACAACGGTGAAACTCTGTGGTGTTGATTGGCCGCCGTTTACTAATAGCAAACATGGCACGTTAACTCATGGCTTATCCATTGATGTATATTCGGAAGCTTTTCGACGTTTAGGGATGAAGTTCGATGTAAAATCAATGCCGTGGCAGCGTTGTATGAAATTAGTTAAGCATGGTTCAATGGATGCACTAATCGATAATACTCACAGCGATGATTTCATTCATGGCCCAACGCCAACAGCCTTTTATCCTTTAGCGATATATGTACGAAGCGATGCTGAACAATCTAAGTTTTCATGGGCTGCGATGGAAAACAAAAATGTAGCGATGGTGAAAGGTTACGATTACACAGAGAAAATCGCTTCTTTTAAACTGTGGAATAAGCTCTATGCCCAATCTGAAAGTATTCTCGTTAAAATGCTCAAAGCCAAACGTTTCGATTACATTCTGTTAGACCCTTTCGCCGCTAAAAATCTAGAAATAACGCATGACGTCAAACTAAAGATGCTTACACCCGTTATTGATACCGCAGAACTTTATTTAGTCTTCAATCAGAATAAGTCAGTGTTAATGAATCAGTTCGATGCCAAGATTATCGAGATGATTAATGATGGCACCATGAACCGGCTTTATTTAAATTACTTACCTACGTCATATACTGATTTTGTCAAAATGGTCACTAAATAAATAGATTTGACTGAGAATTTCACAATGAAGCTAACATTAGCTTCATTGCTTTAAGACACCCTATCTTTGAAGTAACTTTTCAATCATCTTTTTCGCATTATCATTGGCAGGATTTAATGTAAGCGATTTTTTGTACCATGCAATAGCTTGCTTATTGTCACCACTTGCCATCACAACTTCTCCCAAGCTATCAAATGCGTTAGCATCTTTCGGATAAGGCAAAAAAAATAAAAAAAATAAAGGACAGGCTATTTTTTATTATTGATTGTTGATATTTTGTTCGTTCCTACTATGCTTTGAAATGTTTCAATCAGCGTAGTAGGAATTGTCATGACTAGAGCCCGTCACCAGCTAATTGATTTATCAGCCACGTCGTATTATCACGTTATTAATCGATGAAAAAAATAAAAAAATAAAGGACAGGCTACTTTTTATTACTGATTGTTGATATTTTGTTCGTTCCTACTATGCTTTGAAGTGTTTCAATCAGCGTAGTAGGAATTGTCATGACTAGAGCCCGTCACCAGCTAATTGATTTATCAGCCACGTCGTATTATCACGTTATTAATCGATGTGTTCGCCGCAGTTTTTTGTGCGGTGATGACCCTTATACGAAGCGAAATTATGACCACAGACGGCAATGGCTCGTTGACCGTATAAAACTACTTTCCTCTATCTTTTCAATTAATATCGCGGCTTACGCGATTATGAGTAATCATTATCACTTAGTGCTACAGGTTGATAAAGTTCATGCTGATATGTGGTCAATGGATGAGGTGATTGAACGTTGGTATCAGCTGTACAATGGTCATCCGATTGTTGATGAGTATTTAACTAATCGAGATATATCACCGATAAAATTAGCGAAAGTTGAAGAGTTTAGTGAGTTGTGGCGCGAACGCCTTTATGACATATCGTGGTTTATGAAATGTTTGAATGAACATATATCTAGAGAAGCTAACAAAGAAGATAACTGCACAGGCAAGTTCTGGGAAGGACGATTTAAATCCCAAGCATTACTGGATGAAAAAGCGCTTTTAAGTTGTATGGCCTATGTGGACTTAAACCCAATTCGAGCGGGGATAGCCAGCAGTGTAGAAGATAGTGAATTTACCTCGATTAGTGAACGAATCAAACAATACAAATCACATCAACGGCAACAAAAAAAACGAAGTACAGACTGCCATGTACCTAGTCAGCCACACTGTCTGTTGCCATTATCTCCGATTGTAAATAACCTGAACTCGGGATAAAAATTGAACTAATAGCCCACCTAGTGATCAGATCTTTCGAACAAGAAACGATTTAAACACTATAAACGGTGAGCGTATGGATAAGTTAGTTGAAATATTTTGTGATGTCGATGATTTTTGTGAAGTTTTTATTCCTCAATGGGAAAAGCAATTACTGTCTGATGGGACGAGAAAGCGGCAGCGTAAAGGTCGAATGGCCACAAGTGAAGTGATGACTATCGTTATTTTATTCCATATGTCGAATCACAGAGACTTTAAAAACTATTACATCGGGTTCATTCAGCGTTTTTACAAAAAACAATTCCCATACTTGCTTAGTTACACACGATTTTTAGAAGTCATGCCAACGACATTAGTGCCGTTGTGCAGTTATTTTTCTGCGATTAAGGGGCAGCCTACAGGCCTTGAATTTATTGACTCTACAAGCATTAAAGTTTGCCACAATTTAAGAATCCCACGCCACAAAACATTTGATGGAATTGCTAAACGAGGTAAAGGGACTATGGGCTGGTATTTTGGATTTAAGCTCCATTTGATAGTGAATCACCTAGGGGAGATTGTTGCAGCGAAAATAACGGCTGCGAACGTGCATGATACTCAACCCGTTGAAGGTATGGCATCAGACCTGCCAGATAAACTCTATGCTGATAAGGGCTACATAAGTAAAGCATTAGAAAGTAATTTGCTAGAACAAGGAGTCACTTTAGTAACAAATGTGCGAAAAAATATGAAAGCAAAGGTACTGTCTATTTGGGATAGGGCCATGCTATCTAGGCGATTTATTATTGAAACAATCAATGACCAATTGAAAAACATTTCACAAATTGAGCATTCCAGACATAGAAGCATGAATGGCTTAATGTTAAATCTCATTGCTGGGCTTGTGGCTTATTCTCTGAAAGAAAACAAACCACAACTAAATATCACTGACGTTGAGATGAATCAGATCGTCGTTTCTTAAGCCGATCTCAGGTTAAATAACAACGCGATTCCTCTGAGCTATGGTGACTATTTTGAATTAGTTGATTGGAGTGGTCGACACGTTGACCCAAAGAAAACAGGATTTATCGATGAAAGTGCCCCTCCCATTTTAAATACGCTAGGTATTGAAGCTGATGATTGGAAATCGGCGGTCAAAGACTTTAGGCGTCAATATGGCAGTTTTGCAGGCAGTGAAATGCAATTGAGAGATTACGCACACCGTCATGGACGAAGTTGGTGTAAGGGTGTTGGTTAGCCGTTATTTAAATCATCTTTTTAGTTAATTTTCTACTATTAGCTATCGCTGATAGTGGCAAATTGTCTTGAATTCATCAATTACTATTGATTTGTACTAAGCCTCTCTTTCACTACCTTAATCTTTTCGCTTTAAAGCACACTGGAATGATTTATAACGTATTCAAAGAAAGATTTCAGTGTATTTATAATGTTTATCTTTCAGTAAGATATTAGTGCCTGTCCAAAAATATTATAATATTATAGACTTAAAAAAACCACTGCTATCTTCCCTCTCACTTTTCGCTAGGTGTTATCTTGAGGTCTGAAATAGTTATATCTGTCGGTTGTAGATACAGATTGACGAAGCATGAAAAACAGCTTTCTGAGACTTACCAAGCAAAGAACTTCCACGTCAATCTTCTACCCGTTAATCTCGATGCACAGGGTGTCCAATCTGCCCATCTGTCATCGTATTAATAACGCTTAATGTCCAAATTTAAATTAATCTCAATGATTGAAGTTGACGCGGTATTGATAGCGCTTAATAATAGGCCGAGGAAAAGTTAGGTTATCTAACATCGAGTCAATTAATTACGAACACATAACTACTATCGCATCGAAATAGAGTTACGCACTTCGAAGTTGAATCTACCTTACCAAATGAAGAAATGATTAAACAATATTAAATGGAAATAATAACAAATGTCTTTGAATCAATATCATCGTAAATCAGCACTATTACTGTCTTTAACAATTCCTTTGTTCGCTTTAAGTGGCTGTGGTGGGTCAAGCTCAGGTTCTAGCGTTGTCACGAATGAGAATCAGCCTGATACGAGCAAAAATACAGTAGTAACAGATACAACATGGGTCAAAGATAGCTTTAAGCCAGTATCTACCTATGTTGCGCGCTGTGCAAAACCAAGAACCGGTAATAACCCTATTACAGGTGACGCATATCCAGATACAGCAGGTAGCGAACTATTGGAAAAATTTTGGCAACGCAGTTTTAATAATGACACCTACCTTTGGTATAAAGAAGTGGTAGATCAAGATCCTAACAACTTCAATTTAGTCGACTACTTCGACCAATTAAAAACGAAAGAAGTTACTGATTCAGGCTCCGAAAAAGATCAATTTCATTGGATATCACCGACCAGTGACGTAGAAGAACGTACGCAATTAGGTGTTAGTTATGGCTATGGTATTAGTTATCACAAAGGCAGTAATACACCTCCTCGAAGCTGGCAAGTGACTAATGTTACACCTGGTACAAAAGCGGCTGATACTATCTCTCGTGGGTCAAAATTAATTTCCATTGACGGAGTAGATTTTATTAATAGCCGTAGTGACAGTGATTTAGCTACAATTAACGGCGCTCTATTTAGCACAAATGAAGGTGAAGAACATACTTTCAAATTTATTAATACTGATAATACTGAGTACGAAGTAACATTAGCGACGGCAAGTATACAAGGTGTGCCGCTGCAACTTGCTAAAACACTTGATACGCCACAAGGTAAAGTAGGTTATTTGCTACTTACTTCATTTAATAACGCAGCTGTTGAAAAAGACTTAGTTGAAGAATTTACTAAATTTAAGCAAGAAAATATCACTGATTTAGTGGTTGATTTACGATATAACGGTGGCGGATTTTTAGCACTGTCTTCGCAATTAGCTTATATGGTTGCTGGTGAAGAAGCGACTCGAAATAAAACATATGATCGGTTAATTTACAATGATAAATTAGCGAGTCAAAATCAAAACATTGGATTTTTTGATACAACAATTGATTTAAGACGATTAATTGGTGGCGAGACTATTATTCCTGAAAATCAGCCGTTACCCGCGCTCAATCTACCGCGAGTTTACGTGTTAACAACCGGTTCATCATGTTCGGCTAGTGAATCATTTATGAACTCATTAATAGGAATCGATGTTGAGGTAATTCAAATAGGTGAAACTACTTGTGGTAAACCATATGGCTTTGTTAGTGAAGACAACTGTGGTTCGACTTATTTTACTATTCAATTTAGAGGCGAAAATCATGCTGGTTTTGGTGACTATGCTGATGGTTTTACACCCGCTACATTACCTAACACTCTAGACCAAGTGCAAGGCTGTCCAATTCAAGAAGATTATTTACATGAACTGGGTGATCCGGACGAGTTACTTCTGTCTAGTGCACTTTATTATCAGACGAATAATTCTTGTCCGGAAATTAAAGCTAGCGTTGGCCTACAAACTAAAAGCCGAAGTGGTGTTGGTGCATTAAATAAAAATGTAGTACAAAAATATGATGGTCCTAAGCTTAATGTTCGTACACCACGACAAGACGCAATTATTGATGATATTTATTTTGATCAATTTAATGATTTAAAAACGGGGACTAATAATGATAAATAAAAAATTATTAGCAGAGACTATTTTAATAGGTAGTTTATCCGCGTGCACACTAAAGGCCCATGATCCAGTGCCTGCTATATTTCCTGATAATAGCAGTGAAGCGCGCGCTGAAATTGTCGAAATAGTTAGTAATGCTTTAGGTGGGAAAAAAATAGCTATTGCACAAAATGTATTTCAAGAGTCAAGCCGCTTATTATTAGGGGCTAAACCTGTAATAGCACCTAATGGCGTTACTGTTTATGACAGTAATAAACAATCAACGTTAGTGTTTGAACTTGTTAAACAAGGTGATGATTGTTTACTGAAACGTTTAGATACTATGCAGACTTGGCCATTGAAGACTAAATTGTGCTTAAAAAAGTAGTCTGTTAAGTATTACTTTTAGGTAATCAACACATTCATAACGTTTAAGTATTGCATTGTAAAAAAGGTCGATGATTCGACCTTTTTTATTGCAACAATGAAAGACATTCACTTTTTCTCTATGGTAAGTAACACCTTATAAACGTTTAAGTTCAAAGTATTACAATTACTTATCCACCAAACACAAAAAACCCGCTTTCGCGGGTTTTCAACATCAACTAATCATTCAGCTGAATTAGAACGGAATATCGTCATCCCAACCTTCGTCTAAATCTGGTGCTTTAGCTTGTTGCTGTTGACCTTGTTGTTGGAAGCCACCTTGTTGCGGTGCTGCTTGCTGAGGTGCTTGATTATAACCACCTTGCTGTTGTGCAGGTGCTTGTTGCTGGAAACCGCCTTGTTGTTGCGGTGCAGCTGCTGGCGCTTGCTGTTGGAAGCCACCTTGTTGCTGTGGTGCTGCCGCAGGCGCTTGTTGTTGGAAACCACCTTGAGGTTGGCCGCCTTGTGCGCCTTGGTTGAAGCCACCAGAAGGTTGACCGCCACCTTGACGTCCGCCAAGCATTTGCATAGTACCGTTAAAACCTTGAACAACGACTTCAGTCGTGTAACGGTCGTTGCCGCTTTGGTCTTGCCATTTACGTGTTTGAAGTGCGCCTTCAATGTAAATTTGCGAACCTTTACGTAGGTATTCACCAGCGATTTCAGCTAATTTACCGAAGATAGACACGTTGTGCCATTCAGTTTTTTCTTTCTGTTCGCCTGTGTTTTTGTCTTTCCAAGACTCAGAGGTTGCCAATGTAATGTTGGCAACGGCACCGCCGCTTGGCATGTAGCGGATTTCAGGATCTTTACCTAGATTACCCACTAAAATTACTTTATTCACGCCCTTGCTGGCCATGCTGCTCTCCTAAATTTGATCAATATTTTTGCTGGTGCGAAAGAGTAACACAGCACCAGAGAATTACAATTTTTACTTGCTAATTTGCGAGCAAGATTCCACGCGCGTTAGCTAAATTAAACTGCTTAGCATTTACTTTTAAATAGGCGGCTTTGTCGTCAACAATTACCACTGCTTCTTCTACACCAGATAGCTCTAATAGCTTATCTACCATGGTTTGCGCCGATTCGTTGTCATTAACATTAGCGTCTAAGGTGAAGGTCTTTAGCACCCGAGGGTTAATCATGCCAGCGCTGTAAAACCACCACGCAATCACTAAAAATGTCGAGGCTGAAAACACACCGATTAAGCCGAAATATTCGTAACAAACACCGCCTAAAATGCCGCCCCAAAACGCGCCGAAAAACTGGCTAGATGAGTAGATCCCCATCGCAGTGCCCTTTTGTCCCGACGGTGCAAATTTTGCGATAAGTGACGGCAATGATGCTTCTAAATAATTAAAGGCGGTGAAAAACAAAATAACCGCGACAAAGAGTCCAATAAACGAATGTTGCAATACGTAAATCATAATCAACGCCGCCGCCAACATTAGCAGAGACAAGCGATACATTTGTCTCATCGACTCTCGTTTAGCACCAATAATAATCAATGGCACCATCAAGAAAAACGATAGCATCAAGGTTGGGAAATAGAGTTGCCAATGGTCAGTGCTGGCTAAATCGAGCTCTAGCAACATCAACGGCAGCACAACAAACACGGACGTCAGCACTAAATGCAGCACAAAAATGCCCACATCTAATCGCAATAATTGACCGTCTTTGAGCATGTCTTTAATAAGTTCTGGCGCAGCACGGGTATCGCCACGAGGCGCTTTACTCACCGCATTTGGCACTATAAACAACACCACTAACATGCCTAATAATGACAAGCCACTGGTGAGCTTAAACAATCCAGCGAGGCCAATACTTTCAACCAGAACAGGCCCAACTATTAGCGATACAGCGAAGGACAAACCGATACACATGCCGATAACCGCCATGACTTTTGGCCTGTTTTCATCACGTGTGACGTCAGCGGCAAGGGCAAGAATGGTACTAGCAATAGCCCCCATTCCTTGAATAGCGCGGCCAATGGTGACGCCCAATACAGAGTCAGAATAGGCAGCAACTAAGGAACCAATACAGAAAATGACAAGACCAATAAGAATGATGAGTTTTCGACCGTAGCGATCAGACAGCATGCCCATTGGAATTTGTAAACATGCTTGCGTTAAGCCGTAGGCACCTATCGCAATACCCACCCACAGTGGTGAGTAACCTGCTAAGTCTTGTCCATAGATGGCAAAAACGGGCATGATCATAAATAGTCCTAACATTCGTAAACCAAATACGAGTGCTAAAGAAATCGCTGCACGTTTTTCTATTGAATTTAAACCGCTCATTGCTTGCGCTGTTATCTTACTGAGAAAAAACGGATTGTAGCATGAATTATTTTGTGGCGGTTGCACCAAGTAACGCAAAATTAATAAAGATCAAAATGCAGTCTATTGGCTTGTTCTAATCGCTGAAAATCTTCTTGCAGCAATTGTTTAAGCGCGTCTTTAACAGACTCTCCCATTCCCGCTTTATTACCACACACATACAGTTGGGCATCTTTGTCATATAGCCAATGAAACAACAACTTACTTTGCTGTTGGATAACTTCATTAACGTAACTTGGTTTGCCAAATGATTGCCATTGACTGTCACGGGAGAATGCATAATCAATACGCGTTAAGGTGCCGTTATCAATATGACCGTCAAGTTCGTTATTAAAATAATTATCGTGGCTACTGTATTGCTCACCAAAAATAAGCCAATTATCAGCGCCATTTTCAGCCCGGCGTTGTGCAAGAAAACTCATAAAGGGCGCGATGCCAGTGCCGGCACCAATCATAATCACTGGAACATTACTCGGCGGTAGTCGAAAACTATCATGCTGGCGCACAGCAACATTAAATATTTGTCCTATATTTGCATGACACAAATGAGCCGACGAAAAACCGTCGCTACCGTCATCTTTTTTAAGGTGCCTAACCAATAAACGAACTTGATGGTCGTCAGGTGCACTAGCGATAGAATAAACACGAGGTCTAAGTACCGCTAATTTATTCACAAGAGCTTGCGGCGAATTGGCTACCTGATTTGTCCACTCTAGTTGCGTCAGTGCATGATTAAGTTCACACGCCTGCCCATTTAAACGAACCATTGTTTGCGGCTCTAAACCATATTCAAGCAACCGTTCATCAATGGTTGTAATGGGTGTTGGTGTCATAATTTCTAATAAATCACCTGCTTGATATTTCACATTATCAACATTGATTGTGATGGCGTGAGCTGGCCGTTGTGATTGCTGAGAATTAAGACACAGATTGTTTGTTATCTCGCCCTGTAACCATTGCTTATCAATTTGCTCAACGCGCCAACCACTCAATTGACAAATTTCTTGCCACCACTGGGCGATGACTTGCGGCTGGGCGCGATCAACTTCTTGTATTGGGTGCATTACTTTTGCCCCCTTTTCACTGAGTGCTTGAGCAACCTGCTGTCCATAAGCACAAAATTGTGGATAGGCTTTGTCGCCAAGCGCTAGCACAGAGAATTTAAGATGAGACAACGACTGTTGAAAATTCGCCAAGCTCGGTAGGAAATCAATTGTTTTTTCAGGTGCTTGCCCTTCACCATAAGTTGCTGCAACCACTAAAAGTTGCTCATAATCTTGTAAATTTTCAGGGGTTAAATCGGCGAAAGAGCGACAATCACAGTGTTTAACTGCGGCGCTCGCCATATTCAAAGCGATGCTTTTTGCTGTGCCGCTTTGGCTTGCATAAGCGATTAAGGCAGAATTTTTAGGTGTTAACGCAAGACGCCTTTGATAGTGTTTAACGCTGTAAAAGCTAGCAACGCTAATCACAAATAAAACGCTCACAAGATAAAGGTAGGTGTTGTCAATAACTGATGGCAGAGCCATAACATTGAGCGCCAGAATCCCAACAAACACAGATGCTAATGCTAACATGAGTCGCCATCCAAGTCGGCGTAGCCCAGCAATAGTAGCCAAACTTACAATAAGAAAGGCCAAGGCTTTCCAAATTATCATCATTGCCATGAGTGAAGCGCTATCTCTTGATGAAAATGCCATCAAGAGTTCATCAGTATCTGATCTTAGTGATACAGCCGCCGCTTCTAAACCAAGAGTAGGCTGAAGGTGCAATACAAGCGGCGAGGCAAACTCAAACCACATGCCAGTCATTAGTACCAATACACCACCAGCGACTAGCAAGTTGGCAAGAAGTATCCAACGCAAACCATTAAGGACGCAGGAGTTAACTGAAATGCTTAGCAGGGAGTGTTTAATATTGGTGAACATGTATTTTTAAGCGCGACCAAATCTAAATGAAAATTATTATCATATAATATTGTAATATGACCGAGAAAACTAGTATTATGTCGCCTCATTTTTATAGAAGTCCCAAGCCTTAATCAACACTTATTATGTTTACGTCTCTTAACAAGCAATCAATTAATGCACTTATGCGCGATATCCATATCTTTAGCGCAATGCTTGTTTTGCTGCTGATGTTATTTTTTGCTGTATCTGGTTTTTTTCTGGCACATCCTGAACTCAGTGGTAATGACTCAGACGCCATTCAACAAGATGTGACGCCGCCGTCATGGATAGTTCAAACAACGCAATGGCCTGAGCGCTACACCCAACATGGCCTTAAGCTCATGCTCTGGCTAGACCAGCAACACAACATTCGCGGTGTCGATTACGAATTTGAATGGGACGAATTCGAAAATTTGCTAATTATCAGCTTACAAAGTCCTGGTGGCAACACCATTGTCGAGTACTTTAAAGAACAGAATCGCATCGCGATTGAACAGAGTGAGTTTAGCTTTTTAGATATGCTCAACAATGTTCATCGTGCCAAGCACACGAGCACGCTGTGGAAATATCTGTCTGATGTTAGCGCCATCATTATGGTGCTGTTTTGTCTGTCGGGACTGTGGCTAGCACTTATTCATAAACAGACGCGCCGCGCGAGCAGCCAATGGTTTATTACTGGCTCTGGCATTTGTGTTTTTGTGATTTATTTAATGCACTAATTTTAAATTTACCACCCACCAAGAGGAAAGTATGAACAAAGTAATTGGCTTTATCGCCGTCATCGTTTTGAGTATTAGCGCCTTTGCCACTCAAGCCGCTACGTTATCTGTTGATTTTTCATTGCCTAAATTTGACGATAAAAACTATCGCAAGCCCTATGTGGCTATCTGGGCTGAGCATAAAGGTGAAAGTGACAACCTGTTACTTTGGCACCTGACAAAGCACAAAGGAAAAAGCGATAAGTGGCTACCAGATCTACGTCGTTGGTGGCGTAAAGAAGGTCGTTATGCTGAGCAAAAGTTTGATGGCATGACTGGCGCAACTAAAGGTGCAGGCGACTACAATGTGGACTTGGATGTTTCTAAATTACCGAAGAAATTCACGCTATTCATCGAAGTTGTTCGTGAAAAAGGTGGCCGCTCTATTGTTCGTCAAAAGATCGATCTAAGCCAAGCGACTAACAATTTCACTATCGCCGCTACTGAAGAGTTAGGCGAAGTAAAATTAAGTATTAAATAAACCCAAGCTGTTTTGAGTATAAAACTGAGCTGTATCACTACAGCTGAGTTAAATTATTCACAAACCACTGGTGTTGCAGTGAAATATTTCGCCACAACAATGTTATAAATCCAGTTAAAAACGATGGCATAAACCACAAAGATAACTACCGCACTAATATCAAGTAACTGCGTTCGCAGGCTTTCATAAAACATACTTAAATAATACCAATTGCATTAAATATTTGCCCACTTGTACTTGTTAAAATTAACTAAAATGGCGTTGCTCTCAATCCTAATAGCCAGCTATTAGTCAATCGAGCGCCTTGTTTTAGCTGATTTTCTCTACGCACAACAAGATCACTTACTTAATGTAATTGGTATAAACCAATTTTTGCAGCTTCACGACTGCGCGGTGATAACCCCGAAATATCGCGTAATCGAATAAAGTCATCAACTGATGCCACTTGTTCTAATGTCTGATACAAATTCAACTCCTAGATTTATTCTTCCCATTATAGCGGTGAGAAAACGTAATGAGAACTAGGTCTAATCGAATGAGATATCAAGTTTTAATCTATCTTAATCACATGAAATATTTATCTAATATTCCAATAATCAAACAACTTGTTAATGTGATTAAATTTTACTGCTTTGTGTATAATCCTTGTATTTTCCATCTAAACCTTCGAGGGCAGTATGCACCAACTACATGATCCGTCTTTATTGAAAACGTTGTCCTATATCAACGGTAGTTGGCACGCTAGTGACTCTCAGATAGAAGTGACCAATCCTGCCACTGGCGAGCTTGTTAGCAAAGTCAGTAACGCGGGTGTTGAAGAAACAACCCTTGCGGTAAAAGCAGCAAAAAAGGCGTTTAGCACGTGGTCAAAAAAGCCTGCCAATGAGCGTGCAAGCCTATTGCGCAAGTGGTTCGATTTAATGATGGAAAACCAAGAAGATCTTGGCCGCATCTTAACGTTAGAACAAGGTAAGCCTTTAGCAGAAGCCAAAGGTGAAATCGCCTATGGCGCAGCATTCATTGAGTGGTTTGCTGAAGAAAGCAAACGTGTTTATGGCGATACGATTCCGGCGCCATCGGGTGACAAACGCATTATTGTTATTAAGCAACCTATTGGCGTTGTTGCCGCAATCACACCTTGGAACTTTCCTAATGCAATGATCGCTCGTAAAGCGGCAGCAGCACTCGCAGCAGGCTGTTCTTTCGTTGTGCGTCCAGCGACACAAACGCCGCTGTCAGCACTAGCCATGGCAGAACTTGCGCAGCGCGCTGGCATTCCAGCGGGTGTATTTAACGTTGTTGTTGGTGAAGACGCTCGCGGCATTGGCAAAGTGTTAACAGAGCATCCAGATATTGCTAAATTTACCTTCACTGGTTCTACGCAAGTGGGTAAAGCTCTCATCAGCCAATGTGCATCAACCGTTAAAAAAGTATCGATGGAGCTAGGTGGCAATGCACCATTTATCGTGTTTAACGACGCAGACATCGACGCAGCTGTCGCTGGCGCACTGGTATCAAAATACCGTAATGCTGGCCAAACTTGTGTGTGTACTAATCGAATTTTGGTACAACGTGATGTGCTTGAACAGTTTACTGAAAAATTCACCGAGGCAGTCAAAGGCTTACAAATGGGTAATGGACTAACAGATGGCGTTGACGTTGGCCCAATGATCAGCAAGCAAGCCGTTGCCGATGTCGTGCGCTTAGTAAACGCGTCAATAGATCAAGGCGCTACTGTCGTGCTTGGCAATAATGACAAATCACTGGGTGAAAACTTCTTATCACCAACCATTTTAACGAATGTCACTAACGACATGCCGATTGCTCATCAAGAGATCTTTGGCCCTGTCACACCGATTATTGCATTCGACGATGAAGAAGAAGCGATCAGCATTGCCAATGACACTGAGTTTGGTTTAGCTGCTTATTTCTACTCACGCGATATTGGCCGTATCTGGCGTGTTGGCGAAGCGTTGGAATATGGCATGGTCGGCGTTAACGAAGGACTTATTTCAAATGCGGCAGCGCCATTTGGCGGTATGAAGCAATCAGGCAACGGTCGTGAAGGCTCAAAATATGGCCTAGATGATTACTTAGAAATTAAATATCTCTGTATGGGTGGCTTGGATAAGTAGTTATATAACTTCTTCAAATATAGCGCTACTTAAGACCAGCAATTATGCTGTTTTTTTGTGTCTATCTTTTACTAATATTGTATTAATTGACTGACCACTTGTACTGGTTAAAATCAATGATTACTGCGTTGCTCTCAATCCTAATAGCCAGCTATTAGTCATTCGAGCGCCTTGTACTTGTCGATTTTTTCTTAGCACAGTCAGTTCACCTATTTAATGCAATTGGTATAACGCCAATTGCACACGCTAATGATAATTGTTATTATTTGCACCTTGTGTTTTTAATGTAATTTAGGTCAATAGATTTCTGCCATGAATATTCGTCAAAGTTGGTGCCTGAGTGCGCTTTGCCTACTGTTGTCAGCCAACGTATTTAGTCAAACTAAATCGGTAGTTTCAAATGCCGAACATCTTGTGACGCAATGGATTACCCTAGAAAAACAAAACACTCAATTAAAAAGCGAGTGGCAAGATACCCAACAACTACTCAAGCAGCGTATTGCACTGCTTAAGCAAGAACAAAAGCAGTTAACAGCCCTCACTTCAAACCACAGCCATCAAATGGATGAAGTGACAGAGCAACGTCAAAAACTGTTAACGCTGCAGACATCGATGGAGCATACACAAGCGCATTTAAGTAGTTGGCTTAACAAAGAGTTCGCACAGATCCGTAATATTCATCCCCAACTGCCGCCTCCCCTAGCGAATTCGTGGCGAACAACCTTAAGTGACCTAGACCAAGAAAATGTATCCAAGCGATTAGAGAGTTTATTGAGTCTGTATCAAAGTTTTGATGAATTTAATCAGCGCGTTAGCACTCAACAAGCAACCATTACCGATGGAAACGGCCAACAAAAGATGGTGCAGCAATTGTTTTTAGGCGTCGCTCGCGGTTGGTACTTAACACTTGATGGCAGTAAAGCAGTGTCAGGACAACCGACAGCAAGTGGCTGGCAGTGGTTTCATCAACAGCCAGTTGAGGCGCAGCAAGTTAAAAACGCCTTAGCAATGCTTGCTCACAAGCAAGAAGCAAAGTTAGTCACGCTGCCGATGATCCTGCCATCAAGTGTGGAGCAATAATAATGAAATACTTATCTGCATCACTTTTATTTCTAACACTTGCTTATAGTCATGTGAGCGTGGCGTCAGTTGAATCAGATCTGGTTAACGATATTAAGAAAGCGCAAACCGCCCTTAATAAAACGCAGTCAAACATTGCAAAGCAAAGTGCTCAGCTCAATCGCCAAACTCATGATGCTGAACAAGCGGTTGTAAGCCTGCGTAAAAAAACCAGCGCTGCTCGTCGTTTAATGGACGAGCAAACATTAAGCCTAACGACATTAGAAAAGCGCTTAGCAACTTGGCAACAACAAGACACCTATCAACGGAATTTATTAGCGCGTTTTAGCCAGCAGCAAAAGATGCCACAATCGACTGGCGATGCATTTAGCAACGAGAGCCTTGCCACACTAAGCAGTGCCTTTAATCGCCTGCGCAGTCACTTAAATCCACAGTGGCAAACCACTAGTGTCGTCGCACAAGATGGTGCAATTAAGCCGCTATCAACATTAGCCATTGGCCCAGTGTCATGGTTTATCGATCAAACAAACCAACAAGCTGGTTTCTTAGCTCACGAACCAACAATGACTAAGCAAGGATTACTGCTAGGTAACGACGAATTTAAGCAGCTTAATCTACTGGCAAAAGGACAGCAGGCACAAATCAGTTTTGATCCAACCCTAACCCGCGCCCTTAAAATTGCCCAGTCGCAAGAGTCGGTAGTTAGTCATGTCGAGAAAGGCGGGATCTGGGTGCTACCGATCATTGCCTTTGGCATATTTGCTTTACTCATTTCATTGGCGAAAGGCGCGCAACTTATCCGCCTACCCACCTTATTACCAGCACTTGCCGAGCGCCTTAGCCATATTGACGGCAATGACGCTTCTCAACTTAATCAGTTTGCGGAACAAGTCAAAGGAATGCAGCGCCAACTTATTGATATCACATTGAAATCACCACCAGGACAACAACGTGACGATCAACTTTTTTCAGCATTGTTAATGCAAAAACACACATTGGAATACTGGCTAGGCGCGATTGCGATCACTGCTGCAGTGTCGCCATTACTCGGCTTACTTGGCACTGTTAGCGGCATGATCGAAACTTTTAAGCTAATGACGCTGTTCGGCGCTGGCGATGCATCCGCTGTTTCTGGGGGAATTTCTGAAGCGCTAGTCACTACAGAGTTAGGTCTTGTTGTTGCGATTCCTGCACTGCTAATGCACGCATTACTGTCGCGAAAAGTAAAAACTTATTACGGCGGCTTAGAAAGCTGCGCGGTACAACTTAGCCAAACCTCCACTAAATCATTACCAAAGGCGGCTTAAATGAATATTCAAACGTTTGATAGCATCATCATATGGGCCATTTTAGGCCTAGGCTTCTTTACGTATTATCAGATTATTTTCTTTACCATTCGCGCAAAATCGGGCTTGTATGACGCGAGTCATCGAGCATGGACTGACGCTATTACGATTTGCGTTGGCGCCTTACCCTTGCTCGGTTTATTGGGCACCATCATCGGTTTGTTAGACGCATTTACAGCAATGTCACAAGGCGAAGGAATGGGAGAAACCAGTGTCTTAACCCAAGGCATTGCAAGCGCTCTTTGGACAACACAATTAGGGTTAGTTATCGCAGTTCCCGGCTGGCTGTTACTGAGTTATTACAAAAAACTGCAAGCAAACGAGGCATTAAACCATGCGTGCTAGTTTGCAGCAGCGATTAGAAGAACAACAGCAAACAATCGACTTATCACCACTGCTCGATGTTGTCTTTATCTTGCTAATATTCTTTATTGTTACCACGGTGTTTGTTAAAGAAACCGGCGTTGAAGTAGACAAACCACAGGCGTTATCGACTAAAAAGTTGGAGCGAAATATTATTATGTTAGCCATCACCAATGGCGGTGATGTCATTTACGACGGCAGCGTTATCGGCGTTGCTGGTGTGCGTAATACCGTCAAGGGTTTACTCGGCGGTCAATCTCGTCCTGTGGTCATTCAGGCAGATAAACTCGTTACTACCGATTTGCTCATTCAAGTGATTGATGAAAGTAAATTAGGTGGCGCTGCAAGTGTTAATATTGCGACCTTACAATAAGCCATGAAGATTAAACGTCATCACTTCTATACCTTGTTATTAACCAGTGGTTTCATGCTATTGGCTATTGCTTTGCTTTTTGTGAACCAATGGTTTGCCAAACAAGTAGAACCACAAGTTTTGGTACGTGAAGTTCACGTCGCTGCCTTACCACCACCGCCTCCTCCACCGCCGCCACAACAAAGTGTTCAGGTTGAACAAAGTTTAAATCTAAGCCTTGAAGGTGATGGTGCAGCGATGGACGTTGCATTGGTTGAAGTAGAAAAGCCGCAGCTACAACTCACCCCGCCTCCGGTGACTATGCAAATGGACGTAGATTTTAGTAATTCACTCAGCGTTGATTGGCAAGCATTTGGCCTTAACGAATTAGATAGCCTGCCGAGTTTATTGACCCGCACTAAAACCAATTACCCGAGAACGTTAATGAGCCAAGGCATCAATAAGGTCACGGTAAAGTTAGATGTTTTCATTGATGAGTCAGGCAGACCTAAATTACTTAGCGTTGAATCACCTCATCAAAAGGCATTAACCAAAGCGATCACAACCCTCATCAAGCGCTCGCGTTTTACCCCGCCAACTAAAGACGGTCAAACTGTAGCCGCCAGATTTATTTGGCCCGTGGAATTTAAAAAATCATGAAAATTATACCTGCCATACACCACCAATTGCGCTCAATTTTCACTGCATTGAATTTGTCCCTGTGTGTTTCAGCCCTGTTAGTCACAACGTTGTCTGTCTCAGCACAAGCAATCGAAGTCGAACTCGAGCCGCCGACTTTCACATTTAATCTCACCAATGCATTGCCTCAGACAGGCAGTACAAAACTAGCTCCTAACGAATACGAACTATCTGTTGCCATCAAGCCACTACTTGATGCTAAGCAATATTCAAAAGTTATTGAGCTATTAAAAAACAACAGTAATGTAGAAAAAAGTACTGGCTTATTGCTAATGACAGGTCAAGTTTACCTAGCCGCTAAACAACCTGATAAGGCTGAACAGGCTTTATTAGCCGTCCTTGAAAAAGCGCCCAATTTGTTGCGTGTGCATCGCACTTTGGCCGCGCTTTATTTGCAAAAGAAACAACTTAAAAAAGCGCAGCATCACTTAACAAAAGCAATTGAAAACGGCGTACAGGATCCACAATTTTTCGGTCAACTAGCCTACATCAACCTTGAACAAGGCTCTGCGTGGTCAGCGATAGCAGGTTATCAACAGGCACTATTGCTCGATCCTAATAACAACCAATGGAAGCATGGATTATTGTATGCTCTGCAACGTGCAGGTAACAACCAAGCCGCCCTCAATATGGTTGATGAGCTCATCAATGAAACACCTGATGACAAACGACTATGGTTACAACGAGCGCAGATCACGCTAGCAAATAATGAAAACTCAAAAGCATTAACAAGTATGGAAATGGCACTGCGTCATGGTGAAACAGCGTCCAGTAATTTATTGAGCACCGCACAACTGCATTTATCTGCTGGCAGTATGACACGTGCCGCTGATTTGCTAATAGCAATTTCAGCCCACAATCCACAAGCATTTACACCAATTAATTCAGCAATTAACTGGTTAATTAGCGAAGGCGAAATCAAGCAAGCTAATCGCATTTTGGCGAGTATCAAAGGGGTAACTAACCTCTCTAAACCGCAACAAAGTCTCTATTACGCGGCGTTAGGTTCAGCTCAAGAAAAGAATAATACCGAACGAGCGGTTAAGCACTTTAAGAAGTCGTTAGACCTAAATCCCAATCAAGCCGGTGTCTTAATCAAACTGGCGCAGCATTACCAATCAAAACAACAATTTTCACGCGCTCAGCTTTATTATCAACGTGCACAGGTATTCCCTAATTTTATTAAGCCAGCATTAGCTGGGCTAGCACAAATAGCATTAGAACAAGAATATTACGACAAAGCCTTAGCCTATCTAGAAAAGCTTAAACCACTTAGTAACAATAAAGTGAATATTGACAAAAACATTGCCGTTTTAAAACGGCTAAAAGCACAAGAGTCTTAACCACGCTTGCGGCGTTTTAGTTTACCCATAAGCCGGTAAACAGCAATACTAAGGGTATCAAGCAGAAAGCTAACCACAGCCATTCCATGTGAGGACTGATGAATTGACCAATGTGAAATTTGTATTTAAAACGCCAAGTTTGGGTGACTAAATTAGCACGCTCACCATTGTAGCTACTAAGTACCTCACCAGATGTTGGTTCTATCCAAACCCAGCTATATGCATGTGTTTCGCGGGGGATTTTTATACGCAGTCTTAGAGGCTGCTGTGCGGTTGATAAATAAATACGATACAAAACACCATCAGCTAATGCACTAACACCATTGTTAACAAGCTTGCTAACCGCAAGCCTTTTCGCTCCCTTGTTCGCTGTATAATCAACGATAGGACGGGATTCAATATTATCCATCATTGCCGTTTCAAGCAGTGTTTTTACAGGCGCTTGCCAATTAAAGGCAATTACCGACAATGCCATATATGGTATTATTTTAACTTTCCAATGTAGCTTTCAACTCACCAAGATAGGGTTCAAAGTTCTGCCATTGAGTTAAGCCTTTAGTACTAATAGGCTGCCTAACTTGCTGGGCGCTTGGCGTATAAATATTTCGCTTGGTGTTATAAAACTCTAAACACGATTGCTCAAACGGTAATTGGCAATAGTCTAAGATACGGCGTACTTGGTTTTCAAAATCATGAACTAATTCCTCATGTTGAACTCGCAATACTGCCCCCGGCATCACTTGATCCCAATGATCCATCAGTCGTAAATAATCTTGATAGTAAGTCGCAATATCTGACAAGCCATAACTAAAATCTTGCCCTTCACCAAATAACTGTTTGAAACCACTGAAACAACAGGCCATAGGTTCACGACGCGCATCAATGATCTTAGCATTGGGTAAAATCAATTTAATGAGGCCAATGTGAATGAAGTTATTCGGCATTTTATCAATGAAGAAAGGTGCATTTTGGCGATATGGCTGTGTGTCCCGCATAAAATTATCGCCTAACTGTTTCAACTGTTGGTCTGATAGCTCCGACAAATTTTTAGGGTATTGTGGTTCATCATTAACAATGCGTCCTCGCAATTTTAACGCGGTACCCAGAATATTATGTAGCTCCATCGTGCCATCAACTTGCGAGTGCGATGCAATGATTTGTTCTAGCAGCGTCGAACCTGCGCGTGGTAATCCAAGAATAAAAATAGGATCAGCCGCGCTATTTCCAACGTTACTGCGTTGTTCAAACAACGCCTTGGTGCAATGTTTTATCTGCTGGTCAATCAATGCGGTAGATTTTGCAGCATCATAGCCAATGCTTTGTTTTTTTAGTGCGTTGCCTTGTTGATAGAAATCGAATGAGCGTGAAAATTCTTTGCGATCTTCAAAGGCTTTACCGAGCGAGAAATTGATATGGACGCGATCGTCAACATTGACTCCTTCTTGCGATAACACCTGCTGCATCTGTGCTAATTCATCATCAGAAAACTGATAGGTTTTGATATTAGCCAAGCTCCAATAAGCGTCACCATAATCATTCTTTTGGTCATAGCCCTGTTGATAAGCGGCCACGGCCAAGTCGTAATTACCAGCGGTTTTATGGGCATGTCCGAGCTGAACATGAATACCGTTTCGCTCAGGAGACTGCGCTAAGATAGCCTGATAAATCTCTTGGCCACGCGTTAATTCGCCCAAGTTGATATAACAATTAGCCAAGGTTGCTTTGACTGTAATCACTAACGCTGGCTGAGCAGTAAACTGCGCTAAAAATTCCTCAGCGTGTTGCGCCCCCTGTTTGAATTTCCCTAAACGATTGAGAATGTTAACGTACAACGCCTTGGCGTGTTCGTTATCAGGGTATAAATCAACACAACTTTCCAGCAAAAATTCAGCGTCGTCGTACACTTTAAGTTTCAAACCAATTTCAGCAAGCAAACACATTGCATCAACTTGGTGTCTGTTTTTCTGTAAGAAATTACGACATACCTGTTCTGCTTTGTACAACTTACCTTCGTGCATTAAATCCATCGCACCAAGTACAGGTGCTGGCAACGCTTTTAGCAATTTAAACTGATTTAACGCGGGTTGATAATTTTGGTGTTGCTGCGCCTTGAACAAGGCCACAATTTGCTGCCATGACGCAATCAACGCTGGGTTGTATTCAACCGCTTTATGAAAGGCCATTAGCGCGCCTTTGATATCCTTAGAGGCAAGTAAACAATAGGCTTGCTCTTGAAAGGCGCGGCCATTATTTGGCTGTAATGCTAGTAACTGTTTGGTGGCATCGAATGCCGCAGTTAGTTTATTTAAATACCGCAAGGCTACGGCGTTTAAATAAAGTAACTCATGAGTGTCACTGTCGGATAAATCTTTCTGTTGTAACGCTGCTGAAATAAGCACATGAGCAGGTTCAAATTGACCAGATTGCAGTGCTGATTTAATGTCTTTTAATGATGGTGTAGGCATAAGTAACTATTTAATAAGAAGTAGAAATAAAAACAAGCTAGTCACTTTATCGTGAGTAGCTTGTTTTACAAGTACTAGATTGTTTTATAAGTCGTAAGAGAAACGAACACCGATGGTGCGCGGTCTGTTAGTAATAACTTTTGGCGTGAACTGTTGCTCATCAATGTAAAGCTGCGCTCGCTTATCAAACAAGTTATCGATATAAAGCTCGGCTTTCCATTCTTCGTTCGATACACCAAATGCTAAATTAGCAATAGAGTAGGCTTTTGCAACATAGCGGCCACCAGCAAAGTCATTGCCATCACTGTCTTTGTAGGTAACGCCTTGATATTGACCCGCCGCAATTTCTTGCTCAATCTTAAGGCCAGTACCTTTTCCGTACACTAACTTGTGCGTATCTTCAGACACGTAGGCGTTAGCAAACATGCCAGATAGACGATCGCCAGTATAAGTTACCGAACCATTTACGTAGCCTTCCCAGCCGTTGCTAAGCTCGTAGAAATAACGTGCTCTTAAGTTACCAGACAATTCAGACGTGTAAGGTAATTCACTCCCCAATGGCGCCGACAAGTTAGTCATGGTGCTGTTAAGTTCGGTAATTTCCGTATCCAATAAGCTAAATGCGCCGCTTAATACGAAGTTGTCCGTTAACTGCCACGTGAAATCAGCATCTAACCCTTTAATATCTGCAGTACCAACATTGTCAGTAAAGTAGAAGAAGGCGATGTTGGTTGGATCAAAGCGTGATGTTTGAAGATCGTTAATTTCAGAGCTGTAAGCCGTTGCATTAATACGCAACGTATCATCTAAGAAATCGCCCTTCATGCCAATCTCGTAGTTATCAAGTTCATCCGTTAGTGAATAAACAGGAATACGATAGTTTTCAAATGCCGAGCCTGGCGTTTGATTACTTGCTAATTGGCCACCTGTTCTCGCCGTTACTGGCGGACGGAATCCTTGTGAGTAGTTAGCAAAGAACATTAGGTTATCGTCGGCTTTCCAGTTAACTGATAGCTTGTAAATAACATCGTCAACTTTAAGCACGCCGTCAGAGCTCAATAGGTCGTTTTGTAAATCGCCTGCTGCTACTGCGTCGATAATGGCTTGGCCATTCTCAGCACCAAAGAAATCTAAGATATCTTGATCAGAGCCACCCAAGGCACGAATTTGCTTGGTGACACCGCCATTATTTTGCGACGTTGTTGCACCGGTATAAATATCTTCAATCTCATACCATCGAGCACCAAGGCTTGCTGTAACAGTCTCAGTTAAATCATATTCAAATTGACCGAATACGGCTACTTGGTTTATTTCGTGAGTAATGTCATTAACAAAGCTGGTTTCTTTAGCAAATGGCTTGCCGCCATTATTAGTCCCTTCGCCTGTTACTGTTACTCCACCAGGACCCCAAACGCCATTAGGGAATTTTCCTTCAGTACCTAATTGGAACTGACCGACAGTACCAAGCTCTTGTGTATCGTAATAAATACCCGCGGTAACACGCCATACATTATCTGCTGAAGTGTTAAAGCGTAATTCTTGAGTGAAGCGTTTAACGTCAGTCTCTTCTAGATAATAACCTGTTGGATCATAACATTGCTCGTCTTGCACATCGCCGCTGTAGCTACAAGCGTAGAACGCTGAGAATGCACCGCCATTGGTGTAACCGGTATAATCAACTGTTGCATCGATTTGACGATCTAAATAACCACCAGCATATACGATATCAAGTTGTGCTAAACGCCCTTCTAATGTCCACGTTGTTAAACCAAAAGTATCTTGGTTCTTTTCTGGCACAAATCGACTCGTGCTTTCTTCGTCGTCATAAGAAGGATCGTAACCAAATACACCCTCTGTCTCTAATGTTTGAGCAGTGTGTTGTAATAAGATCTTCCAATCATCATTAAACAAGTAAGACAAACCAAAACGCGCACCTGCATACGTTGCGTCATTAAAGTTATCTTCTACTAAATCTGAATTAGTTGGCGCTTGGTTTGGCGTATTCTTAGCATCTTTTAATACACCACCAGAAATGCGATCGATATGTACAGTGCTACCAATGTAACCGCCTTGGCCAGGAATATTCTCGACGTTATCTAACCAGCCACCTTGATGGTCTGAATAAGCAGCAACACGAAATGCTAGATCATCGTTAATTGGCAAGTTGAAATAGCCTTCAACCGCATTACTTAAATCACCGCCTTTGGTAAAACCAGTATTAAGATCGAAACCCGCTTCAAAATCACTATGGTTTGGCTTTTTAGAAATAAGACGAACAGTACCCGCCTGAGAGCTCGCACCAAATAACGTGCCTTGAGGTCCCGGCAATACTTCAACACGTTCGATGTCAGTCGCATAAATATCAAGATTACGGCCTTGCATTGATACCGGCTGCTCATCTAAATAAATTGCTACTGAAGGCTGGAGGGCTTGTACCGAAGATACAGCGATACCCGTTTGCGTTGTTGCTGCACCACGAATATACACTTCATTTTGTCCTGGACCCGTTCCTTGGAAAACAACGTTAGGTAAGAACTCAACATAATCTTGGAAATTATCGATACCCAAGTTGTCCATTGCGTCACCGCTTAGTGCAGAAACAGCAACAGGTACTTCTTGGATATTGGCAGCTCGCTTAGTCGCGGTGACTTGAATGGTTTCGATCTTGCTCTTGCTTTTGTTCTTTTTTTCTTCAGCGGCAACTGCGCTATATGACATTGCACCTAATGCAGAAAGCACTGCACAAGTTAATATCTTACGTTGAAACATAAATCTCCCATAAAGTTTTTTTAATTAGAATTCATACCAAACAGCCAATAAATAAGCGTATAATGGTAACAATTCATCATGTAAATAATTAGAACTGAAATGATGATAACACAAGCTTACACGGCAGTAACCCATACAAACGGGCTAGTTAATGTATTTTAAATAGTTAGCACTGTAAGCATTATGATAAGTGTACGAAACATTCGAGATGTAATTAATTAATGAAATCCCTATCACTGAAGATAAATAAATCTGTATTTTATCCTGCCATATTGGTTATTTTTTCTATTCTTATTGGCACTTTATTCGCGCCAGAAATAGCGTCTAACGCCTTTAACACCATGCAAGGAGCCATTACCATCAACGGTGGTTGGTTCTATATATTGACGGTCGCTATTATTCTCGGTTTTGTTATTTATTTAGGCATGTCACGTTTTGGCTCAGTAAAACTTGGCCCCGATCATTCGACACCTGACTATAAATTATCGACGTGGATTTCAATGTTATTTGCTGCAGGAATGGGCATTGGGTTGATGTTCTTTGGTGTTGCAGAGCCGGTAATGCATTACTTGTCGCCACCAACAGCAGAAAAAGAATCTTTGGAAGCGATGAAAGAAGCAATGAAAATTACTTTCTTTCACTGGGGTCTTCATGCTTGGGCGATTTATGCCATAGTCGCCCTTATTTTGGCTTATTTTAGTTATCGCCAAGGATTACCGCTAACCCTGCGATCAGCATTGCACCCAATCATTGGCGATCGTATTTACGGATGGCCTGGACATTTTGTTGATATATTCGCGGTTGTGAGCACTGTTTTTGGTGTTGCTACGTCACTTGGCCTAGGCGCTTCTCAAGTTAACGCTGGCTTAAATTACCTATTTTCAACCGACGTTAGCCAAACTAACCAATTAATTATCATGATAGTGATAACGCTTCTAGCCTCGGTATCTGTTGCTACAGGTTTAGATAAAGGCATTAAGATTTTATCTGAAATCAACATGGGACTAGCCATTGTATTAATGCTACTGATATTCATCGTTGGACCTACCATATTTTTGCTTCAAGCTTACATCCAAAATATTGGTATTTATTTATCAGATCTTGTTTCTGACACTTTCAATTTGTTTGCTTACGAGAAGAAGAGTTGGATTGGCGGTTGGACGATATTCTATTGGGGTTGGTGGCTAGCATGGGCGCCTTTTGTTGGCTTGTTCATTGCTAAAATCTCCAAAGGCAGAACCATTCGCGAATTCGTTTTTGGGGTACTTCTTGTACCAACAGCATTTACCCTATTGTGGATGACAATCTTCGGTAATTCCGCTATTTCACAAATCGTCGACAATAACTTTGTGCGGTTGGGAGAAATGGTCTCTGAAAACTCTGCCGTTGGACTATTCGTATTCCTAGAAACACTGCCATGGTCAACGGCTCTTACTGGTCTTTCTATCTTGATGATAGTGATTTTCTTTGTCACATCCTGTGATTCTGGCGCCATGGTTATTGACATGTTGTGCTCAAATGGCAAGACAGACACGCCTGTTTGGCAACGTTTGTTCTGGGCAATCTGTGTCGGTGTAGTCGCAGCGGTATTAATGCTGGCTGGCGGCTTGGAAGCACTGCAAACTATGACCATAGCTGCTGCGCTGCCCTTTAGTATCGTCTTGTTACTTGCGTGCTTTGGATTAGGGAAAGCATTACAAGTTGAATTAGCCAAGCGAGAAAGTTTGGCATTAACAGGCATGTCTTGTACCGAAGAAGATTGGCAGGAACGTCTCGATAACATTCTGTCGACACCAGACAAGAAGAACGTGAATACCTTTATAGCTTCTGATGTTAAAAAAGCGTTCGAAAAGGTCAAAAAACAGTTTGATGCTAATGATATTCAAGCAACTATTTCGACAACACCAACGGGGATCTTACTTAACGTGAGCCACGGCGATGAGCACGATTTTTGTTATGGCATTCATAAAAAGCAACATGCACAGCCAGACTTTAATACCGATGGTGATAACGACTCTGAAACCTACTATCGCGCTGAAGTACATTTAGCTGAAGGTGGTCAAGATTACGATGTAATGGGTTGGTCTGAAGATTCGGTGATTAATGACATTATCGATCAATATCAAAAGCATTTACATTTCTTGCATGTGTTAAGGGATTAATAAAGTAACGTTAAAACCGCCTTGTTAGGCGGTTTTTTATGTCTATCCACATTAACTCTCCGAACAAGTTATGAATTTAAGCTGTTGACATTTCAAATAAAATCTTTGCATACTCATTTGATGAAATTTTCAACATTCACAATGTTCTCTACTAAATGGTATAACCTCGATTTTCGGTTAGCCCATTCCCGTTTTTTGTTTTCTCAATAGTCTCGCAACCCCGTTATTTCTAATCGAATTCACGTTCGATACCCTATTTCACAACGAGAAAACTTATGAAACGTATTCCAGAACCCTTTCGAATTAAGATGGTTGAACCCATCAAAATGACCACAGAAGCAGATCGAAAAGCTGCATTAGCAGAAGCTGGCAACAACCCATTTCTGTTAAAAAGTGAAGATGTTTATATTGACCTTCTTACCGATTCAGGCACTGGTGCTATGAGTGCAAATCAATGGGCGGCATTAATGGTAGGTGACGAAGCCTACGCCGGTAGCCGAAGTTTCGTCAAACTAGAGAAAACCGTGCAAACGCTGTTTAAATATCAACACGTCATCCCTGTTCATCAAGGGCGTGGTGCTGAGCAAATATTGTTTCCTAACATGGTGAAACACAAAGGTGCTGATAACCCAGTATTTATTTCAAATTATCATTTTGACACCACAGCTGCTCACGTTGAATTGAGCGGCGCTAAAGCGATTAATGTGCTAACACCTGCCGCGTTAGACACCACGGCATGGTACGACTTTAAAGGTAATTTCGATCTAGAAGCGCTTGAGAAAACTATTGCCGAATATGGTGCAAATAATGTCGTTGGCATTATCGTGACCATCACCTGTAACTCCGCAGGCGGCCAACCTGTGTCATTAGAAAATATTCGCGCTGTACGTGAAATAGCAATCAAACACGCTATTCTTGTGGTTATCGACTCCGCTAGATTCGCTGAAAACGCCTATTTTATTAAGCAACGTGAAGAAAGTTGCCGTGATATCGCCATTGGCGACATTATTCGCAGCATGTTCGATTGCTCAGACATCTTTACCATGTCGGCTAAAAAAGATCCCATCGTCAATATGGGCGGCTTGTGTTGCTTTAAAGATGACAGCCAAATTGCCCTGTATCGCGATGTACAAATTAGCTGTGTGCCGATGGAAGGTTTTATTACCTATGGCGGACTAAATGGCCGTGATATGGAAGCGTTAAATGTTGGTTTGTGGGAATGCGCCGATGAAGATTACTTGGAATATCGTATCGGACAAGTGGCTTATTTGGGAGAATTACTACGCGAAGCTGGCATTCCTATTCAGTACCCTACAGGAGGCCATGCGGTATTTGTTGATGCAGGAAAAATGCTGCCTCATATTCCAGCTGATCAATTTCCCGCCCACGCACTTGCCAATCATTTGTACCTAGAAGGTGGTGTTCGTGGCGTCGAAATAGGTTCGCTATTATTAGGACGAGACCCTAAAACAGGCCACCAAAAAGAATCACCGTTGGAATTATTAAGGCTCACGATTCCGCGCCGTGTTTATACCAACGATCATATGAAATACATCGCCGATTGTTTGATAGCACTAAAATCGCAAGCCCATAATATCAAAGGCTTAGACTTTGAATATGAGCCTCCAATATTGCGACACTTTACGGCGAAGCTTAAAGAAGTAAATGCCCAATAATCCTGACACGTTAAGTAGCTGAAATAGCACTTCAGCTACTAATTTAGTAACGAAACTAATAAGGACTAATATCAGATAGTTTGAATTGTTGTTGCAGTACAACCTTGCTCACAACATCTTTTAAACCAAACACTAGGATCATCTTGCTGCCAGTCTATTAGGGTCTGTTGATCTTTTGAGTTCATTTTTGCAGCAATTTGTTTGGGGTTTCTACAAGGCAGAGCCTATGTGGTGTAGCTGGCTCGATAATAGCTCCTGCATTATCCTAATGAGCTACATCCCTGTAGCAATACACGAATAGGCGATAACGCCGTAGAAATAACAAACAAATGCTGTCCGTAGGATTCACCTAAAAGTATTTTGTGCGGCGTTATTCGTCATTCACTGGGGTAAACCCAGCATCAATCCTCATGCCTCGCCCACAGGGATGTGGGTGCTTATGCTCAGTCTGGAACAATGAACATGTGCCCAAAACCCTTTTAGATTGAACAAAATTTGAACCACAAAGATCAACAGACCCTAATAACTCACCGTAATTAACCTTATCCATAGAATCGCCAATACGATGTTTGTTCGGACTTACCGCTTTCCACTCTTGTGTTAATCCTGAAGACGTAACTTCCCATAGTGGATAATCCATGTCGTCTTCAAAACGAGACATCTCTCCCCAATGAGTATCACCGCGAACGATAACAACACCATTTATTTTGTGCTTTTTTATAAAACCAAATAAACGTTGACGGTCAGCCGGAAAGTTAGCCCAAGACTCCCAGCCTGTAAAATCAGGGATCAGTTGTAAACTCGATGCGATGACTTTAATCGCGCTCGGTTTTAATAGCTCTTTTTCAAGCCATTGCCACTGCTTTTCTCCTAACATGCTCGCGTTTGGATTATCTGAAACGGCATATGGCCCAGCATCAAAGGGTAGACGAGTAAATAGATTAGTCAGCGTGCTAACTTCATTTATTGGATCGCGATCAAAGCGTAAATCAGGCATTATTACTTCAATGCTTTTATCACCTTTACCAAAAATCTTACTTGTATAAATTCCATCGGTGCGCGTTCTGCGTGGAGAGTCTTTCGGGGCTTGCCAAAAGTCCAACATAATTTGGCGAGATTACTCTTTCATCGGATATTCTTTACCGGCATCATTTTCACCGAAATCATGATCATCACAGATAGCCATCACTTCACTATTGTCACGTAATTTCGCAAATTGAGGAATAGCACCAAGCTTGTCGTATTTTCTTACAAGGTGGGCCATATTTTCAGTATCACCATAAACGTTATCACCTAAGAACCAGAAAAAATCCGGTCGTTCTGCGTTGATGGCATCTAAAATCGGCATTGCTTTATCTTGATGTGAGCAAGAACCAAAAAATATTTTCTGTGGTAAAAATGAAACCGAATTTTCTGAATTATTATCACTAACTAATCCCTTAGCATCGGTATGGAAACCTATTAAAGCAGTCCAAAATATAACGGCTATTTAAATCGTATTTTTAAATATCATCGCTTAACCCTAAAACGAAAAATTGCCCTACTACCGTCTTATGATTAAGAAGTTTATAGGGCAATCATGTTAACTAATTTTCTAGAAACGAATTGACGCATTTAGCGCAATAGTGCGCGGTGCGCCAATCCATGCTGCATTCTCTGCAATAGTCCCTAAATAGCTTTCATCAAATAAATTATTCGCTGTTAGACGTAAATCTATTGACTCAATGCCGTTTCCTAAGTCAGTAATTTGTGTACCAACATATAAATCCGATACCACGTAACTCTCAACACGTTGCGAATTATCGCGATTCATCCAGCGGTCGCCAACCTGTTTAGTACTAAGTCCAGCGAAGAAGTTATCTTTTTGCCAATCAAGGCTAACGACAAACATATCTTCTGCAGAACCCGCGACGGTATTACCATTGACTGCATTATCTTCATCGGTGTACGTAGAATCATTATTTGTGTAAGAAAGATAAACACTCCAGTGCTCACTCATTTGATAAGTTGCTGACGCTTCAATCCCCTTAGACTCAATGCCACCTTCATTCAAGTAACCACCAGCAGAAGACTCTAGAAAATCAATACCGCTAGATGATTCATTACTTACAAAGCGTATACGGTTATCAAATTTGATGCTGTAATATGTGATACTGGCTTGTAAATTGTCGCCCAAATAGCGCAAGCCTAAATCAATATTATCTGCGGTTTCAGGTGTTACAATTGAAATATCGGCATCATCACGCTCTAAAACAGCGTCTTTAATTGCAGCAAAGTTTTCAGCGTAACCGGCAAAGAGCTCTAGATTTTGATCTGGAAATGGAACAACAATGCCTGCTGACAGTAATACATCTGAATCTGAAGATGTGCTTAAACTTTTACTATTATCAAATTGATCGTTTTTCTTAACAGTTACATCAAACTGCTTAGCACCCAAACGCACTGTCGCTACTTCAAAGTTTAATGTGTCTTCGATATACATCATTAAGGTATCAACTGGGAATTCACGTTCATACTGAACCCAATATGGTACGTGGTCAAAACGATAGCTTGTTGCTGAATCGATAATCTTGTGCCAATCGCGATGTTCATCACGCTGGAAATCTTCAAACCAAAAACCAGCGCGTAACGTGTTTTCCAGTCCATCAAATTGAGTATTCCATTCAATATCACCATTAATTCCGGTACGTGTTTTATCGTAGTGAGTATGACGATAAGAGCCGACAGGTCGGGCGCCTTGTTCATGACAACCAGGATCATATTCCGCGCCAGCGCCTCCATATGGGAATCCTATCGCACTTTCACAACCAGCAATGGGTGAAACTGACTCACCATTACTGTCTACAAAATAAAGTTTGCCATTACTACTGCCACCATAAACGGTATTGCCTGATACTAATTCTGAATGTGGATTGCCAGCACCATCGTCTTTAACATCAACTAAGTAAGGCGGGACCCAATCTCCACGGCCAGCATTATTATGATGATAAATATTGAATGAACCTGATATCTCGTCATTAAATTCAACATCAGCTTGAAGGTACGCAAAGATATTCGTACGCAATGTAGACCAGCCGCGACGATAAGCTTGATCTTGATACGGTACGCCGCTCCATTCATCAGTGAGTTGGTCCCAGATTGGGTTTTGTTTAAACTGCTCTACCGAATAGATACGCTGATAGTTATCTTCATGCGTATCATCGTAAGAGATATAAGCCGTTAATGTTACATCATCAATGGCCATGCTTTTTATTTTTGCAGCGTAATGATCGCGAGTGTTTTGCGCACTTTGGGTCATCCAATCTGTATTTGAGCTATTAGACGCCGAAATCCACGCATAGGTATCAGGTGCAAATTCACCCGTTTCATAACGCACGAAGAATTTTTGCGCGTTGAACTCACCAAGCGTCGTGCTAACAACCATCGCCTCTTCTTCACCAGGATCAATAGTCGTAAAGTTTAATGTTCCGCCCAGTGCTTCATTTGATCGTGATGCGATATCAGCAGTACCTTGTGATACTTCGACACGACCTAAGTTTTCACTATCGATATAGCGATTTGCTTTCGCGCCGCCGCCGTAATTCGAATTACCATTAGCAAAACCATCTACGGTAATACCAATCTGTTGTTCGCCTAGGTTTACCTGAAAGCCACGAACAGAAATCGACGTTGACCAATCATCTGAGCCAAAAGTGTCTCCTTCATTAACAAGTACGCCCGGCAAGCTACCGATAGTTGCCAGCGGAGTCGTCATGCCAGATTGCTGCTTTTTCATTTCGTCTGATGTATCGTTGTTTGCATAAGAAATACTGCGACCAACTACAGCTATCTTTTCCACATCTTCTTTCGCGATAGCCTTAGCTAATGGCGCTTTCGCTTCTGCTTTAGTCGCAGCCAGTGTAGATTGAGAAAACAAACCAATTACTGCAAGCGCAATGGCACTTTTGGTACCCAAATGTAGATGTTTCATGTAAGTCATTTCCTAAGTTTTATAATAATAGATTGAACGAGCTATTGAGATGGCAGGTATCCTAGGGAGACTTTGTGACAGACCATCGACAAATTTCTTACCATTAGATGACGACTTTTTTGCATTTTTAATAAAAATTTAATCAATGACTTAAATTTTAAACATCAGAACTTTTTGTCATTAGATTGACTTAATTCGGTCATGAAGTTTAAGTAGAGTTACACTCCTTATATCAATGGCTAAACAACCGAACGATGAAAAAAAATTTGCTGTTACTCATAACGCTATTAAGCGTTGGCTGCCAAAAAATACATTCAGATGTCACTACGGCTGCCAAGGTTAAAATTGGTGTTAGACCGCTCTATTTAGTCAACGACATGAATGAAGGCCCACTAAAAAAAGCTCTACAGCAATGTAAAAATCAGCAATCTAATGTCACTCATTTTTCAATTGGCCATCGAGGGGCACCGCTATTTTTTCCTGAGCATACACAAGCTTCTTATCAAGCGGCAGCAGATATGGGCGCTGGTATTATCGAATGTGATGTTACGTTCACCAAAGACAAACAGTTGGTTTGTCGTCACTCCCAATGTGACTTACATACGACAACTAATATCTTGCAAACGCCGCTAGCTAAGCAGTGCACCGAACCATTTATTAGCGCTCAAGATTCCCATAATGGAAAAGCTAGCGCGAAATGTTGCACCAGCGATATCACGTTATCCCAATTTAAAACACTGAGTGCCAAAATGGATGGTGCCAATACCGCTGCAAATACTATTAACGAATATGTAGCTGGTACACCATCATTTCGAAGCGACTTATACAGCCAAACTAAACCACTGTTAACTCATCAACAAAGCATTCATTTATTCAAATCATTAGGGGTAAAAATGACCCCAGAACTTAAACAACCTAATGTAGCAATGCCTTATCAAGGGCTAAGTCAGCAGCAATTAATGCAACAACTAGTCGACGAATATAAAACAGCGCAAGTTCCTGCAAGCGATGTATTTATTCAATCATTTGATTTAGCTGATATTGATTACCTAATTAGCAATGAGCCAGCGTTTGCTGCTCAAGCGGTCTACCTAGAAGATCGTGCAGAATCAGCGCCGTCGTCATTGGAGAATCAAGTAACACCCCAGCAATTAGTGAATGAACCGCAGTTACTTTCACCAACCATGTCTCAATTAAAGTCACGCGGCGTAAATATAATCGCGCCGCCTATTTGGGCATTATTGAGTATTGAAAATGACCAATTGGTGCCTTCTGCTTATGCAAAAGCCGCGAAAAAAGCAGGCCTTAAGATCATTGCATGGAGCCTTGAGCGCTCAGGTAAACTTAGTAAAGGTGGCGGTTGGTATTATCAAAGTATTGCCTCACACATCAACAACGATGGCGATATATATGAAGTATTAGATGTTTTAGCAAAATATGTCGGTGTCATTGGCGTATTTTCAGACTGGCCAGCGACAACAACGTTCTATGCCAACTGTATGGGATATCAATAAAAATAGAAAAGTAAAAGAGAGTGACTGTGCACTCTCTATAATAATCGCTCTGGGCTGATGACTTTGAGCTAACGAATTGGGCTAAATACTAAGCACGCGATTGCACATCCTGCCACTAAAACAATGCTAGGTAATAAAAAGACAAACATTAGTTTACTCCTTCTTCTTGGGGATGATCTTTATACACATCAAAATTAGTATCTTCTTTTAACACGGCGAAAATCACTACTAACATCAAGATCTGGAAATAAAGACTAGAGACAACATCATTTAAGTGACGCAGATCCAACGTAGACAATAAGAAGTGCATTGAAATATTAACGGTTGCAGCAATGCTGCCAAACAGCATCAACTTTACTATTCTACTCGACTGTTTAAAGCGGACATCTTCACCTTGATGGGGATCTTTTTTCTTACCGTAAATCGCTTTATAGGCGAAAAATCCAAAGAATATATTCAGCCCTGTTACGCCAACGATATTGACGTATCCAGCAAAGCCATCAAATGGGTTCTGAGTGATATAAATAACCAAGCCGACAAAAGCAACATACACCATAGCAGCTAGAGTCAGCAGTGATTTCGGTGCGTAGTTTTCTACACGACGCGGCATCAGCTGAGCTTTACGAATCGTCGAATCATTCAGTTGGCGCATTTTCTTGAAATAGCGCTCACTAAACACGGCTAATAAAACTAACGGCGTAATTTGCAGCATATAGAAAATCATAATGACCGACTGGCTATCCCAACCAAGCATTTGTTGACTTTGATAATATAAACCGTGCACGATAATGCCAACACCAACCCCCATGACAACTTTACTCATGAGCACTAAACGACAAATCTTCTGTTCGATTTCTTCTGCGCTAATGGGATACAACTTTCCATATTCTGGTGCAGGATAGCGCGCCATGATTTCTCTTGCTCGCTGATGTAATTTAGTGGGTAACAAATATGAAATTACAAATATTTGACTCACAAAAACTATATATAACAATATACTATCTGACATAACACATTCCTTATTTATTCATTAAACGAGCAAACTCAATTCTTATTTCTGAGTCAGTTGCACCGATTTCTTTCAATGACGTTAATGCTTGTTGCAAAATTTCTGTCACCGATTCATTAATATCTACATCACTATTTTTACGAGCATCGGGATGCACAAACGTGCCTCGATACCCTTTTGTTTCAATCACACTGTCGCGTTCAAGTAATCGATAAGCTTTCGCAACAGTTTTGTTGTTAATAGCCAAATCATTGGCAAGCTGACGAATCGAAGGTAATGGATCACCCTCTGCAATATGTCCGCTTACAATTGCCTGTTTAATTTGGTTCACAAGCTGACTAAACAACGGCGAGTCATCGTCAACATTAATGATAATTTCCAAATCTCTCTCCTTGGTTGTGGGCATTAATTGACACGTCAACCAATGTACCCCATGAACCAATGGTACAACTAGATCGAAATTTGCACAAGTTTAATTTTTACACAATTTAAATTTTGCCGAAGTCAGCATAGTTTTTATACCGTGTTATATGCGATAATCGCGTGTTCGGTAATCAGTAGAGAAAAGAGTTTCATGGATCAAATTGAAGTACGCGGTGCCCGCACCCACAATTTAAAAAACGTTGATATAACTATCCCACGGGACAAACTAATTGTGATCACTGGCCTATCTGGCTCAGGAAAATCGTCACTTGCATTTGATACGCTATACGCCGAAGGTCAGCGCCGTTACGTTGAATCGTTATCAGCTTACGCTCGCCAATTCTTGTCACTGATGGAAAAACCAGATGTTGATTCCATTGAAGGCTTGAGCCCTGCGATTTCTATTGAGCAAAAATCAACGTCGCATAACCCACGCTCTACCGTAGGTACCATTACCGAAATTCATGATTACCTACGTTTACTCTTTGCTCGTGTTGGCGAGCCTCGTTGTCCAACGCATGATTTACCACTTGCCGCACAAACCATTAGCCAAATGGTTGATAAAGTTTTAGCCATGGATGAAGGCAGCAAATTGATGTTGCTTGCCCCCGTGGTACAACAACGTAAAGGCGAACACGCCAAATTACTCGACAATCTTGCCGCACAAGGTTTTATACGCGCTCGTATTGATGGTGAAGTGTGTGACTTATCTGATCCACCGACGCTAGATCTACACAAAAAGCATGATATTGAAGTGGTTGTTGACCGCTTTAAAGTGCGTGATGATTTGCAGCAACGCCTTGCAGAATCATTTGAAACAGCGTTGGATCTTTCTGGTGGTGTCGCCAATATCGTCCCAATGGATGATGACAGCGACATTGAGCCATTATTATTCTCAGCTAACTTTGCTTGTAGCCAATGTGGTTATTCAATGGCAGAGCTCGAGCCACGTTTATTCTCATTCAATAACCCAGCAGGCGCTTGTGGTAGTTGTGATGGTTTAGGGGTAAAACAGTTTTTTGATCCTGCACGTATTATTGTCAGTGATGAAATTAGCCTTGCTGGCGGTGCAATCCGTGGTTGGGATCGCCGTAATTTCTATTACTTCCAAATGTTAACCTCATTGAGTGAGCATTACGGTTTTGATTTAGAAGCGCCATTTTCAAGCCTAAGCAAAGAACATGTTAAACGTATTTTCTTTGGCAGTGGTAAACAGTCGTTAGAATTCAAATACATGAACGACCGCGGAGATGTTGTTGTACGAAATCATCCGTTTGAAGGCATCATTAACAACATGGATCGCCGTTACCGCGAGACAGAATCTAATGCCGTGCGTGAAGAGTTAACCAAATACCTTAACCAACAATCATGCCCAGCTTGTAATGGCAGCCGTCTTCGGGAAGAAGCACGCCATGTATTCATTGGTACAACGAATTTACCGACAGTCACTGAATATTCGATTGGTGAGTGTATGGAGTTCTTCGATAATCTCGAATTTAGCGGTCAAAAAGCGCAAATCGCCGAGAAGATCTTAAAAGAGATCCGCGATCGTCTTGGCTTTTTAGTCAATGTTGGTTTGAATTACCTTAGCCTTTCTCGTTCAGCAGATACCCTATCTGGTGGTGAGGCACAGCGAATTCGTTTAGCCAGTCAAATTGGTGCAGGTCTTGTTGGCGTAATGTACGTACTTGATGAACCATCAATTGGTTTACATCAACGTGACAATGAGCGCTTATTAGTCACACTTAATCATCTTCGCGATCTAGGTAATACCGTTATCGTGGTTGAACACGATGAAGATGCTATTCGCGCTGCTGATTACATTATCGATATTGGCCCAGGCGCAGGTATTCACGGCGGTCAAGTTATCGCAGAAGGTAGTTACCAACAAATTATCGACAATAAAGAGTCAATAACGGGTCAGTATCTTTCTGGTGCCAAACAAATTGAATATCGCAAAGAGCGCACTAAAGCAGGTAAAGACTGGATAAAACTCTTTGGCGCTCGCGGCAACAATTTAAAGAATGTCGATTTAGCTATTCCTTGTGGCCTTTTAACCTGTGTCACTGGTGTCTCAGGCTCTGGTAAATCAACGCTAATCAACAACACGTTTTACCCACTAGCTCACATCGCGCTTAACAAAGCCGTTAATGACGAGCCAGCAGAACATGACCGCATTGAAGGTCTTGAGCTATGCGATAAAGTAGTCGATATAGATCAAAGCCCAATCGGCCGTACCCCCCGCTCAAACCCTGCGACTTACACGGGTATTTTCACGCCAATTCGTGAGTTGTTTGCGGCGACACAAGAATCACGCTCACGTGGTTATAAGCCGGGACGCTTTAGCTTTAATGTTAAAGGCGGCCGCTGTGAAGCGTGTCAGGGTGACGGTGTAACTAAAGTTGAAATGCACTTCTTGCCAGACGTTTACGTGCCTTGTGATGTATGTCATTCAAAACGCTATAACCGCGAAACGCTTGAAGTGTTGTACAAAGGAAAAAATATCCACCAAGTGTTAGACATGACGGTGGAAGACGCCAACGAATTCTTCAAACCCGTGCCTGCCATTGCCCGTAAATTGCAAACACTCATGGATGTTGGCCTATCTTACATTACACTGGGTCAGTCAGCGACAACGCTATCTGGTGGTGAAGCACAGCGTGTGAAATTAGCCAAAGAGTTATCGAAACGCGATACAGGCCAAACACTTTATATCCTTGATGAACCAACAACAGGTCTTCACTTTAAAGATATTCAAATGCTGCTAGATGTATTACATCGCCTGCGCGATCACGGCAACACAATAGTGGTTATCGAACATAACCTCGACGTGGTGAAAACAGCCGATTGGATAGTAGACCTAGGCCCAGAAGGCGGTGCTGGCGGTGGTGAAATTCTGTGCTTTGGAACACCAGAAGAAGTAGCGGAGCATCCGACATCGCATACAGCGCGTTTTTTGAAGCCATTATTGTAGAGAATGAATTACAACGTGTGCAAATTATGATGCGCTTTTAGTATTAACGTTTTATTCAACTAATACACATGCGCACCAGTTACTTTTCTTTGCTTCGCCAAAGAAAAGTAACCAAAAGAAAGGCGACCCGTGATTTTTCGCTTGATCTTAAATAATAAATTGCCTATTCAATATCGTATTTGATCCGCATCCATGCGGCAAATACTCAAAAATCGTCCCTGATTTTTGCATTGGTCAATTTCTGATTTAAGGCGATAAATGGCGGGATTTTTCGGCGTTTTTAAGCCTGTATATCTCTTTAATTGATTTTTAATTATATAAAAACTATGACATTCAATAACCAACAATTCCGCCAACAATTTCCACTCATCATGGAAAGCGATCAATGCTATTTCGATAGTGCTGCCACTAGCCAGAAACCACAGATGGTGATTGATGTTATTAATGAATATTACACTAGTCAAAACGCTAATGTTCACCGCGCTGCCCACAAATTAAGTGCAGTTGCTACCGCCAAGTTTGAACTAGCTAGAACTAATATTGGCAAGTTTATTGGCTGCCACAATAGTAAAGAAATCATCTTTACCAAAGGCACCACAGAAGCCATTAACTTAATTGCACAGAGTTATGGCCGCGCTAATATCAAGGCCCATCACAACATTGTGGTGAGTGTCAGTGAACACCACGCCAATATCGTGCCGTGGCAACAATTGTGCTTGGAGACAGGCGCACAGTTGCGCGTTATTCCCCTCACCAGCACTCATGAATTTGATCTACTGACCGCTAATGAATTGATTGACGAAAACACCGCGATTGTTGCCGTTGCCCATGCATCAAATGTCACTGGCGTCATCAATCCAATTGGTCATTTAATTAAGCTAGCAAAAGAAGTTGGTGCGGTAAGTGTTATTGATGGCGCGCAAACCGTGGCGCATTTACCCATTGACGTGGATAAACTCGATTGTGACTTTTTCGTCTTCTCAGGCCACAAAATGTACGGCCCAACGGGCATTGGGATTCTTTATGGCAAAGAAGTAATTTTAGAAGCCATGCCGGTGTGGCAATGTGGTGGCGAAATGATTAAAAAAGTTAGCTTTAACGGTACCACATTCAATCAGCTGCCTTTTAAATTTGAACCCGGTACACCTAATATTAGTGGCGTACTAGGTCTAAGCGCCGCAGTCGATTTTATAAAAGCACAAGATAGTGACGCTGCTCATCAATACGAAAACCAGCTCACCAATTATCTTGCTCAAGAACTTAAAAAGATTGATGAAACTACCATTATCGGCAACGTCAGCGACAAATTGTCGGTCATTAGCTTTATCGTTGACGATGAACACCCATCAGATATTGCTACTTTGCTGAACCAACACAACATTGCCGTACGCTCAGGCCATCACTGCGCCATGCCGCTGATGGAGTATCTCAACATTGACGGCACTATTCGAATTTCTATTGCACCGTATAATACGTTAGAAGAAGTGGATAAATTGATTGAGGCTATTAAGAAGGCGCTAGAGTTTTTAATATAACTATTCAATCTCTGAAACTGTGAATTGATGCTCTTTAGCTTTCTCTGCCAATAAACTTAAAAAGTTATTGGCTTCTAAATCATAGTTTGCTGATGACAATATTGGATATCCAAATGCTTGTTTACTATTTGACAGCACAAACTCACATTTAAGAATCGTTTGATTTTCGCCAACCACAGTGACAGATTGTATTGTCTCCCAGTGAATTTGATAAGATATTGCTTTCGTTCCCCATCTAAGCAACTGATCATTAATAATCAGATTTTGCCACTTAACCGTTCGAAGTTTTACCAGTTCAATAACACAAGCGATAGCCATTATTACACCTATACCTCGTATGATTAATAGCTTGCCTGTATTAACTGTTTCGATAACAGCATCAAAATACGCCATACAACTTATTAGAAAAACGAAAAAATACAACCCTATTAGTACAACTTGAGTGTCATTCGACGGTTTGATTATAAGGCTCATAAGTTACGTGTCTCCTACTATTCAGAACAATTGACACTTAAGCCTTTTTCACAAACTTCGCCGTGACCATCATGTCACCTGTACCGTCAACTTTACAATCAAGCTGATGATCTTTACCGTCCACCATCCGTTTGATAACAGCCTTGGTACCGATTTTTAATACCTGTGAACTACCCTTTACCTTTAAGTCTTTAACAAACGTAATTTTGTCGCCTTCGCTAAGTAGCGTACCGTTTGCATCTTTAATGTTTAACGTATTCTCTTCTTCAAGCTCTTTCGGGTTCCATTCATATGCACATTCAGGGCAAATCAATAAATCTTGATCGGCGTATACATATTCGGACTGGCATTTTAAACAAGGTGGTAATGACATAGACAATGATTTATTCAGTAGTGGAAATTAGATAGATAACGATACTGAAAGTGCTCTCAGTGTCGTTATCTATTTTGCTAAGCTAGGAGCTCGGTACAGCTAAGCCTTTCTTACAAACTTAGATTTGAGCATCATATTGCCATGGCCATCGACTTTACAATCGATATCATGGTCAGCATCTACAAAGCGTTTAATCACGGCTTTTGTACCAACTTTTAATACCAGTGATGAACCTTTCACTTTAAGATCTTTAATTAAAGTTACTTTGTCGTCTTCTGCCAATAAGTTACCGACGGCGTCCTTAAGCACGATAGCATCAGGATCAACAGCCACTTCATTTGGATTCCACTCATGTGCACATTCAGGGCAAATCAATAAATCTTGATCTTCGTAGGCATATTCAGAGTTACATTGTGGGCATGGAGGTAATGACATAGTAATTTTACTTATTGCAATTGAATTTAGCGCTTATGGTAATCCTCTATATGGCATTTTGCGAGTGCTTTAATTAGCTAAACTACGTATTTTTGAGATAGATTAATGGTCATATTCGAATTTTATAACCAATCACGCTTTACTATTGAATAGAAGTTTATCGTGAATAATTGGCTATCGTTCACTGAGCAAATCAGACATACATTAGTGCACTTTTATTATTTCAATTGGATTACTTGAATAGCTTTACGAAAAAAGGTAGCTTAAGCCTATAATAAACAATAATTTATGCTAGGGAAGGCTATGCGTTACCATTTATTTACGATTTCTTTGATGTTCTTTTTGTACTATTCCTTTTCGCCGACTGTACTAGCGTCAGAAAAAGAATGGCTACTTTGGGATGAAGAAAAAAGCGAGCTCCCCGCTCAAATAGCAAGAACAGACTACCCACCTGTTATATTATTTAGGCAAGGAAATACTATTCTTGGCTCTTTTTCAACTCCATATTCTTTCGAGTCAAATACGCTTCCAACAACTGACGATTTTAGAATTCTCATTGTCGATAGTGAAAATACCACTCACACGTTGACTCATACTCATCGCTCTATAGGGTTCGTCGATGATAAAGGCATGAGTATCGTCACGCTCAAAGCATCAGATGTTGCTTCTGGAGACGTTAAAATTCAGATATTCAAAAAGCATACTCAAAAGAATGTCGATAAACTTAGCGTTGCAAATGAGAAGGTTGCTCGTTATTCACATAATGTAAAAACTCAATTAGCGTCTCTCAAACTACAAGAAATGAAAATCAATGAGCAGTGGTCATTGGCGAGTACCGGCACAGACGGAAAGAACTATGACTTATCTAAAATCAACTCTGAATGGATAATTATCGACTTATATAGTCAATATTGTTCTCCTTGTGTACGTTCAGTACCTAAACTCAATGCACTTCACGCACTCAACAATATCTTTGTTGTCGGCTTATCGGGCACCAAACAATTACCAATTCTTCAACAGCACATTGAAGACAAGAACATTTCATATCCAATGATCCCTTTTATAGGCCAGTATATGGACGCTGCGCTACCAAAAGCGCTAGGCACTGTTGGTTACCCGACTTATTATTTATTAGATTCGAATCGAAAACTTGTTAATAAATATATGGGAGCAAATGCGCTAAACCATATGAAAAAACGTATGAAAACTCACATAAATTAACATGTCATAACACAAGCGTTTTAGTATTCATTAAATGGCTATACGTTAATTTCAAAAATAATGATAGCCACATAGATAGTTAAGCATCGATTAATTTAACTCCCCATAAACTGCATATCAGCTTGTTAAAGCGCCTAATATCAATTGACCAGTTCTTTGCTCTCTCACTAACTGAAATTGGTATAAATTTTTGTGATTAAAGATAGTGAAAGTTCATGTTAAGATTAGTTTCTGTCTCGTGATTTAATTATCGATATCACATTAACATTTGAGAAAACCATGACATTAAAGACTTTTAAATTCGCTGTTTTATCACTACTACTCGTTATTAGTAGTCAAAGCTATGCTTTTGATATCAGTGAACGCAAAGCATCTCAGCTAGTACAAAGTAAGTACAAAGCGAAGAAATTATTAAAAGTTGAATCTATTTCAAGTCGTGGAACCAAAGCTTTTAAGATAAAAATCTTATTAGATAGCGGGCGCTTAAAAACAGTATATGTGAATAAAAAGAGCGGCAAAATTTCAGAACGTCAGCCGTAATAAATTAAATCATCGCTTTACAAGGATTATCATGCGCATTTTAGTAATTGAAGACGAACCAATTTTACAAGAACAACTCGCCGCTATTCTCATCAAACAAGGTTACGCGGTAGATTGTGCAAGTGATGGTGAAGAAGGACTATATCAGGGCACTGAATACCCTTACGATTTAGCCATTATCGATTTAGGCTTACCAAAAATAGACGGTATTGAAGTCATTAAGCGTCTTCGTAAAAACGATAAAAATTTCCCAATTCTCATTTTGACTGCGCGTGACCAATGGCAAGAAAAAGTCATTGGCTTAGATTCTGGCGCAGACGACTACTTAACTAAACCATTCGAGATGGATGAGCTGTTAGCTCGCGTGAAAGCGCTATTGCGCCGTAGTGTGGGTATGGCAAGTGCTACTCAGAACTTCGGTCCACTGTCATTAGATTTAAACGCACAATCTATCGCCGTTGACGGAACAGAAGTAGAACTCACTGCTTATGAATATAAGGTGATGGAATACTTGTTAACCCATCCTCATCAAGTAATTTCTAAAACGGTATTAACTGAGCATATATACGATCAAGATTACGATCGTGATTCGAATGTAATTGAAGTGTTTGTGCGTCGCCTTCGTTTGAAAATCGATCCGGAGAATACAATTTCACCAATTGAAACCCTTCGTGGTCGAGGTTATCGCATTAATCCAGCGATTGCTAACGGTTAATACGATAGCCGTTTATTAAGATGCTCAATTGAAAAAGTACTCATTACGCACCCGTATACTGATAATGGCCAGCTTATTAATGCTGGTCTTTTTTAGTATTACTGGTGCGATTTTAGACTCCGCATTTTCTAATGCAGCAAAGACTGCTGCCAAAGAAAAAATGCAGCTACAAATTCTTAGTTTAATATCGAGTGCTGAGCAACAAGGGCGTGATTTAATCATGCCAAATTATCAATCCGATCCTCAGTTTAATGAAGCCAGTTCAGGCCTTTATGGCTATGTTTTAGATCGGGCAGGTAGAGAATTATGGCGCTCAAGATCTGCGGTGTTAATTTCACCTGTCACAGCGCGTCCTGCCTTACCGGGTAAACAAAGCTTTAATCTTGATAACACGCACTCTGATATTGAGTTATTTGTTGCGACCTATGGCACTATTGAAGAGAGTGAGGGCAAAGACTATCAATATACTTTTGTGGTGATGCAAGATAATCACAGCTATCGTCAATCCATCATTAGTTATCGTGAGAATTTGTGGTTGTGGCTAAGTGTGTTCGCCGTATTATTGTTAGCGGCACAACATATATTACTCAGCCGCGGCCTTCGACCCCTTTACGATCTTGCTCACCATCTTAAAGATATTGAAGACGGTCGTAGCGAGTCCTTAAGTGGCAACTATCCAAAAGAGCTTAGTCGCCTAACAGGCAATCTCAATCGACTTATTGATAGCGAACGTCAACAACGAGAACGCTACCATCAACGTCTTGGTGATTTAGCACATTCTCTTAAAACCCCTTTAGCTGTCATTAGTAATGCCGCAAGTGATCCTACCGATGAATTACGAACGATTGTTAAAGAACAAAGTACTCGTATGGACCAAATTGTTCGCTATCAGCTGCAACGGGCCGTTGTTAGTCAACAAATCACTAGTATTGCAAAGGTCAATATTCTAGAACAAGCCAAACAAATAAAAAGTGCGCTGGACAAAGTATATAAAGCCAAAGCAGTGATGTGTGACATCCGTATCTCTACAACGAGCGTTTTCCAAGGCGATCAAGGTGATTTATTAGAGATGTTAGGAAACCTCATGGACAACGCTTATAAGTATGGCGCAGGCGAAGTTCGCGTAACGGTGACAGAAACAGCCGATTCAATTACCTTTATCGTTGAAGACAATGGCGTTGGTATTGAAGAGTCACAACGAGAAAAAATTACTCAGCGCGGTGCGCGATTAGATACACAAGAACATGGGCAAGGCATCGGAATGGCCGTTGTTGTGGATATTGTAAAAGGCTATAACGGCGTTATTGATATCAGCGAGTCAGACTTGCTTGGCGCTCAATTTACGGCAACTTTTCCTAAACATCATTATTAGCCTACTTAAAAATTTCCCTCCCAGAGGTGATAAGACCAGTAAAATGCTGCCAAAATCGGCGATTTGTATATACTATGTCGCGATAAGGTAATCTTTGCGACTTGTTTAGATTGTTCAAGCTAGCTAAACTGGTTTTACAACGAAATAAGCAAGATTAAAGATTTACTCAGAGGATCACTGCAAGATGAGCGAAAATAAACAGATTTTATTGGTAAATGGTCCTAACTTAAATATGTTAGGCCAACGTGAACCCGGCCATTATGGCGTTGCAACGTTGCCACAAATTGTTGAAAAGCTAACAAAACAGGCTTCAACAATGGGCATTTCACTCGAACATATCCAGTCTAATGCGGAATTCGAGTTAATTGATGCAATACATCAAACCAAGGCTGATTTTATTATCATTAATCCTGCGGCTTTTACACACACTAGTGTAGCGCTGCGCGATGCTATCTTGTCGGTAAATATTCCTTTTATTGAAGTTCATTTGTCTAACGTTCATAAACGTGAAGCGTTTCGTCATCACTCTTACTTTTCAGACGTTGCTGTCGGAGTAATTTGTGGCTTAGGCGCAAGCGGCTATGAATACGCATTACAATCGGCAGCGCAATCGCTGGCGTCGTCTTAAAAATTTAAAAGAGAACAGTTATGGATATTCGTAAAATAAAGAAACTAATCGAACTAGTTGAAGAATCAGGCATTACCGAATTAGAAATTTCTGAAGGTGAAGAGTCAGTACGCATCAACCGCACTTCAACAGTTGTTGCAGCTCCTGTTGCCGTTGCTGCACCTGTAGCCGCTCCTGTTACTGCTCCGGTAGTAGCTGCTGCTGCGCCAGTTCCTACTTCAGCACCTGCTGTTGTTGCTGGTCATCAAGTTGTTTCTCCAATGGTTGGTAGTTTCTACCGCGCTTCTTCTCCAGAAGCAAAGCCATTTGTTGAAGTTGGTAGCAAAGTAAATGTTGGCGACACTTTATGTATCGTTGAAGCCATGAAAATGATGAATCAAATCGAAGCTGATAAAGCGGGTACTGTTGTTGCAATCGAAGTTGAAGATGGCGCTGCAGTTGAGTTTGATCAGGTTCTAGTAATCATCGAATAAAGGCCACTTACTTATGTTAGATAAAGTAGTTATCGCCAACCGTGGTGAAATTGCCTTACGTATTTTGCGCGCTTGTAAAGAGATGGGCATTAAAACCGTAGCAATTCATTCAACGGCTGATCGCGACTTAAAACACGTATTATTAGCTGATGAATCACTATGTATCGGCCCTGCTCCAGCAGCGCAAAGTTACTTAAACATTCCTGCAATTATCAGCGCTGCTGAAATTACGGGCGCTGTTGCAATTCACCCTGGTTATGGCTTTCTTGCTGAAAATGCTGATTTTGCAGAGCAAATCGAGCAATCAGGTTTTACATTCATCGGCCCTAAAGCTGAAACAATTCGCCTAATGGGTGACAAAGTTTCTGCTATCGAAGCAATGCGTAAAGCTGGCGTACCTACCGTACCAGGTAGTGACGGTGTTTTAGGCGACGACGATGCGTTAAACATTAAAATTGCTAAGCGTATTGGTTACCCTGTTATCGTTAAGGCTTCTGGCGGCGGCGGTGGTCGTGGTATGCGTGTTGTTCGCACCGAAGAAGAATTACTTGAAACGATCAAGTTAACTCGTGCAGAAGCCATTGCCTGTTTTAATAACGGTCAGCTTTACATGGAAAAATTCTTAGAGAATCCTCGTCATATCGAGATCCAAGTATTAGCAGACGGTCAAGGCCATGCGATTCATTTAGGTGAGCGTGATTGTTCAATGCAACGTCGTCACCAAAAAGTTGTTGAAGAAGCACCAGCACCGGGAATTACTGAAGAAATTCGTCGTTTCATCGGTGAGCGTTGTGCTAAAGCTTGTGTTGATATTGACTACCGTGGTGCTGGTACTTTCGAATTCTTATATGAAAACGGTGAGTTCTACTTCATTGAAATGAACACCCGTATTCAAGTTGAGCACTGTGTTACTGAAATGGTTACTGGTGTTGATTTGATCAAAGAGCAGCTACGTGTTGCAGCGGGTCAGCCATTATCAATTACTCAAGACGAAGTACAAATTCGCGGCCATGCTATCGAATGTCGTATTAATGCTGAAGATCCTGTGTCATTCATTCCAAGTCCTGGTGAAATCAAGCGTTTTCACGCACCAGGTGGTTTAGGAATTCGTTGGGATTCTCACATTTACGCTGGCTATAAAGTGCCACCGCATTACGATTCAATGATTGGAAAATTAATTACTTACGGTGAAAACCGTGGTATTGCCATCGCTCGTATGCGCAATGCACTAAGCGAAATGATTGTTGAAGGCATTAAAACCTCAACGGCACTTCAAGCGACAATTATGGAAGATGAAAACTTCCAAAACGGCGGCACTAATATTCATTACCTAGAGAAAAAACTAGGTTTGTAAGGCAATAAGTCGTTTATCCACAAAAAACCAGCTGTCGAGCTGGTTTTTTTATGCCCGATGTGATTTGGCATATTCACTGGGGCTTTGTTGATAGCGCTGCTTAAATTTGGCTGAAAAATTCCCCTGATGCTTCAATCCAATGTCCAGCGCAACCTCTTTGACGTTCATGTGGCCACTGCGCAATAACAACTCTGCACGTAATAAGCGCTTATCATCAAGATATTCAAACACGGTACAGCCAAAGACCAACTTAAAATATTGCTTGAGTTTATTGTCATTAATACCCACCTGACGCGCCAGCGCCATCAACGACGGGGGCGACACCATCTGCTGTTCAATAAGTTGCGATGCTTTGATAATACGCGCTAAATCGGCAGGCTTAACAACCGATGTTTTTTTGCGATGCTGTTGATACCAATCGCATAGCAAGGTCAGCACTTCCATCAGCTTAGCTTGGGTATAGAGTCTACGAGCAACTTGAGTTAGCTGACATTGGTAAATTTGTTCAATAATGTGACCAACGCTACTCACTACTGGCATAACAAACAGTTGGTTTTCACGATTATTATCAAATTGGTATTGCCTGATCAATGAATCGACTAACGCCAATGGCATTGAAAAATTAAGCATTTTCATGCGCCCCTTGCGATAGCGCATAACACAAGTTCCACTGTTGATAAAAAAGACACAGGCGCCGCCTGCGCTCACGGAAATAGCGTCTACACCTTCAAATGTAAGAGTCAATTCGCCCTGTAACACAATAAAGGCCCCCGCCATGGCGGCGGCATCACCTTCAATCACCATGTCTTCACACACATCAAAATCAGTGAGCATGAGCTGATTATCGTCCGAAAACGACGTCATGTAACTTTCACCCTTACCGACCGAATCAGGTAGCGTAATGATCTGATCGACATTATTACTCGCAGACAACTCTCTCAAGTTATAAGCCGTGTGTTGCACCCAATCATCAATGTCTCTTGTCGTAAATTCCATTGTCACCTCCGCAAGTTAATGAGAATCATTATCACAAATTTTAATGACGACGTAAAACTCCCTATAGTGACAAACAGACTCCGCCATGTGATAGCTCCCGCATATCTTCGCGGTGCGAAATGAGATTTAATACGCCCATTGTCGCTTTGCACGCTTATTGATTTTTGTAAAGTGTCCTTATTTATAATGTTATTTACAGGAAAAGATAATGAAATACACCAGTGCATGCCTTGGGCTGTTACTATTAGCAACTGCCCCAACGGCAATTGCCGACGCTGTTAACAATCAATTAAAGCCAATGGAAACCATTACCATAACCTCACAACGCATTACACGCGACAGTCAATCACTCGCGAGTAATAGCACCTATATTGATCGAGACACCATTGCGTTACTGAAAATTGAAACAATTGCAGACTTACTAAACCTAGCCCCTAACATCAGCATGCAAACGCTAGCCGGAGATTTTGACTATATTCAAATGCGCGGCATGCCACGCAATATTGAACAAGCCACGGTAGGTATTTACATCGATGGTGTGCCTTACAGCAACTTATACGGTTTAAACCTCTCGTTATTAAACATCGAGTCCGTTGAAATATTGCGGGGCGCACAGGCCAATTTGTTTGGTCGTAACGCGCGCGATGGCGTTATTGCTATTACTACGGCCAAACCAGCCCAAGCACAAGCAAATTTGAGTGGGCAAATATCATCAAACAACGGCCGACAGATACAAGCTCATGCGAATACTCCATTGCTCGATGACACCTTACACCTCAGTGTGCAAGGACAATGGTTTATGCGCGATGGCATCGTTGATAACACGCATTTAGGCGGACACATTGACGATGTTGACCAGCATGAATTACGAGCGGCAATGCGTTGGCAAGCCACTGATGATGTAATAATTGACGCATCAATTGAGCGTTCAAAGAAGGATAATGGTGCCTACCCTTATGTTAATGGACAAACTCAATTTAAGCGTGGTGATACATTAAGCGCCAGCCTAGATACCAACAATAAATTCACTTTGACCACAACAACGGCTGCATTAACAATCGATTGGGCTCTAGCCTCTGATTGGCAATTAAGTTCAATTAGTAGCGCAACAGACGTCGAAGTATTTGGTCGATTCGATGCCGATTTTAGTGAACTGCCTTATGGTTATTATGATACTTGGCTAGATGACAACGATTTGTATCAAGAATTTAGACTTCATCATGAGACTCAATCGATACAATGGCTACTGGGTGCGAGTTACAGTAAAAACACCGACAACAATCGCAATGAATACACACTGTTTGGCCTAAATAACGTGGCCAAACTCACTAAAAGGAGCGCTATCGTCTATGGCGATGTCACGCTAGCATTGGCCAATAAGTGGCAAGTGCAAGCGGGTGGCCGTTGGATCAGCGAAGATTTCGATGCAGCCACACTGTTTATCAATCCATTGCTCCCGACGCCTCAAGCAAGTACACAGGGCAATAAAACGCTCTCAGATAGCCAGTGGCTGGGAAAAGTCTCGCTAGCCAAACAAATCGATGAACATCAACATGTCTATATTAACGCAGGGCAGGGCTATCTCAGTGGCGGTGTAACATGGATGGCCGAAGATATTGACGCCAGCTTTATGCGTCAAGGCACAGGGCTTTCTTACGCTCCTGAAAAAAGCAATAACATCGAATTGGGGTATAAATCGTTTTGGCCATCGCTTAACACCCGTGTTGAATTAAATGCCTATCAATCACAGCTCGATAACTTCCAGCACAACTACCAAGATGCTTTTGGGTTGAGTCATATCGTGAATATTGATCGCGTTACAAGCCGTGGTCTTGAACTGGCGCTGCACACCCAATTCAACGACAGCCTCGCCTTGTCGCTAAACATGGGACGCAATAAAAGCACGATAACTAAGATAGAAAACACAGCGATTACCACCGTCAACGTCGGCAACCGCATACCAAACGCAGCTAAAGGTAACCTACACGCGCACCTTATATATCAAGACGACATCACAGAAAAGTGGGCAATGAACAGTGCGCTCAGTATAAATTATCGCGGCGATACATCCTTTGATTTTAACGAACCTATTTCGCAAAAATCCTATCACACAATGGATTTATCACTTGCCTTTACGCACAGCTCACAGTGGACAGTCGCCATTTGGGGCAAAAACCTTACAGATACTCGCTATAAACAAAGTCAAGTTAAACAAGCAACGGTCAACATTGCGCACTATGGTATGACACGAGAATTTGGCCTAAAGCTCACGAAATCGTTTTAAGGAAGGTCATGAAAAACTCACCCTTGGGTGTTTTCAACGGAGAATGCGCGCCAGCGTTTTCTCCATTGTTGCAAACATACCGTCAACAAATAGAACTTGGCCGTGATAAAGCCTCATCGCTAGCTGTCTACCTGCGCGGTGAATTAGTCTTTAACTACGCCGCCAGCATAGATCCCGAAAAGACATGGAAAACGAGCGATCGCATTTGCACCATGTCAGCGTGTAAAGGGCCGCTAGCGCTGTGTATCCTACAATTAGTCGAACGAGAAAAGCTCGCTCTCGATATGCCCGTAGCGCACTATTGGCCAGCGTTTGGGCATAATGGCAAAGAGGCAGTCACCGTCCGTCAAGTGCTCAATCATACGGCGGGCATTCCGGTGGTAAAAGCGGCGAAAAGTGGCGATATATTCAATTGGCACGCCATGATTAACGCGATAGAAAAATCACCGCTTACCTTTACCCCCGGGGAAAATATGGCCTATCACGCGCTTACCTACGGTCATATTCTCGGCGAACTGATAAAACGGATCGATGGCCGCAGCCCCGGTGATTACTTTCATCAAGAATTTAGTACCGCTTTTGATATTGAATACGACTTACATGCCCGAGACAACCAGCCACTACACGACGTGATTTCCACCAGGCAATTCTCACCAATGTTATTGACCATTTACAGCAAAATCCTGCCATTAATTTCGCATTGGAAATTGCAATACTTCAATCCCTGCTCTAGTCAATACAACCCCAATAGCCACGCGTGGAGAACAAGTGAGATCCCCGCCGTGACAGGGCAAGGTAGTGCTAGGGGCTTAGCTAAGTTCTATTCCCTCATGGCATCAACAGGTAATACAGTTGACCATACACCAGTAAGTCAGCTGACACTCGATAACATTTTTTCGAGCAATGTCACTATGCAAGAAAAGGCGTCAAACAAGCAGTGGCATATGGCGCTTGGGTTTATGCGTAACTCCCCTGATTTTGCCGCCATGGGGCCAAATCCGAATACCGTCGGCCATTTCGGCATGGGAGGCTCAGTCGGTTTTATCGATCCCGATAATCAACTGTCATTTGCCTACGTTACCGCCGATTTTCATCAACCAACACGTCGTGACACATCAATGGCTGGTGAGCGGCTTAATCAACTTATTGAGACCTGTTATGAATGCCTTTAAATCGAAGACTCTACTCGTAAAAGCACTGCTTTACTCGGCGCTTGCCTGCCCAGGTGCAGGCCACTATATACTGGGCACCAAACCACGTGCCTATTGGCTATGTGGTATAAGCCTTTCTTCGATGACGATATGGATGACTCTCATTACGTTAGAAACACTCGCAAATTGGCCACTGACAATTTCGTTCAGCACAACAAGCAAGAGCGATTTTTACAACGCGTGGCTATTGCAATCACAACGCACCGATATACTAGCCCCCATGCTCTGCCTGATAACTTTTTCCGTACTGTGGTTCGTCGCCATTATCGATATCATCAAAGGTCAAGCAAAGCGCCAATGAGTGCGCTATAATTCGCGCACTTTAAGCCGTTTTGAGACTCTTATGCCTTGGATCCAACTAAAAATTAATGCCACTGATCAAAGCGCTGAAGCGCTAGGCGACACATTATCCGACAGTGGGGCGCTGTCAGTGACCTTCTTAGATGCAAAAGACAACCCTGTATTTGAACCAATGCCTGGTGAAACGTTGCTATGGGGCGAAACAGATGTGGTTGCATTATATGAAGGCGAAACGGACATGGTTCCTGTTATGGCCTATTTAAACGATCAATTTGGCAATGACTTTCGCTACAAACTCGAACCCTTAGAAGACAAAGATTGGGTACGTGAATGGATGGATCAATTCCACCCAATGCGATTTGGCGAACGTTTGTGGATTTGCCCAAGCTGGTGCGATGTACCAAACCCTGATGCTGTGAATGTTATGTTAGATCCAGGGCTGGCTTTTGGCACTGGTACTCACCCTACAACAGCGCTGTGTTTACAATGGTTAGACGGTCAAGATCTTACTGATAAAACAGTAGTCGATTTTGGTTGTGGCTCTGGTATTTTAGCCATTGCAGCCTTAAAACTAGGCGCTAAACGCGTTGTTGGTATTGATATCGATCCACAAGCTATTTTAGCTAGTAAGGAAAACGCTAAACGCAACGGCGTTGAAAACAAAATCGAACTATACTTACCACAAGATCAGCCACAAGATTTAATCGGTGATGTGTTAGTTGCCAATATACTTGCTGGCCCATTAGAAGAATTAGCGCCATTGATGCAAGGGCTAGTTAAACAAGGCGGTCCATTAGCGTTATCTGGTCTATTACCATCGCAAGCTGAAAAGCTACGTGAAGTTTACGGTCAATGGTTTGAAATGGCTCCAGCGACTGAACAAGATGAATGGATCCGCTTAAACGGCATCAAGAAGTAATACCACGGTCATTTAGTAACCAGATAGGCTGGTTACTAAAAACCAACAATTCACTATTTTTTGACACTTTTTTATCAAATCTTCGTAACATGAATGGTTTGCAAGCCCTATTCTTACTCACTTCTTAAAATATTTTTTGTTTTAATCGGCACAAAGTCACATTTTTAGCCAGTCAAGAAAAATAATTGCATTTCGATTAAATATTGAGCTTTTCAATTGATATAAAAATGCGTACTATACGCTCCCCTGACGAATTGAGGTAAATATCGTATGAAGATTGGACAGTACCAATTAGCCAATCCGCTCATTTTAGCCCCTATGGCCGGTATCACTGATAAACCATTTCGCGAGCTTTGTTTTAAACTTGGCGCCGGAATGACCGTCTCGGAAATGTGTTCTTCGAATCCTAAAGTATGGGCGAGCAGCAAATCAACGCATCGCATGACTCATACTGATGAAGCAGGCGTTCGCAGCGTGCAAATTGCAGGTAGCGACCCTGAAGAAATGGCAGCCGCCGCTCAGTTCAATGTTGAGCAAGGTGCACAGATAATCGATATTAATATGGGTTGTCCTGCCAAAAAGGTGAACAAGAAACTAGCTGGTAGCGCATTGTTACAGCACCCGGATGTAGTGAAAGATATTCTTCACTCAGTGGTCAATGCGGTTGATGTACCAGTAACACTAAAGATTCGTACCGGTTGGGATACTGACAATCGCAATGGCGTTGACATTGCAAAGCTGGCACAAGATGCCGGCATTCAGTCTTTAGCCGTACACGGTAGAACCCGTAAATGTATGTACAAAGGTTTTGCTGAGTTCGACACTATTAGAGCAATCAAGCAGGCGATTTCGATTCCTGTGATTGCCAATGGTGACATAACAACACCGGAGAAAGCACGGGACGTATTAGATTACACCGGTGCCGATGCCATAATGATTGGTCGTGGAGCCCAAGGTAATCCTTGGATATTCCGGGAGATCCATCATTACCTAACAACGGGAGAGAAGCTTGCACCAGTAAATGCTACTGAGGTAAGTGAAACGTTACTCAATCATGTGCGCGCGTTGCACGAGTTTTACGGCGACTTTTTAGGGGTTCGTATAGCTCGCAAACACATTGGTTGGTATCTCAAGGAACAGCGTAATGAGTTACGCCAAGAGCTATTTAAGATAGAGACTGCTGATGAACAATTAGCAGTATTAAATCGCATTTTTACAGATAATATTTAATTAAGAAGAGCAAATTTCACATGTTTGATCAAAACACTAGCACTACCACTGACAACCCATTAACAGTTGAACCAATCCAACTAGCAAACGGTACAGTACGTCCACAATTATTACGTGACTCAGTTAAGCGTGCAGTAAGCAACTTTTTTGCTCAATTAGACGGCGAAGAGCCAACAGAAGTCTACGAAATGGTTTTATGTGAAATGGAACGTCCATTATTAGACCTAACAATGCAATTTACTCGCGGTAACCAAACTCGCGCTGCAAACTTACTAGGTATCAACCGTGGTACTTTACGTAAGAAATTAAAAAAATACGGCATGAACTAAGAACAACTTAGTTTATAACGAATTGAAACCCCGTTACTTTTTAAGTAGCGGGGTTTTTTATTGTCTAAATCTAACTCAAATCACACGCTAGCCCACGCCAAACAAGGATAGCTCACATTTCAACCAATACATTATCACCCTGCAATCTACTGTAAAAAATAATTTTGTTAAAAATTTGACACCGTCAAATACTTGACTGCATTTTATTGGGGTCTAAGGGGCGAAAATGTACACTACCACTGTATTTAAGCACTTCTTTAGCTACTCCAATCGGTACCATTATTATAATAAAACAGAGATAACTATATGTTTAAATGCAATAAAGCAGCAAAAGCTGTAAAAATCGCCCTTCTCACAAGTGCAGCGGCAACCGCATTCGCATCGACAAGCGCCTTTGCAAATGAAGAAGAAAAGAAAAATGTTGAACGCATTGAAGTCACAGGTTCAGCAATCACCCGTACAGATTTAGAAGGCGCTCTGCCAGTAACTACAATTTCTAAGGAAGATATTGTTAGAACTGGTGTAACTAGCGTTCCTGATCTAGTTGCTCAAATTCCGCAAATGCAAGGATTTACAACCGCTGGCGAATCAGTTGGCGGCAGCGGTGGCGGTGTTCAAACTGCGTCACTTCGAGGTTTAGGTGGTGCTTACACACTCGTACTATTAAATGGTCGTCGTATGGCCACATCAGGCTCTGGTGCTACCGTGGATTTAAACTCAATTCCATTATCAGCCATCGAGCGTGTTGAAGTATTAACAGATGGTGCATCTGCACTTTATGGTTCTGACGCAATTGCCGGTGTAATTAACTTTATCCTTAAAAAAGATGTTGATAAAACGACGGTTACCGCTCGTTTTGACAAGCCTCAAGAAACAGGTGGCGAAAGTAGTAATTTCAGTATCTCAACTGGTTTTGGTAACTTAGACGATGACGGATTCAATGTGATGGTCTCGTATAGCCGCGATCAACAGAGTCAACTGCGTTCAGTTGACCGTGATTTTGCCAAAACGGGTTTCTTACCATTTACTTTTAATGACCAACAACTTGTTTCTATTTCAGGTTCATCAAATGCGATTCCAGGCAATGCTTATGTCACTTACAACACACGTGATGACGATGGTGCTCTGGTTTATGTAAAAGCAGCAGCTGACGCACCTAAAATCGACGACATGGGAAATACCATTGTCGATGCTGATGGTTTTAGTCTTGATAAAAACGGCAATCGTATTAATAAAACGGCAACTTATAGCGTGAATCCATATCGCGTCGCCAACGGCGATTGTCATAATCAAAGCGCCCCTTCAACAAGCAGTAAAGCCTGTGTATTTGATTACACTAGCACCCTAGAGATTGCACCAGAAAGCGAACGCGACAATCTATTCCTTCAAGGTATTATGCAGCTTGGCGAAAGTGCTGAGCTCTATGGCACTGTATCTTGGTCTGACTTTACATTGACATCACGTATTGCACCGTACCCAACTGGTGGTATTGCACTCGATTATGATTCAGCATTAGTGCAAGACAATGTTATTCCACACTTACCAGATCAAATAAAAGCAGATGCAACCGGCAAGATTTCGGCGCGCTGGCGTGCGCTACCAGGCGGTAATAGAACTAATGAATTCCATACTGAAACAACGCATATTGTAACGGGACTGCGCGGCGAATACGAAGAGATCAACTACGACTTCGCGATTACAAAGGCTGATGCTCAACGTGATAATAACCGTTTAACTGGTTATCCAATCGAAAAACCTTTCTTAGATTTACTGAAATCTGGCAAAGTGAATTTATTTGATTCTCCTGAAAACTTGAGCGATGACCAAATTGCTCTTGTTAAAGACACTATGTACAGCGGTTTATGGGAAAGCACAGATACAAGCTTACTTTCTTTAGAAGGTAAGGCGTCGATGGCTATTGCAGAATTAGACGCTGGTGAAATGTATATTGCTGCTGGTTTTGATTATCGCGAAGTTGACTACTCACGTAGCAATAGTGCCGCCAATGATGATGAAATCATTTTATTTGAATCAGCTTCACCAATTTACGACCTATCGCGTGAAACCTACGGTATCTTTGTTGAAACGGTAGCACCGTTGACAGATGAATTAGAAATCACAGCGGCTTTGCGTTATGACAGCATCGGCGCTACAACAGATTCTCATCGTGCAGCGGGCAATCAGGTCGTCAATAGCGATGTTGATGACACAACGTATAAAGTCAGTGCAGTATATCGTCCAAACGAAGAGTGGGTAATCCGCGCATCATTTGGTACTGGCTTCAAAGCACCATCAATGCGTCAAATCGCAGAGCCACGTGTTGAATTCGGTGTTACATCAGTCGCTTATGATTGTCCACTTTCTTCAAGCCATCCATTACGTCAGTATTGTCACAGCGATAAGTTACAATACGCTGTGTTCCGTGAAGGTTATGCCGATCTAAAACCTGAAACGTCTGAGCAAATTTCAGCAGGTTTTGTCTATGCACCAGACAGCAGTTTTAGTTTTGGAATGGATTACTGGCAGGTCGATCTTGAAGAGCAAGTAGCTCGATTAACTCAGGATCAAATTTTCAATAACCCTGAGCTTTATAATGACTTATTCACCACGAAACTAGATAAAGGTACGGGTGATCAAGTCCTTGCTGTTATTCAAGCTGCTGTGAACATCGGTCAAGCTAAAAATAGTGGTCTAGATTGGCACTTGAGCAAAACAACTGAGTTTTCATTCGGTGAATTAAAAACTTCGTGGAATGGCACGTACGTGATTGAAAGCGAAAGCTTACGTGTTGGTACAGACAACATTTGGGACAGTTCACTTGGGCGTGTAGATTCAGGCTCTGTAACATTCCGTACAATCATGAACCTAACCAACACATTCAGCCATGGCGACTTTTCTCATACAGCGCGCATCAAATACCGCAGTTCATACGACGATGTTATTGTTGATGACGCAGTATTAGCAAGCGATTGGAGTAAAGGTGGTTACACAGCTCAACTAGTTGTTCCTTCATACGTATTAGTTGATTGGTTAACAAGCTATCACGTGATGGAAGGTTTAGATGTTAGCGTTGGCGTTAAAAACTTATTTGATAAGAAGCCACCATTAACACTTAATGGCGATGCTGGTCACCAAGTAGGTTATGATCCACGTTATGCAGATCCATATGGTCGTACTTTCTACTTAAATGCTAGTTACACGTTCTAATATGAACTAGGCGTCATTGCTTAACGTAGGGCAAAGGCTTGATATTAACGTGAGTTAATTCAAGCCTTTTTTATGCCAACGAGTAAAATCTACTCAACAAAAGACTAACAATATTCCTCTCGAAACTAGTTTCAATATCCATTAACATAGTCTCAAACATTACTTCATTACGAACACCATTCATGACTGAGCTAGCCGCGTCTAATACCCAACAATTCAATCGTGGTGTCATCGACTCTATACCACTGGTTTTAGGGGGAATTCCCTTTGGTGTTATCTTTGGCACACTAGCAATGAACGCTGGTTTTGATATTTGGCAAACCATAGGTATGTCGAGTATTGTTTTTGCAGGTTCAGCACAGTTTGTTGCTGTGGGCATGCTAGCGGCAGGCACCTCACTGGGCTTTATTATTGGTGCAACCATCATTATTAATCTGCGTCATCTTATTTATGCAGCGAGTATGTTGCCGCATGTAAAGCATTTACCGCAGTGCTGGCGTGTACCGCTGGGCTTTTTATTAGTTGACGAAGTATTTGCGGCAAGCTATCCGCGATATTTAAAAAATCCACAATCAAGTAATAATCACTGGCATTATTTAGGTGTTGGCGTGTCGTTTTTTGTCAGTTGGAACATTGCCACTATTGTCGGCATTTTCTTTGGTGCTAATGTCGAAGGGATTGGCAACTGGGGATTAGACTTTGCAATGTCAGCGACTTTCATTGGCATGGTGATGCCTCACCTCATTAATAAACCAATGATTGCCGGTGTATTAACAAGTGGCATAGTTGCCTTAGCCACCTATCACCTCCCACACAAAATGGGGTTAGTTATCGCATCAATCAGCGGTATGGCGGTGGGCTATTATTTGGATTCTCGACGCGAGGCAAATGAAAAATCATGAATATTTGGTTATTAATTGCCTTAATGGCACTTGTCACATTTAGCATTCGTTATGCGCTTTACGCCAGAGCAAATGCCATCACATTACCGGCTAAGCTAGAACGTGCATTAAAGTTTAGTGCGCCTTGTGTGTTAACTGCGATTTGGGTGCCAAGTGTTTTAATGCCAAATGGCGAAATAGATATTACATTAACCAATCCCTATTTCATCGGTGGTTTTGTGGCGGTTGTTATTGGTTTATGGAAGAAAAATACCTTACTGACGATAGTCGTTAGCATGATATGTTTCTTCACTTATAAATGGTTTATTGGTTAGAAGCCGTACTGATAAACGTCCCCTTCTACGGGCAAGCGGCGAATCCAATAAAGCTTATCTTGCGCTGGATAAACGCTATAGTGATGAACGAAGTTAGCCCCTGTCTTCATGATTAATGCTTCTTGTTGGCTCAACAAATCAAAGCGCCAAACACCTGAACCGCTGCGGTAGAAATATAGATGATTATCGATGATGCGCCAATTTAACCAATTAGTACGATCGAACTCTTTAATCACTAACTCTTCTGAATCAGTTCCCCACTTTTTTCGCCACAATCCATCAATAGTCAGTTTGGAATAATATAAATAATCACGCCATACTCGACCACTATAGCCACCAGCAGTGGTTAGTTGGCTATGTATTTCCGTTTCACGCTGATAGCGCCACAATTGCCAATGACCAGACTTATTTGCGCTATAGATAATGTCGCTACTATTACTCTCATCATAATTGACGACATAGGCAGCATGGGACTCATCGAAAATTTTATTTAACGTTTTATTATCAATATCGATTTCATACACAGCGCCGAGCTTTGAAAACAGTAAACGCTGGCCATTGTTCGATAATTCATACCGAACAAATTTCAGCTCAAATGGCAATTCAACGTCTACTATGTGAGATTCATCGTTGTTGATTTGCCACCACTGATGCCCTTTAAAGCGGGTTGATAACACCATTTTTCGGTTTTCTTGTACGCGAGGCAACAGCTCGATGCCACCACTTTGTTGCCAAAGTTGTTGCTCCTGAGTTGCTATATCAAATGCCATAACATCACTTTTAACGAGCGAATTACTCACTAATAGCGATGCTTGCTCGTCAGTATTAATGATGGCCAATGAATTTATCGCTGACGTCAGTTGTTGCAATGTTACTAGCGCACCATTATTTGTTGATAATTGATATATCACGCGCTCATCAGCCACGATTAAATCATGATTATTGGGATGCCATACAATGTTCTTCAATCTTTTATTCACTTGAAAAGTGTTTTGTACCGCTTGGCCTTGGTACACAATAACTTGAGTTTCGTTCTCGGTTACATACCGTAAAATCGCTAAATCGCCGGTCTGTTGATTGGCAGAAAACGAGAAATCACCACGCGTATTATTGTCACTAATCGGATTGGTGACTTGTTGTAGTTGTTGAGTCGCTAGGTGGAAACTAAATACTTGATACGGGTGCGATTTACTCATTCGTTTATTAAAATAAAATTTTCGGTCTGCTCCCCAAGCCATCACCGCTGGCGGTTGTTTACAGTTAAATAACGATGTCGAGCTAACAGGTTCAATAGTATATAAAGAGACAACACAACTCGGACTACTCTGCGTATAAATAATTTCTGTACCTTCAGGACTCAGTACTCCATAAGCATTATTTAGCAGTGTCTTTTGTTGATGAGTTTGTGGGTCATAAACAACGATATTCTGTTCGTTTTTTGCATCCAAATGATGAAACAAAACGCTTTGTCCATCACGACTTGCCGATAGTTTATATTCCCATCCTTTTAACGCTATCAAAGGCCCATTGATTAATGTCAGTTTTAATGGGGATTGTTGTGGCGAATAAGACTGCCAAATTATCAAACCGCCAATGACGATTAGAATTATGCTGCGAATACTTACAAACACAGATTTAATAGCATTCGGTTTTGGTTCTAGCGTCGGTACTTTCTCATTTACGTCATCGGCAGCTGCTACCTCTGCCACGTCTACAGCAAGTCGATACCCTTGCGTTGGAACCGTTTCAATCACATCACGATCAGTTAGCGCGGCAAAGTGGGCCCGTAACAATGAGACAGTGCGATTAATTGCCCCCTCTCCAACCACTCTGTTATTCCAAACATCTGTAATGAGCTGCTCTCGAGTAACCAACATCCCTTTAGCGGTGACTAAGCTCTGCAACAAACTAAAAACCTTGGGCTCCAATTGACGCTTTTTATCGCCTTTTTGCAACAATCGCTGCGCCGAATCAAAAACAACACCGGCAATAATAAGCGTCATATGACAACATATCCTATTGAATTAATTTACTTTTACAAAACATAACAAAAACATAACGAAAATATAAGCTCAAAATATGTCGGAAAATGACAGACCATGATTTTATGACGTTCGACTCCATTTACAACAATAAAAGAGAGAAATTATGCGTCGTAAAATTTATCTATTTGCTCCGTTACTTGTCATTATTGGGCTTATTTCAGGATGCAATGGTTCTTCAAAAACTACAAGTGATTCAGTTAATATTCCGTTGCCTGAGAATATAGAGTCAGTAAATATTCAAGATAGAAAATACTACATTGCCAAACCTGAAAAAAACTTCAGCCCTCAAAAGTCCTATAAGCTGCTACTAGCTTTTCACGGATCTGGGCAAAGTGCACAAGATATGCTGGGTCTGGCTAAACTCGAAGCAAATAGCAACAATTACCTTGTCGTTTACCCGCAATCAAAAGTCGAGGAATGGAATGAAGGTTGTGACTGTAACAAACCGCACCGTTTGGGCATTAACGATCTAGGATTTGTCGAAAATGTCGTTAAAGACATCAAGGAAAACTACAACATTATTGACGACGAACTCTACGCAGTGGGGTTTTCTCAAGGCGCTTTATTCACTCAAAATCTAATGTGCAATAGCCAACTTAAATTTAAGGCTATTGCCTCCATTGCAGCGCCAATGTCGCAACAATTATCTGAGAGTTGCCAGATAGACAACGACACCAATTACCTGCTTGTACAAGGAGAGGCAGATACCGTATTACCTTATCAAGGCAAGCCAAGCGGCAACTTTGCATTAATTGGAAGTGAACAAGCAATCGATCTGATCGCAAAACAAAATAATATTGAAAACGCGCCGGAAGTGACCCAAAAAGAGTTAATCTCAAAACATACCTATCAAAACGAATTCCATATTAACCAACTTGTTGCTATTGCGGGTGCAGGCCATCGATGGTCTTTCGACGGATTTGATACAAGTAAAGAAGTTCTCAATTTCTTCGATTCAGTGAGTACTAAAAAGCTAGAGCCTAATTCCAGCTTATATCGCGTAACAGATAACAATGGCGTCAAAGACATTCATGTTCGTAGCATGGGATTAGAGCACTCAGGTCCGGCAGTTATTTTGTTGTCTGGTTTTAACAAGAACTACCATGCCGATAGCGCTTGGTTTTCGTTATTACAGCCACTTATTGCAAAAAACCATCGCGTTCATGTTATCGAACGTCTCGGCAATGGTTTTAGTACATTTAGCGACACACCTTCTTATACCGCCTTTGCACCTTTACTCGATAAGACACTGACAATGCTAGATGAGCAAGCAATCGTCATGGTTAGCTTTGCCAGCAGCAACATACTAGCTCAAGCATGGAAAGATTTACCTGATTCAAAAACATCATCGACACTCAAAGGTATGTTGTGGATTGACCCTGATATTTTCCTACCCCATTCGATTGCCCACTATCAAGATTGGCCTGTTTCTTTGTACCGTCAAATTGAAGACCGCCTAATTCCCCACCTTGAAGCTGGTGGCTGGACTGAGCGCTCTCGAGGAAAACTAGTATTAGAACGTGCAGAGCACGAACAACTCATTAGTGATGAATACATCAACGACATGGATTGGACGTATTACGATCTAATCAGCCAGCAACGCCTCAACATTGATAAACAAATAACAAGAGCAAAAGAAGTAATCAATTACCATGATGATTTAGTTATCATGAAAACGGCTGAAATATCGTCTGACACGCCTATATCAATTATTGATACTGACTTTGAAACTGCAGACATTGAAAATGCAGAAACCAGCGAAGAAGCCGCAAAGCTGACCAAGTGGCAGCAAGAAGGCACCCAATGGAGCAAACTCATTAGCGAACGCTCTAATGGTCAATATATTTTTCTTGATAACAGCGCCCACATGGTCGTATTCGAGCACCCTAAGCCTATTATTGATGCTATTAAAGCGCTAATGAATGAATAATTAACCTAACTTCTAAAAATATAACGATGTCCCTTTTGCGTCATAACGAAAGTTATGGCGCCTTTTTAAAATAATGTCACTTCGTCATGATCTTCGAGCTGCTCAGCGGCAATCGCTGATTTTCCAGTGAGCTGTTGATAAGCCAGCCGTTCATCTTCAGTTGTATAGGTGGCTGAGTTGATATGGAGGAACTCATCGATATCGATTGGGTATTTGCTATCACATTTAAAACTAAGCTGTGTCATCGACGAACTCATGTGAGCCATAATTTGTGTAACGCGATCTTGAAACTGAATCGACTCAATACCATGTTGTGCATTATTGATGACTTGATTTGCGATAAAATCATATTCACCATCCATCAGTTGACTATGTGACAACTTACCACCTGATTTGAGGTGCTCAATTGTATTAGTAAAATAGTGACAAATTTGATTAATTTCTTTGGTGGACAGATCAATGCAATCTTGAATATGTTGAGACCATAGTGGGAATACTTTACGGCCGAATTGGGGGATTGATTGTGCTAACTTCTCGGCCGTTTGCTTCTCTTTTTCCAGCTGCTCTACTTTATACGCTAATTTTTTATGCTTTTTCAGCAATGAATTCATTGCCTGTTGTTTAATGTAGCCCAAGGTAATATCTGCAAACACCAAACAAACAGCAATCACGACTAAAATCAGAGGAGGGCTAAAACTAGCAAACAAAACAGCAACTAAGCTCAATATTCCTGTTGGAAGCTTCAAAAGATATTGCTCGATATTTATCATCAGTAAACCCTTTACGTATCACTGCTAGTTTATTCGTGGAGTACTCAACATAAAGCATGAGATTTTGATATGCAATCAATCGCCAAAAACAATTTTAAATGGCCAAGCACGTGAATTAATTCGTTAAATCACAACATGGTATGAGCAATTGTTTATTAATTTTGAGATATAGCGAATATTTTTGCCACATAGATCACATTTTCTTGTAAAATGAGCGCCAAAATTTTGAGTCGACTCACACATTTTTATGAGATGAAAGTGTTTATGATTAACTTCTTTACATAAGATGTTGAATGATAAAAACTTTTATACAACTTTAATTTATGAGGCTTCATCCACATGTCAGCATCAAGACCTATCAAACGCGCTCTACTAAGCGTTTCAGATAAAAAAGGTATCGTCGAACTCGCCACAGCACTAGATGCACGCGGCGTAGAAATTCTGTCTACAGGCGGTACGGCCAAATTGCTGGAAGCAAATGGGATCAACACAATCGAGGTATCAGATTACACCGGTCACCCTGAAATAATGGACGGTCGTGTAAAAACATTACACCCAAAAGTTCACGGCGGAATCTTAGCGCGACGCGGTATGGATGAAGTGGTCATGGAAGCTAACAACATCAACCCAATCGACATGGTTGTTGTTAACTTATACCCATTTGCAGATACTGTTGCGAAAGAAGGCTGTTCATTAGAAGATGCGATTGAAAATATCGATATCGGCGGCCCAACCATGGTTCGTTCAACGGCTAAAAACCACAAAGACACGACGATTATCGTTAACGCTAGTGATTATGATCGCGTGATTAATGAAATGAACGAAAACGATGGTGCGACAACTTACCAAACACGTTTTGACTTAGCTATTGCCGCATTTGAGCACACTGCCTCGTATGATGGCATGATCGCTAATTACTTCGGAACCATGGTACCGTCTCATCGTGAAGAAAGCAGCGAAGACTCTAAATTTGCACGTACTTTCAACACCCAGCTAGTTAAACAACAAGATTTACGTTACGGCGAAAATAGCCACCAACAAGCGGCTTTTTACGTTGAAGCAAATCCAGTTGAAGCCTCTGTATCTACTGCGAAGCAATTACAAGGTAAAGCACTATCGTTCAATAACATCGCCGATACTGATTCAGCATTAGAATGTGTTAAAGAATTCAATGAACCAGCTTGTGTCATCGTTAAGCATGCGAACCCATGTGGCGTGGCCATTGGCGAAGACATTCTTGGTGCTTACGACCGTGCTTTCAAAACGGACCCAACATCAGCGTTTGGCGGCATCATTGCCTTTAACCGTGAATTAGACGCCGCAACAGCGCAAGCGATTGTTGACCGTCAGTTTGTTGAAGTGATTATCGCACCAAGCGTTAGCGACGAAGCGGTAGCTATTGTTGCGGCTAAGAAAAACGTTCGCTTATTAGCATGTGGTGAATTTAGCGCTAAAGACGCTGGCCTTGATTACAAGCGTGTTAACGGCGGTATGTTAGTGCAAGATAAAGATTTAGGCATGGTAACGCGTGACGATCTAAAAATTGTGTCAAAACGTCAGCCAAGCGAGCAAGAGTTAACTGACTTAATGTTTTGTTGGAAAGTCGCTAAATTTGTTAAGTCTAATGCGATTGTTTACGCCCGTGACGGTATGACTATCGGTGTTGGCGCTGGCCAAATGAGCCGTGTTTACTCAGCTAAGATCGCTGGCATCAAAGCAGAAGACGAAGGTCTTGTAGTTCCTGGTAGCGTGATGGCATCTGATGCCTTCTTCCCATTCCGCGACGGCATCGATGCAGCAGCGGCGGCAGGTATTACTTGTGTTATTCAACCGGGTGGTTCGATTCGTGATGAAGAGATTATTGCGGCGGCTGATGAAGCGGGTATGACAATGGTATTTACAGGTATGCGTCATTTTAGACACTAAGCTTGTTAAAGTCTCTCAGTGAAATGATGTGCATTATTCACTGAGTCGTTCCCTTAAAAGTTTCAATACGCACATCAGTTACTTTTCTTTGCTTCGCCAAAGAAAAGTAACCAAAAGAAAGGCGACCCGTGATTAGTTGCCACTCTTTATTACAATGCTCGACTTACGAAACCGCTTTTGATGTGCATCCTGCACCAAAAGCTAAAAAATCATCCCTGATTTTTTCTTCTATCGAGCATTTCCATAAAGACAACTAATGACGGGACTAACAATCAGCGCACTCGGATAATGTTCCGATTTAAGACGCTAATAGGATTATTTGTCTATGAACATTTTAATTATTGGTAGTGGTGGCCGTGAGCATGCGCTTGCTTGGAAAGTTGCTCAATCGAGCAAGGCGACTCAGGTGTTTGTTGCACCAGGAAATGCAGGTAGCGCGTTAGAAGATAAAGTATCGAATGTTGATATTGACGTGTGTGACATCGAAAAACTTATCGCGTTTGCTAAAGACAACAAGGTTGAAATGACCATTGTTGGCCCGGAAGCGCCATTGGTTATCGGTGTGGTTGATGCTTTTGAAAAAGCAGGCTTAAACTGTTTTGGTCCACGTGAAGGCGCTGCACAACTTGAAGGCTCTAAAGCGTTTACTAAAGATTTCTTAGCACGTCACGACATTCCAACGGCGTGGTATCAGAACTTTACTGAAATTGATCCAGCCATCGCGTATGTACGTGAAAAAGGTGCACCAATTGTAATTAAAGCCGACGGCCTAGCCGCTGGTAAAGGCGTGATTGTGGCGATGACACTTCAAGAAGCGGAAGACGCCATCAAAGACATGCTAGCAGGCAATGCTTTTGGTGAAGCCGGTAGTCGCGTGGTTATCGAAGAGTTCTTAGATGGCGAAGAAGCGTCTTTTATTGTCATGGTTGACGGTGATAACGTATTACCAATGGCAACTAGCCAAGATCACAAGCGTGTTGGCAATGGTGATACGGGTCCTAATACTGGCGGCATGGGGGCTTATTCTCCAGCACCCGTAGTAACGCAAGAAATGCACGATCGCATTATGGAACAAGTTATCTACCCTACGGTTAACGGCATGAAAGCTGAAGGAAATACCTACACTGGTTTCCTATACGCGGGTTTGATGATTATGAGCGACGGCACACCTAAGGTTATTGAATACAATTGCCGATTCGGCGACCCTGAGACACAACCGATCATGATGCGTTTGCAATCAGATTTAGTTGAATTAGTTCAAGCGTCATTCGACAAGCGCCTTGATCAAATCGACGCTAAATTCGATTCACGTGCCGCTGTTGGTGTTGTGCTAGCCGCAGGTGGTTACCCAGCAAGTTATGCGAAAGGCGATGTAATTTCTGGTATAGCAAAGGCCACTAACGACGCTAAAGTGTTCCATGCAGGCACAAAAGTAGTTGATGGCAATGTTGTCACAGCGGGTGGTCGTGTACTTTGTGCAACAGCACTTGGTGAAACGGTTACAGCTGCCCAAGCTAGTGCATATGAGCTAACTAAAGCCATTGATTGGAACGGTGTTTTTTATCGTACCGATATCGCTTACCGCGCGATAGAGCGTGAAAATCAATCATAGTTGATGTCAATGACCAGCGCTATAAATAAGCGCTGGTCGTTATCCACATAATACCATTAATTCACTGATAACTGAACCAATTAACCTATTGAGAAAACACCTTAGAAAGTGTATAAATTAGTAGATATTTTGAATAGTTAGTTGTCTTTGTAATATCTAAATTTTTCCAACGTAGAAGTCATTAAAATGTGGACATCAAAAGATGAGCCATCTCCTAATGATGCAACTAACCTAGCAGCATGAATAAAGGAATTCGATTTGGTCTCTCACCCAAACGACTCGGGTCAACAAGAAGATAAAAAACAACCCAAGCGTTCATTGCGTGGCAAACTAACAATTTCATTAATCATTAGTAGCATTATCATATTGTTGCTAACCTTTGCTGGTTTCGTCATGTACGACAAAACCACTCACCGCACCGACTATATCAATGAAATAGACGCTATTAGCCTTGCTATATCCAACAATAGTGGCATCGCATTAGCTGAAAATAATCATCAAATGGCGATAACGGTTTTAGAATCGTTAAAGTATCATCCTAATATTCGCTATGCTCGGCTTTCTGACAATGATCACAATGACATAGAAACGTATGTAAACAATTGGAATATAAACAGTTTATCTGAAAACAAACAGCCTGCAGTTATTATTAACAATGATGCGATTGAGATATTCAAAGATGTAACCGTTAATGACTTTATTATCGGTTATTTACACGTCGTTGCAGACACTGAAGAACTACAATCTCGACAATTTGAGTTTATCTATATCGGTGGTGCGCTGCTTCTTCTCGCAATTATTATCAGCGCAGTGATGTCGAGTAACATTGTAACATCGGTGACCAAGCCATTATATAATCTCGCCACTTTTTCACGCCAAATAACACGCGATAAAGATTATGATCAGCGAGCACCAGCGAGTAAGGTACGTGAAATCGACACCTTAGTTAGCAGCATCAATGGTATGTTAGGTGCAATTTCGGGTGCACAAAACGCACTCAAAGAAAGTAAAGAGCGATTATCGCTAGCGCTAAAAGGCGCTGGTGAAGGTCTTTGGGATCTCAATCTAGATACGCAAAAGCTATTTCTCGATAAACATAGCACCGCCGTCTTGGCCATGGGTGATGAAGACGTTTTACTGAGTATGCGTCAGCTTGTCGAAAAAATTCATCCGGGTGATCGCGCTCGATTTTCAGAATATAGCAGAGCATTTATTGCCAACAATCAAAAGCATTTCAATATTGAGTTTCGGGCAAATGCTGATACGCATTGGGTATGGTTACGGCTCACTGGTGAGATATCGCGTTGGGACGAAAATCAGGTGCCACAGCGTTTAACTGGAACGCTACTAGACATAACAAAACAACGAGAAACACAGGCTCAGGTCGCGCTATACGCCTCTGTATTTGATAATACTAATGATGCGATTGCCATTCTTGATGCTCATTACAATGTCGTTGCCATTAATATGGCCTTTACCGACATTACTCAGTACTCAGTGCTTGAAATGAAAGGGAAACCACTACCCGTTCTTAGCCAATTGATGAATCGTGATGAAATAGAAACGCAGTTAAATACTAGTGGGCACTGGCAGGGTGAAGTAAGCGATCATCGCAAAGATGGCTTTCAATATGTGTTAGAACTAGCACTCAATGCCGTAAAACCATCGGATGAGCAAGATTTTAATTATGTCGTCGCTGTTTTTTCTGACATTACACAGCGTAAGAAAACCCAAGATGAATTATTTTACATGGCTAACTACGATCCGCTGACCAAATTAGCGAACCGTGCAATGTTCAATAATTCATTCTCCCATGCCATTACCAATGCGCGACGTAATGAACAAACATTAGCTATTTTATTCATCGATTTAGATAAATTTAAACTCGTTAATGACACATTAGGTCACAACGTTGGCGATGAATTACTCATTCAATCAGCAAAAAGATTAAAGAGCCACGTACGAAAAACCGATATTGTTTCACGCTTATCTGGTGATGAATTTACCATTATTCTTGATAACATCACTGACGTGAGTCAAGTTCAAACCATCGCAACGAAAATCCAGCAAGATTTTCAACGTGACTTTAAACTCAATGATCAACTTGCCAACATCGGTACCAGTATTGGTATTGCAATTTATCCCGGTGATGGCACCGACGCAGACTCTTTATTGAAAAATGCCGACACCGCCATGTATTACGCCAAAACCAATGGCCGTAATAATTTCCACTTTTTTAGCAGCTCAATTAATGAGCAGGCAGAGCGCCGTAACTTAGTTGAACTAGAACTACGCGAAGCGATAAAACGTAAAGAGATTGAGGTGCTATATCAGCCTAAAATGATAGCGAGTAGTGAAATCGTTTACGGCTTTGAAGCCTTGGTGCGTTGGCACCACCCAACCATGGGATTAGTGTCGCCTGATGAGTTTATTCCAGTGGCTGAAGAAGTAGGGATTATCAGAGATTTAGGTCAATATATTTTCCGCACTGCAACCACACAGCTTATTCATTGGCATTCGTTAGGATACGACAATATCCACATGGCAGTTAATGTCTCTGCACGCGAGTTTCAGCTATCAGACTATCCATTAGAGCTAGCTAAACTGATAGAAGAGATAGATATTAAACCGCACTTTATCGAACTAGAGCTGACAGAAAGTATTGTAATGGACGACCCTGAAAAGATGACATTGATGCTCGATGTTATTAAAAATCTTGGTTTTTCATTATCCATTGACGATTTTGGCACTGGCTACTCGTCATTAAGCTATCTTCAACGTTTACCCGTCGACGTGCTAAAAGTTGATCAATCCTTCGTACGAGAAATTGAACACAATCCAAATAGCAAAGCCATTGCAAAAGCCATCGTCTCAATGGCGCATAGTTTAAATTTGAGAGTAGTTGCCGAAGGCGTAGAAACCGAAGCGCAATTAGAGTTTTTTAAAGATAACAATTGTGAATTAATTCAAGGTTACTATTTTAGTAAGCCGCTTTCCAAAGGTGAAGCTAGAAAATTTCTACACCAACATTCAGCAGCGGCCCATAAGCACTAAGGGCGATATGCGTATTAACGTTCTTCGCCAGCTTCATTAACTTCAACAATTTCCGTTTCTTGCAGGGCAACGTCAATCCATTGTTTAACCGCTTCATTCGCAAAAATAGCATCACGATATTGCTTTGTTGATGGTAATAGCGAAATACCATAGGTTTCAAAACGTAATATCACGGGAATATACATACAATCAGCAATCGAAAACTCACCAAATAGCCACGGCCCACCGCTATTTTGCAGTAAACGGTGCCATAGTAATTGCATTTGATTGATCTCATTCTTTGCATCTTCAGAAAGCTCAACGCGACGCTTTGCTCTAATATTCATTGGCATCTCATTGCGAATAGCACCAAAACCGCTATGCATTTGCGCACTCACACTACGAGCAATTGCACGTTGTGAAGGATCCTTTGGCCAGCCACGCCCCGCCAAACATTGCTCATTAACATATTCACAAATTGCCAAGGAATCCCAAACATTGAGCTCTTTATTAATAAGTACTGGAACTTTTTTGCTATCTGAATACTGTGCTAATCGCTCGGAAAGTTTTTCTGGTGCCAAAGACTCCAACTGCTCCGTAAAATTAACATTAAAATGAGTCATCAATAGCCAAGGTCTAAGTGACCATGTTGAGTAGTTTTTATTGCCAATAACCAATTTCATAAACATTTTTCTCCCTAAAAAAATAAAGCCGTTTATCTACGATAAGCAGCCCCTTTAAATTAAAACCTTAAATAACAATAACTAAAATAAATAAATACAAAACGAACACCATCTAGAGTCAGTTATAGTGTCAGTTTTATCTAACTATAATTTACGTTAGCATCGTTACACTTTCATGAATACTCAACAATTAAAAAACCCGTAGCTCAATGAGTTACGGGTTTTCATCTTTTTAAGTGACAGCAAAAAGACAGCTACCATCACTTTTAGTCCATATAAGCGTCACTCATGCCGCATCTCCAATCGCGTAACAAGTACAGCGCCTTGGCGTTCCTGTTCTCTAAGCCGCTTATCGAATGACTCGATTTTAATATCTATGCGGCTAACGTCTGTTTTTACGCTGGCAATATCAGCGCTAAGCGTACCCACGACAACGGACGCGCTAATCACTGTAGAGATCAAAATGGCAACAACAGTCTTTGCAAAATCAGTCATTAACCGCCAACCCCTTTACTGCCGTCGCTACATCCAACGTGATAACCCCACGCTAAGCAAATTAATCCAACTGCAAAGGTGGTCATGATTTACCTCCAAAACTGAATTTTTTCTCTGTCCACATTCTAAACAACTTAAATAAGCCCAATGTGCTGACCAGAATCCCCAACATACCGAACTGGAACCACCACGGCGCTTTATTAATTGCCACCCAACCCGCCTGCATGGTTTGGGCGTACTCAGGAATAAAGTGAAGTACGAACACCACCAACCAAAAGATAATTAATACTTCATCCATGTATGACAGTGCGCGGTTTTTAAGGACTTGCATGTCATAACTAATATCACTTTCATCTTGGCTTTTTGTACGCTGTATTTTCGCGTTAACTTTAGCTATTTTTAAATTAGACTCTGCTTGAGCAAGCTCGCTTGCTGTTTGTGCTGCAATGGTTTTACGTGCTTGCCAACCGCCGATAAGCTCAGCGAATGGATTAGTGATGAATCCGAGTATCTTATTAATCATCGTCAATAATTCCTGTGGTGTGTTTTTTAACTTGGTAAATAACCGTTGCGGCCAATAGACCGCCGATTATGGTAGTGGCGACTGCGCCCCATTTAATGTTCATAGTGCCTCGCTGTTAAATTGTGTTTTCATCAACTAGCTTTTCAATCAGGTGATGGTACTTAGGCAGTAAGTGGCCGCTGCGGTCAGTGATTTTTCTAAATAGCGCCGCGTTATCAGGATGAGCATCACTCATTGTTTTACGCCACCATTCGTCAATCTTGCCGTTGCTTGCTACGTAGCGCTCATTAAGCACAAAGCCCGCTTGGGTAAATTCAACATCACCGCGACCATGGATGAATTGCGATGCTTCATGCAGTTGTTCACCGATAAAATCCCCTGTGCTTTCAAGGCCGTTTTGAACACTGGTTAAGGTGTCGCGAACGGGTTTTGATAAGCGCCAAAGGACAACACCCGCTAAGGTTGTTGCAGCCAGTTTAATGAGTAGGTGTTTATCACTTGTGGTCATAGTAAATAACGCTCAATGAGTGAGGTGTTTTCTTCGATAAAGGCTAAGCGGTCAATGACGTATTGCGCTTGATGAGCAATGGCAATGCCTTGATTGACTTGGCTTATGTCATACGCGCCTTTTGCTCCTTCAAAATCAGCCATAGCGAGGATGATTTGCGGTAAGTCGGTAGGCTCAACAAATGAATCAACATCGATGTTGGTTCGATTGCTCACAAAGTTGGCATAATTATTAACGTGATTTTCAAACGCTGGCGCCCACGTTGCCACAATTTTATTGATGGTGTTGGTGTCACGCTCTAAGTATCTTAAGAGAATAATGTAAGCCGCGCGGAATCCGTATTCTGGCGATTCGAAAGTGCAAAATCTTTCGTCCTTTTGCACGTTTGCAAGGCCATCCCAATCACTGCCCTGTTCGATATTCAGTGGATTGTTAAGGCGAACGTTTTTGTTAGGTCGTGTTGTCATAAAAACAGCTCCTAAAACAAGGGCGGCAACTGCCGCCCCTGTGATTAACTTAAGATTGATTGCACTCATGGCTTACGCCTTGATAGCCATGAGGTCAGCGTGTTGTGGGTCATCACTATTAGCCCAAGCGCGAACCGCATCAATGAAGGTGGTCATTGTGGCTTGTTGTTCGCTTGTGCCAATGCGGGTGATGTTGCTTTGTTTCCACTGGGGATAAGCTCCGTCAATGTGTGCAAAGGCTTGCTTGTTGATGGTTTCAAGCTTGGCTTTTGCTTTGGCTTCATCAACCGTGGCTTGACCAATGCCTTTAACCGCTAACAACTCAGCTTCGGTTTTGTTGATGTGGCGTGTACTACCAATAACAACGCTGTATCTTTTTTGGTTGCTCATAGCTATCTCTCCACCATGTTCGTTAATGTTACATTTTTACTACCAATCCACGCCGCGGCCTGAGCCCCCAAGCCCACAACAGGTAACTCACCAGCCTGTGACACAAAGTGTGAACCACTTAATCGAACCTGATTTTCTCCATATTCTGAATACACAACGCATTCAGCATTAGACCCAGCTGGAATTTGGACACGAGTTCGTGAATGCAATGTAATAAACCCGCGAAGCTTTATCGTAAACGCCTTGGTCGAGCCTTTAATCACCACGGGGAAGTCGGCACTTACTGCACAATTACTCGTTACAATAACGCCACCATTGAATTCGATGCCTGCTCCGCCGAGAGTGCTTATCGTTAATTCACCGCCGCCAAAATTAACGTCCTCAGTAAGAACAACATCATTGTCCCCCACAAGATAGATAATCACTTTTGAATGCTGACCGAAGAATGCAGTCGCCGCGCTCAACGTTTTAAATGCCGAGCTTTCGGATAAGCCATCATTTAAATCATCTCCCATTAACGAATCGACATAGCATTCTTTTCGGCTATTTATCGAACGCAATGCTTGTGAGATTTTATTCATTTTGTTAAGTGTGGAGCCACCGCCTAATAGTGTTCTCATTACTTTGTTACCTCTGCTAAATAGCAAGTGTCGGCAGGGTTTTGTGCGTAAAGCGTCACCGCTGAACCACTGCCTAGATTAAATTCACGGCCAGCGCTAAGGGGAATTCCTGCCCTTTCGCCGCCGACCCAAATTAAGCCTGTGTTGTCTTCACTGGCCATAATGACGAGCGTTAAACGCTCTTTGTTTTTTGCAAGCTCAACGGTGTTACTTTGCGTAAAATCAGCGGGAGCAAGTGGGTTGTAACTACCACCACTTTTCACGCCAAATTCAGTGGGAAAGTTAGCCACACTGATTGATTGCTCAGGCTCAAGCGTAACTTGTTGAACCGCTGGTAAGTTATCAACACTTACCGATTGGTTAGCTTCAAGTGCCACCTGTTGAACCGCTGGTAAGTTATCAACACTTACCGATTGGTTAGCTTCAAGTGCCACCTGCTGAACCGCTGGTAAATTTTCAACACTCACCGATTGGTTAGCTTCAAGTGCCACCTGTTGAACCGCTGGTAAGTTATCAACACTCACCGATTGGTTAGCTTCAAGTGCCACCTGTTGAACCGCTGGTAAGTTATTCACCGTAAACGCTGACGGAAAACTATTAGATTCAAAGCTCACCGCCTGCACGGCGGGTAAGTTTTCAATACTCACAGCGCCACCTTTGCCTGAGATATGCACCTTGATGTTGGCCACTTCATATTCAACGTTGAGAGGTTGATTGCTTGTGTTGCAAAACAGCACTTCACGTACATCATCAAGCTCAAGCTGACGGCCAAGCTCACCCAGTACTGACCCAAACTGCGGCGATTCAATGGAAAAGCTGCCTGTTGAGTTGATAATGGATAAGTACTTGCCCGATGTTTTAATCAGCTTTTCTTTGCCTGCGTCAATTCTGATAATTGGCATTAGTCGTTACTCCGCATTACTACAATGGCAATAAAACCAAGTCCCAGTGCAATGGCCATATACAGCGTCATCTTTTGGGATGACTTAGCTACAATGTCTTGCCCTGCTAGGCTGGTACTACGCGCTAAATCAGCAATAAGCGCTCTATCGTCACTGTTGCTTTTGGCCGCGTTTTTCAAGATATTCTCTTGTGAGCGCTGGCCGTTTTCGAGCATAGATTGAACGTTGTCACTAAAGTTATCCGCTTGCTTGGTTGAGTTTTCAAACGCACTGACCGCTAGCGTTTGCACTTCATCAAGGGCATCACTACCAAAGTCAAACGCACTTTCAAGGGCGTTTTCATTGGCGCTTAACGCACTACGACCAAAGCTAAACGCCTCCTTGATTGAGCCGCTATCTGTCATGGTAATCGTGCCGTTATTACCCGCGTAATCACCGCCGTTATCAATGGAGTTATCGGTATTAAACGAGTCCTCTAGCTCAATTGAATTGTCCGTATTGTTTGAATCCGTGACGCGGTGGTCTGATTCATCAATCGTGACATTACCCGCACCCGCAAATTCACCGTCATTAACAATGTTGGTGTTTGAACTGGTGTTGGTTGTTTCTTGTTTACTTCTTGATTTACCGCCCATTTACAACCCCATGACATAAATCAGTTCATCACGACCAAACAGTGATTGGCGCGTTTCAACGAGTGAGAACGCCAACCCATTAAGCGCACGTGTTAAGCGCTCAGGGTGTTTGGTGTGAAAACGAATAGAGGTGAATTGATTAAACCGAGCAAAGTTAATAATCTCTTGTCTCGATTGGTAAAGTCCCGAGCCAGCCACCGCCACCACCACAAGCTGTCGCCCCTCAGGGCGAACAACGATGAACAAACGTGAGCTAACAGACTGATAGAGCGCACTCACCCCGTTAACAATTTCACGTTTGATGGTGCCAACACTGCCGCCCAAAGCTGGGCGTAGTGTCTTAAGTGCCTGACTCGTTAGCGCTACCTTAATCACGTATCACCACCACATAAGCGAGAACCGCGACAATCGCGCCGCCGACTAACCACAACGGATTGATGCCCGTTTTATGATTAATGCCGCCGTAGCTTGTGCGGCCATTAAACGTTTGGTCGCCGTTGCCCGATTTGGCATCGCCGCCACTAATCGGCATTGAGCCCGAGTTAGTGACATCAAGCGGATTCGGTAAGCCGCCCACCATTAGCCACGCCCCCGAGCAATGACAGCAACACCCACTATCAGCGCAGTTAATACACCGCCGCCAATCATTAAGGTTTGCTTATCCATGCCCATGAACATTGGCTTAGGTGCAACCACCTCACCCGCTTTGTTCGTGTCACCCACAATCGTTGAACCATCTGTGCGCGTTGCTTTAACAGGCTCAACCGCTTTAAGTACATCAGGGTCTTTGCGTGTTTCTTGAAGCTTTTGCACTTCTAAATCAACGCGGCCATCAAGCACTTGTGTGACACCTTCGCCAACGGACTCAACCAGCCCATCAGCGATACCTAGTAAAGATTCCCACATAGATGAGTCTCCTTACGCTGCGCTTGGGAATGCGACTTGCTCATACCCTTCAACGTACGTTTTAATCGCGCCCGCTTTATCCACTTCAAACTCAAACGATAAGCCCGCCGTATTAATCGCGCCGTTTGTGCCAAAGCCAAACACCGTGAAATCAAGCACACAATAACCGTCTTGACGCGCTAGCTTGCCGTAACGCTGATTCGCATAATCAAGGTCGCCGCGATACACCGTGTGAATCGTTTTAGATCCGCGCTTAACAAAGATTTTACTAATATTCACATCATCTTCTTTAAAGATAATGCGCTGAATATGACGATGTGGTGAGCCGTTTGGAAATGCCCACGTATGCTCACCCGCTGCCGCCGCATATTGAGTTAGCTCATAACGTGATGGCGTGTACATACGCCCCGCATTATCGTTATCCGTTACCCATGCTTTCGCTTTAAGTGTTGGCACGACTGGGTCGTTTTCGCCTTTCTTGTCAAACTCAATAAGCAAGGTCACATCGTCATTGATGTTAGTCACTAATTGCGTTTGATAGATACCCGCAGGGCTGCGGTATTCATACTTAGAAAAATCGAACGTAAAACGACCTTCTTGTTTGAACTTTTGCGTTAAGTCATCAATCAAGTTCATCATGACATTTGATGCGTAACACACGGGTGTGCCGCCAATATCAAGCGTGACTTTCTTAATCGTTGGTACATGCTTAATGTTCGTTTCAAGCTCAATGGCGTGATACGTCATACCCGCTTGCAGTTTAAGCGCCCATTCTTCTTCGTAGCCACTGCCCGTAGGCGAAGCACACTGAATTTGTGTTGGCTGGATTTTACGAAGCGCACGGGCTACTGGTTTTAATGTACTCATCAAATCCCCCTTAACCAATGACGTCTTGAACTGGGTCAATGTTATTTGACGCCCAGACAACCAATGCAGCAACCACCGTTGCAATGCCCGTTGCTTTTAACAGTGTTTTAGTTTCTTTACTCATGTGTCGTTTTCTCTTTAAATTTGCGTTTAACAATGGTCACTACAGCAAACGCAACTACACCAGCAGCGCCCATAGCAATAAGATTTTGTTTGTTCACTTGGTTATCACCCCGTAAGTTAGAACGAGGCCAATTAAAGAGATCGGATGCGGTATGTGTATAGGGGGTAACTAGGCATTAAGCCTATTAGGTTAAATTAGGGGAAAATTAATTGTGTTTGGTGGGTTTTGGGCGTAAAAAAACCGCCGAAGCGGTTTAGGGTTTACTTTTCATTTCTCATTTTAGCCATAATTTTATTATCACCGAATGCCCCCTTCTCATAATAATAATCGATAGCTTTTTGAAAGCTATTGAGGCGAACCTCGACATACTTAAAATGGATGTGCTCAAACATACTAAAATACTCCACCAGTATCTTGTATTTATTAAATTCAACACCCTCTGTTTCATAACAATTTAAAGCGAGCAATAGAATTACCTCTCCACTTAATGCAGAGCGAAGTATGCTCGAGTAAGTCTTCATTTGACTATTGCTTTTGCAACCCTTTAAATCTTCAACATTTGCAATTGCTTCGTTTTCTGGATGATGCAAAGCAACGAACTTTAAAACCTGATAAAGGGCTCTAAAGTATTCATTCACGTAAGGATAATTACTCATCTTTGACTTTCCACAACTAAGATTTAAATTGTGCCTCTCACGTTCACATAGCTTTTCATGTCCCATATTCGTAAGTTGTAGTATGTCTCTTAAGTCTTCTTTAAAATTGTTATTACTGCCTAATTTAAGCCCATTTAAGTATTCCAAAAGGGAAAAAAACGTATCTTCAAATCGTTGCATTTCAGCATGCTTAGCCTGCTCTTCTTGCGCATCGACGGTCTTAGATAGCTCATCTCTACTCATTCTTAGTTCTTCATTATTAATTTTGAGCATTTCTTTATTTTGCTCTAAAGCTAAATTACTTTGTTCTATGGCTTTCTCGCTTTGCTCGAGGGCTTCCTTAGTTTGGGCTAACGCCTCTTGGTTTTGTATTAATGTGTGCATAATTAAAAACAAACTCGTTAAGGCAATAATCGGGTTAAGAATCCCACCAAAAAAATCACCAGTAGCGCCCCAATCTGATACAGTGTCCCAATAACCAATACCAAATTTATGAATAAAAAAGCCAATACACAAAGCTGCCACCAAAACAACGACGCCTACAATCCTCAATAAAATATTCAACTTAATTCCCTCTATAAAACTTTATTAATAACAAAGAAAAAGAGGATACCAACTAGATATCCCCTTCACAATTTTTCTTTTTTATTAGTCAGTTAAAACCTCAGCTTTCCCCGTTCAACATTTCCAAAGCCCGGTAATTTGAAGAAATACTCCAACTTTTTAAGACTTTTGATTTCATCAATCGAAACGCCAAGTTCACGCGATATTCTCGATACATCGCCCTCAGCCTCTTGTACGCCTACCCATTTGTAACCTGACATACTGATGACGGTGTTAGGAATTGGCGCAAGACGCTGGCTTACTGAGTGAATAACAAAGCCAAATTTACGGCCAACTTCAAGTAGTTCACCATAGATTGAATCCTCGTCACCTGTGGTGATGGTGACACGGTTAATTTCTTCCATGACACAATGCAGTTTCTTTTTGTGTGTGCCATTACCAGCAGACCAAAGTACCTGACAGAATTTAAGGAACAATTCACGCTTAGGGCGTTTGCCCTCTGGTGCATTCTTTGGGGTGAATGCAATCTTAAAACCTTGGTTGGTTTTGCGCCCCGCATAGAGCGCGTTGAAGAATGACTTTAACGTATCGTACGTGCGAACCTCACGACCTAGAAACTTCTTACCTTTGTACTGGCCGTAGAAGTCCCAAAACACCACTTGGTCAGTCGGCTTAATACGTTTCATTTTTTGGGTAGCAACGGATTTACCCGCGCCTGTGGTACCTGCATATAAACAATGCTCAGCGTCTAGTGATTCATTTGGGTTAATCGGTTGCATCGCCATAATTACGCCGCCTTATCCGTGCTTTGTTGCTCTTTGGTTTCGTACTTTTCAGGATGCTTGCGTTTATCTTCAGCTAAGTCTTCCGCTTTAAGCGCTTTGATTTGTTTAACTGAGCCATACGCTAATGAGCCAACGAACAGCGCCGCCATGACTTCGTTTTTGTATTGGCCGAATAAACTTAACGCCTCAGGCGCATATTTTTGGATAACAGGCGTTAAGCGTTTAGCGCCGCGCTCTTTCTTCTTGTCACCCATCGTAAAGCGTTCATGGCCATGTTCTTGTAACAACTCTTCATACCAATCAAGCGCACCGATAGCAGCCATTTCTGCACCTTCGGGCGTTTGTAATAAATCTTTAGTCCCTTGGAGCATTTGAGCCTCTTGCTCAGGTGTTAGATTAGCGGCCATTGTTGGATCAAAGTCTGGTTCCTGTTCGCCCTCTTCGATACCTAGCGATTTTGCCATTTCTGCCGCTTCGGCGTCACGTTGTAATTCTTCTTCGGTTGGCTCTGGTTGTTCAACGGCTTGTTGCTCATCGGTAGTGGTTTCTAGGTGTGCATCGTTTTGTTGTTGCTCTTGTTGTTCTAGGTCTAAATCAGTGTTTACGTCTGTCATGTGAATCTCTTTAAATAATAATTAGGGTTAGGGTTAATCTATTAGGTTAAGCAGCTACGGCTAACAAAGCGCCTATTGCACCACCAATCACGGCAAAGATACCGATTCTCATTGTCTTAGGCGCTTGTGTTTGCGCGTTTTGTTTGGGTTCAACTGGCGTCGGTATACTGTTAACCGTTGATACCGCGTCACTACTGGCTTGCACTGGTATATCGTTAGGCGTTGGCAACGGTGATAATTCGCTATGGTTTTCGGTTAAATCAGACGTTTCGTTATCACTACCTTGATTAGCCGTGGATACCGCGTGGGGCGCGGTATCTGTCGGCTTATCATCACTTAAGCTTTCGGCTTGTTGAGTGGTAGTTTCTTCGGTTAACTCGTCGCTTAACGTTTCGTTATCCGTGTTAACCGTCAATACCGCATTCTCAGCGGCTTGGAGCGCCTCGATAGAGTGATACGTGTTCGCCTTAATTTTGGCTTGATACGGTTTACCGCCGCACTGGTCAGTGCCGCAACTATCACAGATTAAATAGCGGGTATGACTGCGTTTTCCTTTGGGTTGGTGTACCGATGCAATTTCGCCACAATGGTGGCGAAATACGCCTAATACTTTGTTTATGCTAGTTCTTAGTGGAATAGTACCTTCGCCGTCAGCTATTGGGACTGTCTTCATGCTAATTGATCCTTAAGTTGCTTAATTTCATCACTCTGTTGATTAACGATATCCACCAATTGACCTAATAGGGTTAACGTTTCATTACCGAGCATTTGCGCGGCCTGTTTGGTTTTCATCATGGGGGCTTTTTCAAGTACATCACCCGCCGCTTTAATGCGGATTAATTGTTTATTTAAATTTGGCATTTCTTAAAATCCTCGTTTCTTTTTGTTGTGTTTACGTGGCTTGCGTTTTGGTTTGCACACGTTGTTGTTAGTGACCTCTGGCATTGGCTTATCAGTTGGAATAATTCCGCTTTTCCTTGGCTTAGGAAAAATAGAATTCATGCCACCCGATAAGCTAATAGCTAATACAGTCCATAGTTTTTTAATCATTTGTCACCCACTCCAGTTTCATTTTTACTTGCTCGCATTTCACGTGAAGCGTTTCCCCATTAACAACATGGTGAACTTCACCGCTGTCATTACACATACGCAAAAAATTATTAAACTCGCCATTTTGCGACGAATAATAGCCAGCCAAATAAAACAACACTAAAGCGGCAGCAAATGTCGCCACCTCTTTTAATTGCTGGGTTCGCGTTTTCCTGATAGTTAATAATCCTCTCATATTTCAATCACCCTGTTATTTCTAATTTTTAATGTCCTGTCACCATCGTTGACCATCTTTCCTTGATAGAGCATTTCTCTAGCAAAGCTATCGATTCCCATAGCGTTTAACGTGTTAATAACAACGTCCGAAATTGATTCCGTACAGTTATTAACACGAGTCCTAGGGTCGCTACCGCTCCCGATTAACTCGCTATCGCTCGCTTTTTTTCGCAAACTCCAACGCTCGGCGCGCGTTGTTATTTGCTCGTCAGCATGGGAAACACCGACAATCTCAAAAACTGGCTCACCGTATTTGTTCGGTTGCTCTTTTTTCTCCCGAACAATATTTAATGGTGTGTTGCTCATTTGAAGTGTGAATTCCGCCCAGTCACCTTTATCAGCAGCACCGCGAACCGTTTCTATGTCACTATCTGTTAACGGCTTTTTTAATCGTCTAAGTTCGCGCCATACTGTGACTGATTCCGCACCTATAAACTGAAATTGACGGATACCCCATTTACTAGCCCACGCCACGGAACGGTCAGCACCAGCGGATGCAGATAAACCTGATTCAAAGTCAATGTTTTCGTCGCCTTTCATACCTTGCCCGTTTACGTTCTTAGCGATGTACTTAATCAAATACCCCACTAAATCGCCTTTTTCTGGATCCATTTCCAATACGTGAAAGCGGTTTTCTTTTGCGCCTTTTTCGTCGCCATCAACCTCTAAAGCGTAATAACGGCATGTTTTTATTAGCTCTTCTTTTTGGTCAGGGCGAACAAAAACGCCAATGTGCCAGTGAGGCGTACCATCTTTGTGAGGCTCAACGACTCTTAACGCGCTAATTTCGATTCCTGAGCGCTTTAGTGATGCTCTGACCTTTGCCCATTGTCCACATAGGTATTCTTGCGCCTCTTTGGGCGTACTACCTTGCCATTTACTATTGGGGACTGTTATTTCTTTGCCGCCACGCTCTATCGTCTTTCTGGCGTGATACTTAGACGGACAAGTAAAGGTCAACATCATGGCAGCATTACCCGCTGCCTCGTTCACATCCTTTAGCCCTCTGGCGCGTGTCATCATTTCAATAAAACGCTTTTCGGGGTTTGCTACCGACTTTTCAACAATGTCGGCAAGATTGAGCACTTGCTCACCGTCTTCGCTGACGATTTGCATCATGTTTAGGTACTCAAGAGTTTGGCGACGCTTGTTGTAAAAATCGGTTAATGCTGATGTGCTAACGTAGGGGGATTTCTCGCTAACCAAGCCATTAGCGATATTAATGTGCTCGTTAGTGCGTGCGGCCATTCGGTTGAACTTTTTACACCAAAACTCTTCACAGCAGACGTAGCCCAATGCGAACTCAGCGGCAACTTGTGCCGCCTCAAGAATTAACGCTTTAGCATCAGCGCTTAACTTCTTTGATTCTTCAACTTTCTTAGGTTTGGAAACGGTTGTTTTGTAGGGCATTTCGATACCCCATTTTTCAGCAAAACTCGCCACCTCGTTGTAACACTCGATAATGGGATTGTTTGGCGTCCCCTCGTTGATTAGGCAGTATTCTTGTATTAGCTCAATACAGTGATTACTGACTGTTACGGCCAGTAATTCGCGTTCATCACCGCGCAATAACTGCTTTGCGTTTAGCGGTGAATCATCAATAATTTTGACGAGTAAACCAACTTTTTCACGCAAGCCAAGATTGCTATTACCTATTTGGCGGGTGTCTTTAGCATTCAATCGACGCTTAACGTAGTATTGCGCCATTCGTCGCTGAATAAACCGTGGGAGGCCGCAAGATTCGAGATACTTTTGCGCCCAAGCATTATTGTCTTTGTCGAATGCGTCGTTGTTAGGCAGCGCGGCCAGTTCTAATATTTTCACTATGCCGCACCACCGTCATAACAACCACACGGCAAATCTTCATCATCCCAATCTTTTGGAAAGTTACTAAACGCATCGATTTGTTGAGTCATTTCACCCCAGTTGAAACGACGACCTAACCCTTTAACACTGGTTAGCTCTGCATTTGCTTCTAGCGCCAACGCTTTTTGAAATTGCGATGGGTAATGCTCTTGCAGTGAAAAGATTTCATCGCGCTTTGACGCAGGACAAAAGAAACACGCCGATTTACCGGGTAACGGCAAACCCACTCGTTTAATTGCTTCAATACAATCATCCCTATCCCAACCCCATTCGATAAGCGGGTAACGCATGATGTATTTTTTAGTCTCAGTTGGCGCATTATCGGCGCGACGTTGCTCATCAACGTCATAGCCAATTATCTTTACTACTTTCTCGCCAGCCGCCCACGCAGTCTTGCACTGAGGATGATTGTTGCAAAACTTATCTTGTGGCTGAATTTTGAATTTCTGCGAGCAATTCTTAAAGCCATACGCCAAAGACGGCAACATATTTCGCTCAAAGCAATGGTCATATAAATTAGCTTGCGAACCGTCACGATAAACTTTAATTACCTCACTAATCTGAGGCCAACCAATTGATAGGAGCCAATTATTAACTTTGGTAATATGAGCTAACGTGTGTGGCTTTTCGCCACCCGTATTAGCAAATGTAATTAAGTCTGGACGCTCGCCTCGCTCATACATTCCCGCAAGTATCGCCGTTGAGTTCGTGCCAGCACCATAAGATAAGCATTGCATTACACAGCCCCCACAATCATTCGCTTATAATGGCGAGCAACCAACGGGTCAACCGTGAAGCTGTTATCAAGAACCTGCTTGCAAATTCGGCGCATGTCCTCACCGACGCATTGACCACACTGACGGAAATAACTGTAGTTCAACTTGAAATTAACCTTGGGGCAATATGATTTACTAGGCATGGCGTTCACCATAATTTGATTCTTGATACTTACGGAACAGCTCAATGCGGTTTTGATTTTTTTCGCTACGGACTGGGTTTTGAATTAATTCTTGCTTAGGCTGCGAGCGCTGGTTAAGCACTTTACGAAATGAGGCGACGATATTAGCGCAACGGGCTTTTTGTTCGTCTGATTTTGGTGTGACTTGCTGAGGGCGGCACGGGATGCCGTCCACTGTCTGGAGTGTACTCATTGTTAAGTCCTTTTAAGCTGCTTGCTGTGCTAGTTTTTTCTGTTCTTGAGCCTTGCCGTGTTTCTCATACCAGCCATCTGCGCCAATTTCTAACCACTCGCGCAAATCGCTTTGAGACCAGCTAACAATGTTGGCTGTCATGTTTTTTGAAAGGGGGAACCTGAATTTTTTGGTTAACCTGTGAATTGTCGTGCGCGACAGACCAACAATTTCTAGCACTTCCTTTGTGCGCATTCTTCGCTCAACACCCAACGGATTGATAAGGTTTTGATTTACTGGCGTTTCGTTCGTGTTCATTTCCATTGTTTTATCCTCATTTCACGTCACGAACTATCGACATAACAAGCAAGTCGTGACAATATTAATAATTGCAACCGTGTGAAACAGCTTGCAACCAAACGCAATCAAGTGATTACCTCTGGAACGGATAATAGACTCAAATGATTACATCGTCAACACCACTTGGTGAAAAAATACGGCTAATTAGAAATGCTGAAGGATTAACTCGCCTCGAATTTGCAGCGCTAACAGGCGTCAACGCTGGCTCTCTTAAACAATCAGAGCTAGGTCAAAGAAAAACAATAAATTCTGATTTTTTAGAAAAAATCACAAATAACCCCACGCTTAACAAATACGCGCTGTGGTTAATGACAGGAAGTGTCTCCTCAAAAGCTGGACAAATCGCCCCAACGACATCAAGTGAAGCCACGGAAGGCCAAAATGAAGATAATGCACAAACAGCAAAGACTGAAGATATTAAAAACTCAATTATTGAGGCCGTTTTTGCGCTGGTAAATACAGATATGATAAAGCTTGGTGACGGAGTAAAGGTTACTCACGTCACCAATGCTATTTTTGAAGAGATTACCGAATCTAACGCGACTGCTGATGCTGACACGAAACATGATAAAGCGATGTAACATTACCGTCTGACGCTTTACTTGTTGAACTTTCGATACAACCTAAAGCGTCAAGCTCCCACTTTTTATGCTCAGCAATACGCACATCTGGCGGCGCATTTTTAATTTCAAAGTACTTTCGCAGCATATGAAATTCACGGACGTTATTGCTTTTTACCTCTCTTTTACGAACGAAATACACCGCCGCCAAGCTTGCAACCAGTGTAAATAAACAAAATATAACCAACTGTTACTTCCTTTCAACATCAATGACACTGCAACCGCAATATTTGTTGCCCCCATAACTAGCGTATGAGCGTTCAACAACCAAATAACCCCATCGTCCGACGTGACCGTTTCCACCCTGACTTGATGAATTAATAGATATAGCAAAATCTGAATAACCATTAACGCATACACAACATACGCATTATCGGTGTGCCGCAAATCAAGCGTGATATGCAGCACAACTCCGCCAACTATGACCGCATTAACCATCAAGGCCGACACTAGATAAAAGTTATTAAAACTCAACACCCCCGCATCAGCTAAGTATTTATTTACTGCCGCCTCAACCAACAACAAGCCAACAATTACCAAATGCGATGCAGAATCTTTTCTCAACAAACAAACAGCCAAAGAGGCGAGCAAACACACTGCATAACAAAGGTAAATGTAATCTGCGTATTGCTTAGGTATCAACGCTCTGGTCTGTCTGGGTGCGTTGGGTTCGTCGGTGCTTTTTGCGCTGCCGCGCTCAATGTCACCTTATCGTCCTCTAAGACTTTGACGGCTACATCATCGCTCTTATCGACTGTGTTTTGATTACCTGCCTTTGCAGACGTTTGAAGTGGGGTACCGCTGTAATTACTAGATATGTTCATTATCTAATCCTTTAGTTTGATAAAAATTCCTATGTGATATTACAACCTTGTAGCATTATGTCAAGCTGACGCGCCACCAACGACCCGCATTAAGTAGGCCGTCCACACCTCAATCCCTTGTCGCTTTTCTTTTAAATAGTCATATCTATCGTAATGAACTGTTGCGACATCTCGCTTGTTGTGCTGCTGGAGCATATCCCTAATGTAAATAGGAACACCCGCTTTAGTCATTAGCGTTTTGGCTGTAGAGCGGAATGTTTTAGCTGAAAACCTTTCGATATCATGTCTTTTACACCACTTACTGTACACCTCATTAGTAACTCGATGATGGGTAGGTTGCGACAAATCACCGCGCAAAGGAAACAATGCGCCTGTACTGCCTCGGTGAATAAATATTTCTTTTAATATCTCAATCGCCAAATCAGACAATGGGACAATGTGGTCACCCCGTCTTCTTACTTTTACGCGCGATGACGGAATTGTAAGAATATTATCCACAAAGTCGTATTCGTGAGCATATGATTTAAACACCTCATCAATACGCTGCCCGCCCAAAGCGAGCGCCAACCTAAAATATAATTTCGCGTTTACCGTTAGGTCATCTGCCCACCATATTTTCCTTACTTCATCTTCACTTAACCAACGCTGATTAGCGTTTTTAGGTGCATCAATAACAATGTCTCGGACAGGATTGTACTTAACATCATACCTTGGCGGCTTGCCGAACCGTGACGGTGAATTATCGTAATTAATCGCAAACTTGAACATTGATAGCAAATTAGAGCGGAATATATTTGCCTTATGCACCGCTCCACGATTGTAAACGGCATAGATAACACCGCGAACCGCATCGCTTGCGATGAACTCCTCAATAGATACGCCATCACCAATAAACGGCAACAGGTCGTGATTAAAACAGCGCTTTAGCGTTATCACTGTTTTTTCTGCGTAGACGCGTTCGGCGTAACCAATAAAATCACTAATCAGCACATGTAAGGCCACTTGCTCATTCATGCGTTTTTTAGCTGCTATCTTTTCTTTTTTTTGCGCACCAATATCATTACCGGTAGCAACTAAATCGCTTAACTCATAAAACTTTCGCCTTGCATCTGCTAGCGACCAAGTTGGGTATTTTCCGATTTCTAGCCGCCGTTTTTTTCCGTTATAGAAATATTGAACCTGAAACGCTTTGGCTCCCGATTTATACACTTTGACTTGAAAGCGACCACCACCCCTAGTGTCAGACTCTTCGGTCATGACGTAAGCGTTATCTTTTGCTAGAAGCGCTTTTATTGATTTATCCGTAAATTTCATAGTTATTCCGATTACTGCCAACAAAAAAAGAGTCAGTTACAGTGTCAGTTATTGTCGAAACTTAATGATAATACATGAAACAAGAAAAAACACGAAGAAACTACGTAAGGCTGAAAACCCCTTTGATACGGGACGTTATGACACAAAAAAGATAATGTAAACACCCACAAAAACACAAAAGCCGCTCATCTACGATAAACGGCTTTTATGACAATTCAATGATCAATTAGTTTTAATTCATCAAACAGACTTGATGAACTAGTTCAACTATTTGTGGAATGGACGAGATAGTTCATTCACTGCTTTGATAAACGCACCTGCATTTTCTGGTGGCACGTCTAAGTGGATGCCATGGCCTAGATTAAATACATGTCCAGTGTTGTCATGCCCGTATTGCTCTAAGATATGCTGAACTTCTTGACCAATGCGCTCAGGAGAAGCGTACAGCATTGAAGGGTCCATGTTGCCTTGCAGCGCAACTTTATCACCAACACGTGCTTTAGCATCGCTAATGTCGATAGTCCAATCAAGACCTACCGCATCACAACCAGTCGCTGCGATTTCTTCAATCCATTGACCACCATTTTTAGTGAACAATGTTACTGGAACACTGCGACCTTCGTTTTCACGCGTTAAGCCATCAACAATTTTCGCCATGTAGCGCAATGAAAACTCACGGTAATCACGTGGTGATAAAATACCGCCCCATGTATCGAAAATCATTAACGATTGTGCACCTGCAGCAACTTGAGCGTTTAAATAAGAAATAACTGAATCAGCTAACTTATCTAATAATAGGTGCAATGTTTTTGGTTCAGCAAATGCCATTTTTTTGATTTTTGTAAAGGCTTTAGATGTGCCACCTTCAATCATATAAGTCGCTAGTGTCCAAGGACTACCAGAGAAACCAATCAATGGGACATCACCGTTTAAGCCTTTGCGAATTGTACGAACGGCGTTCATCACATAGCCAAGTTCGTCTTCTGGATCAGGAATACCAATCTTTTCAACATCACGTAAACAGGTAATAGGACGATCGAATACTGGTCCTTCACCTGTTTCAAAACGTAAGCCTAAGCCCATTGCATCTGGAATAGTTAAAATGTCTGAGAATAGGATAGCGGCATCTAAATCATAACGACGCAGCGGCTGAAGCGTTACTTCACACGCAAAGTCAGCATCACGACACAGTGACATAAAATCACCCGCTTTAGCGCGCAATTCGCGATATTCTGGCAAATAGCGTCCCGCTTGACGCATCATCCATACTGGAGTTTGATCAACAGGTTGTTTCAACAACGCACGTAAATAACGATCATTCTTTAACTCAGCCATTAACACTAGCCCTTCAACAATAAAATTGGGCGCTATTGTATCATCGACTACCGCTAAAAAACTAACCTAGATCAATTCTAATTGGAGATTTGGATCCAATAATCTCAATTGAATATTTTTGGTTACGCCTGCCAGACAAATCCTTTAATTTCCACACCATCAAATATTATGATCGACTTCAAATCAAATTTTGTACAAGTGGTGATTTGACGCTTTACGTAACTTTACACAAAACGACACCATTAATGATAACAATTATAATTACAACTAACATAAGTATTAAAAATGCCAAAAATAAGCTCTCCATCTCTAACACTCACTGCCGCAGCAATTGCTATGGCACTTACCACTAATGTTCATGCCGCCGATACTGCTAAAGATAAGACGTCATCTAGCAACAAAGACGCTAAAACTGCCATTGAAAAAATCACTGTTTACGGACGACATAACCAGCTAATTTTAGAGTCAGGAACAGCCACAAAATCGAATATGAGCCTCATGGAAACGCCAGCGGCGATTGTCTTGGTTGATAAAATTTTACTTGAAGAACAAGCGACTGCAACATTACAAGACAGCCTCAGAAACGTCAGCGGTCTATCTCAAGCAGGTAACAATTACGGCATTGGTGACAACCTGCAGATTCGAGGTTTGGGTGCTAATTACACATATGACGGCATGTACGGTGGTGCAGGCTGAGGTAATAGTTTTAACCCAACTCGCTCAACGACAAACATCGAAAGTGTCGAAGTGCTAAAAGGCCCGGCAACAGGCCTATACGGAATCGGCTCAGCGGGCGGCGTTATCAATTTGGTTGAGAAAAAACATTACGCTAGGACGCTTACGAAATTAAAGCAACGTTGGGCCAATGGGATAACCATGGGATCATGTTTGATGCAACATCAGCACTTAGCGAAAATACCGCTTATCGCCTAGTTGGTAATGTTGAAAAATCTGATGGTTACCGAGGGTTAAGCTCAGCCAGAAACGAACTTTACGGCTCGTTATTATTTGATATAACAGACTCTCAACAACTAGTGACAAGTGTTGCTTATATTGATGATGATGAGAACCAAGTCGATTCAATTGGTCACCCAGTAAGTATTTTTAACCGCGATAGCGTCAATAGCCAACAAGGGCCCATCAGCAGCGATGCATTACCAAACGACCCAACGAGCAAAGGGATTCAGTTAACAGAATCACAACGTGAACAACTTGCGAACAGCATCACGAGTACAGATGGTTTAAGTCCATTTGATATTGGCAGCCAAGGACTAATTTCACCACTATCTCGACCGAATGATGGCAAAGAGCTTCGCGTAAAATTTGATTACACCATCGATTTTGATCAAGACACTTCACTTAGACAACAGTTACAGCACCGTCAGTACGAGTCTGACTTTGTTGGCCAAACAGGTGCATACAACTATGTTTATTGGAATCGCCGTGGTGTAGTTAATGCGGATCCGCGTGCGCCATTAGTCATTGATGACGTTTTATATCCTTATGCAGCGCGCCGTCAAGAATATCGTCGTGGTAATGTCGAAGAGAAAAGCCAGCAATACTTTGCAGATTTCAACACAAGCTGGAATCTGGGTAACTTTAGCGGTGAACACTTAATCAGTGCCAACTATGAAAACCGCGATGTGGATTCAAAGAGTTGGTCGATTTGGGATGCAGATTACCGTCAAAAAGATAAAGATGGCAATGTCACTTACCAAGGAAAACTACCGTACATTCTAGATATCAGAAACCCAAACTGGACTAATAAACGTTTTGAAGAGTTAGATCCTGTTTTACGTTCAAACTACACAAAAAATGTAAAAGCATACGGTATCAGTTTTCAAGAAGTCATTTATTTTAACGACATACTCACCGGCCGTTTTGGCATGGCAAGAAGAAAAATTAACCAAGAGTATACACAGCATGAAACGCCGCGTTACCCGAATGGTCGAGCGCCAAGTGATCAATCATACCAATTGCATTAAGTAAGTGATCTTGTTGTGCGTAGAGAAAATCAGCTAAAACAAGAGCACAAAAAATAGAATCAACCAAAGATAATCACGGCTCTGCCTAATTAACTAACAGAGCCGATAACTAATCACTTAACACATGATCAATCAGTTGCCGTGCAATACTATGTTTGCCTGGAATTTCGGGTAAATTATCACGTTCAAACCAATCAGCAGCAATGAGCTCGTGCGGATCAATTTGGATGTCGCCACTGTCCCAATCAGCGAGATACGCCACCATGATATTATGGGGAAATGGCCACGGTTGAGAGCCAAAGTAACGGACATTCTTAACCGTAATATTGGTTTCTTCTTTTACTTCACGAATAACCGTTTGTTCTAATGTTTCACCAACTTCAACAAAGCCGGCCAATACCGAATAGATTTCACCCTTATTGCGTTTGTTTTTTGCGAGTAATATCTGGCCATCTTTAATGACAGCCATAATGACCGCTGGCGAAATACGTGGATAAGCACGGTGCCCACATGAACGACATTGCGCAGCAACTTCCCAGTGAATTGTCATCATTCGTTGGCCGCACTGACCACAAAATTGATGGGTTCGTACAAAATTGGCAACTTGCCATGCTCGTCCAAGTAAGGCACTGAGTATCTCGTCAGAAGACAACATGATGTCACGTAATCCACGCCACTGACCTTGCGGTAAATCAATAGTTTGATGTTGCAAATCAACTAGAATACACGGCAATGATTGATGATATCCCAATAAAAACTTTGGCGCCTGCGGATCGAAAATCAATCCTAAAGAATCTAGTTGTTGTTTAGGTAATTGCTCGTTATCGAGAATCCAAAATGTGTCTTGCTGGCAAAAAAACCATAATGCAGGACGAGTTGAATTCAAGCGTTTAATTTTTTTCATGGGACTCTTTAGAATGTTAATTCATCGATATCACGATTTGTTATGCACTTTATCATGCCATCAATCAGAAAAAATGCACTGATAATGATTGCTTTCACAGGCTGCATATCTTAACTTTAATACTACGGAAATCACACAGGAGACGTTTCATGTTAGAAAAAGTAAAACAAGCACGTCAACAATGGGGCGGTTCTAATCTTTTAATTGATACTTGGCTGAATAAACGCCAAGAGCTTATTGTCACTTATTGCCAAATTGCCGGCATCCCCCCTTATGAAGAAAATGCTCATCAACTTCCAAAAGATGAAGAAATCAGCGAGTTTTGCAACAGGTTAGTCGATTACGTATCGACAGGACATTTCGAAGTTTATCGTGAAGTGGTTTCCGCCTGTGAAATTCATGGTGAAAGTAGCATATTTCATGTGGACGAACTTATTCCCAAAATCAGTGTGTCGACGGAGATGGCATTAGAATTTACTGAAAAGTATGCTGATAACGAGCATGTTTTCAATAAGTTTGATACCCACTTATCAACACTTATCGAAGGATTAGAGCAGCGCTTTGAATTAGAAGATCAGCTACTTTCCAATCTTCACGAAAAATACAGCACGTTGGCCTAAGTCTAGGCTAGCTAAATACCGCTGAATTCAGCGGTTTTTTGATTGGAAGTTACTTACTAAGCTTCTTAATACGCTTTTTAAGGCGCTTCATTTCATCTTCCAAATCGTCATCATCACTGCCGTCCACCAGCTTAAGGGTTGATTTTGCTTTGAGTAAATCATTATCTGCAACGTAAAGCTGTGCTAGACGTAAATTTCCCCATTGTAGATAACGATGTTCCTCTATAGTCATTAACTGCGTAACCTGTCCAATTGCTTGTTTAATATTTGCACCAGACTTCACTGCAACTTTGGCTAATTGGTAAAGCGCATTGCTTTTTTCCATATCATCACTCGCATGACTTAACGCATCAATTAAATCTTTATAAGCGGGTGCCCACTCTTCATCATTAGGGTCTGTTGATCTTTTGTGTGCCAGTAACAACAGCAAAATTTCGTTGTTTTTTAGCTTCGTAAAGGGCTTTGTCAGCTTCTACATAAAATGCTTGAGAATCGCATATTTCCGGCGGCATTAAGACATAACCACCAATTGAAATAGTAAGATAGTCACTGATATTACTTTCACCATGCTCAATGTGTAGATATTCAATGCTAGTGCGTAATTTATCTAAAAATAGCTGGCTTTCAGCGATAGTAGCGCGTGAGAAAACCAGTGCGAATTCTTCACCACCGATGCGGAAAACATAATCACTAGGTCGTTTAAGGCACTCCATCAATTTGGTTGCCACACGCTGCAATGCAATGTCTCCTTGAGGATGACCATAGCGATCATTAAATTTCTTAAAGAAATCAATATCGATGATAGCTAATGTAATATTGTAATCATGACGCTTAGCCAACCGTAACTCTTTACTCAATATCTCGTCATAACTTCGGCGATTAGGCAGCGCTGTTAACTTATCTACAATCGACAATTTTTTGTTGGTTACGTCATTGAGAATATTGGTGTAATCAACAATTTTATAATTTTCATTAAAGTTTGGCAGTACCGATGAATACGCCCAAAATATTTGACGCTCTGAATTAGAATGCTGTATTTCACCAGTCCATTCCATACCAGTAGAAACGACACGTAAAATACCTTTCGTGAGTTGCTCACCTTGAGGTGAATTATCAAAAAACTGGCTATGCTTTCCAATGAGATCTGATTTAACACCCCCTAAAAATCGACATAATGCATTGCTGGCATCAATCACATTGCCAGACTTATCGATAGTTGCCATCATAATTTGTTGATCGATAAAATGATTGCGACGGATCCGATCTTTATTTGCTGCACGTAAACTGCGTACAACATAGATTGAGAACAGAGCGACTAGAATTACCGCCATAATTGAAATGCCGTAATTAGTAAGCAATGCCTGTTCTTTTCTCATTTTCGCGCTGCTATGGAACTGTTGCGCCTTGTTATACGCAAATTCGACGAGTGCGCCCACTTCCCTATTCAATTTGGCAACGTGAGATGCACCCTTGCCCGTGGTAATTGCTGACGCTCGCTGTTGTTTTCCTTCACGCACGAGATTGATCACCTCATTACGTATCGGCTGCCAATCGACAAAACGTTGATAGGTTTTATTTATTTGTGCCTGCTGCCCCAAAAACAGCTCAAAAATGATGTCAAAATCTCTAAGTGCCGCCTGCTCATGAGTAGCCACTCGAGATACTGCCCATTCGACACAGCAAAAGGGTGCTTATAGAGACTATCCATGTCGTTAGCAATACCAGTTAACTGCCGTTGAGAACTAACGCCTAACGCAATGACAACGACGACTATGGCGCAAAAGCCAACAGAAATCTTTTTATAGACCATGACAAATATAATCCTGAGTTACTGCTCTAAATTATAAGTGGTAAGGCCCCTGTGATATTGCTTTAGATCAATGAAGATGTCGCATTTTATAATTGACTTTATTGGGTTTATAAAACCAAAAGCCCCATCAAACGATGAGGCTGTATTGCGGTTTAACGTTAAAAATTAACGCTTAAATTCTGATTTTTCACTCCACTTAGGCCATACATTTTCTTTCGATAATTCATAGCCCACTTCGAAGAACGCCTGCATGTCTTCAACAGCGCCTGATAGATCCCACTGCTCGTTGTATTCATCACATAAACCGTGGTAACACTTGCCCAATTTAGGACCTAATTCAGCACGTAATTTAGCCGTCGCCTCATCTACGGGTTTCTTACCGCTTTTAGCATAAAGCGCAGGAATGCCCACATTGGCGAATGCGAAGTGATCTGAACGGTAATAAATACCCGCCGCTGGACGTGGATCACCAGAAATCACTCGGCCTTGTTTTTTCACAGCTGCTTCAAGGAAGTTATCCAATTCAGATTGACCTAAACCATAAACAGCTACATCAACACTACGACCAACCACATCTAATGCATCCATATTGATATCAGCAACTGTTTTCGCTGGCGCGATAATTGGATTTGCAGCATAGAATTTCGAGCCTAATAACCCCTGCTCTTCAGCCGTTACCGCTAACATAGTGATTGAGCGCTCCGGACGCACTGGCAATTTAGCAAAAGCTTCAGCCACTTCAATTAACGCCGCAGTACCTGTCGCATTATCTACAGCACCATTGTAAATTTGATCACCATCTAAGCTTTTGTCCGTACCTAGATGATCCCAATGCGCGGTATAAATGATGTGTTCATCGGCTTTAGTACGGCCAGGAAGTGTCGCGATAAAGTTGTTAGAGACCGAGGTATTAATGGTATTTTTAACATCAACTGACGCCGTTAAATCGCCCATAGCAACGTGGTATGCACCCTTTGCAGCTTCTTGTTTAGCCACGTCGAAATCTAAGCCAGCTTTTGCAAATAACTCTTTTGCAACATCACTGTTTACCCAGCCTTCGACCTTAACGCGATCTTTATTTAAATCATCACGTTGAAAACCAAATTGTTCACCAGACCATGAATTCTTGACCACATTCCAGCCATAAGATGCTGGCGCAGTTTCATGGACGATAATAGCGCCAGCAGCGCCTTGACGGCTTGCTTCTTCATATTTATAAGTCCAACGACCGTAATAAGTCATTGCTTCACCAGTAAACTGCTCTGGGTTTTTCGTTGCATAACCAGGATCATTCACCAAAATAACAACAGTCTTGCCTTTTACGTCAATACCATCGTAATCATTCCAGTTATATTCAGGGGCATTCACACCGTAACCAACGAAAACTAACGGTGAGTCTTTAATGCCAATTTCTTCAACGATTTGGCTAGTACCAATCACCATGTCAGAGCCATATTGATACTCTTTTCCGCCAATTGACAATGTCATGTCAGGAGACGCTTCAATCGATACCAATGGAACTTCTTGCAAATAGCTATCGCCGTTCCCCGGCTCAAAACCCAAGGCTTTAAATTCTTTGGTTAAGTATTCAAGAGTTAGTTTCTCACCTTCACTTGATGGCGAACGACCGCCAAATTCGTCAGACGCTAGCACTTTTACATGCTCAGCAAGTTGCTGTGCGTCAATGCTGTCGTAACTCGCAGTAATGGCAACAGCGTCGTTTACAGCAATCTCTTTTTTTGTTTGTGGCTTAGAATCATTACAGCCAGCTAAAACAGCGACGGAAACCATCGCTAGACACAATATTTTTTTCATTGTTTTTGTTCTTAATTTGAAAGGACGCCGACAGTATAGCCCGAAGCACAGATTTAGCAAAAGGTAGCGATTATTCCTTAGCCTCTTTATACTCAAACAATCGGATCTAAACCAGATTTCAACAATGAATAAACCACACTCACAATCTTGCGACAATAATAAACAGCCTATTTTAGATAAATTAAAGCCATTATTAACGTCTTTTCAGGATGTCGTTGAAATAGGCTCAGGGACAGGTCAACACGCGGTTCATTTCGCCAACGCTTTGCCTGATTTAACGTGGCATACGACAGATCTAACTGTGAATCATCAAGGCATTAAGCAATGGATTAACGACAGCGGGCTTTCAAATATTAAGCCACCGCTGTGTTTAGATTTAAGTAAACCCTGGCCAATTTCTCAATGTGATGTCATTTATACGGCCAACACATTACATATTGTTAGCGCCGAGCTAGTCACCGCTTTTTTTGCTGCCATCAAAAACACAGTTAACATTAACGGCTTGGTTATCATTTACGGTCCATTTAATTATGCCAGCAAATTTACTAGTGACAGTAATCGACAATTCGATAGCTGGTTAAAAGATAGAGATTCAAACAGCGGCATTCGTGATATTGAATGGATAACCGAGTTAGCCGCCAAAGCAAACCTACATTTACTTGATGACGAACAAATGCCAGCCAATAACCGGCTCCTTACTTTTAGAAAAGTCATCGACTGAATGTAAACAAGCCTATCAAGCCCTTAGGTTTCTTAAGGGCCCACACGACTATCTTTCTTAATAACACCCACCAGCACATCAACCAGATATTAAAGTTGCGAATGTAAGGAAATGTAAGCATTTGCAAAGTATTGAAAACATCGTCTCCTATTTGAAACCTATCTATAAAATCACGCTCTATTGCTGCGTTAATCGATTACGCCAAATAACTTAAAACAATTAAAGCGTTTGTTTATAGCAAACCTCATTACATTAAATGAAGCACTAAAAATGCCAAATAACAGTCCACTATATTCACTTAAGTCGCTAGCTATACCAGCGCTTATGATTACAGGACTAAGTGCCTGCGGCGGCGATAGCGATTCATCAGGCGAAGGCTACGTCACGCTGTATAATGCCTCACCTAACGCACCAGCTATATTCTTAACCATTGACGAAGATCTTGACGATGATGGTACCGATTATTTTGAACAAACTTACAATGGTGTCAGTTTTGGTCAAATTGGTGGCGACAAACTCGTTGAAACCAACACTTATACCATGGAGCTTGCATGGCAAAGTGATGACAGCATCGCACGCGATGATCTAACAAAAGTCTATGAAAGCGCACTAACGGTCAGTAGCGACGAAATAAAATTTGTCGTCTTAACTCAGGATATTACAGATCCAAAAATCCTCATATTTGATATTCCAGTGATTGATGATGAGGATGACACCGATGATGATCTATTTAATATGCGTGTATTGAATATTCATCAAACAGTGTCCACGGTTGACGTGTATTTATCAAAATCAGATGAAACATTTAACGAAGCGACTTTAATAAGCCAAGCGGCGTATGGTCAACTTTCTGAAAACGTTAGATATGATCAAGATGATTACATTTTTTACATTACCGCCAATGGCAGTAGTGATGTGTTATATACCTCTGATGAAATCAACTACTCCTTTGCATCACAATACGTAATGGTTGTTCGCGACAACACTGGCGTATGGGCTTCACCATTTATCATCGACCGCATTATACCAATTGCATTAAATATTTGCCCACTTGTACTTGTTAAAATTAACTAAAATGGCGTTGCTCTCAATCCTAATAGCCAGCTATTAGTCAATCGAGCGCCTTGTTTTAGCTGATTTTCTCTACGCACAACAAGATCACTTACTTAATGCAATTAATGATATTAGGAAGAAACTTGGCGAGATTGATGATACAAGCCACATTCAGACAGTCCGTGGCAGTGGTTATATTTTTCTTAGCCAAACGACTGCCGACGTTATCTAGTCTTTATAGCCTTCTGCCAGAAGGCTATATCATCAAAATCTAATCGTTAAGAAGAACAGCTACTGCATGACGAGCAGCTGCTACATGATGAGCCGCTATCAGAAGAATCGAAGTCACTCATATCGCTTAACCAACTACTATCAGATTTTGTATCGTCGATACTCATTGCTGGCTCACTAAATTCTGAACTTGCAACGGCTTCTTCGACAGGAATATTCTCATTAAATAGCGGATCAATCGCGTCGCCATCAACCATTTCTTCAACAACACCAAGTTCACTGCCATCTGGCGATTCAATAGTGACATTTTCAGGATGAATATGATGATTATCCATTAACGACATCCAAATTAGTGGGTAAATCATCGCGTTACTATCTGCGTGACGATAATGACGTCGGCGTACTCGCGAGTTATCATCCCACGCCCTAGCTTTGTGCTCTGGACGAACAATCACATTGCTTGTTTCAACAGGCGCTTCCTTCACTCGTAATTGTGCATTTAGCGCAAAATTAAGACCAGAAACAAACGAATCAAACTGACTTCGATAGCGACGCACCATTTCATCGTACTTATCTTGACTAGAAAAATGCTGATTTAATCGCTCTTTCAATCCATCTTCTGATTCGTCTTCTGCCATCTTAAAAGCGTCAATATACCCATATATTTTGATATTAATTGGTGCTTGATTAGGTGTGTGTATTCGAGAAATATCAATCTCAATAAAATATTCAATATCATCTTTGGGATGAGATAACGTCAATGCCATATGTTTAAATTCTGGTGCGGTAATATGATCTCGCTTCATCGAAATGTTCATCATTCCTTCTGCCAGATCATTGTCTTTATTATCTAAATCTTCGTAATAAACAACATCATCAACTTCAAGTAATTGAAGATTAGTGATGCCTTTGTTAATCATCACTTTATTGAGCTCTTGCATAATAGCGACCGCGGTAAACAACTGCTGCTCTTTAAGCTCGCCATAGTTACCGCTTGTTAATGCATACAAAAACTTCGCAAATATTTTAGTTGGTTTCTTACGCGCCAATTCACTGTCGCGCTGTAAGTGTAAATCAATCTTTGATTCAAAAATCATAGTTACTCCGTTTATTTAAGTGTCACAACTACTGCATTGTCCTGTGATATCTAATACTGCATCAGTTGGCCAAACAGTTAATTCAATCGGCCCAAAGTGTTGCTGTAATGCATACATAGTTTTTTGAAGCTGACGTAAGTTGTCTTGCTCATCTCCGCCCGGGTGGTGATGGATAAAATCGCCATAAAATTGCTGACAAAACAGTGCGTAGCTTTGGGTATGTAAAATCAAACAGTGCCAAACCTCATCAACAATCAAGCTCGGTGTAAATTTTTCACGTGGTTGATCTTGTTCGGCAGTGCCAGCAATAAATAAGAAATTTAAGCATTCGCGCATTAGCAAATCCGTAACAGGCAGTGAATCAAAACGCTCTTGTAAATCCCCAATAAGCTTATCCAGAAGCGAAGGTTCTCGCTCCAACCACCACGTCATTTGCTGTGAAATCACCTGCTCATTGCGCATCATCAATTTGTCATTCTTTTACATTAGCTTCAGATAATGGTACTGAATATAACATTCACTAGTGAATCTTCAACCGTCTGTTAATCATACAAATTGTAAAGAATTGTAATGCTAGTGAACTAAAGGCGGCGTAATATCTCGTACGCTACACACGACACATTTGGATAAATTCAATGAAACTAAGGTACGCCACACTCGCTAGCATTATTGCCACTACGTTTTGCTTTTCGGCGGCAGCTAAGGACACGCAAAGTCCAAACGACAACAATCGTCAGCATATAGAAAAATATGGCTTCATTTACGGCTTAGGAATCGGCGTCAATAATGGCATTTATAAAGACTATGATTTGCCTGTGATTCCGCTGCCAATTATTGGCTATCGCGGCGAAAAATTTAGCGCATTTGGCCCATTTGTCAGTTATCACGCATGGCAAAACGAGTCCTTAAAGTTATCTCTCAAAGCGGCACCGCGTTTTGGCGGGTTCGAACAAGATGATGCTGATTTTTTCAATGGTATGGACGAGCGAAAACTGTCAATAGATGCAGGGTTAGGACTTACCTACCAACAAAACGATTGGAAAGTAGATACATCTATTATGAGAGATATTCTTGGAAAATCAGATGGCTTGGAGATCAAGTCAACTCTTGGCAAGATGATGCGATTTGGGCCTGTATTTATAGAACCAAGCGTCGGGTTGAGTTACGTTGATGCAAATCATGTCGACTATTATTACGGCGTTCGAGCGCATGAAGCCACAAATTCTCGTCATCAATACGACGGCAAGAGTGCCCTTAATAAGACGTTGGGACTGTCAGTGATGACCCCAATATTTTTTAATGGCATTACAACACTAGGCATCGAGAACACATGGTATGACTCAAGCATTAGCGATAGTCCCCTTACCGATGGTGACTCTAGCTTGAGTGTTCGTATCATGTTTTCTAAGTTTTTCTAAGGTAAAAACAGCTGGCGATATTGTGAGGGAGTCAGTTCAGTCCATTGCTTAAACACTCTTGAAAAAGCCCTTGCTTCACTGTAATCGAGCTGGGTTGCAATGGCTTCAATGGTATTTTGTGGGTGACGTAATAAACGCATCGCCTGCTCTTGCCTAAATTCGGTTTTCAATTGAGAAAAACTCGTTTCTAATTCACCAAGTTGGCGTCTTAATGTTGCACTGCTCATACTTAACGCATCAGCAATATAATTAGCATCTGGCAGGTTATTGTGCGTATTGAAATAGCGCTTTATCAGACGATAAACCCGTTGGTCTAAGGCATTATCTGATTCAGGAAAGCGCAACACAATCAAAGGGAATTGATCGATAATTCGATAGATATTGTCTGGCTCTTGCAACACAGGCCAATCCAAAATCTGAGCATCAAAGAAAATTGCATTCTGCGCTTGATTGGTCAGCGTTTCACATCGAAATAACAGCGCAAATTCTGTTTGATAGTCTTCAGGTTCATAGGCAACACTGGCGCCATTGAGCGCAATTGTCTTGTTGGCAAGCCAACAAAGCAACCGATGCACAAACACCATTAAATATTCCTGCAAAAAATGTGCTGGATCATCATGCTGATGAGTTAACGTTAAACTGATTTTCTCATCATCACGTGTCATTTCAAGCTGACATCCAGCGAGCGATAATGCCGTTTGCAAGGTTTCAATAGCTTGCTCAACATTTTTACTCAAGGCAACACTCTTAAGTAGCATCTGATAAAATTTTGGTGTGACTGGCGTTTTAGAAAACCCAAAAAATGCATCTTGGGTGTGTTGGATTAATGAGTTGAGCAATAAGCCCATACAATGATCGGTGATCCGCTGCTTATTCTTAATCGCACTAGGGGCAATACCCGCCATCATCATGAGCGCTTTAGTGTCTACGCCTTTAAAAATTGCAGCACTAATGCATGATTTTATGTAGTAATGTCCAATAGTTGCCATTATTCCCCCAGATTACTGAGCGATATTGTTACATCTAACAGGTTTGTATTCAAATTATTACACGCATAAAAAAGGTCGTCCGCAGACGACCTTAATTCGAGCAATAAGCTAATTAGAATTTATAGGTAGCTCGTGCATATACAAAGCGACCGTCAGCACCATATGCAGAGAAGCCTGAGTATGGGAAGATCTGATTAAAGGTACTTTGACCTACATTGCTCACTGTATCTTGCGGGTACTGATCAAATAGATTGTTCACACCTATCGCAACATTGATTGATTCCGTCAATTGATAACTCGCATCGATATCTGTAATCCATTTTGGTGCTACCACTTCGTGATTATCTGGGTTACTTGACGCATCAACAACCTCACCATAACGTGTAGCACGTAAGTTTACTGCTATACCTTCGTATTTCCACATTGCCGCTAGGTTGTACTTACTCTTTGGCGTTCCAATTTCAAAGCGGGTAATTTCACGTTCTGAAAATACTTGATAGCTGTCACCTAATGCAGATAGCTCAGATGGATTATCTTTAACATGAGTCACTTCAGTGTCATTAAAGTTAAGTGCAGCACTTAAACGCAATGAACCGTAATCGTCAAGATCATAGTCATAAGTTGCGACAATATCGATGCCCTTAGTTGTCGTATCAATAGCGTTGGTAAAGTAACGTGCACGCGTTGTGTTTAGCTCACCTGCTGATTTTAAAATATCGACAACGGCATCACCTGACAAGTTTTCAGATAGCACGATACGATCGTCAATACTGATATGATAAGCATCGACGGTTAGATTAAAATCGTCATATTCGTAAACAAAACCGATAGTTGAGTTCACTGACTCTTCAGCATCTAACGGCTTAGCGCCTAAAGCCACTGCCGCAGGCTCGTCAACTGGGAATAAACCAACTTCATTTGGCACACCGTCAACAAAAACAGTAGCAATAGATTTATAACTAGTTTGTGCTAATGATGGTGCTCTAAATCCTGTGCTAATTGCACCACGGAAAGATAGCTCATCACTCACAGCATAACGACCCGCTATTTTACTGGTGAAAGTAGAGCCAAAATCACTGTAATCTTCAAAGCGACCAGCGTATGAAATATTGAAATCGTCATTCACATCAGTGTCTAACTCAACATAAACGGCATAGTTGTGACGACTATCTTCTACTGCACTCGCTGGCGAGAAACCAGGTAATACTTGTGCGCCACCAGCAGCAACCGGATTACCTTCACCGTCTAACTTAGTAACGTAAGACGCTTCTTCACCGGCTTTAATTTGGTATTTTTCTTGACGATATTCAAAGCCTAAAGCAACAAATACTTCATTATTTAGTCCCCAGTCTTGCATCGTATTAGCAGCAGCGTTTGTAACAATCTGCTCATACACTAAGTTACCATTATCAAACTCTGTCGGACTCGTTGCACCTAATGATGTATTTAACGAATTTTCAACACCAAAGCCAAAGTCATTTTTACCAATGTTGGCGCTTAAATCCCAGTTCCAATCGTTAGTTTCACCTTTGACACCAATGTTAAACGCAGTATCTGTTACATCTGACGCAATGTGTGGCAAGAAGCCATCAGGGTAAATCTCTTGAACATTTCGGCTGTCTTTAGCGCGTCGATAGAAACCAGCGGATAGGCCTTCACGCTCAGAAAAGCTACCAAAAGCATACAATTCAGTTGTTTCCGATAAGTTGTAACCCATATTAAAGAAGATACTTAAGTCTTCTACTTTTGCTTTACCCCATTTATGGTTATAACGATCAAAAGACAATTCACGAGGATCTAATGCACCGTTTTCACTGCCATCATCGATACGTGCGTATTGCTCACGTGGGTCGAAACCAGAACGAATTGACGGGTCACGTTTACGCGATTCAAACGCAAGATTTAGGAAACCAGCTTCACCTAACTCTAATCCCCAATCACCAGCAATGGTAGCAATGCCGCCATCAGTGCGCTCGCGATCACTGCCAGTATCAAACGCAAGGTTACCATCGCTACCAACAGATACATTATTTAGCTGCGGTACACCCGCCATTTGTGTATTGTACTCACCGTAAGTGGCGCTTAGGCTGCCGCCTACTTCATCTTTTAAGATAATATTGATAACGCCAGCAATGGCATCTGAGCCATATTGTGCTGCGGCGCCATCACGCAATACTTCAATCGACTTGATTGCAGATGTTGGAATTGTATTTAAATCAACAGCGGTTGAACCACGGCCAACAGTACCATTTAGGTTAAGTAGCGCCGAGCTATGACGACGCTTACCATTGATAAGAACTAACGTATGATCTGGCGCTAATCCACGCAACACTGCTGGGCGAGCATGATCTGTACCATCAGCAATAGAAGGGTTTGGGTAGTTAAAACTTGGGATCAATGTTGTTAAGACCTGGCTAACTTCCATTTGCCCCGTAGTCACCATATCCTCAATATTAATAATATCCACCGGAACGCTGCTTTCAGAAACAGTACGATCATTTCGGCGCGAACCAGTCACAATGATTTTCTCAACATCCTTGGTAGCTTCTTTTTCAGCAGCTATTGCCGTCGTTGACACAAAAGCGCCTGACGCTGTAAGAATTGATAGTGGTAGTATTTTTCGACTAAACATCGTTGAGATATGAGCTGAAAGTGCAGTTTTATTTGTTCTTTTCATGGTAATTCCTTAAACAATACTTATAAAACTAAGTGTGTGAGTTCCCCGTCCAAAGACGCAGTAGAGTTGCGATCTGTACATATTTTTCGCACCTAGCATTCCACATCATTTAGATTGTGTCATGTCGTAATTGTAACTTTTCGTTTAACGGTGCTTTAAACAATATAAGCATATGATATTCAATTCACTTACCCTTTATTTTTAGAGACTTAAGTCACACTTTTGGGCTGAATTGCCAGATGATTCACCGACTAATTTAAACGTATTTAACTTTAAACTGTGAGCGATAATGTGATCTAGTTGCCAATTGATGTCCTGTTATTTTTGTTTATTTTCTACAACAATAGCTAAAAATTATTATTACAAGGATCTTGCCATGCAATTTGAATTCACCGAAGAAGAGCAAATGATTCGCGAAACCGCTAGTCAGTTCTCAGAAAACCAACTCAAGCCCAATGCCCAAAAACTTGACGAAGGCGATTACGAGTTATATATATCGCAAATCAAAGAGTTAGCTGAACTTGGTTTCATGGGAATGACCGTGCAAGAACAATATGGCGGAATTGGTGGTAGTACGGTTGCTTTTTCATTAGCAGTCACTGAAATTGCTCGTGGTTGTGCTTCTACTGCAACAGCAACGTCTGTAACGAATATGGTTGCTGAAGTAATTCAAGCGGTGGGCAATGAAGAGCAAAAAGCACATTATTTACCTAAATTTTGTACTGGTGAATTCTTAGCAGGAGCCTTTTGTTTAACAGAACCTAGTGCTGGTTCAGATCCTTCTGCAATGCGCACTATTGCCGTTGAAGACGGTGACAACTACATTGTAAACGGCAGTAAAATCTTCATCACCTCAGCTAAATTTGCGGGCGTATTTGTGGTGTGGGCGGTCACAGATCCTAATGCACCTCGCGGCAAAGGTATTAGTTGCTTCCTAATCGACGCAAATACTCCGGGCATGAATATCGCCAAACCAGAAGATAAAATGGGACAACGTGCTTCTTCTACCTGTGAAGTAAGCTTTAATGACTGTGTTATCCCTAAGTCGGCGTTAATGGGCGAACTAAATAAAGGCTTTAAAATTGCAATCGGTGAACTTGCCGGTGGCCGTATTGGTATTGGCTCATTAGCGTTAGGTATTGGCTTAGAAGCCATGGATTATGCAAGTGACTACATCAAAGAGCGTAAGCAATTTGGCCAAGAATTATCGAAATTCCAAGGCTTACAATTTATGGTGAGCGACCGTTATACTGAATTAGAAGCCTCCCGCTTATTGTTACTCCAAGCGGCATATAATAAAGATCAAGGCTTACCATTTGGCACCGCCGCTTCAATGGCAAAACTTTTTGCCTCAGAGAAAGCAAATGATGCTTGTTATACTGCATTACAATGTTTAGGCGGCGCAGGTTATATTAAAGAATACCCAGTAGAACGTTTTGTTCGCGATGTTCGCCTAACAGCTATTTATGAAGGTACGAGTGAAATTCAGCGCGTTATTATCGCTCGTGACAAACTACAAAGTTAATTAGAGATTATTATGGAAACTACCAATAAAATTGCCGTTGTAACTGGCGGTGCCTCAGGCCTAGGCCGTGCAACAGTTGATGAATTAGTGAAAAGCGGCATCAAGGTTGCGATCTTAGACGTTAACGAAAAAGCTGGTGCTGAGGCTGTTAACACGTTGGGCGCCGACAATGCGCTGTTTATTAAAACAGATGTAACGAGTGACACATCAGTGGAAGCTGCTTTCCAGCAGATTATGGCTAAATTTAGTCGCGTCGATATTTGTATTAACTGTGCTGGTATTGCACCCGCTAAGAAAGTGTTAGATCGTGAAGGTCAAGCTCAACCATTAGATGCATTTGCAAAGACAATTAACATTAACCTTATCGGTTCATTCAACGTAGCACGCGTTGCTGCACAGATGATGGCCACCAATGAACCTGCAGGCGACAGTCAAGAGCGCGGTATTATTATTAATACCGCATCAGTGGCGGCTTATGAAGGTCAAATGGGCCAAGCGGCCTATGCGGCGAGTAAAAGTGGAATTGTTGGCATGACATTGCCAATGGCACGTGATTTAGCACGCTCTGGCATTCGTGTTAACACGATTGCACCGGGTATTATGGGCACGCCGTTATTACTGGGCATGCCAGATAACGTTCAAGAGTCACTAGTGGCTAACATCCAATTCCCTAAACGCATGGGTTACCCAAGTGAATTTGGCCAACTGGCCATTCATATGATTGAAAATAGCTACATCAATGGTGAAACAATTCGCCTAGATGCTGCCATTCGTATGCCAGCTAAATAATAAGCGAAATAACACAAAAAAAGCGCCGCTATCATCCGATAGCGGCGCTTTTTATTGTCAGCAATTTACTAGAAGTTGTAAGTTGCTTTCATGTAGTAATAACCACCGTTAATACCGATAGGTGAAGTCGTTGGGTATAGTGAACCTGCAATCTCATTATCGTATGGCGTGATTTCATCAGGCGTCTCGTCAAATAAGTTTGTCGCTCCGACTGTTAGCTTCCAGTTTTCGTCCACGGTGTAAGCAACTTCAGCATCAAATACTACTTCAGAGCCTACGTTAAATGGTAAACCTGAATCTAAATGATCTTCATAGATAGCACCTGCGTAACGCACGCGCGCCAACATTCTCCAATCGCCATTAGTGTGATTAGCCGTTAAGTTGTAACGTAAGGCTGGTAAATTATCTTCTAACATCTTAATACGTTCATCAGAGATATTATCTGATGCTCTATCCACAACAGTTTGTGTCCAGTTATACGCAAATGAGAATTTAGTATCGCCACCAAACATTTCCATATCATAACTTGCTACGATATCAACACCTTGTGTCGTGGTATCAAAATCATTAGTAAAGTATGAGATTTCTGTAAAGCTTGACGCGTCAGTAACACCAGAAGCCACTAAATCAGCACGATCTTGATCGGTTAGTTTAATACCTGAGGTCGTAGAAATACGGTCCGTTACTTCAATGTTGAAGTAATCGATAGTTAAGAAAACGCCACTTTCAAATTCACCCACTAAACCAACACTGTAACTAGTCGACTCTTCAGGTGTTAACGTCGTACCACCCTTTTGAACCGAAATTGGATGCGTTGGTGGCAACGTCGCACGATCAATTAGTGCACCATCAGTACCAAAAGCCGTTGTTACATTACGCACTGTCGTTTGACCAATTGTTGGCGCTTTAAAGCCTGTACTTACTGCGCCACGCAATGCCCAATCTTCTACAAACTCCCAACGTGTAGATAATTTACCTTTAGTGGTGTTACCGAAATCGGAGAAGTCTTCAAAACGAATAGCCGCCCCAACCATAAATTCATCAGTAAAATAAGTTTCCGTATCTAGATATAATGCAACACTGTTTCTGCTAGTTTTACCGGCACTACGTGCAGATAAACCAGGGAAACCATTTGAACCAATACCAAAACCTTGCGCTGCTAATGGTCCAATTTCCCATGACTCTTGATCGCCTGCAATTGATTCATAAGATTCATTGCGATATTCAAAGCCACCCGCGATATTCATTGGCTCATCGTATCCAACATCAACCGCTTTCGAGAAATCAAGATTCAACATATCTTCTTGTTGAATATAGCTACCAGGGCTAAAATCAGTTGGCGTATCAGGGCCTAACGATGGATTAATAGAACCTGTTAACTTGTAATCTACTTCATTACGGCCATGTGAAAAGCTCACATCATAGAAAACTTCATCGCCAAACTCACCTTTGGTACCAAAAACCAATGATGTATCTGTCACTTTACCGCCAAACTTCGGCGTAAAACCACCTGGCAACATTTCATTGAACGAGAAACAGTTTGGATTATTCTGAACGCCATCAATATAGTTTTGCTGAGTTAATACGTTACCGGTTGTAATAGGAATAATAGGACAGCTAATACCATCGTCAGGTGTTAGGTCTCCTACTAGCAAGGTTTTTCCATCATCATTTGAATAAGCGCCACCACGTGTGTGAGGGTTACGATAGTAAAATCCACCTTCTACATCGCGCTTTGCGATGTTACCAAAGAGGTAAGCTTCAGCGTCGTTACCTAAATCTAGGCCTGCATTAACAAAGATTTTTAAATCATCTTTAAATTCTGGCGCGCCCCATACTTGAGCAGGTGATGCGACATGAGTATTACCAGCATCAATAAGGCCTTGGGCATCATCACGCTGCACACTACGACTCGTTGGATCAGATTGCTTCCATTCAAATGAAGTATTTACGAAGCCATTTTCAGTAAGTGGTAAACCTAAGTTACCAGAGATTTGTACGCCATCTCCATCACCTTCATAGAACTCACCATATTTCACTTCAAACATGCCACCTTCGCTGGCATTTTTAAGCGTAAAGTTCATTACCCCTGCTAATGCGTCTGAGCCGTATTGTGCTGCCGCACCATCACGTAATACATCAACTTGTTTAATAGCGGAAGAAGGAATAACCGACAAATCAGGGCCTTGTGCACCATCTGATAAACCACCACCTAAAAAGGTAATAACAGCACTACGATGACGTCGTTTACCGTTTACTAGAATTAACGTATGGTCAGACGCTAAACCACGTAGGTTAGCAGGGCGAACCAACGTCGAACCGTCATTGATTGGCTGGTCATTTACATTAAAAGAAGGAACAACATTTTGGAGCAAGGACACCATATCTGATGGACCTTGGTTAGCAATTTCACCGCCATCAATAATATCAACTGGCACCGCTGAATCAGCAGCAGAGCGTGGTGCAGCACGCGTACCAATTACGGAGATTTTTTCTGCATTTTTTACTGCATCTTTTTTGCTCTTATCATCCTCAGCAGCCATTAGTGGCGCAGACGTAATCGCTGTAGACACGAAAAGTGCGATTGCACTTCGTTGGTAGTTATTTGACATACGTAGTTCCTTGTTTTTTCTCAAATGAGAAATAAAAATTAGTTAAGACATATACTTGCCTTTGTTAACACCATGCTACGCAACATTCACTCAACATGTAAATGAACATTTCGTTACATCTTAGATGAAATCAGTAAAATCGGTCTAAAATGCAATAAAAATCTATTGTTTTTCTTTAAGTAGCTAATGCCTCCTATACCTTTTACGTTAAATAAATGTTAAATTCAACAGTAACAGGATAATCAGGCCTTAAATAACAACATCCCAATAAATCTCTGAACCTGTTTTTTGAGATAGTTTTTGATTAAATTCTTTAAAACGTTCTATTGCAATATCCTCACCAGTCAGCCATCGCCACGTATGGCGATAGCAATTAGCGTTCAATAAATGGTATTCGTAATAATTAAAAATATCTTGGCTTGCAAGCTCCTGTATTAGACTAAAGACTAATGGGCGACCTAATCGATCACAGGCTGCAAATATATACTGGCCACTGCGTTCGTCTAAAAACCGTTTTTTAGAAATAGCTCGAATTAAACCACTACCATGAAGCTCAACAATGGTGTTGTCATCGATAACGACACCGGTATGAATAAACGCGTCAAATACCTCACAGCATACGATTGTGCCAGGTACCATTGACACATTCTTGGGGCTTGGCAATAGTTCTGAAGGCTCACGTCCTGTTTCAAGCTTAAGCGAATTATCTCTATCGTTGTCTAACTGGCATAAATAGGATTTATGGTTATCATGAGCTAGAACAGCACCAACAACTGCCCCAGCAAGTAAAACAGGTAACGGCATAATCGTCTCCATTGATTGCTTATAATTCAACCTAGCTATTTTTAACCAAAAGCCCAAGTTTTCTCCTGTTACAAATTGTGTTTCGCCATTCAAACCATTTGGTTTACCATAGGAATGACAAATAAAAATACAAATTTCGATTGTGGATGACAATGATTAAATTAAGAGATTTAGAATATTTAGATGCGATCGAACAACATCGCCATTTTGGTAAGGCCGCAGCAGCATGTTTTGTGAGTCAACCGACGCTGAGTGGTCAGTTAATGAAGCTGGAAGAGCAACTCGGACTCCAACTTGTAGAGCGTCATCGCCATAATGTTATGTTAACGCCAGCCGGTGAAAAGCTCGTGGTGGACGCTAGAAAAGTGTTAAACGCCGCGCAAGATTTTGAGCGTCAGGCAAAAAATTTACTCGATCCTTTTGCTGGTGATATTCATATGGGACTAATACCGACATTAGCCCCTTACTTATTGCCACATGTCATGGCGCCACTCACCAAAGAATTGCCAAACATTCAATTTCTGCTTCATGAAAATCAGACAAAGGTTTTGTTACAAAAACTCGATGAAGGCAAACTAGATGTTTTAGTTTTACCTTACCTTGAAGAGATGAATAAATTTGAATGTTACGATCTCTTTGATGAGCCACTGGTACTTGCCACACCAGAAAACCATCCTCTCAATAATGAAACCTATTTATCTTTACACCATTTACATGAGCACAATATTCTGACCTTAGAAGATGGCCATTGCTTAAAGGATCAGGCGATGGGTTATTGTTTTTCTGCGGGCGCAAAAGAAGATGCCAGTTTCCAAGCCACCAGCTTAGAAACGCTTAGACACATGGTTGCCAATCGGGCTGGCATAACGCTATTGCCAGCATTAGCAACAATGGGCGTTAGCACCTCCAACAACATTGCATACTTACCATTTTCAGAGCCTCAACCGACACGGAAAATTTCGCTAGTCATTCGACCGAATTACTCGCGTATGCAATGCGTTAGAAAAATTGTTGCCACTATTCGCCATGCAGTAAAAGGCATTGTGTAAGTGGCATAACGCAATCTATTTCCAAGACTTAATTTTGTGCCCCTTTAGGGCATAAAATAAGATAAATAAATAACACGGTAATCCCACCCAATAAGCAATTTGTGTATCACCCATAACATGCGCCACTTTACCAAATATCAGCGGTAGTATTGCACCACCCGAAATTCCCATAATCAGTAGAGCTGATGCCTGCGACGTAAATTTACCAACACCATCCAATGCTAATGGCCACAATGACGGCCATACAAGCGCATGTGCAAGCCCCATTAACGCAACAAAAGTTACTGAATTTGGAACAACACCTATGCCTGACCAACCCCATAAAATGTCTGCCATATAGGTTGATGTTGTTGAGCTAAATACCACACCGAGAATACATAGCGATCCTGCAATTGCAGAACCTAATAACGCATGTTGTTGCGAAATAAAACGTGGAATACAAGTCACACCAATAATGTAACCAATAACCATAAATACCATGGTATAAGACGTTAATGATGCAAAATTAGCAACACCTAATCCTGAGCCATACAAGCCAATGGTATCGCCAGCGATTACTTCAACACCAACGTAGGTAAATAATGCGACAGCGCCCAAGACAACCTGAGGGAAGTCAAATACGCTTCCTTTCTCTTCACTGCCTTCGCTATCTTGAGATAAATCGAGCTCAGGTAAAGATGAAAACTTCACCAAACCAATTAAAAACGTCAAAGCGATAGCCATGTAAATATAGGGTACAACCAGTTTATTCGACAATGCTTCAATCGTTGCTTGACGCTCCGCTTCAGCCATCGCAGCAACCGCTTGCTCTGACACATCTCCCATGTCGGCGAGAATCATAGTGGTGAATACGACAGGCACAACAACACCTGCCGCTTTGTTAATCAGACCCATAATCGAAATACGCATTGCTGCACTTTTCTCAGGCCCAATTTTGACTACATAAGGATTTGAGGCCGTTTGTAAAATTGTTAATCCAGTTCCTAATATGAACAATGCGAATAAAAATATTGCATAGTTAGCTGTCTGTGCAGCTGGAATAAACGCAAGGGAGCCAGCAACCATAATTGCAAGGCCTATTGCCATACCATTTTTATAGCCAATTTTATTCAGCAAAAATGACATAGGAAATGCCATAACGGTATAGGCTATATAGAACGCAAATGTTACAAAAAGCGCCTGAAACTCATTGAGTTCACACACTATTTTTAAGAACGGAATTAACGAACCATTTAGCCAAGTAACAAAGCCAAAAATAAAAAACAGCACACCAATGATAATCATCGGCATCACCGTTGATTGATTTGGTTTGCTTGTCGAAACTACTGTATTCATGAAGCCTCCAAGAGCCTTAATTTACTATAATTATTATTATTCAATGAGTAATACCATATATGGTATTACTAGGTGCTGCCTTTGATAGGTGTGATGTTGATGAAATTACATTAGCAAAACGACTGCTAACCGACATACCAGACGATTCACTTACATTATTCGATCGGTGTTATTTTTCAGCTGACCTATTATTGTATTGGCAACAGTTTGGCGTGAACTCCCATTGGTTAACCCCTGTAATACCAAGTTGACAAAGTTATTGCCCACTTTTGCTGGTTAAAATAAAATGAATGTTGCGTTGCTTTCAATCCCAATAGCCAGCTATTGCTCAATCAAGCGCCTTGCCTTCATTTGTTTTTCCTTCACAAAACAAGATCACAAACTTAATCAAATTGGTATAAAACAAGGCATGCGCAACGAGGTCATCGAACGTTTTTCAGAGAATGATTTATTAATCGAAATGCCTGTTTCACCACAAGCCCGTGCGAATAATCCTAACCTACCAGATGTTTGGCAGGCGCGTATGATTTGCTATCAACATCCTAAAGGAGACATTAAAGGTTTTATCACCTCATTGACAGATCCAGAAGCATCACCAATGGAAACGTTATTGTCAATTTATACCAATTGCATTAAGTAAGTGATCTTGTTGTGCGTAGAGAAAATCAGCTAAAACAAGGCGCTCGATTGACTAATAGCTGGCTATTAGGATTGAGAGCAACGCCATTTTAGTTAATTTTAACAAGTACAAGTGGGCAAATATTTAATGCAATTGGTATTATTGGGAACGATGGGAAATAGAGCAAGGTTTTGGAGAATTAAAATCGAGCCAATTAAATAATGAAATAACCTTGAGAAGCCGTTTTCCACAAGGGGTTAGGCAAGAACTGTGGGGCGTGTTGTTAGGTTATAATCTCATTCGGCTAGAGATGGCTACCATCGCTAAAGAAGCCGATGTATCTCCGACAAGGATAAGTTTTACCGCCGCAATTTGCATCATTGATACTCAAATAAGAGCGCTAGCGTTATCATCGAATGGGACGATACCAAAGAAACTACAACTGATGAGGAAAGATGTGAAACATTTTATCCTGCCCGACAAAAGAAAGCACCGAACGTTTTCACGTTCAGTACTTTACATTCCATCTCGGTATCCGTTGAGATACAAGCCTAAGCAAGTTTAACCGAATGGCATTATTACAATGTAAGGCCTTTTTTATACACAAATAAAATTAAGCGTCAGCACGTAGCTTTGCTAATCTATTTGCATGGTGTAATGAACCTAAGTGAGCATAGATAGGGGCTAAGAAACCACGCTTGCGAAGTACTAAATGCTCTTCGTCTGACAATTCGTTTAATTTCTTCTCATCAACTAGCAACAAACCGTTTAATTGAACTTTTTCGCCATTAATTTCTACAGTTAACGTTTGCTCAATTAACAGGTCTTTCTCAACTAAAAAGTCACAGAATTCACGAGTTACTTGTATACTGCTAAAGTAATTAGAAAGTGTTTCCATGCGCTTCTTAAGATACTCAGTTTGCTCTTCGCCATCAAACAATGCATCACCGTCAGCGTCATTTACTAATGGGCTGCTTTCATTGATTAGCATCTGTAGGCGGTTTTCTTCACCCTGTGTTGGGACCATCGCAAAAGGATGATGAGTAACAACTGCTGGTAAGTATTCACCAACCCATTTACCGTCTTGATAAAATAGATTTTCTTCTGGTTTTAAACCTAATAAAGAGGCTGGTTGTACAACTTTCTTATCTTCTTCGCTTGGATGGATAAAGATAACTGGCATCGCTGAACCTGCTTTCGCAAATTCGTGAACTAATAATGGTAATACTTGTTGATTCTTAGTGCCTTCAATATGCAGTTCTTGTTTAATCTTTACGTTTTTATGATCTGTAGCATTCAGTGCTTTCATTGGAGAAGTCATTTATAAATTCCTAAATCTTTTATTATTGTGTATCTAAAAATAGATATGGGGCACATATTAAAGAACACAAGTGTTCAATACAAATTGTTTAACAAAAAGATTACACAGCTTACCGCACTAAAAAAACGATAAAAATAAACGAACATAATCAATTAGATAACAAATAATTTCCTTAAACGTTTTCTGGAGTAATTTTTAAAACCTATTAAATTCTTTAACGATTAACTGAACAGTATGGTGGCTCAGTTTGGCAATGATTTGCAAATCAGCAAACCAAGGTAAGAGGCAAGCCAATTATGGCAACTATTATCGTAATGTATATACCCGTGATCATTGAAAGTGCTTGATTTTTTAGCTAATGAGATCATGATAGTCACATGAAAAAGATTGCTCTCACCGACATTCAAAAAGAAACGTTAGAATCTCGACATAAAAAAGCGAGAGATAAGCGTGAGTGCGATCGAATTAAAGCTATTCTATTGCGTGACGAAGGCTGGTCTTCGCCAATGATTGCTCAAGCGTTACGCATTCACGAAACGTCAGTTGTTAGATATATTGATGACTACATTCGTCGTGAAAAATTAACCATCAACAGCGGCGGCTCTACTAGTTATCTTAATCATCAGCAAACGCAACAGTTAATTGCACACCTGTGTGAAGTAACTTACCTACATAGCCATCAAATACTTGATCATATTGAGAGTGAGTACGACATTAAATACACGGTGCCTGGTCTCAATAAATGGTTACATCAGCATGGCTTTAGTTATAAAAAGCCCAAAGGCGTTCCTCATAATTTTGATGAGGAAAAGCAAGCAGCTTTTATCGCACATTATAACCAGCTTAAATCAACGCTGGCTCCTAATGAGCCAATCTTGTTTATGGATGCTGTTCATCCAACACAAGCGACAAAAATCACGGCAGGCTGGATTAAAAAAGGGGAAAATAAACCCATTAAAACCACAGGAAGTCGAACACGAATTAATGTAGTGGGAGCTATCCGATTGGGTCACTTAGAGGAAGCAGTGATAAGGCAATATAATAAGACAGTCAACGGTGAATCTATCGTTGATTTTTTAAATGAAGTCAGAGCCAATTATCAGACGAGCGGTATGCTTCATATGGTTCTTGATGGTGCTGGTTATCACCGTAATCAGATAGTGATTGATGAAGCCGAAAAGCTCAATATCAAGTTACATTATTTACCACCCTATAGTCCTAATTTAAACCCAATAGAACGGCTATGGAAGGTAATGAACAAAAATGCGAGAAATAGCCAATATTTTTCAAGTACTAAAGAGTTTCGACGGCGTATTAGCGATTTTTTTGAGTCAACATTACCCGATATTGCCAATACACTTGACGATACGATCAATGATAATTTTCAAATATTAAAAACTGCACTTTGAAGTTGATTTAGTATAAGAGCGATATCCTACTCCCGCGTGTCATTAATACCAATTGCATTAAGTAAGTGATCTTGTTGTGCGTAGAGAAAATCAGCTAAAACAAGGCGCTCGATTGACTAATAGCTGGCTATTAGGATTGAGTGCAACGCCATTTTAGTTAATTTTAACAAGTACAAGTGGGCAAATATTTAATGCAATTGCATTAAATGTCAACAACGGTTTAAAATTGACCCACTTTTTCAGTAATTCATCGATTGAAAACTGACCCAGTTAGTCTTGATAGGTATCAATAATACCCGCTTTTCTTTTTTCTCTTAATCGATAGCTTTCGCCAGTTAATTGCAACACATGAGAGTGATGTAGTACGCGATCTAACATGGCCGCTGTTAAAGTTGCATCATCTGAAAAGGCGCTCGGCCACTGTCCAAAGGGTAAATTGCTCGTTAGAATCAAACTGCCTTTTTCATAACGCTTGGCAATGACATTAAAAAATAGATTTGCTTCATCACGGCCAAATGGTAAATAGCCTATCTCATCGATGATTAGCAACCGAGGAGCAAGAATAGAGCGTTGCATGTAGCTTTTCAATTTTCCTTGCCGCTGTGCACTGCTTAGCTGAAGCATTAAATCTGCGGCACTGATAAAACGTGTTTTCTTGCGTTGCTCAATGGCTTTATAACCTAACGCAATGGCTAAGTGTGTTTTACCTGTACCACTTGGACCTAGTAAAATGACATTCTCACACCGCTCAATAAAGGCAAGCGAGCTTAGCTCCGTTATCGCTTTACGTGGTGCCCCTGTTGCAATCTTGAAGTTAAATTGGTCTAGTGTTTTGATGCTTGGAAAACCGGACATTTTTAGCATGATTTCTCGCGCCCGATCATACTTATTCTCTAACTCGCTAGTGAGGATCTGATACAAAAAGTCAGCATAACTACTTTCATTTTTGACGCATCGACTCGCAATGTTAGGCCAGTTGTTTTCTATATTTCTTAAATTGAGTTACTCACATATTGAAGCGATTTGTTCATGTTGAATACTCATAGTTGCTCCAGTAGTTCACTGTAAACAGATATCGGGTGTTGATAGCATTCAATATCAATGGGCGCAATAAACGACACTAATGCGCTGCTCTTTAAATCCAAACTGCTGTGAAGTTTTTGTGGAAGCGGTTGTAAGTACGCCACTTCTTCATCAAGGAGGTATTGCGGCTTTTGTGCGGTCGTACCATGAATACGTTGGTGGGCGACATCGTTTAGCCATCCGCCAATTTTGCTATTGGCATTTGCACAATCTAACGATAAGCCCGCTTGCTTGAGCGTTGCATGCAATGGTACAACAAAGCTATTCTTCAAGTAATGGTTAAATCGTTCAACTTTCCCCTTGGTTTTAGCACGATACGGCCGACATGCTTTGGGTTGAAAACCATATTCCTCAGCCAAATCAAGAAACGATTGATTCCAACGGTGCTTTCCTTCACCGTAAACATCGCGCTCAATAACTAATGCTTTAGCGTTGTCGCATAACACTTGTTTTGGAACGCCGCCAAAATAGTGAAATGCTTCCCTTAATCCGTCCATCCATGCTTCTGTTCGCTCATGGTCATAAAAATAGACGTAGCAGGCTCGTGAATAGCCAAGGGTTGCCACAAACGCCTTAATGGTAAGCTTTCCGCGTTTAATCGTGGTGAAGTCTATTTGCATTTGTTGACCCGGACCGGTTTCAAATCGAACAATAGGCTCTGGTGTTAATTGCTTGAAAGCGGATAAATACACCCTGAGTTGCGTTATTCCACCTTGATAACCTCTAGATTTTATTTCTGACAACAAAACAACAGCTGGGATCCAGTGTGGTTTTGCAGCATTTATTCGACCTTGAATATACTCATGGAAGGGACTGAGTTTAGTCGGTGGTGAATGTCGTTTTGTATAATGAGGCACGTCATATCCTCTTAAATATTTACGCACAGTATTGCGCGATACGTTTAATTCCTTGGCAATGGCGCGAATGCTTTTGCCTTGTTTATGCAGGACTTTAATATCCACAAATAGCTCCTTCGTTAACATACCGTATCACCTAAAAATAAATAAATGATACATCGGTGGGTCAATTTTGGATCGATGTTAGTGGGTCATTTTTGCACCGTTGGTGACAATTAAATAGGTGTCTAGCAATGTCCGACTCTCTTGAGCCGCAGTCCGTCGAACAGCGTTCGACGCAACAAGGCGAAAGCAAGTTGGGGACAAAATGGCAGGAAAGCCATTTTGCACAGCGTAAGCTACCCGAAGGGTGAGCTACATGGATGTAGCGAATGAATCCCTGCGAAGCAGCGGGTGAGCGTCGGGAGCAGGACTGCGCGGTAGCGCTTTAGGCGTGAGGCCCCGTCATTACGATGAAGCCACAGTAATAGGTAAAATTCAAAGTCGTAAAATGCAAAAGGCCCCGTGTATTTCTACACGGGGCCTCTCGACTAAATAGGTGTTTGGCAATGTCCTACTCTCACATGGGGAAGCCCCACACTACCATCGGCGCTATGTCGTTTCACTACTGAGTTCGGAATGGGATCAGGTGGGACCAACATGCTATGGTTACCAAACTAATTTGACGTGAATGGATTCACTAACATCGCGGTGCCATGGATGGCAAAGAGCGATGTGTTACAGCGAACACAACCACTAAATTTGGAAAGCTTTCAAAAATCTTCTTAAACACAACAAGCGTTCTTTGTTGGATATTTCTGAGACTAGAACATCTCTTGAAAAATAGATTGAGTATCTATTTTTAAGATGTTCATGTAAAACACATTAGGTGTTGTATGATTAAGCCTCACGGGTCATTAGTACAAGTTAGCTCAACGCCTCACAACGCTTACACACCTTGCCTATCAACGTAGTAGTCTCCTACGGCCCTTTAGGGAGATTAAATCTCCAGTGAGAACTCATCTCGAGGCTCGCTTCCCGCTTAGATGCTTTCAGCGGTTATCGATTCCGAACGTAGCTACCGGGCAATGCCATTGGCATGACAACCCGAACACCAGCGGTTCGTCCACTCCGGTCCTCTCGTACTAGGAGCAGCTCCTCTCAATTCTCAAACGCCCACGGCAGATAGGGACCGAACTGTCTCACGACGTTCTAAACCCAGCTCGCGTACCACTTTAAATGGCGAACAGCCATACCCTTGGGACCGACTTCAGCCCCAGGATGTGATGAGCCGACATCGAGGTGCCAAACACCGCCGTCGATATGAACTCTTGGGCGGTATCAGCCTGTTATCCCCGGAGTACCTTTTATCCGTTGAGCGATGGCCCTTCCATACAGAACCACCGGATCACTATGACCTACTTTCGTACCTGCTCGACGTGTCTGTCTCGCAGTCAAGCTAGCTTATACCATTATACTAACCGCATGATGTCCGACCATGCTTAGCTAACCTTCGTACTCCTCCGTTACTCTTTGGGAGGAGACCGCCCCAGTCAAACTACCCACCAGACACTGTCCTCAATCCCGATAAGGGACCTAAGTTAGAACATCAAACGTACAAGGGTGGTATTTCAAGATTGCCTCCACCAAAACTAGCGTTCTGGTTTCAAAGGCTCCCACCTATCCTACACATGTAGGTTCAATGTTCAGTGCCAAGCTGTAGTAAAGGTTCACGGGGTCTTTCCGTCTAGCCGCGGGTACACTGCATCTTCACAGCGATTTCAATTTCACTGAGTCTCGGGTGGAGACAGCGTGGCCATCATTACACCATTCGTGCAGGTCGGAACTTACCCGACAAGGAATTTCGCTACCTTAGGACCGTTATAGTTACGGCCGCCGTTTACCGGGGCTTCGATCATGAGCTTCGAACCGAAGTTCTAACCCAATCAATTAACCTTCCGGCACCGGGCAGGTGTCACACCGTATACGTCATCTTACGATTTTGCACAGTGCTGTGTTTTTAATAAACAGTTGCAGCCACCTGGTCACTGCGACTGACCGTAGCTTAGAGAGCAAGTCTCATCACCACAGCCAGCGTACCTTCTCCCGAAGTTACGGTACTATTTTGCCTAGTTCCTTCACCCGAGTTCTCTCAAGCGCCTTGGTATTCTCTACCCGACCACCTGTGTCGGTTTGGAGTACGATTCCTTATAATCTGAAGCTTAGAGGCTTTTCCTGGAAGTATGGCATCATCTACTTCACTACCGTAGTAGCTCGTCATCGACTCTCAGCCAAAGTTGTTCCGGATTTACCTAAAACAACGGCCTACTGCCTTAAACATGGACAACCAACGCCATGCTAGATTAGCCTTCTCCGTCCCCCCATCGCAATTATAAGAAGTACTGGAATATTAACCAGTTTCCCATCGACTACGCATTTCTGCCTCGCCTTAGGGGTCGACTTACCCTGCCCCGATTAACGTTGGACAGGAACCCTTGGTCTTTCGGCGAGGAGGTTTTTCACCCCCTTTATCGTTACTCATGTCAGCATTCGCACTTCTGATACCTCCAGCATGCCTGACAGCACACCTTCAACGGCTTACAGAACGCTCCCCTACCACTCATACAAAGTATGAATCCGCAGCTTCGGTGACTAGTTTAGCCCCGTTAAATCTTCCGCGCAGGCCGACTCGACTAGTGAGCTATTACGCTTTCTTTAAAAGATGGCTGCTTCTAAGCCAACCTCCTAGCTGTCTAAGCCTTCCCACATCGTTTCCCACTTAACTAGTACTTTGGGACCTTAGCTGGCGGTCTGGGTTGTTTCCCTCTTCACTACGGACGTTAGCACCCGCAGTGTGTCTGCCATGATTGCACTCATTGGTATTCGGAGTTTGCAAAGGGTTGGTAAGTCGGGATGACCCCCTAGCCTTAACAGTGCTCTACCCCCAATGGTGATACATGACGCTCTACCTAAATAGATTTCGGGGAGAACCAGCTATCTCCGGGTTTGATTGGCCTTTCACCCCTAGCCACAGGTCATCACCGCATTTTTCAACATACGTGTGTTCGGTCCTCCAGTTGATGTTACTCAACCTTCAACCTGCCCATGGCTAGATCACCCGGTTTCGGGTCTACACCTTGCAACTATCGCCCAGTTAAGACTCGGTTTCCCTACGGCTCCCCTATACGGTTAACCTTGCTACAAAATGTAAGTCGCTGACCCATTATACAAAAGGTACGCAGTCACACAGCAAATCTGTGCTCCCACTGCTTGTACGTATACGGTTTCAGGTTCTATTTCACTCCCCTCACAGGGGTTCTTTTCGCCTTTCCCTCACGGTACTGGTTCACTATCGGTCAATTAGTAGTATTTAGCCTTGGAGGATGGTCCCCCCATCTTCAAACAGGATATCACGTGTCCCGTCCTACTCGTTTTCATAAAAAATTCGTCTTCGTCTACAGGACTATCACCTTCTATCGTCGCACTTTCCAGAGCATTCGACTGACTTATTAATTACTTAAGGGCTGGTCCCCGTTCGCTCGCCGCTACTAAGGGAATCTCGGTTGATTTCTTTTCCTCCGGGTACTTAGATGTTTCAGTTCCCCGGGTTCGCCTCACAACGCTATGTATTCACGTTGAGATAACTGCCTTATGGCAGCTGGGTTTCCCCATTCGGAAATCGTTGGCTATTGCGGTTTTTATCACCTTGCCAACGCTTATCGCAGATTAACACGTCCTTCATCGCCTCTAATTGCCTAGGCATCCACCGTATACGCTTAGTCACTTAATCATACAACACCTAATGTGTCTTGCTTGATTCTTTTTTCTACTGCGCCGTTGGACTTCGTCATTCGGTCAGTTATGTAACACGTTACACGCCTTCCCTCACTCCTCGTCCGCCTTGCATTAGAAAAAATTATCTGCGCAATACGTTAGATGTGTTAATTAAAACAACTAATGTTTTCGATTTCACAGACCAATGTCTGCTATGTCTAGTTTTATCATTATTCTTCTAATTATCCTGAAAAATAAATTAAGTATTTATTTTTAGATTATTAGCTTCGTAAATCATTTTCGCCTCAAAAATATCCAAGAACACTTGTTGTGTTCGTAATTAGCATTCACTAATTACTTAAGAACTTCGAATAAAAATTATTGTTTACACAATAATCTAAATTCTATTTTTGAATTTATCAGCTTTCCAAATTGTTAAAGAGCAGTCTTTATTAAAAAGACAAAGGTAAGCAATGTTGCTTAACTTTGTCGTTTCAGACAATGTTGATTAGATAAAAGAGATTTATTATCACTTTTTCATCAACATGCTAGCGTATTCAAATAATCTGTGTGGACACTTAAAGAAAAGTAAAAATATTGGTCATCACAAGTGACGACCTGAATAAAACTGTATTTTTAGATTAATTATCTAAAAATCTGTTTTATTTTTGTCTGTAAGGAGGTGATCCAGCCCCAGGTTCCCCTAGGGCTACCTTGTTACGACTTCACCCCAGTCATGAACCACAAAGTGGTGAGCGTCCTCCCCGAAAGGTTAAACTACCCACTTCTTTTGCAGCCCACTCCCATGGTGTGACGGGCGGTGTGTACAAGGCCCGGGAACGTATTCACCGTAGCATTCTGATCTACGATTACTAGCGATTCCGACTTCATGGAGTCGAGTTGCAGACTCCAATCCGGACTACGACGCACTTTTTGGGATTGGCTCCACCTCGCGGCTTCGCAACCCTTTGTATGCGCCATTGTAGCACGTGTGTAGCCCTACTCGTAAGGGCCATGATGACTTGACGTCGTCCCCACCTTCCTCCGGTTTATCACCGGCAGTCTCCCTAGAGTTCCCACCATTACGTGCTGGCAACTAAGGATAGGGGTTGCGCTCGTTGCGGGACTTAACCCAACATTTCACAACACGAGCTGACGACAGCCATGCAGCACCTGTCTCACAGTTCCCGAAGGCACCAATTCATCTCTGAAAAGTTCTGTGGATGTCAAGAGTAGGTAAGGTTCTTCGCGTTGCATCGAATTAAACCACATGCTCCACCGCTTGTGCGGGCCCCCGTCAATTCATTTGAGTTTTAACCTTGCGGCCGTACTCCCCAGGCGGTCAACTTAATGCGTTAGCTGCGCCACCCAGTGCTCAAGGCACCAGTCGGCTAGTTGACATCGTTTACGGCGTGGACTACCGGGGTATCTAATCCCGTTTGCTCCCCACGCTTTCGTACATGAGCGTCAGTTATTGTCCAGGTGGCCGCCTTCGCCACTGGTATTCCTTCAGATCTCTACGCATTTCACCGCTACACCTGAAATTCTACCACCCTCTACAAAACTCTAGTTTGTCAGTTCGAAATGCAGTTCCCAGGTTGAGCCCGGGGCTTTCACATCTCGCTTAACAAACCGCCTGCGTACGCTTTACGCCCAGTAATTCCGATTAACGCTCGGACCCTCCGTATTACCGCGGCTGCTGGCACGGAGTTAGCCGGTCCTTCTTCTGCGAGTAACGTCACAGCTAGCAGTTATTAACTACTAACCTTTCCTCCTCGCTGAAAGTACTTTACAACCCGAAGGCCTTCTTCATACACGCGGCATGGCTGCATCAGAGTTTCCTCCATTGTGCAATATTCCCCACTGCTGCCTCCCGTAGGAGTCTGGACCGTGTCTCAGTTCCAGTGTGGCTGATCATCCTCTCAAACCAGCTAGGGATCGTCGCCTTGGTGAGCCTTTACCTCACCAACTAGCTAATCCCACTTGGGCACATCCAATCGCGAAAGGCTCCGAAGAGTCCCCTTCTTTCCCCCGTAGGGCGTATGCGGTATTAGCCATCGTTTCCAATGGTTGTCCCCCACGACTGGGCAGTTTCCCAAGCATTACTCACCCGTCCGCCGCTCGACACCTCAGGAGCAAGCTCCCTTGTGTTTCCGCTCGACTTGCATGTGTTAGGCCTGCCGCCAGCGTTCAATCTGAGCCATGATCAAACTCTTCAATTAAAAGTTTAACTGTTTAACGTTCCCTACTTTTACATAAGAAACGACTCAATGAATTTACTGTCATATCAAGTAATTTCTTACTTGGTGTGAACATCTTCATTAAGTATTTTTTGATACTTAACCGATTTAGCCTTGAACATTTGATTAATAATCAAATGTTAGCTAAGTCTTAAAAATGCCCACACAGTTTATTTGAATACTTATTGTTAAAGAACGTTTCAACTCGACTTACACAAAGTAAGGAGTTACGCTTCAAACCGTGTGGCTCGTTGCGTTAGGGATGCGTATCTTACGCTTTTAATTTCAGTAGTCAAGAAAAACTTTTAATTTATTTCGTTTTAATAAATTATGTTTCTCAAAATTGACTAGAAACCAAAATAAGAATGTTAACTTTATGCTCTTAATCACTTCTTTATATTGAAGCGCTCAATTTGCATATTAAGCCTTAATAATATTTGCAATTTTCAGTTAATAATTATCAACGTCTAATAAACTGCTTATTATCTAACATCCCTTTCAACATTGAGTCTTAAGCGATTACTTATCGCTGTCTCGTTGAAGAGGTGCGCATTATAGATGGAATGAATTAAAGCGCAATAGTTATTTTAAATCTTTTTACTACATGGGTATTGTTCGTACAATTTGCGAGATTATTAGCCTGTTTTGGGCTATTATGACGCTAATAGCCTTTCAACACGGAGTAATTACAACTTATGTCTTCCAATCTAACGTCATTTAAAGGTGTTTTCCCGACACTAGGACTGCGAAATTATATTGATATCAATACTGTAATCTGCGGTGATGTGGAATTTGGTGATGATTGTAGCGTATGGCCATTTGTCGCCATCAGAGGCGATGTCAATTATATCCGGATTGGTCATCGTTCAAATATTCAAGATGGCAGTGTTTTACACGTAACGAGAAAAAGTGAGAAAAACCCTATAGGTAATCCATTAATTATCGGGGATGATGTCACTATTGGCCACAAGGTGATGCTACACGGATGTACGATTGGTTCGCGTATTTTAGTTGGTATGGGTGCAATAATTATGGATGGTGCTGTCGTAAGCGACGATGTATTCATCGGAGCAGGTACTTTAGTACCGCCGAATAAAGTATTAGAGTCTGGGTATCTTTATGTTGGGAATCCAATGAAAAAAGCGCGCCCGCTCAATGATGATGAACGTGCTTTCTTAACTCAATCAGCGATAAATTACGTTACGCTAAAAGATGATTATCTAGCGTAGAAGTAAACAGCCGTTATCTTCGAGTTGCTCATCAACGATGGCTTGCTGTGTATCTTCTTCTATATCAAAAGAGATCATCGAGCAAAACGCATCGATGGCCTCAGATTGTAACTCACCGGAGAATCCTTTATTTCTTAGGTATTCTAAAGTGAGTGCACACTTGATAATGGCGCCACTATACTGAGCTGTAAACTGTACGTGTTGATTCAAAGGGCTCCATGCCATATCGTCATTCACTAGTATTGACTGATTCATGTTAATTGCGCTCTCAGTTCAACAAGTACCGATGCTACCTCAGGATACACATTGCGCCATATTCTAAAGCTTTCAGCCGCTTGGCCTACCAACATTCCTAACCCATCAATTGTTTTTTGAACGCCCAGTTCATCAGCCCATCTCAAAAAGCATGTGGGTTCGTTGCCATAGGCCATGTCATAACAGCAAGTTGCACTAGCGATAACTCGGGATTCAATATCAGGAAGCTTATTGCTTAAGCTAGCAGATGTTGAATTAATAATAAGGTCAAACTCATTGGTCAAGCTAGATAACTCGCTGCAACTTAACTGGCTACTATCAAATTCACTTACCAATTGTTGAGCTTTTTCAAAAGTTCGATTAGTAACGGTAATAGAAGAAGGTAGTTGTTCAAGTAATGGTAATATGCAACCTCGTGCTGCACCGCCAGCGCCAATAATGAGTACTCTCTTATCACGAATTGTTATTCGTTGCCTTAACAGATCTTCAACAAGTCCCTGTCCGTCAGTGTTATCTCCAATAATGGTACCATCATCAGTAAAAGATAGCGTATTGACTGCTCCGGCTGCTTTAGCTCTTGGCGTTAACTCTTGCGCTATTGCAAAAGCCCGTTCTTTAAATGGCACAGTAATATTGCAACCTTTACCGCCAATTCGTTGAAAGTTTTGAATAAAGGTTTCGAATTGGTCAAGTTCAACTTTCTTCTTTTCATAAGCTAGTGTCTGATTCGTTGAGCTTGCAAAGCTTTGGTGAATAAACGGCGACTTACTATGTTCAATTGGATTACCAATGACGAGATACTTATCCACTTTAGAACCTATTCGTTTGTTTGATTCGACTGTTCAATTAATTCAGCGACTTGTTTTTCTAACACCACAAGTTTTTCTCTCGTTTTTAGAAGTACTTGAGTTTGCACATCAAACTCCTCTCGGGATACAACATCAAGTTTGTTAAGTTGGCCTTGAAGCACTTGCTTTGTTTTACTTTCAACTTCATCTGCAACGTTTTTCAACCCTGGCGGTAAGGCATTGGCAACTTGTTGCGCGATTTCTTCTAATTTCTTTGCATTTATCATCACTGATATCCCTAATTAGGTCGACATCATGTTAACTAACATTTGTCTCGATTTATTCCGCCCATTGTAACTATAAATCAGGTAAAATTCGCTAGTTAATCTTGGTGAGCGATAAAAATGAAGTTAAACCCACAACAAAATGAAGCGGTGCATTATATTGATGGCCCCTGTTTAGTACTCGCAGGTGCAGGCAGTGGTAAGACTCGCGTTATCATTAATAAAATATCCTATCTTATTCAAACTTGTGGATATAAGCCTCGTAATATTGCAGCTGTTACTTTCACCAACAAAGCCGCACGAGAAATGAAAGAGCGATTAAGTCAAGAGTTAGGTAGGAAAGAAACACGTGGTTTAACCGTTTCTACTTTCCATACATTAGGCTTGACGATAATTAAGCGTGAAGCAAAAAATATTGGTATCAAGCCTGGTTTCACACTGTTTGATGGCACTGATACGCTAGCGTTGTTAAAAGAGCTCACCGAGAAAGAGCTCGATGGTGATAAAGATAAACTTAATTTGCTTCAAGGTATCATCTCTAATTTCAAGAACGATTTAATGACGCCAGAGAAAGCCATCAAACAGGCTCAATCTGGGCAAGACATTTTAGTTGCTCAGTTATACGAGCGTTATCAGAACCAACTCCGTGCGTACAATGCATTAGACTTTGATGATTTAATCATGGTGCCTACATTGTTGTTAGGTAATAATGCGGAAGCCCGTGAACGGTGGCAAAATAGATTCCATTATTTACTAATCGATGAATATCAAGATACCAACACCAGTCAATACGAATTAGTTAAGCTGTTAACCGGGGTCCGTGGCCGATTTACTGTCGTTGGCGATGATGATCAATCGATTTACTCTTGGCGTGGGGCGAGACCACAAAACCTAGTATTATTAAAAGAAGATTTTCCAAAGTTACGCCTCATAAAGTTAGAACAAAATTATCGTTCAAGCTCTCGTATCCTGCGCTGTGCCAACATTTTGATTGCCAATAATCCACATGTTTATGATAAAGCGTTATTTAGTGAACTCGCTGATGGCCCGTTGCTCAAAGTAATTTACGGAAAGAATGAAGAGCATGAAGCAGAAAGAGTTGTCGCAGAGATCGTTCGTCATCGCTTCTTAAACAAAACAGCGTATAGTGATTTTGCGATTTTGTATCGAGGAAACTTTCAGTCACGTGTGTTTGAGAAAGCACTCATGACGAACAGAATTCCTTATAAAATAAGCGGTGGTACGTCGTTTTTCTCTCGCAGTGAGATAAAAGATGTCATGGCCTACCTTAAACTGTTAGTTAACCCTGATGATGATACGTCTTTTTTACGTGTGGTGAACACTCCCAAACGTGGAATTGGACCTGCGACGTTAGAAAAGTTGGGGAATTACGCCAATATGAGGCAGCAAAGTTTGTTCGCTGCCAGTTTTGAGCTTGGGTTAGAACAAACCTTACACGGTGAGAAATTACAGGTTTTGCAGCAGTTCACTCGTTGGTTAGTTGAACTTGATGATCAATCTCGTCGCGGCGATCCACTTGAGGCGGTACGCCAGATTATTAGAGATATCAATTACGAAGATTGGCTCTATGAAACAAGTCCGAGTGGTAAAGCCGCTGAAATGCGCATGAAGAATGTAAGCACGCTATTTACTTGGGTGAGCGGTATGCTCGATGGCGACGATTTAGATGAACCGATGACATTGCCAGAAGTTGTCACTCGATTAACATTACGCGACATGATGGAACGCGGTGAAGAAGAAGAGCAAGCAGATCAAGTTCAGCTAATGACGTTACATGCATCTAAAGGGTTAGAGTTTCCAATTGTCTTTATGGTGGGCATGGAAGAAGGATTATTGCCTCATCAAGCAAGCATTGATGAAGATAATATAGAAGAAGAGCGCCGCCTCGCTTATGTAGGAATTACTCGTGCTCAACGTGAATTGATAATGACTCAAGCAAAAGAGCGACGTCAATATGGTGAGCTTATTAGGCCAACGGCAAGTCGTTTTCTTGATGAACTGCCACAAGACGATATTGAATGGGAATCTCAGAAGCCGCCTAAGTCTGCCGCTGAAAGGAAAAAAACAGCAACATCAGCCATTGCAAACCTACGAGGGATGTTAGGTAAATAACTCAATTAAAAAGGCCGCGAAAGCGGCCTTTTATTGGGAAAGGAACTATTAGAGTCCTTTAGTCATGAATTCGATAGTTGACTTAAGTTCGTCTTCGCTACAGTTCATACATGTCCCTTTAGCTGGCATAACACCTGTTTTACCAGTGAAGCCTTTCCAAGCATGGTTAAACATTACGTCCATACCTTGTGCTACACGAGGAGCCCAAGCACCTTTATCACCCTTTTTAGGTGCGCCGCCAGCACCAGTACCATGACAACCAAAACATGTTGTTTGATATATATCGGCACCAGTACGAGGTCCAGCAGGAACAACTGGGGCTGCCGGTTGAGCACCCGCTAAATAAACATTGCCCACTGGCGCAATGCGTTTGTTTACAGCGTCATCAGACAAATCTGAAGCATTAACGCTTAATGACAATGTAAGTGCGACACCTAGTGTCATCATTACTTTAGATACACCTGCATTCATGTGTAGAAACCCCTGACTAATAATATTGATTTATTTTTGCGATATTATAAACGGTTCTGTTCAGATGAAAACACTAATATCAGTTAGTTTTATTGATTTACACCATATAAAGTATGAATACTGTCGACTTTTGCATCAGTTAACATATTTTTTTAATTTTTTTATAGACGGGCAATCATTAAATCCTTAATATATGCACCCGCACTAGGGAATGCGCCCATAGCTCAGCTGGATAGAGCGCACCCCTCCGGAGGGTGAGGCCAGGAGTTCGAATCTTCTTGGGCGCGCCATATTTCTTCGGTTAGTGCAGCGGTAAACAGTGGTGACTATAGCTCAGTTGGTAGAGCCCCGGATTGTGATTCCGGTTGTCGTGGGTTCGAGCCCCATTAGTCACCCCATCTTTTTGCTTCGAACTTCCTTATGCCGCTGGCATAACGGTTTCTTGCAAATCACTATGTTCACACATAGTACATTAGAAGTCGGTGATTAGCGCAGCCTGGTAGCGCATCTGGTTTGGGACCAGAGGGTCAGAGGTTCGAATCCTCTATCACCGACCACTTCTTTTCTTAATTCAAACTACACTCAATTACTTTATTAACATTAATATATTCGTTATTTTAGTAATCAAGTAATCAAGTAATCAGCTCATTATTTTTTCTGACGTCCTTGTCAGCAATATATCAACTTTCAAATGCTATTTAATCTTCTACTTCAACGATTTCATGGGTATGCGTAATCTCAACACCCTTTTCTAACATCAAGGCCACTGAACAGTATTTCTCTGCCGATAATGAAACAGCTCGATCAAGATGTTTTTCTTTGATTCCTTTACCTGTAGCAATAAAATGCAGGTTAATTGACGTGAAATATCTAGGCGCTTCATCGCGACGTACCGATGTTAATTCAACTTTAACGCCACTTACGTTTTGTTTAGCTTTCTTCAAGATACTAACGACGTCTACCGAGCTACAACCACCCACTGACATCAGTACCATTTCCATTGGGCTAGGCGCTTTTGAATCACTGCCATTGGCATCCATAATAATTTGATGACCAGACTCTGATTCACCAAGGAATGTTTCTTTTTCTACCCAACTTACTGTTGCTTTCATTGTTATTATTCCTATATTGTTTAGTTCGAATTCGAATGATTTTTAATCAATAAATTACTAGTCAAATCTTGATTGGTTGTTTATACTATTTGGCCAACTTTAAAACTAAGGAGAGAAATATGATACGCCGTCAAAAACGTTTGTTTTATGTCGCTTCATTAGTTTTAATTTCTGGTTTAGCAACCAGTTCATTTGTGGAGCAAGATACGTTATTGCAATCTTGTTATCAACAGCCAACTTGTGAAGTGATTGCAAAAACGCTTAATTGGGGTGATTGGCTCGCAGGTAGTTCATCTGCTCAATTCCACTTTATCGATTTATTAGAATTGATTTCTTCATTTTAATAAAGTGCAAGTAATTCACCAACCTTAGTGCGTTTCCCTGCCTTTTGGCTGATTGTTCGCTTAACCTTTATCTCTTTCAAATTCGCTTGTTTGTATAGATGTCTCGTTAAATCTAAATCATGATTGCTGATAACAACTGGGACACCAGCGTTACTGGAGTGCTCTGCGAGGTTTGCAAGATCTTCTTGATCCTTTAATTTAAAACCCTGCCCTGAATAGCTCGTGAAACTTGCAGTAGGTGATAGTGGCGCATAAGGAGGATCACAGTAAATAACATCGCCTGATTTAGCTTGTTTGAACGTTTCTCGAAAGCACACATTAGTAAACGTTGCTTTTTGCGCTTTTTCAGCAAAAAACCATAATTCTTTTTCGGGAAAATATGGCTTTTTGTAACGTCCAAAAGGCACGTTATAACCACCTTTTAGGTTATAACGGCACAATCCATTGTAGCCGTGCCTATTCATGTATAAAAAATAGATAGCACGTTCTAAGATATCTGACGATGCATTAAATTTTGCTCGAATATCGTAATAACGATCTTTATCGTTATAGTTAGGTGTAAAAAACTCGCTGGCTGCTTTGATGTAATCGTCAGCGTTAGTCTGTAGCAATTTATAGAGATTAATTAGATCGGCATTTACATCATTAAGTAAATATTCTTCAAAATCTGAATTAAGAAACACTGAACCAGCTCCGACAAAAGGCTCTATCAACCGGTCACTCGACGGTAACACACGGTTAATGTCTTCAATCAGTCCATATTTACCGCCAGCCCATTTTAAAAATGCTCGGTTCTTAGTTATTGTCATTATCGTTATTTTCTAATTGTCGTGTAGTTACGTTTATTTCTTCTCGAATGGACTGAAAAGATTTTGCCCAAGGTGACATTTTTTCAAATGTTGGTAAGTTATTATCAACATAATTATTTGCTTCAACGCTCGTTGAAAAATCACCATAAAGTAACACATACCATGGCTTACTATCTCTAATAGTTTGATAAAATTTTAGTTTTTCATCAGTTGCAATAAAACTACTCTTTACGCTTTCGAGACTTTCAAACTTGCTAAAACCACCAAGCATCAACGAATATCTGTCGACTTCGATTTTCAATAGTTTTTGCTCGTCATGCAAATAAGTCACCGCTGATTGGGTTTGTAGCGTCACATCGTTCTGCTCAGCATTCACGATTTTAGATTCAACGCTAGGCTCAAGTATTGATGCTTTCGTTTTTATAGTTGATGTCTCATCAACCGCTTCAATATTCGTCGGCTGCTCAATCGTAGAGGAACTCTCTTCTGTTTTTTGTAACTCGGTAACAGGTTCAAGTAATTGCTGTGACTCTGACGGCAATTCTGCGTCGGAGCCGACCAATGCTTTATCAACCCGATTCAAAGGTAACTCTTCATTCAATTCAATCGGTTTCTTCTGATTAGTTGCATCAAGCTGAACTTGTGGTATTTCAACTGGTTCAATAACAGGTTCACTCGTTCTTAAATAGAATGCCACTACAGTTGCAGCGATGGCCAAGAACGTTATCATCGCTCCCAAGAATAAAAAGACTTTAAATTTAGTCTTTTTATTATTAGGAAGCTGAGCATAGATTAATTGTTTAGGTATTAAATATTCCAATGGCACTTTATTAACAAATTGCTGAATTTTTTGATCAGACCAGTCAGCATGAACACTCATCATAAAATCAGTGGCTTGTTGTTTAGTTAATGTAGGTACTAAGAACTCAGCAACGCGACTATCAGACTTGTTTTTTAATCCATGATGTAATGGCTTAGCCCACTTAGTATCACCAATGAGTAATACGTTAAATGTAAGGTTAGATTGATTAACACGGGAAAATTCGTGAATAGCTTGCCACAATGCACTCAAACCTTGATTAGCAATAAACTCAGCATTATCGATGACAACTAGCACTGACTGATGGTGGTGCTCGATAGCTTGATATACGGCTTTTGCAATTGGCTGATTGAGATCCGTTAACTCATCAGTAACTAACTCACAAATCAATTGTTGTTTTAACTGTTCAGGTTGTATAGTTGACTTTAGGGACATGCTAATCACTAAACTCGCTGAAAGGCTATCTTGAAGTCGATTAGCAATATGAGTCTTTCCAACCCCTGATATTCCGTGGAGGAATGTCATTTTGTTGCTATCTTTACACGCTAATGCAATTCTTGAAATCAGTTGCTCTTGCACATTAAGCACTACGTCCATACTTCCCTGACGATTAATTCTTTCATCAACCATCAACAACTTATCCTTGAGCTAGTGGTTTTCGATAGCATCTGAAAGCGTGCTATTATCAATTCCTGAAACAACGTCAGCGTGACCAATACCTTGAGGTAATATAAAGCGAAGCTTTCCTGCTAATACCTTTTTGTCGATCGCCATATGCTCCATAAACTGCTCAGTAGACATGTCAGCCGGCTTAACAATTGGCAAAGAATACCTCGAAAATATATCTTTGATACTATCAAATTCACTCGGTGTTATTCGATTCATTGTCAATGCAGTTTTTGCAGCAATCACAGTGCCTGCTGCAACGGCTTCACCATGTAACCATTTGCCATAACCTTGCTCTGACTCAATGGCATGGCCAAAAGTATGCCCAAGGTTGAGTAATGCGCGGACACCATGCTCTTTTTCATCTTGCGCGACGACATCAGCCTTGATTGCACAGCAACGCTCAATCATCTGAATCAAGTGTTCCGAAGATAGCGACTGTATTTCAGTGCGATGCTTGATGAGCCACTGATAGAATTCATTATCCCAAATGATGCCGTATTTAATGACCTCAGCCATGCCAGCAGCAAATTCTCGCTGCGGCAACGTAGCCAAACAATCAATATCAATCACAACAGCTTGGGGCTGATAAAAAGCACCAATCATGTTCTTACCGAGTGGATGATTAACAGCTGTTTTACCACCGACACTCGAATCAACCTGTGATAGCACCGTTGTAGGGATCTGAATAAACTCCACACCTCTTTGATAGCACGATGCAGCAAAGCCTGCCATATCACCGATAACGCCACCACCTAAGGCAATAATACTCGTATCTCGTCCATGCTTTTTAGATAAAAGTTGATCGAAAATGATGTTGAGTGTTTCTAAGTTCTTATAGGATTCACCGTCTGGTAATGTCACCACATCAACATTTTTACCAGCGGACTCTAGCGACTGTAAAACTTGCTCAAGATACAAGGGAGCGACAACCGTGTTCGTCACAACCATGACTTGCGTTCCAGTCACATGTTGAGACATTAATTGGCTATCGCTTAAGAGATTCTGCCCAATATAAATAGGATAACTTCGATCACCAAGTTGTACATTGAGCAGTTTCATCTAATTAAAAGCCTAATTTGTCGATAATTTCTTTGGCAACTAATTTCGCACTTTGCTCATCAGTTTTAACAGTTAGATCAGCAATTTCTTCGTATAAAGGATTACGCAATTCTGCTAAATCTTCTAATACTTGGCGTGGGTTTTCCGAGCGCAATAACGGACGACGCTTGTCACGTTGAGTTCGCGCAACTTGCTTGTCGATAGTCGTTTCTAAATAGACGACTAATCCGCGAGCGGATAGTTTATTACGGACGTCTTTTGAAATTATTGAACCGCCGCCTGTGGCCAAGACAATACCCTGCTGTTCAGTTAGGTCGCTGATTACGTCAGCTTCACGCTTACGGAATCCGTCTTCACCTTCAACATCAAATACCCAAGCAATCTCAGCACCTGTACGACGCTCTATTTCAGCGTCTGAATCAACAAACTCTAGATGTAATTGCTGCGCAATTTGTCGTCCAATCGTACTTTTACCAGCGCCCATAGGGCCCACAATATATATATTTCGTTTTTCAGCCATTATCACTACATTCAATTAAATCAAGCCTAAGTAGGTTATTACCTACCACTGTTGCCTACCTGCGAGTTTCGATGTTTAGCACACTAAACAGTTTTATTATTTATTTTAACCGTTAGATTTACCATTGCTCGCAATCTTTTATAGGCAAATTTAGCCGTGCATTATCTCAATAACAATGTAAAAAAGGCAAGCGTTAAGGGGCAGTTTCTTTGGTAGGGTTATCACGATTTTCTAATCGTTATAAAAAAAGGTGTCTAATTATGCAAAAATTAGACACTACCCCGCTCAAATGAACGAGGTAGAAGGTAGTCAAACGCTACTGTGCTTCAGTGATTATTCTTGGTGTCACAAAAATAAGTAGTTCGCGGCGTTCAGTAAAGTCTTTAGACGTTCTGAACATCCAACCTAATAAAGGAAGGTCTCCTAATACTGGCACCTTACTTACACCATAGATCAATTGTTGTTGATAAATACCACCTAACACTATCGTTTCGCCATTGCTCACTAACACTTGGGTACCAATGCGTTGCGTATTAATTGCAACTGCCTCACCAATTGCTGTTTTTACCGTGTCGCCACGTGTATCCTGAGTAATGTTAAGATCTAAAATAACTCTATCATCAGGTGTAATATGTGGCGTTACTTTTAAAGACAACACCGCTGGCTTAAAGGTAACTGTTGTAGCACCACTTGATGCAGCTGATACGTAAGGAATTTCAGTACCTTGTTCAATAAAGGCTGGGCTTTGATTAGCAGTTGTAATACTTGGTCTTGCAATGATTTCGCCTTTATTTTCTCGCTCGAGCGCAGACAACTCTAAATCTAGTATTGTTCCATCCGCTAATTTAGACACCTGAAACGCGATTGTGCCGGCAGAGTCGGCAATAGGTAGATTAACATTAAGTCTGTCATTTAGTGCAGGAACCACGCCTCCAGCTGCGGTATTCGCGCCATTTAATGATCCAGATGTTGCGCCGTCACTTAATGTATCAGTTACGCCCCATTTAATACCGAACTCTTCATTGATGTTATCTGTCACGGTAACAATACGAGCCTCAATGACCACTTGTTTAACCGGAACATCAAGAATGTCAACCAAACGACGAACATCATCTAGTTTTTTCGCTGTATCCTGAATTAAAAGCGTATTCGTTCTTTCATCAACAGCGACACTGCCTCGTTCAGACAGAATTTTAGAGTCGCCGCCATCTAATAACGTGGCAATCTCTTTCGCTTTCGCATAATTAATCTGCAAAAACTCGGTATACAATGGTACTAACTTTTCAACTTCTTGATTTGATTTTAATTCCGTTGCTTCACGTGTTGCTAACTCGTCAGCAGGCGCAACTAATAAGATATTCCCTTCAATTCTCTTACCCAGACCTTTAAATTTCAAGATCATGTCCAACGCTTGGTCCCATGGCACATTTTCCAATCGTAATGTGATATCACCCGTTACGCTATCACCAGTCACAAGATTAAAATTATTATAATCGGCAATGATTTGAAGCGCTGTTCTTACAGCTACTTTTTGAAAGTTTAACGAGAATTTTTTGCCCGTATAAACAACTTTCTTTTGTTCTTTTTCGACAAATGTTTCTTTCGTTGGCTCAAATACTGACAGAATAAAATCATTTCCTATTTGCGATTCTTCATATTCAAAGTCTTTATGGGTTTGAACCAGAATTAGTACACCATCTTCTTCGCGAAAAGTTTCAAAACTTCTAACAGGCGTCGCAAAGTCCAATACATCCATGGTGTAAAGATTGTCTTCAGAAATTCCGGTACCTTTTAATCGTACTTCAATACGATTACCGTTTTGTGTAACCATGCTAGTTACGGATTGGTCTTTTAAGCGTACGATCAATTGACCACGTTCTTTTGAATCCAACTTGAAATCAAGCGATTGCACTGAATTTATACGAAGTTTTGATAAAGCTTCATTAGATAAACTTACTGGCGCTACTTCTTTTTTCATTTCTTCAGTAGGCGCTTCGATTGCTTTATCCAATATCAATGAATAGGTTTTTCCATTGGCCTCTACATTGTGAGATACAGAATTAGATAACGAAATTAAAATTTGCAAGCGGTCGCTATCTGGAAACGCTTTAATCCCATTAATACCTAAAGCATTATCTGGCATCAAATCGAGTTCTAACTCATTGTCAACTTGGCCAAAATCAAGAAATATTTGATCTGGTTGCGCAACAAATTGCACATCATTAGCTTTAATTGATGTATCAAATATAAAGTCAATTTTTACTTGTTTAGCAGATAATTCACTGTACTGGATGTCAACCAAGTCTTTAGCCGACGCTAAGCCTGGTAACACCATTAATAAAAATAAACCGCGTCTTAACATTTGGTTAATGCTCACCATTATTCTCCTTGGCGACGGTGGTAAAAAACGATAACAAGTTCAAGATTAACTATCGCTATGTAATGATAATGAGTTTTGGCGCTCAACCCAACAACCTGAGCCGTCAGGTACTATTTCTGTAATTTCAATTTGCTGTTCACTTACTTGCATTATTTTACCGTGAAATAGACCAATATAATTGCCCTTTTTCACTTTATAAACTTCACCACCATTAGTTTGAATCAAAGCCCAAAGTTCCTCTGCCGTACCTAGGGTACCACGCATCACTAAATTATCTAACGCATTAGCTTCTAGCAGAGACTTACGACGATTTACGTCAGGCTGCAAACAATCTCTTCCTTTACTTATAACGTCCAATGTCAGTTCCTGCTGAGGCGCTTCAAATGGGCTGCGATTAAAACCAGCACTATATTCAAAATGTTGATAAGTCAGCGGCTCTGGAAGCGGTTCAATAGAGATGCCTTTGGATTGTTTAACTTTGGCGACAAAGTTTCTAGTATCTTGCATTGAGGTCTCACAACCTTGAATGGCGAACAATAATATCAAGAGCCCAATTAATCTAAACATTATTTCCCCTTATAGCGGTATGTTTTAGCCACAATGTGAAAAGCCAACTGCCCACTCGCCGCTTTTTTAATGGAAAATTCATGTAAACTTACAATTCGTGGAAGTTTAGCAACGTCACTGACAAACTTTCCAAATTGATGATAGTCACCTGAAACATCAATAAAAAGAGGTAATTCTGTATAGAACTCTTGTTCAACTTCGTTACCCCATTTAATGGTAGAAATTCTAAGTCCAGAAGACGTTGCAATAAATGTAATATCATCAAGCATGCCTGGCGTTTCATGCGTTGCCGGTAGTTTCTTAAGCATTTCAGCTAATTGAACTTCCAACTCCAGCATTTGTTCTTGATATGCTTCAAGGTTGTACGCTAATCGATATTTAGACTCGTAGTCGTAACGCAATTTCTCATCTTGCTCTGCACCATTAGATAAACTATCTAATTGGCCACTTAAAACAACGAAATAAGCTAGTACAAGTGTCATCACGAACACCACAAGATAAGCGATTCCTTTTACTAAAGGTGGCCACGAACCAGAATATTTAAGATCTAAGTCGACTGATTGTAATTCAGATAAATCTAATTTCATTACTTAGCCCCTTGATCAACATTTAAATTTACATCGACGCGTAGTGAAAATTTATTTAACTGACGAAGACTACCTTCTTGCAAGTCAATTTGTTTCACTAAGGGGTCTTTATACCATTGAGAATTCTCAAAGTTACGCAGCAAATTAGCTAGGTGATTATTAGACTCCGTTAAGCCCTCAATCCACAGCGTGTTACCTTTTCTTTCTACTTGCTCAAGGTAAACCCCTGGGACCATTAGTTTCGCCAAAGAATCTAATAAATGCGTTGAAAGACTACGAGCATTTTGCAAACGTTCAATAAGATCCATTCGCTTTTTTAAGTCAGACTTAGTCTTGCGTAACTCTCTAATTTCCAAAATCTGACCATTTATAATCGCTATTTCATCTTTTAAATAAGCGTTCTTTTGAGACTGAAGTGCTAGTTCATTATCAAGCAATACAGATAGAGCAATGGTAAAAAATACGCCGACTAGGAATGCAAACGCTGCAAACATATTGAATTCATGCTGCCGCTTAAGCTTCGCTTCTTCTCGCCATGGCAGTAAATTAATATTAGCCATTATTTAAAATTCCTTAACGCCAAGCCAGTTGCCATCATATATTGAGCTCCTTCTCTGTTTAACGCATCAAAGTCGATGGATTTACGAACTTCACAGTGCAAAAATGGTTGCGCTAAGACACATGAAATACTAATTTCTTCACTGATGGCAACGTCAATACCTTCAATATTGGTACAACCACCTGAAAGGATAATCTTCGATACTTGATTATTATCATTTGCACTACTGTACATTTGAATCATACGCTTAATTTGTTGTGCTAACGCCGTTTGAAAAGGAGCAAAAACTTCAAACACATAATTGCGAGGTAACTCACCGCTTAACTTAGCTTGCTCCGCTTCGTAATTATCCATCCCATAATAAGCAACTATTGACTGAGTATATTGTTCTCCACCAAAAGCTTGTTCTTTTATAAACACTGTTTTCCCGTCTTTGACGACAGCAATTGTAAGCATGGCTGCGCCAACATCAATTAACGCAACGGCTTGCTCTTTTTCAGTATCTGACACTTGATGTTCAATCAATTCAAATGTTCGGCCTAATGCATAACCCTCAACATCGATGACCTTAGCTTGCAACTTGCCAATTTCAAGCGCTTGCGATCTCGCCTGAACCAATTCCGAACGTGCAGCGACGAGCAAAACATCAACCTTTTCGTTATTTACAGCGTTCTCACCTAATATTTCAAAATCAAGACTGACTTCATCTAACGGGTATGGAATTAAATTTTCTGCTTCAATCTCAATTTGTGATTCTAATTCTTCGTCATTTCTAACGGCGTTCATATAAATCGTTTTGATAATAACGCCTGAGCCTGACACTGCGGCAGCGGCATGATCAGCACCGGACTTAGAAAATTTCTTTTTAACTTTCTTAATTACCTCACCAACACCTTGTAGATCAGTGATTGCATTATCTACAACAAAGCCTCTAGAGATCGGAAAATGGGCAACATTTTCAACCTTATAACCATTGTTGGATCTATTTAGCAGCACAGCCTTTACGGAACTCGATCCGATGTCTACACCGATCATCTTTGTTGTTTTAGGTTTTAAAAGTCCTGAAAGCATAGAAAGTGCGCCGTTTTTAAATTATTAATGAATTAGGATTAGTTATAGCAACAAACAATACAAATATATAGTTTTTGGTTAATCAAACATTAACTTATCTACAATATACTTAGGGTCTGTTGATCTTTTGAGTTCATTTTTGCAGCAATTTGTTTGGGATTTCTACAAGGCAGAGCCTATGTGGTGTAGCTGGCTCGATAATAGCTCCTGCATTATCCTAATGAGCTACATCCCTGTAGCAATACACGAATAGGCGATAACGCCGTAGAAATAACAAACAAATGCTGTCCGTAGGATTCACCTAAAAGTATTTTGTGCGGCGTTATTCGTCATTCACTGGGGTAAACCCAGCATCAATCCTCATGCCTTGGCCAAAATCCTTTTAGATTGAACAAAATTTGAACCACAAAGTTCAACAGACCTTATTATATTTTACTCATTTGCTAGTGATTAGCTAACTATTAATGCAATTTAGTTTTATAATATTGCCTGAACTCTGCCCAGCTCATAGATGAATAACATAACAATGCTAAAATTTTTAAAATGGACGTTTATAACCGGTCTAATTGGCGGCTTACTTGGTGTCATATCCTTAGTCGGACTTTATATGTACCTTTCACCTGATTTACCTGACGCTACAAAGCTCAAGGAATTTAAGTTACAGACGCCATTAAAAGTTTTTTCGCAAGACGGAAAACTCATCTCTCAATACGGTGAGAAAAAACGCATTCCTCTGACATTTGACGAGGTGCCGTTGCAAATGAGACAAGCATTTCTAGCAATTGAAGACTCTCGCTTTTACCAACATCCTGGTATCGACCCTATTGGCATTGTTCGTGCTGCAATTAATCTCGCTGTAACGGGTAAAAAAGGCCAAGGCGCAAGTACAATTACGCAACAGGTTGCTCGAAATTATTTTTTAACGCGTGAAAAAACTTACATACGTAAGATTCGCGAAGTATTTTTAGCATGGAATATCGAACAAGAATTATCAAAAGACGAAATACTACTCGCCTATCTAAACAAGATCCCGCTAGGACATCGTTCATTTGGTGTTGGGGCAGCAGCACAAGTCTATTATGGCAAATCAGTTGATGAGCTCACATTAGCTCAAATGGCGGTGATTGCAGGGTTACCGAAAGCGCCATCAACATTAAACCCAATTCGCTCGCCATCGCGCGCTAAAGCACGACGTAATTTAGTACTCAAGCGAATGCACGATTTAAAATACATTGATAACGCCGAGTATGAAGCAGCAAAGAATGCGCCAATTACTGGCAAGCGCCATGGTGCAAAAATCGAGTTATATGCACCTTATTTAGGTGAAATGGTAAGAGCTCACATGGTGGCAACCTATGGCAGAGAAAACGCTTATTCAAATGGTTTTAATGTTTATACAACCGTACCTTCAGAACTACAATTGGCAGCTCAAAACGCCGTTGCAACTAATATACTCAATTACGACTTACGTCACGGATACCGTGGTCCAGAGCAGCAATTTGATTTAGAAAAAGTCCTTGATGTTGCAAAAAATGAATCGTCAAAATCAATTGATATTGACCCCAACTCCATTATCGCTAAGCTCCTGTCGAAAACCCGTGATGTACGTATTTTACAACCTGCAGTAGTCAAAACGGTCAATGAACAAGCATTTGAAGCGGTGTTAAAAAACGGAGAGTCAATAATTATTGAGTGGGACCAAATGAAGTGGGCACGTGCGTTTGTCGATGACAACAATCAAGGAGCAGCGCCGCAAACTGCAATTGATATTGTCGCTCTTGGTGATCTTATTCGTGTATTCAAAAAACAAGACAAATGGCACTTATCTCAAGTGCCAGAAGTGAGTAGCGCATTAGTTTCCCTTGATCCTTACGATGGTGCTATTCGCTCTATCATCGGTGGGTTTGATTTTAATAAGAGTCAATTTAATCGTGTGACTCAAGCTAAACGTCAAATCGGCTCAAATATAAAACCATTCTTATATTCTTTTGCAATGGACAAAGGCTTTACGCTAGCTAGCATTATCAATGATGTGCCGATTACGCAGTGGGATCGCTCTCAAGGCGCAGCGTGGCGACCTAAAAACTCACCACCGATCTATAATGGACCTACTCGTCTTCGTCTAGGTTTGTCTCAATCAAAAAATGTCATGTCAGTAAAACTGATTCAAAAGCTCGGTATTCGTAACAGTATTAATCATATGACAAAGTTTGGTTTTCAAAAAGATGACCTGCCGATTGGCGAATCACTCGCACTTGGTTCAGCATCAGTGACACCTCTAGAGGCAGCGACAGCCTATGCGACTTTTGCCAATGGTGGTTTCTTAATATCACCATACTTTATTGAACGCATTACCGACTCTACACAGGGCGTTGTTGAAATTGCTAATCCACATATAGCCTGTCAAGCCTGTGAGCAAGCCCCTGAAATTGTCATCGATGATTTTTCACCTTTAGAAAGTATCGAGCTATCACAACAATGTATGATGGATAAATCTAAACTTGCCCCTCGTGTGATCAGTGCTCAGAATGCATTCTTAGTGACAGAAATGCTAAAAAGCGTTATCACAGGTGGTGGTAATTGGTCTAAAAAAACTGGCTGGTCTGGTACGGGGTGGCGTATTGCGAACACGATTAAGCGAAAGGACATTGGCGGAAAGACAGGAACCACTAATAACTCTAAAGATGCTTGGTTCTCAGGCATTAGCCCATATTTTGTGACCAGTACTTGGATCGGTTTTGATAACCCTTCGCGCGCGCTGGGTCGTACAAGAACCAATAATAACCTAGATAAAAGCCAAATCAAGGGGGCAGAATCAGGCGCTAAAAGTGCAATGCCAGCATGGATTGAGTTCATGAATTTTGCATTAAGAGACTATCCACAACAACGAAAAGTCGTCCCTGAAAATATTAAAACAGTTCGTATCGATATGGCTACTGGATTACTCACAACAAAAACGGATCATACCTCTCGGTTTGAATACTTTCTTGCTGGCACAGAACCAACAACCTTTGTCGATGCAGAGCAATCAACAACCGCTACCACAGCAGATTCAGTTGATGATCACTTTGAAGACGACATCTTCTAAGCATCAATCAACAGACAAAAAAGGCGCTTTTCAGCGCCTTTTTCATTGCATAATATTCCTATTAAAGAGAATCACTGAATTTGAAATTCCATGGCAATTTCATCGCAGGCTTCTTTCTTCGGACAACCTTCACAGTCTTTGATTACCTTCTCTGGCAATAGTTCTTTTTCAAGCTCTGTAAAGCCATGCTTTGCAAAAAAGTCAGGCACACGAGTTAACACAATCACTCGTTCTAATTCTAACTCTTGGGCACGTAAAAGCATGTGATCAATTAACGCACGACCTTGGCCAGCGCCTTGATGTTCAGGATTAATACCAACTGAGCGGATTTCTGCGAGCCCAGTGCCATAAATATATAATGACGCACAGCCGACAATCTCATCTTCGCTAACCGCAACAGAAAAGTCTAAAATACTGTTCAAGACATCAAAGCGAGAGCGCGGTAATGTTTCACCAGCATCAGACCAATAATTAACAATTTTCGTTATATCATCGACGTCTGATAATTTAGCGTGGCGAACATTAAGTAGCTCAGCTTTGTGAGCATTAATACGAAGTTGCATCGTGCCCATCGCATTCTGTACTTGCCCTTCCGTTGTGCTGCCAACAACTTCAGCAGCCACAGGCTCTTTTTTAACATCAATACGCTGTTCTTCAAGTGCTGACATGACGCTTGTTAATGATGTTCCGCCAAGTACTTCACGTTTCGCTAAACAAGCATCAATAGTTAGATGCTGATAAACATCTGATTCAATCACACTCGAAAATTCTTTAAGCTGCTCTAACGTAAAGTCTTCAAGTGCCACCTGACGAGAAATCGCTGAAACAACAACTTCACCTACGATATGATGCGCTTCTCTAAATGGAATGTCTTTTGATACTAGATAATCAGCTAGCTCTGTTGCATTAGCGTAACCTTGCTGGGCAGCAGCTAACATGCGTGGCTTGTTAGTTTTTAATCCATCAAGCACCATCGCCATCATCTCTAAACAATCGCCCCAGTTATCTAAAGCATCAAAGAGTCCTTCTTTGTCTTCTTGCATATCTTTATTATAGGCAAGTGGCAGTGCTTTAAGCGTCATCATAATGCCACTTAACGAACCAAATACACGGCCAGTTTTACCGCGAATAAGCTCTAATGAATCTGGGTTTTTCTTTTGAGGCATTAGAGACGAACCAGAAGTCACGTTATCCGCTAATTGAATAAAGCCCGCTTCACCTGAATTATAAAAGATAAGATCTTCAGCCATACGTGATAGATGCATCATCGACATGCTGGCGTCAGCCAATAATTCAACCACATGGTCACGATCAGATACCGCATCAAGACTATTTTGTGTTGCTTGTTTAAAGCCTAAATCTCTCGCCAATGCATGACGGTCAATAGGATAAGCGGTACCAGCCAACGCTCCTGAGCCTAACGGACATCTGTCCAATCGTTCAGTCGTATCGCGCATACGACTCAAATCACGATCAAACATTTCAACATAAGCCAAACACCAATGACCAAAACTAATAGGTTGAGCACGTTGTAAATGTGTATAGCCTGGCATCACGGTCGATTGTTCACGCTGCGCAACATCGAGTAGTGCTTGTTGTAAACGAACAATTAACTCACAAAGCTCTGCTGATTGTTCTTTACACCACAATTTTAGATCAGTAGCGACTTGGTCATTACGGCTACGTCCCGTATGAAGTTTTTTGCCAAGATCTCCCACTTTTTCAATCAACTTTGATTCTACAAAACTATGTATATCTTCCGCATCACTTTGCAAAATTTTCTGCGGATCGGCAGCCACTTCTTCGGCTAATTCATTGAGCGCACTCTCTAACGATTTTTGCTCTTGGGAGCTCAATACGTTAACTTGCTCTAATGCACGGGACCAACTGATTGAACCGATAATATCTTGCTTGGCCAACCGGTAATCAAACCTCAGTGAATCATTAAATTTTTTAAATCTATCATCTGCTGCTTCGGTGAATCTGCCACCCCATAATGCCGCCATGACTATTCCTCTTGAATTGCTAACTATTGCTAACTATTGCTAATTAATTTTTTACTCACCAAGAAGTGTTATTAACACTGCATTTTGAGCATGCATTCTATTTTCAGCCTGACGCAATACTAACGATTGCTTCCCGTCAAAGACTTCTTGTGTAACTTCTTGGTCAATATGTGCTGGTTGGCAATGCATGAAATATCCGATATTCAATTCATTCATCATGGCCTGATTTACTTGGTAAGGTGCGAACTTTCCTTTGATGTCGTCATAACTAATATCGTCACCCATCGAAATCCACGTATCAGTATAGATAGCATCAGCATTTTTTGCGGCTTGAGGATCCATACTTAACGTTAAGCTACCACCATGAGCCTGTGCGATCGCTTGTGCTTCAAGCACAACCTGACCATCAGGGAAACAGCCTTGTGGGCAAACAACCACCATATCACTACCGCAAACAGCCGCAGCAAACATCAATGAATGAGTAACGTTATTGCCATCACCAATATAAGCGACTTTAACTTGACTTAAATCGTCAAATTTTTCCGCGATACTCAAAAAATCAGCCAGTCCCTGACAAGGGTGATACATGTCGCTAAGCGAATTCACCACAGGTACGCTGCCAGCCTGTGCTAATTCCTCACAGGTTTGATGACTAAAGGTTCGTGCAACAATCCCGTCTGCCCAACATGAAATATTTTTAGCAAAATCGCTAACAGATTCACGTTTACCTAAGGCGCCGTTGTTCTGATCAAGATAGACACTGTGGCCACCTAATTTCGCGATACCAATATCAAAAGTAACACGGGTACGCAGGCTTTGCTTTTCATATAAGGTAACGATACTTTTACCAGCAAGCGCCTGACTATAATTTTTAGGATTAGCTTTAACATCTTTTGCCAATGTAATGAGGGACAAAAATTGTTCCTGTGATAAATCTTTAATACTTAAAAAATGTTCCAATTTCTTCATGGTTATTACCAAATCCTATTATTGTTCGGGTTTAATCAAAGTGCCGCACGTTTTACCTGCCGCAAACGCCATTAAATCTTGCGGCTGCTGCCAACTAGCGATGACAATTGAATCCTGTAGAGCCTTCGCCGTGTTAAATGCCGTATTTACTTTCACCTTCATACCGCCAACAATCACACCTTGAGTAATTAATTGTTCGGCATATTTAGGTGACAACTCATCAATAAGCTCTTTATTACCGTCCAATACGCCAGGCACATCAGACAACAAAATTAATTTTCCGCCAATAAGCTGAGCAATAACTTGCGCCGCTTGATCAGCGTTTACGTTAAGTAAATTTCCTTGCCCATCATCAGCTATCGAACCAATCAACGGTGTATAGCCTTGCGATAGTAACGAATTTAGTAATGCAGGCTCACCAACACCACATCGACCTACTTGGCCTAGCCTTTCATCAACATACTCTGTACTTACTAAACCACCGTCACACAAGCTAAGGCCAACCGCGTTAACGTCATGTTGTTTAGCAGTCGCAACAAGCAGCTTGTTTGCCGCACCAGCTAGCGCACCTGCTACAATATTTGTTTGCGATTTAGGTGTTACTCTTAGCCCGTCCAGCTTTTCATTCGTAAGGCCCATGGCAACTATCCAATCATCAACTAGACAACCACCACCATGAACAAGTACAACGGCAATATCTTGTTTCACCAAAGAAGCGATTGTTTGAAATAACTCGGCTTTCTCATCAACAGAATCAAGTAACGCGCCGCCAACTTTAATGACTAAAGGCTGCATAATTAATTAGCCCCTAATCCAAAGTGAATTTCAATACACTGTAACCCTTGACCAGCTGCGCCTTTTAATAAGTTATCGATCGCACTGGCAATGACAATATGGCCACTGGCTGCATCATACTTCCATGCGATATCACAATAAGGCGTATTAGCAACATCATCGATTTTCGGCCACACATCACCACGTAAACGAACATGAGTGGAATCACGGTAGCAATCAAATGCGTTGGCAATATCTTGTTGTGTTACACCCACTTTCAATTTAGCGGTGATAGTCGCCAAAATACCTCGTTTGAAGTTTCCTAAATGTGGCGTAAAGATGACTTGAGCGCCCAACTGAGTAGCAATTTCGGGCTGATGACGATGACCTAGCACGCCATAAGGCGTTAAACTCACTTCACAAAAACTATTGGTCATCGACGCTTTTCGACCAGCACCTGTCACACCACTAACTGCATTAATAACTGGCCACTGTTTTTCATCAAGAAAACGTGCAGCTTGCAACGGTTTTAATGCTAACAATGATGCTGTTGGATAACAGCCCGGCACAGCAATCAATTTAGATGACTTAATTTGCTCACTTGACCACTCTGCAAGGCCATATTCAGCTTGCTCAAGTAGCTGAGGGTGTTGATGTTCAAAACCATAATACTGACTAATATACTTGCCGTCTTTAAATCGGAATGCACCCGATAAATCAAAAACACTTAGCCCTGCTGCTAAAAGTTGCGGTGCAATGTCATGGCTAACATCATGGCTTGTGGCTAATACTACAGCCTGATTATTTGCATAAATATCAGAAAATGATTTATCTGTTAGCGGTGTTAACGTTGCTGAGACTTCATGAGACAAATGTGGGTAAAGCTCACTAATGTTTTTCCCTTTATCCAAGCTGTTTTCAGAGACATAAATGCCTGTAAGGTTTAGTTGGTCATGCTGCTCTATCAGCTGGCACATTTGTGCACCAGTATAACCACTAGCACCAATAATTGCTATATTAATCATATTAATACATTCACTTTATATTCGATTAAAAATTTAATTTAGACGGAGGAGTCAGTAGAAAAGACCGACGACATAAACAAAGCTGCTTATCGTCGTCGGTTAAGGGTATACTTCATTTGAGAGATATATTGGTTCATTGCCAGTGTTTCATCATTAATCAAGGCAATATTGCCAACACATTCAGTATAACCAATAAAAATAGTTATGCAACTTTAATGCATAATTATTTTACAGGAAATTCTAGTGACTCAACACATTCTTATTATTGGCAGTGGCTGGCTAGGTTTGCCATTGGCAAAAAGTCTCAATCAACAAGGTCAACACGTTACTGCAACAACGACAAGTAATAACAAAGTAGCCATCGGTGATGTCAATGTTATTCATCTTGATACGCAAGATCCTAAAAGTATAGCAGCGCTTAATATGCATTTTGATGTGATGATTATTACAATCCCGCCAAAGCGTGGCTTAGGGTATGACTATTTGACAGAGTTAACACAGCTTCATCACTTGGCAATTTCGTTAGCGATTCCTCACGTTTTATTTACTAGCTCAACCTCTGTTTGGGGTAATAACAAAAATATCGTTATTGAGAGTTCACCAATGCAGCCAACAACGGAATCGGCAAAAACCATGGTTGCTTTTGAGCAATTAATTCATGATGCCCCAGAGTACTTGGCAACCACCATTAAACTGTCAGGGCTCATCGGCTGTGATCGCCATCCTGGAAGGTTTTTGGCAGAAAAAACAGACGTAGCGAACCCAGACGCCCCAGTAAACTTAGTCGTTAAAGAAGATGTTATTGGAATAATTAGCGCGGTGATTCAACAGGATATATGGCAACAATCTTTAATTGCTTGCGCGCCATCTCATCCGTCACGCCACAACTTTTACACCGCAGCAGCAGCACATTTAGGGTTAACACCGCCTACATTTACACCAGAGACACTGCTAAATAAAACAATAGATGCAACGCACACATCGCAGCTACTGAAATATCAATATCAACATCCTGATCTATTGCAGTGGTTAGCTGAACACGAATAGCGGATTGAGCGCGCTTTCTTCATCAAGTTGCACCATCATTAGTGGTGACTTTTTTGCTACCGATGATGGGATATCTAATGTGAAACCATTATCGGTTCGTCGCAGTTTGACTGATTGACAACGTGTGCCTTGGTAACGCCCTGCACAAATCACAGCCAAGCGTAAACACATCAACATTTCTTGTGCACTGTTAGAATCACAACACCCTTGCTCAGATAACAAATGTTGCTCAATATCGCCTTTGAAATTCCCTACTAAAGCGATTAGCAATGATGTTTGCTGCTTGCTAAACCCTGCAAGCGGCATATTAGATAATAAATATCGTGCATGCAGTGGCGCTTCAATATACTCAACGCTTACGCCCAACTCATGAATCAAACCAGCATAGTTCAGCATGGGCATGACTGAGTCATCAACAGAAATATCATTAGCAAACTGCGCAGCTAACTGGGCAACATGTTGTCCCTGCAGTGTATTCAATTGAAGGCGCTGAATGATTGACATGCAAGTCTTTAAACAAATATCATCACTTAACGATTCTTGTGATAATTGATGAATAACCCCTTCGCGCAACGCACCGCCAGAGGCTAACATTGAGTTAATTACGAGCTCTTCAAAAAGCGCAATTAAAATACAGAGGCCACTAACAAATACCACTCTTCGCTCTGCTTTTAATCCATCAAGTAACAATCTATCCTGATCCACACATGCGATACATTGCGCCTGCAATTGATAAAGCTTATCTAACGTAATTTCTTCATTTAGTCCTTGAGCGACTAAGACTTCCTGCACAGCCTGAACAGAGCCAGATGCCCCTAAAGTTAATTGCCATTGATGAGCAAGGTAATCATGTTTCACAGGCAATAATGTTTCTTTCGCCGCTGCGACGGCCGCTGAAAAATTACCTTGAGATAATAGATTGTCTCCAAAATAACGCTCTAACCACGTAACGCATCCCATATTAAGACTGTTAAGCACAATAGGGGTTACGCCACTACCTAAAATTAATTCAGTACTAGCACCGCCAATATCAATAATCAGTCGCTTACCACAGCCATTACTTGTCACCGCCATGCCATGATAAATAAGCGCCGCCTCTTCTTCACCACTGATAATATTTATTGGCGTTCCGAGCAGTTTGTTTCCTTGTTCACAAAACTTTTCGGCATTCGTTGCCAAGCGTAATGTTGCAGTTGCAACGACTTTGACATTATCAATATTTAGTTGCGATAGATGTTCACCAAACCATGCTAAGCATTGCCAACCACGCTCCATTACTTCATGGCTTAATACGTTGTTTTCATTCAGCCCTGACGCAAGTCGCACTTTACGTTTAACCTTTGAAATAACACGTGGAGCACCAGCAACATTATCAACAACCATCATGTGGAAGCTATTTGATCCCAAGTCGATTACGGCGTAAGTATTGTTTAAAGCAGACAAGGAGAATCCTTCTTCTTAGTTATTTTGATATTTCTTTTAACGAAAAAGGCCGTAAAACGACCCTTTTTATTTTCAATGTAACAGCTTAGCGGTGACGATTTCTGTCGTTGCTATGTTGTCTTTTAGGCCCGTTATGGCGTTTGTTAAAGCCTTTATTACCTTCATCGCGTGGTTTGCGAGGAATACGCTTTGGCTGTGCGATATCAGTCAATAAAGCTTCTTTCTCATAATTACTCACTGGAATTTGATGAGAAATATATTCTTCGATGGCAGGAAGGTTCAGCGCAAACTGCTCACAGGCAAAGCTAATTGAATGTCCAGTAGCGCCAGCACGACCCGTACGACCAATGCGATGCACATAATCTTGCGCGTCATCCGGTAAATCGAAATTAAACACGTAAGTCACATCAGAGATATGTAAACCACGTGCAGCAACATCAGTGGCTACTAAAATATCGATATCGCCTTTGGTAAACTGCTCTAAGATTTTTAAACGCTTCTTTTGTGGCACATCACCTGTTAATAAACCTGCACGATGCCCATCAGCGACTAAATAACCCCAAACTTCTTCACATTTGTGTTTCATGTTAGCAAACACAATGGCTTTATCTGGCCACTCTTCTTCAAGCAACGTTAACAATAATGGAATTTTATCGTCATTGGCTGGATAAAATATTTCTTCTTGAACATTCGTAGAGGTTTTTTGCGTCGGTTCAATTTCTATGTGCTCTGGTTCATTCATGTTGTCATACGCTAATTCGCGTACTTTAAATGAAAGCGTCGCAGAGAACAGCATATTTAAGCGCTCTGTTGCCGGCGGCATACGTCTGAATATGTAACGAATATCTTTAATGAAACCCAAATCGAACATACGGTCAGCTTCATCTAATACGGCCGCTTGTACGCTACGTAAGTCGATATGGCCTTGCTTCATAAAATCAATTAATCGACCAGTGGTTGCAATAACAATATCGGCGCCCTTTTCAAGTTCACTGATTTGTTTGTCGTATCCATCACCACCGTATACAAGCGCTAACTTAAGTCCGGTTTTTTCCGCTAGCGGTTTAGCATCATTATAAATTTGAATCGCTAATTCACGTGTTGGTGCCATTATCAACGAACGAATTTGATTTGCTTTGCGCTCTTGCTCAATTGGATTGTTAAGTAAATGATTAAATGTAGCAACTAAGAAAGCGAGTGTTTTACCTGTACCTGTTTGCGCCTGGCCAGCAATGTCTTTATTGGACATTAAAATGGGTAATGATTTAGCTTGAATAGGTGTACATTGCGTGTAACCGACGCTATCTAAGGCGGTTTTTAACGATGGCACGAGATCAAATTGTGCGAACGTTGTTTCTGTTAAGTGAGTATTTTTCATGACGCTAGCATATCAGGTCTTCTCACAAAAAAACGCCTCGATTGCAAAAAAATAGCGATAGGGGTTGAACTCTCAATTCATTACCCTCATATTTGCTGGTAAGGGGACAATCCCCACTTTATAAAATCTACGGAGAAAATCATGAGCGACACAATTATTCAGCTAACAGATGCTAATTTCGAGCAAGAAGTAATCAACGCAGGTCGCCCTGTACTTGTTGATTTTTGGGCTGAGTGGTGCGGACCTTGTAAAATGATTGCGCCAATTCTTAAAGAAGTTGCTAAAGAATACGGCGATAAAGTTACTATTGGTAAATTAAACGTTGATCAAAATACTGAGACAGCTCCAAAATACGGTATCCGTGGTATTCCAACGCTTTTATTATTTAAAGACGGTAACGTTGCAGCAACTAAAGTTGGTGCGCTTTCAAAAACTCAACTAATTGAGTTTCTTGACGCAAACAGCTAAGCATCAATTATCACATTATTGTGGTTTACCCTCTATAAAAGGCATGTTTTTAACGAATATGCCTTTTAATGCTTTACCCTACTTAGTTTTAGTGCTAATTTATTGAGCGATTTAATATCGCGCCTGTCGAAAAATATCCATTAGACACACAGATAACCCAACTAATACAAACAAAGTTTAACGACTTAACAACAGACCCTTCTAACTATGAATCTTACTGAATTAAAGCAAAAGTCAATTCCTGAGCTTTTCGAAATTGCACAATCTATGGGCATCGATCATATCGCCCGTGCACGTAAACAAGACATTATTTTCGCCATTCTAAAATCTCACGCCAAAGGCGGTGAAGATATCTTTGGTGACGGTGTTTTAGAAATTCTACAAGATGGCTTTGGCTTTTTACGAAGTGCAGACGCTTCATACTTAGCTGGTCCAGATGATATCTATGTATCACCTAGCCAAATTCGTCGTTTCAGCTTACGTACTGGTGACACCATCGCTGGTAAAATTCGTCCACCGAAAGACGGTGAACGTTACTTTGCATTACTAAAAGTACGTGAAGTTAACTTTGATACGCCAGAAAACTCGCGTAATAAGATTTTATTTGAAAACTTAACAGCTATTCACCCGAACGAACGTTTCCGTTTAGAGCGTGGCAATGGCAGTACTGAAGATTTAACTGCCCGTATTATCGATTTAGCAGCACCTATTGGTAAAGGTCAACGTGGCCTTATCGTTGCTCCGCCTAAAGCAGGTAAGACAATGTTACTTCAGTCAATTGCACAATCAATTGCAACCAATAACCCTGAAGCTCATTTAATGGTATTACTTATCGATGAGCGTCCAGAGGAAGTTACTGAAATGCGTCGCCTTGTGAACGGCGAAGTAATTGCTTCAACGTTTGATGAGCCAGCGAGCCGTCACGTTCAAGTAGCAGAAATGGTCATTGAGAAAGCAAAAAGTATCGCTGAGCATAAAAAAGACGTTGTTATCTTATTAGATTCAATCACTCGTCTAGCGCGTGCTTACAACACGGTGATTCCATCATCAGGTAAAGTATTAACTGGTGGTGTTGATGCCAATGCATTGCATCGTCCAAAGCGCTTCTTTGGTGCAGCACGTAATATTGAAGAAGGCGGTAGCTTAACTATTATCGCGACAGCACTAGTAGATACTGGTTCTAAAATGGATGAAGTTATCTATGAAGAATTTAAAGGTACCGGTAACATGGAACTTCACTTAAGTCGTAAGATTTCAGAGAAACGCGTTTACCCAGCAATCGACATTACTCGCTCAGGTACGCGTCGTGAAGAATTATTAACGATCCCAGCTGAGCTACAGAAAAACTGGATCTTACGTAAGATTGTTCATCCAATGGGTGAAGTTGATGCTGCAGAGTTCTTAATCGATCGCCTAGCGATGACTAAGACAAATGACGAGTTCTTCGACTCAATGAAACAAGCAAAACCGAAAAAATAATCGGTCTTGACTGCCTGAAACCACGACTTTGTTCGTGGTTTTTTTATGCCAAAAATAAAATTTACGATTGGCACAAGTCTCGCTTAAGTTTAATAATTAACTTGTTAAATCTGGATCATTATGCGCTATTTAATTTTTATTACACTGATGACTATCAGTACTTCGTGGTTACACGCCAAAGAGATTAAATTAAATAAATCAAATAGCTACGCCCAATCAATTTTTAAAAAAGCGATAAAATTGAATCCTAAAGCTGCGCCTATTAAAAAGAAGATTCGAAATTTATCACCGATATTAGTGCCACCTAAACCGACACTAAACGGCAATTTTTCGCAGCAGCTTGCCTACAAAAATAATCAGCAAAAGATTAAGACTCGGACGAGCGATGATCAATCGCCACGGAATTAATGCAATAACGTAACCCTGTTAGTGTTGGACCATCGGTAAATACATGCCCTAAATGAGCATCGCATTGACGACAACACACCTCAGTGCGTTCCATGCCATGACTACTATCACGCACTAATTTAACCTGCTCTTTACTGACAACATCGTCAAAGCTCGGCCAACCACAACCACTATCAAATTGCGCATCAGCTACAAACAATAAATTATCACAGCAAATACAGTGGAAAGCACCTTGTTCCTGTTTAACTAACCACTTTCCAGTAAATGGTCGTTCAGTCCCTTTTTCACGGCATACTCGATATTGCTCGTCACTTAATTTCTCACGCCAATAGTTATTATCTTGTTTCATTTATACTTAAGACCAATGGCCTTTCCTCAACTTATGACTTATTGTGTTGGTTATAATTAAATCGAATGTAATATTTTAATTACAACCGTAAAAATATGTTGACTTAACTAGCCAACACAGGTTAAAAATATACCACTTTTAAACAGATTTGTTACGAGTGATTAACACTCAGGTAAACGCTTTGAACACAACGATACATGCACTAAACATTCTACTGCTCCTGCTAGCTTACGCTGCGGGCTCTTAGTGCATTAGTTAAATAAAGCTTACCACTAGAAACCCGCCTTAACAGCGGGTTTTTTTGTATTCAACCAAAGGAAATAGATATGTCAGATCAAGTTATTATTTTCGACACCACATTACGTGATGGCGAACAGGCGTTAGCAGCAAGTTTAACAGTAAAAGAAAAACTACAAATTGCGCTAGCTCTTGAACGACTTGGTGTTGATGTGATGGAAGTAGGTTTCCCTGTGTCTTCTCCAGGCGATTTTGAATCGGTTCAAACCATTGCTAAAACGGTTAAAAACAGTATTTGTGCTGGTTTGTCTCGTGCGGTTAAAGCTGATATTGAAGCCTGTGGTAATGCATTGAAAGTGGCGGAACAATTTCGTATTCATACTTTTATTTCGACCTCGAGCATTCATGTTGAAAGCAAGTTAAAGAAAACATTTGATGATGTCTTAGAGATGGCGGTTGGGGCGGTAAAATACGCTCGAAACTTTACTGATGATGTAGAGTTTTCATGTGAAGATGCTGGACGAACACCAATCGACAATCTATGCCGTATGGTCGAAGCAACCATCGCTGCTGGCGCCAAAACGATTAACATTCCAGATACGGTTGGTTACACAATTCCAAGCGAATTTGGTGGCATCATCAAGACATTATACGAGCGTGTACCAAATATTGATCAAGCCGTAATTTCAGTTCATTGCCACAATGATTTAGGCATGTCTGTTGCCAACTCAATCAGTGCCGTTGAAGCGGGTGCTCGTCAAATTGAGTGTACCATCAATGGTATTGGGGAGCGTGCAGGCAATGCTTCGCTTGAAGAAATAGCGATGATATTGAATCTACGAAAAGATATCTTGGGTGTGGAAACCAACATCAATACTACTGAAATTTATCGTACTTCTCAGCTAGTCAGCAATTTATGCAACATGGTGGTTCAGCCTAACAAAGCGATTGTCGGCAGTAACGCATTCTCTCATTCTTCAGGCATCCATCAAGATGGCATGTTAAAAGCTAAAAATACTTATGAAATAATGACAGCCGCCTCTATTGGCCAGCCAGAAAAATCACTCAATATGACCTCTCGCTCCGGCCGCCATGTAATCAAACATCGCATGAGTGAATTGGGTTATCAAGATAACGAATTCGATTTAGATCAACTATACGACTCGTTCCTAGCGCTAGCAGATAAGAAAGGCCAAGTGTTCGATTATGATTTAGAAGCATTATTGTTCTTTAATCAGCAAAAAGATGAGAACGATTATTACAAGCTAGCTTATCTAAGTGCTCACTCAGGCTCAGGCATGATGTCGACAGCCAGCGTGAAATTATTAATTAACGACAAAGAATTTATTGAAGCAGCTACTGGTAATGGTCCTGTAGAGGCGGCATTTAATGCCGTTAGCCGTATCACCAACGTTGAAATTGAAATGATTGATTACTCATTAAAAGCAAAAGGTGAAGGTGAGAATGCACTAGGACAAGTAGATATTGTTGCTGCTTATAACGGCCAAAACTTCCATGGTATGGGTCTAGCAACTGACGTTGTACACGCATCAGTACGCGCCATGTTACATGTGCTAAATCTAGTCCATCGCGCTGATGTAGTCGCAGACAAAAAACAAGCATTCAAAAAACAAATCGCTGGTGTTTAAACGCCAGTACGAAGAAATTAAAAATAATAAGGTAGAGCAATAGGAATGAGTAATAAAGAATATAACATCGCGGTGCTTGCTGGCGATGGCATTGGCCCTGAAGTGATGGCACAAGCAAAAAAAGTATTAGCGGCAGTTCAACAAAAGTTTAACTTCACATTAAATTACAATGAACTACCCGTTGGTGGTTTTGCTATTGATACCTGTGGCGAACCATTACCGCCGCATACATTAAAAGGGTGTGAAGAATCAGACGCTATCTTATTTGGTTCTGTTGGTGGCCCGAAGTGGGAGCATTTACCACCTAACTCGCAACCAGAGCGTGGTGCGTTATTGCCACTACGTGGTCATTTCAAATTGTTTTGTAACTTACGCCCAGCGCGAATTTATAGTCAATTAGCCGCGCTGTCACCATTACGTGCTGATATTTCAGCCCGTGGTTTTGATATCTTATGTGTCCGTGAATTAACAGGCGGTATTTACTTTGGTCAGCCTAAAGGCCGTCAAGGTGAAGGCGCTGATGTTGAAGCGTTCGATACGATGCGTTATTCACGTAAAGAAATTGAGCGTATTGCCCGCATTGCGTTTGAATCTGCGAAGACGCGACGTAAAAAAGTAACCTCTGTTGATAAAGCAAATGTATTAGCCTGTTCTGTGCTATGGCGTGAAGTAGTTGAAGAAATCGCGAAAGAGTATCCAGACATCGAATTAGAGCATATTTATATCGATAACGCGGCTATGCAAATGGTGCGCGATCCTTCTCAATTTGATGTTTTATTATGCTCAAATTTGATGGGTGATATTTTATCTGATGAATGTGCAATGATTACGGGCTCTATGGGCTTATTACCATCAGCAAGTACTAATGAAGATGGCTTTGGCATGTATGAGCCTGCGGGTGGGAGTGCGCCAGATATTGCAGGCCAAAACATTGCTAACCCAATCGCACAGATTTTATCAGCAGCCATGTTATTACGCTTTAGCCTGGGTCTTGATGACGCTGCGACAGCCATCGAAAAAGCTATTATAGATGCCTTAGACAATAATTATTTAACCCGTGAGTTGGCTAGTAATATCGAAGACGCTAAATCAACCAGTGAAATGGGCGACTTTATCGCGCAATCAATTTTGGAGAACAACTAATGGCGAGTACGTTATACGATAAGATTTGGGCAGATCACATTGTCCGAAATGAAGCCAATGAAACGCCGTTAATCTATATTGATCGTCATTTAGTCCATGAAGTGACATCACCACAGGCATTTTCTGGCTTGAACTCTCATCAGCGTCCTTTACGCCATGTTGGTAAAACCTTTGCGACCATGGATCACAACACATCAACAAAGTCTCGTTCACTTGATGCCTGTAGCGATCAAGCCCGTATTCAAATTCAAACGTTAACTGATAATTGCGACCAATACGGCGTGCAATTGTTTGATATTCACAATATCAATCAAGGTATCGTGCATGTTATGGGACCAGAACAAGGAATGACCTTGCCAGGCACAACTATTGTTTGTGGTGATTCGCATACCGCAACTCACGGTGCTTTTGGCGCATTAGCATTCGGTATCGGAACCTCTGAAGTCGAACATGTAATGGCAACGCAAACGTTGAAACAAAGCAAAGCCAAATCAATGAAGATTGAAATCACTGGCACCATTAATGAAGGTATCAGTGCTAAAGATATTATCTTAGCAATCATTGGAGAAACAGGTGCCGCAGGCGGCACAGGTTATATCATCGAATATTGTGGCAGCGCTATCGAGCAATTATCGATGGAAGCTCGCATGACCATTTGTAATATGAGCATCGAATGTGGCGCTAAAGCCGGTATGGTCGCGCCAGACCAAATCACTTTTGATTACCTCGGAGGTCGCCCACACGCACCAAAAGGTCAAGACTGGGAAGATGCTGTTGCCTATTGGAAAACACTAAAATCAGACGACGACGCACAGTTTGATGCGGTAATCACACTACGCGGTGAAGATATTGCGCCGCAATTAACGTGGGGTACCAATCCAGGACAAGTGATTGCCATTGATCAAGTTGTGCCGGCTCCTGCGAGCTTTAGCGACGCTGTTGAATCTGACAGCGCCAAACAGGCACTCGATTATATGGCGCTTGAAGCGGGTCAATCGCTGACTGATGTCGGTGTTGATAAAGTATTCATCGGTTCTTGTACCAACAGCCGAATCGAAGATTTACGCGCTGCTGCAACTATCGCCAAAGGCAAAAAAGTCGCAGCAAGCGTTGTTGCCATTGTTGTACCAGGTTCAGGCCTTGTAAAAGCACAAGCAGAAGAAGAAGGGTTAGATAAAATATTCCTTGATGCAGGCTTTGAATGGCGCTTACCGGGCTGTTCAATGTGTTTAGCCATGAATGACGATCGCCTAGAGCCATACGAGCGCTGTGCATCAACCAGTAACCGTAATTTCGTTGGTCGCCAAGGCCGTTTGAGCCGTACACACTTAGTTAGCCCAGCGATGGCAGCCGCGGCTGCATGTGCAGGTCACTTCGTCGATATTCGCAACGCTTAGGAATTAGAAAATAATGAACGAATTTAAACAACATACTGGCCTTGTGATCCCATTAGATATCGCCAATATTGATACAGACCAAATCATCCCTAAGCAGTTTCTTTCTAAAGTAACCCGTGATGGTTTTGGCCAACATTTATTTCATGATTGGCGCTATCTTGATGAAGCTGGCGAACAGGTAAATCCTGAGTTTGCGCTAAATCAGCCACAGTATAAAGGCGGTAGTATTTTACTAACCCGCGAAAACTTTGGTTGCGGCTCAAGTCGTGAACATGCCCCTTGGGCACTTGATGATTTTGGGTTTAAAGCGGTCATCGCATCAAGCTTTGCTGATATTTTCTATGGCAATGCTATTAACAACGGTATGGTGCCGGTGAAGTTAACTGAAGCACAAATTGATTCACTGTTTGCTCAAATGGATGAAGGCGCAACAGTAACTGTCGATTTGCAAGCGCTACAAGTAATCGCCCCGAATGGTGAACGTTATGATTTTCACATCAGTGACTTCCAACGTGAGTGCTTATTAAAAGGGTTAGATTCTATTGGTTGGACATTGCAACATATTGATCAAATTGAACAATATGAAGCAAGTATTCCAGCGTGGCGTCGCTAATATCGTATATTAAATTAGGAATGGCCTAGATGGCCATTCCTTGTTGAATAAATTTTACGATACCATCGCGTGCAGTATATGGACTTAAGAAATCACCTTGCGCGCGTCGACACCCCATTTCTTGTAATTGAAGTATTTGAGAAAATTCATTAACACCAACGGCTGTCGCGTCTAAATTAAGCGATGAAGCCATAGATAAAATCCCTTCAACTAAGCTCGCCGTATTTACATCTTGATCGATTTGAGAGACATAATCTTGCGTCAACTTAATACCACTAAATGGGAAGTTTCTTAAATCAGAAATATAAGCACCGCGATCACCAAATTTGTCATACTCAAGCGTGAAACCAAGGAGCGATAACTGTTGTAAAATTTCATCCAGTTTCAACCATTGAGTTGCAATATAACTCAAAGGAAGCTCAAGTGATAATCGATGGTTCTCAATCTGATATCGCTCTAAGACTTCGCTAAATTTCTCAGCAATTTGATTATCACGTAGCTGACCATGGGAAAGGTTTACAGATAGCATCATTGATGCCATTCCCTTTTGTTGCCAGTAGCTCGCGTCAATACATACTTGTTCTAACACCAACATTCCGAGTTCTTGAGCACAACCAGATGCTTCTGCAACGGCATAGACATCATCATTTTCGATAATGCCATACTGAGGATGTCGCCATTGAATTTTTGCTTCAACGCCGTATAGAGAATCATCCGTTAAATTGATGATCGGCTGATACACTAAATTGAATAGCTTGCCATCAATCATCGCATCGATTTCACGACGCATCTGGAAATGCATTAACGTATTATCATTTTGACCTTGTGAGAAACAGCCAATTGGCGCGCCTGTTGACCACGCTTTTATAATTGACGCCTCAGCATTCTTCAACAAAGATTCACAATCTGAGCCCTGCTCAGGATAATACGAAACACCCTGACGAATATCGAATTTAAAGCTATTGTCACCAATTGAAATGGCCTGTTGATTCACGCGGTCAATCTTAGCAGACACTACATCCAATGCTTCGCCGTTAGGTACATCAGGTAAAAAGATTGCAAGACGCTCATTTGACATCCGCGCCACAGCATCCTCTGAACGTAAAGCTCGCTGTAAGTTATTACAGTAAATCAATAATACGCTATCGGACAGTTCACCATCATAATGCTTTGCAATGTCATTAATTTGCGTAATATCAAGATAAACCACCGCAACTATCAGTTTTCGGCGTCTAGCTCGACCTATCATTCCTTCTAAACGATCTTTGGCCAAAATACTGTTTGCCAAGCCCGTTTTTACGTCATAATTAGCAAGGTAAGTTCCCGACTTTTGCATTTCTTTTTGCAACGTAATGTCATGGCTAAGACCCACAAAACATTCAAGCTGACCGTCACGGTCAACAAGCGGTTTGATGGTTAAATCACTCCAATAACTGGCACCTGATTGGCGTTGATGTTTTAGCACACCTCGCCACGTATCTTTATTATTAATAGTCCGCCACAGGTTTTGAATCACATCCTCGTTGCTATCATCGCCTTTTAAAATAGAAAAACTCTCACCAATAATAGCGTCTCGACAATAACCTGTTTGGTGCTCAAACATAGTATTTACGTAGATAATGAAACCATTTTTATCGGTAATAAATACCGCGTGATTTCCTGCGTTATTAGCGGCCTCATAAGCTCTTGATATCAAGCCTTGCTCGTCATCGACGGTCGACTTTAGCTCAAGTAATAATCCAAGCACATATCCTTTATTATTTCGTAGCGGTTGCAGGGTCAATTTATACGCTTGTGAAGGGCTGTTGAGCGAAACTTTATACTGAGAGTTTTCGGATGTTGAAATCAGCGTACTAACCTGTTGTGGCAACACTTGTTTAGCACGCTGACCGATCACTTGGTTGCGCTCTAAACCGAGCAGTTCACACATCGGTTGATTTATCTGACTAATCACCCCAAAACTATCCATCATTAATAATGCATAGTCTTTTGTTTCAAACAGTGCGTCGGTTAATTCACGCGACGTAGCGTATTGCTGCGCCATGTCATCTTGATTTAAATCTTTTACAAACTGAACCAACCAAGCCGACTGTCCTTCAAATTCAATACTATTTAACTGGGCATTAACATGTTCTATCGCGCCGTTATCACTCAAAATAGGTACTGATAACGCACTACCTTCACGGGTTACTTGATCAAATAATGAAGCCAACGGTAATATTGGCAAATTAATGACTTGCGACAAGATGGTATGAGATGAAAAGTCGACATGAAAAAATGCTTTATCTGCTGCGCTATTGCCTTTTAAAATCATCATTGATTCAGGCTGAATAATTAACTGCGGTACAACACTATGATCAAAGATTACGTTACTTTCTGTGTTTTTTACGACATCTTGTTGGAATTTTCGTAACAATAACCAACTTTCTTCATTAGTTGTGAGCTTTTCAAATTCGAGTGTGTAGAGAGCTTGAGGGCTATTTCCATGCGGGAATGATAATTTAATTTCAATCGTCCGCGATTTTTCAGCCTCTAATACAGCTAACAAATATTCACTATCTGTGCCATCAATGAAATCACTTAATGAGCGCCCTAGCATATCATGTGAGCCATGGCTAAGAATGTTAAGTAATTCTTCAGAGATATGATGGATAGTTAATGAACTATCAAGCACCGCCTCATTTAATGACAACAATTGTTTTAACACACTAGTGTTGTCGCCTGCGTTTAATGGCAAGTCATTCAAAATATTTTCGTTCATCGTTCAGGAAGTTTCCAAACAAGCTGCAGTGATTTAAATTCGTATCCATAGACAGGGTTAAGTACTAATTGCTACTATCATCAGTTCTTTTTTCCAGCGTTAAATCGTCCATGTTAGCAAATAATTATTCCTTTAAAATAAACTCTACAGTAGCTAAAGCACACAAGCAACTGAACATTGAGACAATCAACCCCAATATCGATTGGGACAGTTTTTTACCCTTTTCTCAATGGCTTATTGACATTATTGATGGACATTTCATTAGCCATGATTTAGGCGCCGATCTCCATCGTGTATCCTTTGAATTCGAAGATACGCGCTTAATGCTTACCTTCGAAGAAAACAGCAATAGCATCTGGATCGAACTAGACAACAATGCTGATTTAGACGTATTAACCTTTATCAGTCAATTATTAAAGAATTATGAATAAAGACAATCCAATTAACGCAGACTACGCATTATTGACTCCTGACTTCATGTTAGACGCCATCGAGTCTACCGGTATTTATCCAGCGTCAGGTTTAATGGCGTTAAATAGCTACGAAAACAGAGTGTATCAATTTACAGGGGATGGCGAGCTCCGATATGTGGTGAAGTTCTATCGTCCAGCACGTTGGAGTAGAGAGCAAATAAACGAAGAACATAGCTTTAGTATTGAACTTGCAGAGCAAGAAATTCCCGTTATCCCGCCATTAGAGATTAATGGCACGACACTCCATGAATATAAAGGTTTCTATTTTGCATTATTTGAATGTCGTGGCGGTCGTCAATTTGAAGTAGATAATCTCGATCACCTTGAATGGGTTGGACGCTTTATGGGACGCATTCATAAAGTTGGACAATCAAAACCTTTTACTCAAAGAGTCACCTTAAACAGCGAAAATTTTCTGATCGAACCACAGAAGTTTTTACTGGGGTACGAAGAAATTCCGGATTATTTAAGACTTCCATTTGATACAGCATTGAATCTAATCGTCAGCTTAACCCAGAAAAAACTTGAAGAAGTTGGACAATGTACACAACAGCGGTTGTTTGGCGATTGCCATCCCGGCAACATTTTATGGACTGATAATGGCCCGCATTTTGTCGATCTTGATGACAGTGTCAATGGGCCAGCTGTTCAGGATTTATGGATGATGCTCAGTGGCGATCGCGCTGCTCAGTCTCTACAACTAGAAGTGTTATTAGAAGGCTACAATGAGTTCTGCGATTTTGACACGAAGGAACTGCAACTTATTGAACCGTTACGCGCCATGCGCATGGTCAACTACATGTACTGGCTTGCCAAGCGATGGAGCGATCCAGCATTTCCACATAACTTTCCATGGTTTAATACACCACAATATTGGGAACAACAAGTATTGGCATTAAAAGAACAAATAGCACAATTACAAGAACCACCGTTAACGTTACCCGACTTTAATTTTTAAATAAGCTCAAGCTTAACGGAACTAATTAAACATTTGTTAATCTTTGATACAGGAATAACCACTATCATCAGTGGTAATTTAGCCGATAGATGATAATCTATCCGAAAATTTTTTAGGAAAACTTACAATGAAAAAATTCGCGTTATTATGTTTTACTTTTATTATGAGCACCTTTGCTCACGCCGCTGACTTTAAAGAAGGCACAGACTATTTTGTTGTTAGCAAGGTAGCCAGCAAGAAACCTGAAGTTGTCGAATATTTCTCATTTTTGTGTGCATCATGTTACCGCTTCGAACCTTTAGTGAATAACCTGAAGAAAACACTGCCAAGCGATGTAACCTTTCGTAAAAGTCACACAGAAAGTTTAGGTGGCAAAGTAGGAACAGAACTAGTTAAAGCTTACAGCTTATCAAAGCTACTAAAAACCACTGACGTCATGGTACCTAAAATCTTTCAAGCCATTCATGTCACGCGTATGCCAATTGCTTCGATGAATGATATCAAGCCATTATTCATGGATGCAGGCGTAAGTGAAAAGAAGTTTAACGCAGGTCTGAAAAGCTTCAAATTAAAACGTATGGTTAATCAGATGCGTCAAGACAATAAGCGTTTTCGAATTACTGGTGTTCCAACATTTATCATCAATGGTAAATATCAGGTGAATAATCAGAAAATTACGAGCGAAGAACAGTTTGATAAATTAGTGAACTACTTAGTGCAGCTGAAAGACTAATTATTCATTAATAAATGTAAAAAACGCTCCTCGATGGAGCGTTTTTATTTGTTTAAATAATCATTTTAGTCTGTTTAACGTAATCTGTTTTTCTTGCCACTTATCATTCAACCATTGTTGAAAGCGCGCTTTATATTGAGGATCATGTTCGTAATCACCCACCAATTCAGCGTCAATTTCTTCAACCGATATTTCAAGCTTGATTTCATTTACTCGACCACAAATAAAGTCCCCAAAAGACGGAATGCCATTAGGGTACACAATGGTGACATTGACTAACTGATTCAATCGACCCGACATCGCATTAAGTGCAAAAGCGCAGCCACCAGCTTTAGGGCGCAATAGTGACGGATAAGGATTTTTCTGTTGTGCACTTTTTTGAGGTGTAAAACGCGTACCTTCAACAAAATTGACAACACTAACGGGTTTGAGTTGGAATTTTTCACAAGATTTTTGCGTCGCAGCAACGTCCTTGCCACGTAAATGTGGCTTCTTTGCCAACAGCGCTTTGCTATATCGTTTCATAAAGGGAAAATCTAATGCCCACCACGCTAACCCAATGATAGGCACAAAGATTAGTTGCTGTTTTAAGAAAAACTTTAAGAAAGGTACTTTGCCATCAAGCACTCGTTGTAGCACTAAAATATCAACCCATGATTGGTGATTAGCTATCACCATATACCATTCTTTCGTTGATAATGGTGGCAACTCGTTTGTATTGATGACTGTGCGGCTAAATACATGCTGATTGGCAGTATTTACTTTGATCCAGCCACTCGCGCACCCGTCAATAATATAACTCAGCACCTGTTGCAATGGCTTAATTGGCAGAAGCTTTAAAATCCCCAATAAGAAAATAGGGATAAACCAAAAAATAGTATTAACAATGTAACCAAGTCCAGACAAAATCCCATTAATAAACGACATATTAGCTCCTTAAGAAAGAAGCATAATATTACCGATTCACTAATAATCAAACAACTGTTTATTCCTTTACGGATTGCGTAAAAAAATCAATAAAACAACGGACTTTCGCCGACATATACTTACGGCTTGGGTAGACTAAAAAGCAATCTATCTTGTAATTTTCGTAATCTGGAAACACTTCGACTAATTGGCCACTTTTCAGTTCATCCAAAACATTAATAATCGGTAATCGTGTTATTCCTAAGCCCGCTAAACAAAATTCAACTTTCATTTCGGATAAATTAGAAATTATACGGGGCTCCATTTTTACGACAATCTTTTCACCATTGTGGGCAACAAAATCCCACACTTTTGGTTGTGGTGAATTTTTATAACCAATGATGTCATGCTCAATGAGTTCATTTGGATGTTTAGGCATTCCTTTGCGTTGAATATAGTCTGGCGAAGCGATAGTCACATCTGTTGAACTCATAATTCGCTTACAAATCAAATTTGAGTCTTCCAAACTACCTGAGGCTCTAATCACTAAATCATAGCCATCTTCGATAATATCAACTTTGGTATCTGACAATTCGATATCGAGATTAACTTGTGGATATTTTAGTAAAAACTGAGTGAATATAGGGCCAAATTTAGAAGCACCAAAGCTCACGGGGCAGCTAATTTTAAGCGTCCCTTGCGGCTCCGTTTTAGCACCATCTAAGGCTTGTTCGACTTCTGATAAATCCTCGAGAACCTGTAAGCATTGTTGATAATACAACTCGCCTTCAGGGGTTAATTTTAGAGTTCGCGTCGTGCGGTTTAACAAGCGAACCCCTAATCGAGATTCCAACTTGTTTACTTCTTTACTGATATAGGATGTCGAATGGCCAGTTTTGTCAGCTGTTTTGGTAAAGCTACCATTGGTTACCACTTGTGAAAAAATCACCACACCATCGAGCATCTTACTATCAGTAATCATGATTAATCCTTGGTGATTTCAGCAGCAACGACAGAAATTTCAACAAGCAATGCTTCACGTGCCATACTAGCCTGCACACAAGCTCTTGCAGGTGCTACACCTTCTGGTACCCAAGCGTCCCACACAGCATTCATTGCTGCAAAATCTGTCATCTCTTTGATATAAATAGTGGCTGATAACATGTGGTGACGGTCGCTACCCGCTTTCACTAACAACTCATCTACTTTATCCAACACCGTTTGGGTTTGATGGGTGATGTCTTGAGTCGCGTCTGCACACACTTGACCACATAAATAAATTGTACCGTTGTGTTTAACAATACGGCTCATTCGTTGTTTTGTTTCAATACGCTCAATCATAATAATACCTTATAAATAATATGAGCTTAGTCTAACAAGAATATAACCCGTAAAAACAGCGCTTAATTTCGTAAGCTACTGAGGAGCCGATCCATTGCCCGATAGCCTAATGCTTCCGACAGATGTTGCCGATTAACCGCCTCATGCCCACTGAGATCTGCAATGGTTCGGGCTACTTTTAGAATGCGATGATAAGCTCGCATCGACAAATGTAATTTTTCAATGGCCATTTCCAAAAACTGACTATCATCGTCGGTGAGTATGCAATAACAGGATAACGAATTTCCTGACAAATGCGCGTTTGGCTTTTGTTGCCTTAGTTGCATGATTTCTCGCGCCGCATTAACTCGCTCTCGTACTGTTGCACTAGATTCACCCAGCGTTTTATCCGACATAGTCCCTTGAGGCAGTCGCGGCACATCGATGGTGAGATCAAAGCGGTCAAGAAAAGGGCCAGAAATTTTCGATAGGTATTTTAAAATTTGATCGGGAGTACTGCGGCTATGTTCTCCCACTTCACCACAAGGGCTCGGATTTAATGCCCCCACCAGCTGGAAGTTAGCGGGAAAAGTGACTTTACCCGCTGCCCGTGAAATTGAAATATTGCCCGATTCCATTGGCTCTCGCAGAGAGTCGAGTACCTTGCGTTCAAATTCAGTCATTTCATCTAAAAATAGAACACCGCGATGCGCTAATGAAATATCTCCCGGGCGCGGATTGCTGCCTCCACCAACCAAAGCAACCGACGAACTGGAATGGTGGGGAGAACGAAAAGGCGGTATCCGCCATCCCTGCTGAGAAACGGATACGCCACACGTTGAATGCACAGCGGCAACTTCTAACGCTTCCTCCATGGTTAGTTGAGGTAAAATCGTTGGCAATCGACTGGCTAACATGGTCTTTCCTGTTCCCGGAGGCCCCACAAATAGCACGTTGTGGCCACCAGCTGCCGCTATTTCTAACGCCCGTTTAGCGAATGGTTGCCCAATCACATCTTGCAAGTCTAATTGCTCAGTCACCATTGGCTCTACCATAGATTGCGGTGTTTCTAACGCATGCTGGCCATGCAAAAATGCCGTTACTTCTAATAATTGACTGGCGACTTTGTTTTCAGGGTTTTCCAGTAATGCGAGTTCGTGTTGATTTTGCGCCGATGCAATGACTTGCCGCTTTACTTTATTAGCCGCGAGCGCCGCAGGGAGAATACCTAAGACTTTACGCAGCGCCCCCGACAACGCAAGTTCGCCGTAAAATTCATAGCCTGAAATAAGTTGTGTTGGCACTTGATCGGAAGCCGCCAAAATACCAATCGCAATAGCTAAGTCAAAGCGCCCTCCTTCTTTGGGTAAATCAGCTGGCGCCAAGTTGACGGTAATACGCTTAGCAGGAAACTCAAATCCAGCATTAATGAGTGCACTGCGCACTCTATCTCGAGATTCTCGAACGGAAGCTTCAGGCAAGCCAACAATAGAAAAAGCAGGTAATCCATTGCTTAAATGTACCTCAACATTAACAAGCGGCGCTTCAACCCCAACCTTGGCACGACTATAGACGACAGCTAGTGACATTTTGTTCAATCCTAAATAGTCCATTAGGTAACAAGAATAGAACATCTATTGCCCTTTCGCCCTCAGCTATCGCGCTAGACCTAAAATAAACAGCATTAATACTAAAGATAACTCGAATGCTATACCGTTGTTTTGTAGGCATAAGTAAACTGTTCTATACCGATAATCATCAAGTGTTAAAAAATAGTTATTAATACTTGGTTGTGTTTACAAAATCATCGTGATACAACTTGTCAACAATTTAGATTCCAATAAGCCCCTAACGGGCTGTAAGAGAATTTTTACATGCGCTTAATTAACAAGCTAGTCCTGATTATTAACATTATCGTCGTGGTCATTGCACCACAGCGTCGGGGAGCTAGTGCTTAATTAAGCCAAGCGAATTACATAAAACCCCCGACACGCAAGTTTCGGGGGTTTTTTTATATCAATAGCAATGGATAATACAAAATGCGCGGCGCAGATTTATTAGTTAGTTATTTAAAGCAAGAAGGGATCACAACCGTATTTGGCTATCCCGGCGGGGCTATCATGCCTGTCTACGATGCATTATACGACGGTGGCTTAAAACACGTCCTTTGTCGTCATGAGCAAGGAGCAGCATTCTCTGCGCTTGGTTATGCGCGAGCGAGTGGCAAGGTCGGTGTTTGTATCGCCACATCTGGCCCGGGTGCCACCAACCTCATTACTGGTCTCGCCGATGCTTACATGGATTCAGTTCCCATTGTAGCCATCACCGGACAAGTCACCTCAGCTGTAATCGGTACTGACGCCTTCCAGGAAATGGACGTTTTAGGGTTATCACTTGCCTGCACCAAGCACAGTTTCATGGTAACCGACAAAGATGAGCTCGCTAATGTATTGCAGCAAGCGTTTACCGTTGCTAAATCTGGTCGTCCAGGCCCAGTGCTTGTTGATATCCCAAAAGACATTCAATTGGCCGAAGTTGAAGCAGCACTGGCTATTTCTAGCAAAGACCCTATTGCCGAATATGATGATGAGCGCTTAGAAGCAGCAAAACAGCTATTAGCAAACGCTAAACAGCCTATTTTATACGTTGGCGGCGGCGTTGGCATGGCTAACGCGGTTGATGAACTACAACGCTTTGTTGATGCGACAGGTATTCCGTCTGTAACCACGCTTAAAGGCATTGGTGCTATTCCTAACTCAAAACCATATGCGTTAGGCATGTTAGGCATGCACGGTACTAAAGCAGCAAACCTATGTGTACACGAATGTGATTTGTTAGTGGTTATTGGCGCGCGTTTTGATGATCGTGTGACAGGTCGCTTAGAAAGCTTTGCTTCTAATGCCCGTGTTTTACATATCGATATCGACCCTGCTGAAATCAATAAATTACGCCAATCAGATGTATCACTGTGTGGTGATTTAAAAGATATTTTACCTGCACTAACAACGACATTGAGCATTCACGAATGGCAGCAATATTGTCGTGATCTTAAAGTGCAATATAATTGGAACTACGATGCACCGTACCGCAGCATCTACGCCCCTAAATTGCTTAATCAACTCTCTGAAAAACTACCAAGTAACGCCGTTGTGAGCTGTGATGTTGGACAGCACCAAATGTGGGTTGCTCAACATATGAATTTTACCCGCCCTGAAAATCACTTATCAAGCTCAGGCCTCGGCACTATGGGTTTCGGACTACCTGCTGCTATCGGCGCCCGACACGCTCGTGGTCGCCAAGATCCTGTGGTTGTCGTATCAGGTGACGGCTCTTTCATGATGAACGTTCAAGAACTTGGCACTATAAAACGTGAACAACTCAACGTTAAAATCGTCCTAATTGATAACCAGCGCTTAGGCATGGTGCGCCAGTGGCAACAGCTGTTTTTTGAAGAGCGCTACAGTGAAACCATACTTACTGATAATCCAGATTTTGTCACACTCGCGTCGGCCTTTAATATTCAAGCACGAACTATCACCATGCAAGCAGACGTTGAGCCAGCGCTGGATGAAATGATTAACAGCAACGGCGCATTCTTATTGCACGTACGTATCAATGAAGCCGATAACGTATGGCCACTGGTTCCACCTGGTGCTTCAAACGCCGATATGATGGAGAAAGTATAAATGTCATTAGCTCAACATCAACTTAAGCTTGTTGTGAATCAATCACCTGAAGTCTTAGAGCGCGTACTTCGTGTCGTTCGTCATCGTGGCTATCAAATCGATCAACTCAATTGGCGGCATGAAGACGGTGAACTGATACTCACCGTTAGTAGCCAACGTGCACTGCACTTGCTTACCAACCAGTTAGCTAAGCTGGTTGACGTTAAAGACGTCACCGAACTGAATATGATGCAAACGTCTAAAAGCGCATAACCAAATTTAAAAATTAATGAGCGGAACTCCGCAAATAAGTAGGAATTATCATGGCAAAACTAAGATCAGCAACCAGTACTCAAGGGCGTAATATGGCAGGTGCTCGCGCACTGTGGCGAGCAACAGGCATGACGGATAATGATTTTGGTAAGCCAATTGTTGCGGTAGTAAACTCGTTTACTCAATTCGTACCAGGTCATGTCCACTTAAAAGATATGGGGCAGTTGGTAGCGGGCGCTATTGAAGACGCAGGTGGTGTTGCAAAAGAATTTAATACTATTGCTGTTGATGACGGTATCGCTATGGGTCACAGCGGCATGCTTTATAGCTTGCCATCACGTGAACTCATTGCTGATTCTGTGGAATACATGGTGAACGCGCACTGTGCCGATGCCATGGTGTGTATTTCCAACTGTGACAAGATTACCCCCGGCATGTTAATGGCGGCAATGCGTCTAAACATCCCGGTTATTTTCGTTTCTGGTGGCCCGATGGAAGCGGGTAAGACTAAGCTTTCAGAGCAAATTATTAAACTCGATTTAGTCGATGCGATGATTCAAGGCGCCGATAAAAACGTATCCGATGAGCAAAGCGATCAAATCGAGCGTAGTGCCTGCCCTACTTGTGGCTCTTGTTCTGGCATGTTTACTGCCAACTCAATGAACTGTTTGGCGGAAGCGTTAGGTTTAGCACAGCCGGGCAATGGTTCATTATTAGCAACCCATAGTGATCGTGAAGCGCTTTTCTTAAACGCCGGAAAACGCATTATGGATATGTGTGAAGCATTTTATAAAAATGATGATCCGCTCGCCTTGCCACGTGCTATCGCAACGAAAAAAGCGTTTGAAAACGCGATGACGCTTGATATCGCAATGGGGGGGTCAACCAACACGGTATTACATCTATTAGCCATCGCGCTAGAAGGCGATGTCGATTTTACGATGGACGATATCGATCGCTTATCACGCCAAGTACCTCAGTTGTGTAAAGTCGCGCCATCAACGCCTGACTATCACATGGAAGATGTCCATCGTGCTGGCGGTATTGTTTCTATCCTAGGTGAACTAGCCCGCGCTGGATTACTACACACCGAAGTTCGCAGTATGTTGGGATTATCATTAGCTCAAATTATCGAGCAATACGATATCACCATTACCCAAGACCAAGCCGTTAAAGATTTTTACCGCGCTGGCCCTGCAGGCATCAGAACAACCAAAGCCTTCAGCCAGTCTTGTCGCTGGGATACTCTAGACGATGATCGCGAAAACGGCTGTATTCGCAGTCTTGAAAATGCCTTTAGTTTAGAAGGTGGTCTCGCTGTATTATCCGGCAACCTTGCCCAAGATGGCTGTATTGTTAAAACAGCAGGTGTTGATGATGACAATCTAACATTTACCGGCCCTGCTCGAATATTTGAAAGCCAAGACAGCGCAGTTGAAGGCATTCTAGGTGGAAAAATTGTCGCTGGTGATGTCGTCATTATCCGTTATGAAGGCCCGAAAGGCGGTCCAGGCATGCAGGAAATGCTGTATCCAACAACGTACCTGAAGTCGATGGGGCTAGGTAAAGCTTGTGCATTAATCACCGATGGTCGCTTCTCGGGTGGTACATCGGGTTTATCAATCGGTCACGTATCACCTGAAGCCGCTAATGGCGGTGATATTGCACTGGTTGAAGAAGGCGATATCATCGATATCGATATTCCTAAGCGCTCTATTGCCATCAAGATTAGCGACGAAGCCCTTGCTGAGCGCCGCGTTACAATGAATGCAAAGGGCAAAGCCGCGTGGCAACCTGTATCACGAGTTCGCCCATTAACAACAGCATTGAAAGCCTATGCGATGTTAGCCACCAGCGCAGATAAAGGTGCGGTCAGAAATACCGCTCTGCTTGACAAGGAAGACTAATGACGCAGCAGATAAAACCACTGAGCGGCTTGGATTATTTGACAAAAATCCTCCAAGCCCCTGTTTATGACGCCGCCATAGTGACGCCATTGGATTCACTAGCAAAGTTATCAACACGTTTAAACAATACAATTTTGTTAAAACGTGAAGACAAACAGCCAGTATTTAGCTTCAAGCTACGTGGGGCTTATAACAAAATTGCTCAGTTGACTGACGAGCAGCTAGCCTGTGGCGTTGTCACCGCATCTGCTGGAAATCATGCTCAGGGTGTCGCGTTATCTGCAACACGTAAAAAAACAACCGCCACCATCGTCATGCCTCGTACGACACCTGACATCAAAGTAGAGTCCGTTAAATTACACGGTGGTCATGTCGTTTTACATGGCGATAACTTTGACCAAGCCTATGCTCACGCCAAAGAACTCTCAAATATTGAAGGACGCGTATTTGTTCCTCCCTTTGATGATGAAGATGTCATCGCTGGTCAAGGCACTGTCGCGATGGAGTTATTGCAACAACATCGCAAAATCAATCAAGTGTTCGTTCCTGTTGGCGGTGGTGGCTTAATCGCTGGCGTTGCCGTGTATTTAAAAATGGTACGTCCCGATATCAAGATTATCGGCGTAGAATCCCAAGATTCAGCCTGCTTGTGTGCTGCTTTAGAAGCAGGACAACCAACAGATTTAGATCGTGTCGGTTTATTTGCCGATGGTGTTGCCGTTAAACGTATTGGCGATGAACCCTTTAGGCTCGCCAAAGATTATGTTGACGAAATGATTACGGTATCAAGCGATGAAATCTGTGCTGCAGTTAAAGACATTTTTGAAGATACTCGCGCTATCGCCGAACCTTCTGGCGCATTAGCGTTAGCGGGTTTAAAGAAATACTGCGCCCAATACAATGTTGAGCATCAGCATCTTGTCGCCATTTTATCGGGCGCCAATGTTAATTTTCATGGCCTACGTTATGTCTCTGAACGCTGTGAATTAGGCGAGCAAAAAGAAGGTGTGCTTGCCGTTACTATTCCTGAGAAAAAAGGCAGCTTTCGCCGTTTTTGCCAAATTTTAGATGGTCGACCTATTACCGAGTTTAATTACCGCTTTGCCAATCGCCGTAACGCGAGTATTTTTGTTGGTTTACGTCTCGCCAACGGTGAAACAGAACTCAACTCAACCATTAATAACTTGACCGAACAGGGCTATCCCGCACAAGACTTATCACATAATGAATTGGCAAAATTACACGTTCGTTATATGGTGGGCGGCCGTCCTCAGGAGATGGTGCAAGAAAAGCTCTTTAGCTTTGAGTTTCCAGAATGTCCCGGCGCATTAACAAACTTCTTAGCGACGCTGGGGGAGAATTGGAATATAACCTTATTCCACTATCGTAATCATGGCGCTGCTTTTGGCAGAGTATTAGCAGGATTCGAATTGCCAGATGAGCAATACGAGGACTTTATCGAGCATTTAGAACAACTTGGGTATCAATATAAAAACGAAAGTGATAACCCTGTTTACAATTTATTTTTAACCCATTAAAGGACTTATTTCATGACAATTTCATCATTTCATCCAACGCCACGCACGTTAATGGGACCTGGGCCAAGTGATGTATCACCACGCGTATTGCAAGCACTAGGCCGTCCTACTATTGGTCATTTGGATCCAGAATTTGTTGGAATGATGGATGAAGTAAAAAGTCTCCTTCAATATGCGTTTCAGACCAAAAACGAATTTACTATTGCGGTATCAGCACCTGGTAGTGCAGGCATGGAAACCTGTTTTGTTAACTTAGTTGAACCACAAGACAAAGTGATTGTTTGTGTTAACGGTGTGTTTGGCATGCGCATGGTGGAAAATGTAGAACGCTTAGGCGCTACAGCTGTTGTGATTAATGACAAGTGGGGTCACCCTGTTTCTGTTGATAAAGTAACACAAGCGCTACAAGATCATCCTGATGCAAAGTTCTTAGCTTTTGTTCATGCAGAGACGTCAACGGGTGCATTATCTGATGCAAAAACCTTATGTGCGCTAGCTCAAGAACACGATGCATTGACTATCGTTGATGCAGTAACTTCATTAGGTGGCGTCGAATTACGAGTCGATGAATGGGGTATAGACGCCATTTATTCTGGCAGTCAAAAGTGTTTATCTTGTGTTCCGGGCATTTCCCCAGTGAGCTTTAGCCCACGTGCCATTGAAAAATTAAGTCAACGTGATGGTAAAGTACCAAGCTGGTTCCTAGACCAAACGCTGGTGATGAGTTATTGGAGTGGCCAAGGAAAGCGTAGTTATCATCATACGGCTCCTGTAAACTCGTTATATGCACTGCATGAGTCGCTAGTTATGCTACAAGAAGAAGGTTTAGAGAACGCATGGGCTCGCCACCAAGCACAGCACGAAAAACTCAAGGCTGGTTTAACCCAAATGGGTATTGAGTTTATTGTTGATGCAGCGCATCGACTGCCACAATTAAACACCGTAGTAATTCCAGAAGGTGCTGATGATGCAGCCATTCGCGGAACATTACTCAATGACTATAACTTAGAAATTGGTGCAGGCTTAGGCGCACTCGCTGGTAAAGCATGGCGCATAGGCTTAATGGGCTACGCGGCGCGCAACGAAAGTGTCGCGTTATGTTTAGCGGCACTAAAATCTGCATTAGGTAAATAAAAGTAAATTTATGATTAACGTATTAGTTAACGGCGCCAATGGGCGCATGGGCAAAGAAGCAGTTAATGCTATTAATAACGATCCTGCTTTAAATTTAGTAGGCGAAATTGATTATCAAGACGACTTAGCAGCAACCATTACACGTTTAAGACCCCAAGTAGTCGTGGACTTTACCGCCGCATCAGCAGGTTACGACAATACAAAGACCATTCTAAATAATGGCGCTTGCCCAGTTATCGGTACCAGTGGATTTTTAGAAAGCCAAGTACAAGAACTGCAAGCGTTATCTCAAGACAAACGACTAGGCGGTTTAATCGCCCCTAACTTTAGTGTCGGCGCAGTGCTAATGATGAAATTCTCTGCCGAAGCCGCTAAGTATCTACCTGATGTTGAAGTCATTGAAGCCCATAGTCCGCAAAAAGAAGAAAGTCCTTCAGGCACAGGCCTGCGCACTGCGGAAATGATTGCCCAAGCACGCACTGGTACACCGCAAACCACCAGCGACAAAGAATTGTTTGAAGGTGCTCGCGGCGCAGAATTACACGGCGTAAAGCTGCACTCAATTCGTCTACCTGGCGTTGTTGCACAGCAAACCGTTTTCTTTGGCGGCTTGAGTGAAACGCTGAAAATTGAACACAACTCACAACATCGTGAGTCCTTCATGCCTGGCGTTGTATTAGCCTGTAAAAAGGTCGTAGAGCGTGATGCACTAGTTTATGGATTAGAACACTTGATGGATTAATCTGCACTGCGCCCTGCGTATTCATGGTTAACGACTATACTTAAAATTCATTCGTATTTTCGTTAACCATCATCTGGGCAATTCATGAAAACTTTCTTGTTGTCACTGCTAGGCATTATTGCCCTGTTAAGTGCTGTTAATACAGCAGCTGCTTCTACGAATCAGCAATCGCTCGTTACTCTTACCTCACATCATCATAATCCTTCATTATTAACCCCCAAAGAGCGTCAATGGCTAGCTGCTAATCCTGGGGTAGAAATTGCGTCTGATCATAGCTGGTATCCTTTTGTATTTATCAATCAACAAGGCCGTGTTGACGGTTTTAATAAGGAACTTATCGCGTTAATTAACAAAAATCTGCAGACAGATTTTTCAATCAAACGCCATAGTTCGTGGTCTCAAGCCTTTGACGAACTAGTGACTGGGAAAATAAGGGCATTGATGTCAGTGACTCCAACGCCAGAGCGACAACAGTATCTATCGTTTTCTCCTGTTTATTACTTTGCAGCACAGCATGTCCTCACCAAGGACGACAATAATGACATTAAATCACTGCAAGATTTGGAAGGAAAACGCATTGCCATTTTTAAAAACCACCTAATAAGTGATTATATAAAACAGCATGTAACCCCAAAAGAAATTCAATACCTGCACTCAACTGAAGCGGGTTATCAAGCAGTCGCTTCAGGTCGAGTGGACGCAACTATTTTTACGCACGCTAATAGCGATACAGCAAAGAAGATGGGATTAAAATTGGCTGCAGCAATAATTAACAACACAGGCAACCTAGCCATTGCGACGCATAACAGCCAGCCTTTGCTCCATAAGATCATAAATAAAGGCGTTACATCAATTTCAAAAGAACAACTAACAGCGTTAACTGAAAAGTGGTTTAACACGAGTAACAATAACCGGTTATTTACTGATGAAGAGTTAGCTTATATTAGCGAGGCTCCACCAATAAAAGTAGGTGTAGATACTTGGAAGCCATATCTCTTTTCCAATCAAAAGCATGCTATCAATGGGATTGTTGGTGATATTATCGCTGAGTTGTCAAAGACCTCTGGTCTTTCATTTCAAGCGGTTAATAACAGCCGAGAACAATTGCAGCAATCATTTAAAGATCAATTAATTGATATCATCCCAGCTAACTTTACTAGTAGCCTTTTTCAATACACGAATTCGACCACCACTAATTATCTAAGCTTAGACTCATCTTTATTTATTAGTGACTTACGTAATGACATTAGCGATTTATCCGATTTGAAAAATAAGAGCTTACTCATTATAAAAAACTCGCGCTATCAAGACATTTCAAATCAGCTAAATAAAGAAACAACAATCATTTATGCAGATGATTACAATCATGCATTACAGCTTCTCAATGCCAATGAGGCAGATGCTTTATGGGGAGATAACTATTTAATTTCACAATTTATTGAAAACAACTTTATACACGGCATCAAGACTATTCCGTTACACGACCAGTCGCGTCAACATCTCGCGATGCAAATTCAGCCCAACGATCTGCTTCTGAAAAGCATCTTAAGCAAATCACTCATGCTCATTAGTCAGTCCAGAAAGAAGCTAATTACCAACGACTGGTTAACGGCGACTCATCACAAAACCGGACTCAATCTTGCTTTTGGATTAGGCAAAGAGCCGTTTACATTAGACCATCCTAAAATTCGAGGAATTGAATATGATTTAATGTATCGCGTACTGAAAGACCAAGGTATTGAAATATATAATACCCAATATCTTTCAAGGCCATTGCTCCATCAAGCATTAAATAACAACGCCAACTTAGACGCTAAAATTGCAGTTCATGCAAAAAACGATGGTTATTATTATTCCGATTCCTTCGTTACTTTTGAAAATATCGTTGTCTCTAGAAAAAGCGACAACCTAACCATTAACAAAGTTAATCAACTTGACGGTCTATCTACGCTTTCTTTTGTCGGCGCCTATAAATATCTTGGTAATGAGTATTACGAATTATTTAACCCGAAAACTCGTCCAGATAACTACCGTGAATATAAATTTCAACAGCAGCAAGTCGCGGCATTCTTACAAGGCGAAGGAGATGTGCTAGTCATCGATAAACGCATATTTTTGTGGCATGCACAGAACACAAATAACCAAGAAATTGGAAAATATACTTTTCATTATCCATTCAAAAATCACAATGAAACTCAAGTTGGTTTCAGAGATAAATACATTCGTGATAGGTTTAATCGAGGACTAGAAAACATTAAGGAAAGTGGAGAATACGATTACATTATCGAGCAATACACTAACAATGTCATTCAACATAAAAACGAAGCAGCACAACTGTTCTCAGCCATTATTGCAAACCACATGTACTCTCCTGACCCCAAACCACTCAAATCATTGCTAGATACCTTGGTTAGCCTCCCGTATATCGAACGAATCGATGTATTTGATAATCAGAAACAACTTATTTCACAGTCAACTATCTCAACAGCTTCTACCCCCTACTTTAACCAACAAGACATTATCAATATATTTGACAAGGTTGCTTCGCCGCAGGGATTTCTCAATGTTTACTTTGCCGACGAACATATTAACAACAGTTTAAAAGGTACTAGTTTAATTCCAAATATTCAGCACTTTAGGGACCAAACTCGATTTAGTTATATATCCGCTATCTATCATCGACTCAACTATCAAAACAATGAACTGGCGTTTACCAATCAAGAACAACGCTACCTCGACTCTCATCCAGTAATTCGCTTTTCTGAAGTTAATTGGCATCCATTGTCCATTGTAGAAAATGGAAAATTCAGCGGTTTAATGGCCGATTATCTAGATATTATTAGCGCAAAAACTGGTATTGAATTTACCTTAATTGAAGAACAAACATGGCCAGGTGTTATTAAAGCGTTTGAGCAACAACGTATTGATCTCATTCCCGGAATTACCGACATTGAGCAACACGCCTCCTCCGGCATTATCTCTAATGAGTTTTCGTTTTTTAACTTTGGTATTGTCATGGGAGAAGACGCTTCATTTGTCGATACATTGAGCGAGCTATCCAATAAAAAAATCGCCCTCCCAAAGGGCGATCCTGTGTTTTATTTCATTAAAAAACAATACCCAGAAGCCAAAATCATCGAGACAAGCTCAATGGAACAAGCGCTTTCTTTAGTCGATAAAAAACAAGCTGACGCATATATCGGACATATGGCTGTCGCTATATTTCAGTTAGAGACACGCTATCACCGGCTTAAGATTGTTGGTCAACTGGATGCGGGATTTTCTCATCGCATCATGGTTCACGACGATCAACAAGTTTTACTCTCTGTTATCAATAAGGTACTCAGTTCAATCGATGATGCTACTCATAATGAAATTCGTCAACGATGGGTAAAACGCAGTATAAAAACCGCGATAGACTATGAAATTATTTATTGGATTGTACTGAGCTTTTTCGTTATTACACTTATATTTTTCTACAGTTACCGTCGTGTAAAGAATGCTCAACAACAAGTGTCTCAATCTAATGATGAACTGTCGAAAAGCATGGCAGAATTACAAGAACAAAAAGAGATTTTTGAAACCTTATTCTACGATACATCAGATGGTTTATTGCTAATGAAGAACGGCAGATATACTGATTGTAATAATGCAGCCACCGCAATGCTAGGCTTTGACAACAAGCATCATATCATTGGCTTAACGCCTGTTGACATCTCACCGCTACAACAACCAAATGGACAATTCTCCGCAGAACAAAGAGAAAACATCGATGAACTTTGCTCAAGCAATGGTTCACAACGTTTCGAGTGGGTTTTAAAAAAAGCTGATGAACAGTTGTTTTGGGTTGAAATAGTGCTCACGCAAATTATTCGCAATAATGAAAAAACAGTACATGTGGTGTGGCGTGATATTAGCGACAAAAAACAATTAGAAGAAGCACAAATAACTCATAACGCCCAACTCATTAATAGCAACGCCGAACTTGAGTCATCAATTAGAGAGCTTAAAGAGGCCCAAAAACAGCTCATTGAATCAGAAAAAATGGCAAGTTTAGGTGGACTTGTTGCAGGTGTTGCACATGAAATAAATACACCTGTTGGCATAGGCCTAACGGCAGCGACACACTTTCTAGAGCTAAATAAAGATATTGACAACAAATATCAACAGCAAAGAATCAAAAAAAGTGACTTTGATAGCTATTTGGATGCGTCGAAAGAGATTGCTGAGTTGTTAATGCGTAATTTAGAACGTACTGCTGAATTAGTGAGGAGCTTTAAACAGGTATCTGTCGATCAAAGCTCATCACAATCTCGAGTTTTTAATGTTGCTGAATATATTGACGAAATACTCACAAGTATTCATCACGTTATTAAACAACAGCAAATCACCATTAAAGTATCTTGCGATCCTGACCTAACGATTAATGGCTGCCCAGGTTCATTTTCGCAAATTATTTCCAACCTTGTGCTTAATGCGAGCATTCACGCATTCCCAAATAAAGAAGGCGCAATCGACATCAATGTCACTCAAGCCAACAATCAATTAAGCCTTATGATAATTGACGATGGAAACGGCATAAAACCTGAAAATTTAAGTAAAATATTCGAACCATTCTACACCACTAATCGCGACAACGGCGGTAGTGGTTTGGGGCTAAATATTGTCTATAATATCGTTACTAATCAGCTTCATGGCACTATTAACTGCGCCAGTGAAATTAATCAAGGAACCGTATTTAGCATCTCGTTCCCAGTTGAAATCGCTTAAATTTGCATTCAACTTACTCACCAGCTAGGGTGTAAACTCCCACTATTAACGAAGGTGATAACGATGGACAAGAAACAGCAAGGGCAATTCTGTTGGCTAGAGTTAACAACCGCCGACTGGCAACAAGCCAAGTCTTTCTACTGCGATTTATTCAATTGGCGCGCCGACGACGCAGATATTGGCGATGGCATGTATTGCACAAAAATGTATAGTAATGACAAAATCGTTGCCGCGATGTTTCAACGTATGCCTGAACAAGAAGAGCAAGGTGTAATGACCAACTGGTTAACTTATATTGCTGTGGACAACGTTGACGACACTCTCGCACTTGCCGAGCCGTTAGGTGCAACCGTAATTGCTGGCCCGCATAACGTAATGGATGCCGGTCGTATGGCTATTTTACAAGAACCAAATAGTGCAGTGTTCGCCATCTGGCAAGCCAATCAACACACAGGCATCGAAGTAAGAGATGTAGAAGGTGCATTATGTTGGAGCGAACTGGCAACACTTAATCGTGAAGACAGTAAGGCATTTTATCATCAAGTGCTTGGTTGGGAGTTCGATGATAAAGAGATGATGGGTATCACATACACTGAACTACAAGTAGGTGAACATCAAGAAGGTGGCATGCTAGAAATGACTGAAGAGTGGGGAGACACACCACCTCACTGGATGAATTATTTCGCCGTTGATGGTTGTGAAAAGATGGCTAACAAAGCCCAAGAGCTAGGCGCTATTATTTGCGTTCCACCAACAGATATTCCAGAAGTGGGCCGATTTTCAGTAATCAATGACCCACAAGGTGCTACGTTCTCAATTATTGAGCTATTAACACCTGTAGGTTAAATCGCTATCTTAAACTTGCGGGCGTGAGCGTCTATTTTTGTTAGCGCCGCCTGCAGGCTTATTACCACCGCCATTATTACTACGGCGAGGATTTCCACCATTTCCCTGTTTGTTACTACCATCGCCCTGCTTATGACGTCCATTAGCGCTCTTAGGCTTATGTCCACGTGCATTTTCACCAGAACGCTGGCCATCTTTATGGTCGTGATTTGGCTTTCTAGGTTTTTTCGGTTTCTTAGCTTTAATTGGGCGAGTGTCTAATTCTGTTTCAGGTACGCGGTGAATTGCTTCAAAGCCTGGAATTTCTTTTCTTGGAATCAACATTTTGATCAAGCGCTCAATATCTTGAAGTTGCTGCATTTCATCATTACTGACTAACGAAATAGCCTCACCTGTTGCACCTGCTCGGCCAGTACGGCCGATACGATGTACATAATCTTCAGCAACATTAGGTAAATCAAAATTTACCACTTGCGGCAATTGCTCAATGTCTAATCCACGTGCAGCGATATCTGTAGCAACAAGCACTTTGATTTCACCACTTTTGAAGCCTGCTAGTGCTTTTGTTCTTGCACCTTGACTCTTGTTACCATGGATAGCCGCTGCGCTATGCCCTTTAGCTTCCAATTGTTTAGCAATACGGTTTGCACCGTGTTTGGTACGAGAGAAGACAAGCACTTGTTGCCAGTCATTGTCTTCGATTAAGAAGGTCAATGCTTGCGTTTTACGGCCCTTATCTAATGGACATAACCATTGCTCAATACGGTCAACAGTGGAATTTTCAGGGGTTACTGAGATTTCAACAGGATCATTAATTAACCCTTTAGCTAACTGACGGATATCTTGTGAGAATGTTGCGGAAAATAGTAGGTTTTGGCGTTTTTTAGGCAACATCTTAATAATGCGCTTAATGTCGTGAATAAAGCCCATATCTAACATACGATCAGCTTCATCCAATACCAATACTTCAAGCTCATCAAAACGAATGGCTCGCTGGCTGTATAAATCAAGTAAACGACCAGGAGTAGCCACTAATACGTCAGTACCACCGCGCAGTTTTTGCATTTGTGGATTAATCTTAACACCACCAAACACGACTGTTGATTTTAGCGGTAGCTTTTGACTATATTGCGAAACATTTTCAGCAACTTGAGCAGCCAACTCACGAGTAGGAGTTAACACTAAACAGCGAACCTGATTGCCTTTAGCTGGCTTACCTTTACTTAAGTTCTCTAAAATAGGTAATGTAAAACCCGCTGTTTTACCAGTACCAGTTTGCGCAGCCGCCATTACATCTTTACCGGCTAAAATAGCAGGAATAGCTTGAGCTTGAATCGGCGAAGGTGATTCATAACCTTGGGCTGCAACAGCTTCAAGTATTTGTGGACATAGGCCCAATTCAGCAAATTTCATTATTAAACTCATTTATTCGTTAGCTAATCATCGGTGGACGAAAAGGCAGTGGCTCAAAAAGCGGGCTAGTGTACAGGATCATTGCACTTTGACCTACTTTTCGTGCAAGTTATTTGACTAACTTTGAAGTGAGTGCAATTTTCACGCAAACCAAATAAAAAAACCAATATCATTGATATTGGTTTTTACGTCGAAACAACAAGAACTTGGCTACATTTAGTACGCTTGACAGGTTTTAAAATATTGATTGAGTGCCTCAACCAATCCCTTAACACCAATAAGACCTACATACACATTATTTTGCATGACCGGAAAACATGTTTGGTCGCAAAATCCCGCCGTATCTGAAATAACCTTTGCCGCTACATCATGAATATTATCGTCAGCATTCACCGTGACAACATCACTTTTCATAAACTCTTTAACGGTTGGTGCACCATCACAATAGTAACTACTTGAAATAAGTGTTTTTAAACAATCGCGTTCACTTAAAATACCAACGACTTGATCATTATCAACCACTACAGCGCTATCTTGATCGCTTTGCTCAATCTTATCAACGGCATCTGATAACAATGTTGTTGATGTAATCACTGGAGCATTTTGCGTTATAAAATCCTTCACTTTCAAATCAATCATCATCCTGTCCTCATTGTTCCATTATTATTATGCTAAATGAGCGGTTAACTCATCAGCGCCACCGATATGCTCACCGGCAATAAACACTTGTGGTACTGTGGTTCTTCCTGTCATTGCTCGTAACGATAATAAAGTCGCATCAGATCCAACTACAATCTCTTCGAATGTCATACCTTTACTAGTCAGTAATTCTTTAGCTCGGGCGCAATGTGGACAACCAACTTTACTAAATAATGCAACATCTGCTGGTGCTTTAGCATCACTATTTATATAGTTAAGCATAGTATCTGCGTCAGAAACTTCAAACGGGTCACCTGGTTTGTTTGGCTCGATAAACATTTTTTCGATAACGCCATTTTTAACCAGCATAGAATAACGCCAGCTACGCTTGCCAAAACCAAGGTCTGCTTTATCGACTAACATCCCCATACCATCAGAGAATTCACCATTACCATCAGGAATAACCGTTATATTATCAGCATCTTGATCGCTAAGCCATGCATTCATCACAAAGGTATCGTTAACAGACATACAAACGATTTCATCAACACCGTTCGCTTTTAATACACCCGCTAACTCATTGTAACGAGGAAGATGTGTTGAAGAACATGTTGGGGTGAAAGCACCTGGTAACGAGAATACAACGACTGTTTTATTTTCAAAAAGAGATTGTGTAGTTACATCTAACCATTCGTCGTTATGACGAGTTTTAAACGTTACATTAGGAACTGATTGGCCTTCTTTATTTTCTAACATTTTATTCTCCATACTGATTTTAAAGGTGTCATGTGTTAATTGACTATGAAACCAGTATGAAGAAAAATTATGCAAAATGCCAAATGAAACAAACAATAAATATAATAGGCAAAAACTATCATAAGTATAAAGTTGATAGTTTATTTGTAAATTGGTAATTCAATGCGTACGCAAAGCCCACCTTGATCGCGATTTTGAATGAGTACACGACCACCGTGATTGTTTACAAAGCGATGAACTATGGCGAGACCTAATCCGCTGCCCTGCCCGCCACGCGCATTATCCCCTTGCACAAAAGGCTTAAAGAGTTGCTTGATATTCTCCATCGGAATACCTGGACCATTGTCTTCTACTTTGAAATAGGCAACGCCTCGACCAGATATACCTGACTGAATTTCAATTTCACCGCCACCATAGCGAATTGCATTACTAATTAAATTAGCAAGCACACGTTTAAGGGCGTTAGCCCTAAGCATCATCAATGGGATTTTATCAAGCTTAGCAGTGATATTACGGCCACGACTCGCTTCAGCTTTCACTTCTTGACTGATAATTTCATTCAAATCATTAAGCTCTGCGACTTCTTCACGATCTAACTTAATATAGGTAATAAATTGATCGATGATTTCATTCATATCATCAATATCTTGCTCAATACCTTCTTTAAAGAATGATTCTTTATCATCAAGCATTTCTGTCGCTAAGCGAATTCGCGTCAGGGGCGTTCGTAAATCATGAGATATACCAGCCATTAACAAAGCGCGATCATCTTCTAGCTGCTTGATACCTGACGCCATTGAGTTAAAAGCTCTTGTTAGATCGACTACTTCAGACGAGCCTTCAAATGCTAAGCGCTCTGGAAATTCACCTTTTGCTACCTGATTCGCCGCTAGTTGCAAGTTTCGAAGCGGTTTAGTGAGATGTCTGGCAAACAGCCACCCGCCTATTAACGACAGGCTACCAATAACAATAAGATAAAATGTCAGTGGCGAAAATTCACTATCATCAAATTTCTCTAACGGAATTTTAATCCAAATATAGGGATCTTGGGGCGGTCTTATCCACACCATAAATAGTTCATCTTTGGCGACCCTAACTTCAGTTTCACCACCTAACTGTTCACTCATTTGCTCGGAAATAAAACGATAAGGTATCGTCTTATCAAGACCGTAACGAGATGCTAGATAAGTGGGATATACTCGTAATCCCGTCACTTCCTTAAATTGCTCTGTAAGAATCTCATCGGTGGGAAGCTGTTCACGTCCTTGCTCTGACATGTTCATAAACACCAGCTTTACTTGCTTAGCGAGTAAATTAGTAATCTGCCTAAGGCTTGGCTCAACATAGTGTTTTGTAACTATGGTGTATGAGACAACTTGATTGATCAGTAATAGAAAACCTATTAAGAGCGCTGTTTGACCAAAAGCACTCTTAGGAAACCAACGCTTCATTAGTGGGCACGACCATCAGGAACAAATACATAACCTAAGCCCCAAACTGTTTGAATATAACGTGGATTCGTTGGATCATCTTCAATCATGCGGCGTAAACGAGAAACTTGGACATCGATACTACGTTCAAGCGCGCTATAATCTCGTCCACGCGCCATATTCATTAACTTATCTCGAGATAAGGGCTCGCGAGGATGAGTTACTAATGATTTTAATACCGCAAATTCGCCCGATGTTAACGACGTCACTTCGTCACCATGATGCATCTCGCGAGTTGCGAGGTTTAACTTAAAGTCGCCAAATTCGATCTCTTCTTCGTTTTGTGAAGGTGCACCGGGCACATCATTGCTACGACGACGTAGTACAGCATTGACTCGCGCCAACAATTCACGAGGATTAAATGGCTTAGGTAGGTAATCATCAGCCCCTAACTCCAAACCAATAATACGATCAACTTCGTCACCTTTAGCCGTTAACATCAAAATAGGAATGTCGTTATTTTTCTTACGTAGACGCTGGCATATCGTTAATCCATCTTCACCAGGTAGCATGAGATCTAGCACCATCATGTGAAAATTTTCTCGCTCCATCAGTCGATCCATTTGCTCGCCATCGTTGGCCGTTCTCACTTGAAAACCTTGCTCGACTAAATAACGCTCTAGCAAGCTACGTAAGCGTGCATCGTCATCGACAACTAGAATTTTGGTGGTTTCATGACTCATGATTATTTCTCTACTAGATTCAATAACAATTATACCAATTGCATTAAATATTTGCCCACTTGTACTTGTTAAAATTAACTAAAATGGCGTTGCTCTCAATCCTAATAGCCAGCTATTAGTCAATCGAGCGCCTTGTTTTAGCTGATTTTCTCTACGCACAACAAGATCACTTACTTAATGCAATTGGTATTACTATAAAATCTAACGGCTTATAAAGCAAAATCTCAATTGTGTAATTTGACGGTGCTTTGTTACAAAGTATGTTTAATTGAGGATTGGAGAATTATGCTTTGTAGTAAATTCTATTGATGTACCAAACGAGTTCACCAGAGGGCGTTTTAACAGTGACTTCATCGTCAACTTCTTTACCTATTAGGGCTCTAGCCATTGGTGAGTCAATAGTAATGTGATTATTATCGACATCAATTTCATCTGGGCCTACAACGCGATAAATAGCCTGCTGCTCTTGATCGTTTTCAAGTTCGACATAGGCACCAAAATACACTTTTCCTTCTTGTGAAGGGGCATGATGGACAATTTCTAACTCTTCTAAACGTTTCATTAAGAATTGTAATCGACGATCAATAGAACGCAATTCGCGTTTACCTTCTTTATATTCGGCATTTTCACTACGATCCCCCAAGGCAGCAGCTTCAGACACAGCACGAGTCACTTGAGGACGTTTTACTTTCCACAAATACTTCAACTCTTGATCAAGTTTATTCCAACCTGCAGGCGTTACTAAGTTAGTTTTCTTCATCGACAAAAGGTCTAATCCTTCGTCTGGTACTGATTCAAAAACATTTCAACGCTGCGATTAACTAACTGCTTGCCTTCTTGTTCTGTTAACACGTCACATACACGAATCAATTGTGGCCAAAAACAGCTACCTTTCAATAAACTATGCAACTGTTCCATAGCCACTTCAACATTTTCAATTTGCAGCCTATTATCAGCAACCGCCGCTTTTAACCAACGCTCAAGATCGGTTTCGCGATTATGAATTTTACACATTTCTTCTTGTAGGGCAGACGCTTCAAATAAGAAGTGCCCTAACGCAACGCGAACTAGCGCAATATAATCTTCGCTAGCCATGGTTTTCACTTCTAACAATAAAATATCAGTGAGTTGCTGCTCAATGGGCACATCTGCCTGATAAGTCATGCCTGTCTTCATCACGGCATCACCCCACAACTCAGAGAGGAGTTGAAGTACTAATGCTTCTTTAGTGGAAAAGTGATTGTAAACGGTACGTTTAGACACATGCGCCAATTCCGCAATCTTATCCATACTAGTAGCTTTAACGCCGTCTTGTCTGAATGCATTATTGGCAGCCACCAAAATAGCGCTGCGCTTTAACTCACTTCTTGTCTGTTTTGCTTCTGTCATACCAACACACTTACATCACATAATTTCGATTATTTTAACTCATGACGTTTACTTATCAACAAACAAACAATTAATAAACTACACCGTATAGTTTACATGCTGGGTAATAAAAATGAGATCTGCCACTTTAATTTTTAGTGCAATCGTTACGTTGACAGGAGCCCTTATGAACAGCAATGCCATTAGCCAGCCATACGAATATGATACATCGCGTAAATCCGACGGTAAGTTTTTAAATCAACACATCAATTACGCAACAAGTATGGGAAATATTTGGGACATCACCAAAGCTTATGCAACGACGAAACATGCTGCAGCAACACCAACACACATTCCCGTCAATGAAATTACGGCAGATATACTCAGCGAAACGCATGATGCTCTATTTCGCCTTGGTCATTCATCACAACGACTGCGATTAGATGGGCATTATATACTGACCGATCCCGTATTTAGTGAGAGAGCATCTATGGTGCAATGGGCTGGTCCTAAACGGTTTCATCCAATGCCTATCAATATTGATGATTTACCGACAATTGCAGTTGTTGTGTTGAGTCATGATCATTACGACCACCTAGACCGCACCACACTGGAAGCACTCGCAGAGAAAACTAAACACTTTGTCGTGCCACTTGGTTTGAGTAAGCATCTTGAAGATATTATCGACAGTACCAAGATTATTGAGCGTGATTGGTGGCAAACAGTGAGACTGGAAGGCATTGAATTTGTTGCGACGCCAGCGCAACATTTTTCAGGCCGTGGCCTGTTTCACCGAGATGAAACACTATGGGCAAGCTGGGTGATAAACAGCAGCCAACGCAAAGTATTTTTTAGTGGTGATTCTAGGGTCTGTTGATCTTTTGAGTTCATTTTTGCAGCAATTTGTTTGAGGTTTCTACAAGGCAGAGCCTATGTGGTGTAGCTGGCTACACGAATAGGCGATAACGCCGTAGAAATAACAAACAAATGCTGTCAGTTGGATTCATCTAAAAGGATTTTGTGCCGCGTTATTCGTCATTCACCTAGATAAACTAGGCATCAATCCTCATGCCTTGCCCAAAACCCTTTTAGATTGAACAAAATTTGAACCACAAAGAACAACAGACCCTAGTTACTTCCCAGGTTTCAAACAAATAGGTGAACGCTATGGCCCGTTTGATATCACCATGGTAGAAACAGGCGCCTACAACGATCTATGGAGTGAAATTCATATGAACCCAGAACAAAGTGTCCAAGCGCATGTTGATTTAAAAGGTAAATTTATGCTGCCTATTCATAATTCGACTTTTGACTTGGCACTTCATGATTGGTTTGAACCGCTAGACCGCGCACTCAGTGCAAGTATTAAACACAATACACAGATGCTCTCTCCCATTTTTGGGCAATCGGTTAATTTTGACGATTTAACGACAAACAACACCCGACAAGACCAACGGTCTTGGTGGCTAAATAACCAATAGCTATTAACCAATGGCATTAAATATTTGCCCACTTGTACTTGTTAAAATTAACTAAAATGGCGTTGCTCTCAATCCTAATAGCCAGCTATTAGTCAATCGAGCGCCTTGTTTTAGCTGATTTTCTCTACGCACAACAAGATCACTTACTTAATGCAATTGGTATAATAATCGCCTATCTTGAACGTACAAATAGCACTAACTCGCTGTATCCTGAAAACGCGGCAGAATACGCAATAGCCCTTGCGCTAGAAGAATATAGTGATACTAAATTTTCAGAAGTGGTTTCTGCACTTTATTATCAACGCATCATTGGACCAATGTTTTTCCAACACGATACAGACCAGACGCGAGTTGATGACTTACTTACTAATTTAATCCCAGCACAATTAGATTATTTAGAGAAAACATTTGCTGGCCAGCAGTAGCGACTTTCAATGACGCATTTTTAGCGCGAACGGAAGTTAAAGAGCAACTAGCTCAAGAGTTAGCTGTATTTGGTAAATCGTCTGAAGATATCACGTCGCAACGAGCATGTTGCGGCAGTAATGTTTGTGATTATTTTGACATGAATTTTTTGTAAATAACTATAAAACAATCTACAAAGATCAATATCCCCTAGGTATACTCGATTCTTTTTTAGTGAATTTTTCATCTATGACTGCGACTGCTCTTCACATTGCCAAACACCTAAATATTACACCTCAACAAGCAACAGCAGCTATCAATTTACTAGATGAAGGAGCTACTGTTCCTTTTATTGCTCGTTATCGAAAGGAGGCTACTCAAGGACTTGATGACACGCAATTGAGGCTATTATCTAGAGAATTAAATTACACAAGAGAATTAGTTGATCGAAAAACGACAATTCTGGCAGCATTAGCTGAAAACCAAAAGTTAACTTTATCACTGCAACGCTCTATCGAGCAGTGTCAAAGCAAAACAGCATTAGAAGAAATATATAAACCCTTTAAAAGTAGTCGTAAAACTAAAGGACAACTTGCCATTGAAGCGGGGTTAGCACCATTGGCAAAACAGCTACTCTCATCAAACAATCAATCTCCACAAGCTTTAGCAAGTGCATTTATCGCTTCGCAATCTGTTATCAAAAGCTCAGAGCAAGCGCTAGAAGGTGCATCAGCAATCATTAGCGAAGAGTTGCCTCAGGACATTGTTATGATGAATAAGATTCGTCATCAATTGTGGTCACAAGGCATTATTAGTGCCAAACAAGCACGTAAGAAAACACCAGCAATCGATCCAAATATACTCGCCAAATTTAAAGATTATTTTGCACATCAGGAGTCCATCAATAAAATTCCATCTCACAGAATGATGGCACTATTAAGAGGCAAAGCAGCTGGCGCACTCCAAATAAACTTAACGCTCAGCTTTGAACCTAAAATTCATCCCTGCCTTGAATTAATCAACCAATCACTCAAACTCTCTCAGCGTAATCCAAAAATGTCGCTGTGGTTAAGTGATGTAGCGCAACAATGTTGGAAGTTAAAAATCCTACCGAGCGTCACCAATGAACTCATTAACAAAGCGAAAGAAATCGCTGAAAATCAAGCAATTGATGTTTTTGCGAATAACCTATCGGATTTATTAATGGCCGCTCCAGCTGGAAATCAAGTAACGTTAGGATTAGATCCAGGTATTCGCACTGGTGTAAAAGCTGCGATAGTTGACAAGCAAAGTAAACTATTGGCAACCGAAACCATTTATCCACACGCACCAAGAAATCAATGGCAACAGTCTCTTTCAACGTTAGCAACGCTAATCAAACGCCATCATATTACGTTAATCAGTATTGGTAACGGCACAGGCTCCCGTGAAACTGAAAAATTAGTATTAGATTGTAAAAAGCAGCATCAACTAGATATAACCACAATCATTGTTAGCGAAGCAGGAGCCTCAGTTTATTCGGCCTCAGAACTCGCAGCCAATGAATTTCCATCGTTAGACGTATCTCTGCGCGGTGCTGTATCTATTGCACGTCGCTTACAAGACCCACTCGCTGAACTAGTAAAAATAGAGCCTAAAGCAATAGGCGTTGGCCAATATCAACATGACGTTAATGAAAACCAGCTTAACGTACGATTGAATGAAGTTGTCGAAGATTGTGTTAATGGTGTTGGTGTTGAATTAAACACCGCTTCTGCGCCTCTTTTACAAAGAGTGAGTGGACTGAATGCAACGCTAGCCAATAACATCGTTCATTTTCGCGAATCAATTGGCAAATTTCAGAACCGAAAACAGCTACTGAAGGTACCGCGCTTAGGTCCTAAGGCTTATGAGCAGGCTGCTGGTTTTTTGCGTATTAGCAATGGAAACGAGCCATTAGATGCTAGTGCTGTTCATCCTGAGTCATATCACTTGGCGAGCAATATAATGAAAAGATGTGGGAAGAATATTAAAGAGTTAATTGGTAACGATAGTCTACTCAATAATCTAAAGGCTACTGAATTCACCACTACTAACATTGGATTACCAACAGTAATAGATGTTATCAACGAACTAAAGCGTCCAGCACGTGATCCCCGCGGAGATTTTAAAGCGGCAGAACTCATGGAAGGTATTGAAACAATTAATGATCTAGAATTAGAAATGGAACTCGAAGGCACTGTGACCAATGTTGCTAATTTCGGTGCATTTGTCGATATTGGTGTACATCAAGACGGCCTAGTGCATATATCACAGCTAGCCGACGGTTTTGTGAGTGATCCTCGTAAAGTGGTGAAAGTTGGACAGGTAGTTAAAGTTAGAGTGACCGATATTGACGTCGCTAGAAAAAGAATCGCATTATCGATGAAACAACAAAGTACATCCAGTACTAAGCATCATCATACAGAAAATAAAAAGAAATTAGCGGCCCAAGGAACAATGGCTGCGGCATTTAATACAACGAGAAAGAATTAGGCTTGAGAATAAAACTGAGGGTTTGAAGCTTGGCTAGATTGTTGATAGAAAGCATTAATATGCTGGCTTCTATTAACAATTGTTTGTTGGAATTCTTCATCTTTCGCTAAGGTTGCTTTTTCATTAAAGCGATCAGACTCAACCGCATTATCGATACGGAAATTACCTTTACTTTCCTCATCATCCTTAGAAACTGCGCTATTTTCTGCGAGTAATTCACTACGAGCTTCACCAGCCATACGATCCGCTTGTGCAGCGACTTTGCGGTCTTGACCTGACGGCTCCGCTGGCGCTAATGCAGCTCGCTTAATTTGCGCAGCCTTTGCAATAGTCGCTTGAGGATCGCCAGTTATTTTTGATGTATCAATAGACACCTCACCACCAACAGCGTACTTAACACCATCGGGCCCAGTTTCATACGTATAACTTGGCGAGCCAGCATATTGTCCACCAGCATTTGCATGTGCAAGTTCATGGGCTACAACTTCACGATCTCTATCTTTTAATTCATCGATCTTTGCTTGTTCTTGCTCTGTAAAGCGCTCATTATCATCGTTGGATTGTTCGCGCTCTTCATTTTGTTGCCGATCCGACTGCTCTTGATTTTCATTTAACTCTTTAGGTTGAGTAGATGAGTGCTGTAATTGGTCATATGTCGGATTAAGACTTGGCGCGATTGGTAAGTTAGGTTGAGCTTTTTCTTTATCACCAGCGACTGCAGGTTCAGCGCCAGCGCTATTTGGTTGAGTCACCGGCGGTACCACAGGACGCACAGCGTTATCACGAGCAACTCTATCGGTCGCAGGATTAGTGGTAACTAGACTAACGTTTGGATAGTTAGTGGTGATGTTCATAGCAAATGTTTAAACCTTGGTATCAATTAAACTACCTAACATATTGTCGGCAGTTTCAATGACTTTAGCAGAAGCTTGCGCTTGGGTTTCTGCTAAGCGTAAATTAATAAGACTTTCAGTTACTGGCGTATTCTGTTGTGCTGATGCTTCAACCTCCACAACTTCTTCATTTGGTTGTGCTTGGGTCACTTGTTGCTGATTAATTTCTCTTGCAGACTCCGCCGCTCGCTCGGTCGCTTGATTAAACCCTGCAACACCGGAATCAAATGCAGATTGAATATTCATTTTGTTTCCCTTTTTATCATTGGCGGTTAGTTTAATTATTAATCAATTCGAATCAAATTGAAAGTTAAATTTAATGCTAAACTGCCGCCATAAAGTCTTTTATCACCGCGATAAATTCATCACCATGAGAAATGAATGGCGCATGAGATGCTTTTTTGAAAATGACCTTTTCACTTTTTGGAGATAATTCATCAACTAAACTAATAACCTTGCTTGGCACTAACGAATCTAAGCGGCCATAAATCCTCAAGAAGGGTTGTTCGATATTTTTAAGTGCTTCACGTAAATCAACATCATTTAACAATAATAATCCGTCGTGCAACGATTGTTGTTGTGGAAGTGGGCGTTCATCAAGAACGGCTTTTAGCGCTTTTATATCACGTTTCGCACTATCGCTTCCCATTGCCTGAATTGCCAAAAATCGCTCTAGCGTTAACGAAAAGTCTGTCGCTAACTGCTTGGTAAACATTGTCATCACTTCAGATTTGATGCCTGGCCACTGAGTATTCTCAGAGAATCGTGGTGAACTAGCTACCGTAATGAGCCCTTTAACTTGCTGAGGGAAATCGAGTGCAACCTGTGTCGCAACTAAACCACCTAATGACCACCCCAACCATACAGCAGGCTCTTCAATGACTTGCGCCACGGATTTAGCCCATGCCTCTATATTCGAATTAACGCGTTGTTCACTATGGCCAAAACCCGGCAAATCAACACAATATAAAGTAAAGTTCTCAGCCAAAGACATCTGAACTTGCGCCCAAACACCACTATTGAGTCCCCAACCATGCACTAAGACAAGCGCTGGACCCTGACCTATTTTTTCAACATGTACCACGTATTATTACCTTTATTAATCAGAATTAAACTCAAAAAGTAACGGTTCGTCGATACTCTTTTTATTGTCTATAGTTAATCTTATGACTAGCAGATATCGCATTGTATCACTCAAGTTTTACCACTGGATAACGCAATCTGTTATTACTTTGCGCAATGGTTTACCTCATGGTTGTTATCTTTGCCAAGAACAGACCCCGCATTTTCGACATCGACTCTGCAATACTTGTCGTGAAGATTTAATATTTCCTAAACAATTATGTATCGGTTGTGCCAAGAGCATCTCCGCCACAGTGAAATGGTGCGGACAATGCCAACAATCAGCACCTCAGTTTATTCTTGTCACTGGTGGGCATTATCAAACACCCATCAAACAATTATTAAGCGATTTTAAATACCGTCAGCAAATGAGCCTAGCGCGTGAATTAGCACATTTTATAGCGCGGCGTATTTATAAACTCATTGCTCAAGACATTATTGACATGCCGCAAGCGATTCAACCGGTTCCTCTTCATTGGCGACGACAAGCCAAGCGAGGTTTCAATCAAGCTCAACTCATTGCAAATGAACTTAGTCAATATCTAAACATTCCCGTCATCGATAATATTAAACGGCATCGCTCAACCCAATCACAGGCAGAACTAGATGCTAAACAACGACAACATAACTTAGACAACGCCTTTCAATTACGTAAACCAATTACCTATGATTCAATTGCCTTAGTTGATGACGTATACACTACGGGCGCAACTATGCATGAAATTAGCGAGACTATACTCCAACAACAAACTATTGAAATTCAACATTGGACTGTGGCACGAACTATTATTAGTGATTAAGGACGAAAAATTATAGCTAAGTATTTAAATCTCCTATCCGCGTCCCCATTAACACGGTAGAATATAAAAATTGACCATTTTAGTCAGATTAAAGAGCAATTTTCGAGGTAGCCAATGATTTCAATTTCAGATCAAGCTCAAGTTCATTTCAGTGAGCTATTGAGTAATCAGCCAGAGAACACAGCCATCCGTGTTTTTGTCGTTAACCCTGGCACGCCAAACGCAGAATGTGGTGTATCTTACTGCCCACCAGAAGCGCTAGAAGAAAGCGATAAACGTTTTGAATACAATGGCTTTTCTGCTGTTGTTGATGAGCAAAGTGTTCCTTATCTTGATGAAGCCGAAATCGATTATGTCACTGACAAAATGGGCTCACAGTTAACGCTGAAAGCGCCTAACGCTAAGATGCGTAAAGTAAGTGATGATGCGCCATTAGTTGATCGCGTTGATTACTTCATTAAATCTGACATCAATCCAAAGCTAGCAAGCCATGGTGGTCAAGTAACACTCATGGAAATTACCGACGACGGTAACGCTATCCTGCAATTTGGCGGCGGTTGTAACGGTTGTTCTATGGTTGACGTAACCCTTAAAGAAGGCATTGAAAAAGAAATGCTAGAAATCTTTGCCGGTGAATTAACGGGTGTTAAAGATATGACTGAACACCAAGCTGGCGATCACTCTTACTATTAATGTTAGAGCACGCTAAACGGTTACTATACCCACTGGGCCACTATATAAAACAGAGCGTCGCTTTGTTTTTTAGTGGCCTTGTTTTATTTGGTGCAGGTTTAGCCTTGTTATGGCATAACCCAAGCGAAGATTCGTGGTTAGGCTACGGCGCTGTCATCCTTATCACCATCGCCTTACTCCTTGCATTAATCGGCTGGCTCGGCATCCTTGCCTATCGCATCAGCCATATTATCAATCGCGTTGAGCAATCTCAGTCGACTCATCGTTAGCTTTAGATTTTCCCAACTGATACCAATCAACGCGGCGCGTCACTATCATTACAGTGCCAACCAGTGCGAATACAAAAATCGATCCCATTAATAGCGCAAAGTCTTCTGCCGCTAGTAAACCAAAGAGAATTGCATAAACACCAACACGCCAACACTAAACAGCAAACCGTGTTTAATTTCTCCCAATACACCTGAAATATAAATTCCCAATACCGCTGCACAGCTAACACTTGCAATAACATAAGCAGTATTAAAGGCTATGTGTTCAGACAAAGACAACAATAATACCATATATGGATTAAATATTTGCCCACTTGTACTTGTTAAAATTAACTAAAATGGCGTTGCTCTCAATCCTAATAGCCAGCTATTAGTCAATCGAGCGCCTTGTTTTAGCTGATTTTCTCTACGCACAACAAGATCACTTACTTAATGCAATTGGTATAACGTTGTTTTTCCGCCCGTGGAATACTGATGTGGTACCAATCCTATCCACGCGGCCATGTGACGACCATTTTTAAAATCTTGTGGATTACTAATATCCGATAAACAGCGGCTACTCGTTAAGTCTCCAATCCCTGGAACACTTTTTAATCGTTGCGCTCGCCCATCATTATCAACTAATTCTTTGAGCTTTGTATCTTGTATTTTTAGGCGTCCATTGAGCTGTAAATAATACTCGTGATGTTCTACTAACTCCCGCATTAACATCGCTGGAAGGCGCTCTGGACTATCGGCTAACCACTGAAAAAGGGTTTTCATCGCGCTATGACCCCTAGGGAAACTCATGCCAAATTCCAGTAAAATAGCACCGATACGTGACATACACGCTGTTCGATCTTTAACGTAACTAGAACGTATTTTTTGTATCACCGATATCACTTGTGCTTGTTCTGACTTTACACTTACAAAACGCATCGAAGGACGAGTAGCCGCCTCGGCAATTACATCAGCATCGATAAAATCATTCTTATTGGTTTTCACATAGGGTTTGACATATTGCGGTGGTATTAACTTAACGTCATGACCAAATGACTGACATCGCCTCGCTAGCCAATGACTACCGCCACATGATTCCATGGCAATAAGCACTTTGGGGTAATTGGATAAATACTGAAGAAGTTTAGCCCGGTTGAATTTACTTCTTGAAACTTCTCTACCTGCGTGATCATGTTCTACAACATGAAAAGTAGACTTGCCTAAATCGATTCCTAATACTTTAATTAATGACATGATGGTTCGCCTCTTTAGTTTGCCTAACTCTAAGGTTAGCTTAGGGTGAGGCGGACCATCTAATTAAGCCCCGGAATATTCCGAGGCTCTAATAAAATCAATGGCTATTTAACCAAATTGATTCATGGTGTTATCTTCACCAGCAGCTTTTAATGCTGCATCACCAGCGAAGTATTCTTTATGGTCATCACCCATGTCAGAGCCAGCCATGTTTTGATGTTTAACACAGGCAATGCCTTGACGTATTTCCTTACGTTGTACACCTTCAACATAACCCAACATACCCTTGTCACCGAAGTACTCTTTAGCCAAGTTATCGGTTGAGAGAGCAGCCGTATGATAAGTTGGTAACGTAATTAGATGATGGAAGATACCAGCTTCACGTGCTGCATCAGCTTGGAAGGTACGGATTTTTTCATCAGCTTGCGTTGCTAGTTCAGTATTGTCGTAATCAACACTCATTAGGTTGTCACGGTTATAAGCACTCACATCTTGGCCAGCTTCAACCATCGCATCAAATACTTGCTGACGGAAGTTTAGTGTCCAGTTAAACGACGGCGAGTTGTTGTAAACAAGCTTAGCGTTTGGAATCACTTTACGGATTTCATTTACCATGCCACCGATTTGCGCAACGTGAGGTTTCTCAGTTTCAATCCACAATAAATCAGCACCATTTTGAAGTGACGTAATACAGTCAAGAATACAACGTGCTTCACCAGTACCTTGTTTAAACTGGAATAAGTTACTTGCTAAACGCTTAGGACGCACTAATTTACCGTCGCGATTTAAAATAACATCACCGTTTTGGATATCAGCCGCATCAACTTCTTCAACGTCTAAGAACGCATTGTATTGGTCACCTAAATCACCTGGTTCGTTTGTTACAGCGATTTGTTTAGTTAAGCCAGCACCCAATGAGTCAGTACGCGCAACGATAACACCATCATCAACACCTAGCTCAAGGAAGGCATAACGTACCGCATTAATCTTCGCTAAGAAGTCTGAATGAGGAACTGTAACTTTACCGTCTTGGTGACCACATTGTTTTTCGTCAGATACTTGGTTCTCTAGCTGGATACAACATGCACCTGCTTCAATCATTTGCTTAGCCAGTAAGTAAGTGGCTTCTGCGTTACCAAAACCAGCATCGATATCAGCAATAATTGGCACAACATGAGTTACATGACCATCGATTTTAGCTTGAACACGTGCAGCTTCTACTTCATCACCGCTTTTTCTCGCCGCATCTAACTCGCGGAAGAAACCGCCGAGCTCACGCGCATCAGCTTGGCGAAGGAAAGTATATAGCTCTTCAATGAGACCTGATACCGACGTTTTTTCGTGCATTGATTGATCAGGTAATGGCCCAAAATCTGAACGAAGTGCTGCAACCATCCAACCAGAAAGGTATAGGTAACGACGATCAGTATTTTCAAAATGCTTTTTAATCGAAATCATTTTTTGCTGACCGATAAAGCCATGCCAACAACCCAGTGACTGAGTGTATTTACTAGAGTCGTTATCGTAGTTTTCCATATCACGGCGCATGATACCGGCCGTATAACGAGCGATATCTAAGCCCGTTTTAAATTGATTTTGCAATTTCATACGCGCAACAGATTCTGGGTTAATCGCACTCCATGCTTCGCCTTGTTGTTGACATAGGTTTGCAACGTTGTCGATTTCAGTAGTGTATGTAGACATAAGCATTCTTCCTTCGTATCAGTAATATTTATTGTAGAGCGGCTTACATAGTGCCGTGGTTTGATTAAATACTAGCCGAGCTAACCACTATAAAAATACTTTATAATTATTATTACGAACATTCACCCGATAAATACCTACGTTAAGTAATGCGCTCTTCGTGAGCGCATATGGAAATTAACTTCACGCTTTGATAATAGATAATGACCATTACTAACGTGGGTTACATAGATATCGAGTTTGCTATCGCCCAAAATCACTGGTTAAATTACAAACAACTATACTTTTGTCTACTTCACAACAATAATTAAACAAGCATTTTAAAATTTCACTTTTAAACAATCAGTCATTAAGGTAAGTTATATTTTTTATCGCGAGCATCAGTCACATGAATATTAATAAAATAGATCTTAACTTACTCATATACCTAGACGTTTTGTTGCGCGAAAAAAACGTAACGAGAGCAGCCAATCAACTCAATATCACTCAACCTGCAATGAGTAATGGCTTGAAACGATTACGTAATCTATTTAATGATCCAATTCTTGTTAGAACATCTGATGGCATGGCGCCAACAGAGCGCTCTCAAGCCTTAGCACCCGTCATTAGAAAAATATTACTAGAGCTAGAAGAAGCCCTGCAAAGCGAAGATAATTTCAATCCTGCGACTAGTGATCGCGTGTTTCGTTTGATGGCCAGTGACTATGCTGCCTCTACGTTAGTGCCAAAGTTATTAAGCAATCTTAGTAAAATCGCACCCAATATCAGCATCGATATCATGACACCTAGTGATATTAACTTTCACGATGTTGAAGCAGGCAAAGTCGACATGGCAATTAATCGCTTTGAAGAGTTACCACAATCATTCCATCAAAAAACGCTATGGCATGATAATTTCACCTGTTTAATGGCGTCAGACAATCCGATGGTGAAGCGTTTTGGGCTACAAAACTATTTACGCGCCAAGCATATCTGGGTGTCAAAGACTGGTTTTGGTGTTGGCGTTGGTATGGATCCTAAAGACGTGCAAAAGCTTGGTTGGGTAGATGAAGCATTAGCGAAAATAGGCGAAAAACGCGATATTCGTGTCTTTACCCGTAACTACAATGTAGCTATTCAGCTTGCACTTGAAGATCAACTCATTGCGACGCTACCAAGCAAAGCAGCTGCTCGTTTTATTACCGCGCCACGTTTTACTTTATTAGATCCACCATTTGATATTCCAGAGATAGAATTAAAAATGATTTGGTCACCGCTATTGCACCATGATGCCAGTCATATTTGGTTTAGACAGAAAGTACTTGAAGCTGCACATGAATGCTAACTGAGGTATCATTGACGCCATTATTTACTCTCTTATATAGATCATGACAGAAACTGAATTTTGGCAACTTGTTACCGCCTCAAATCCCCTCGCTAGTTCAGATGAACTAGCTGAGCAACTTAGCGAAAAATTAACACCGTTAGACGACGCACAACTTGCCGCATTCGACAAACACTTTAGTTTAAAAATGCGTGATAGCTATACATGGCGAGTTTGGGGCGCAGCCTTTATTATTGCTGGTTGCAATAGTGAATATGCCTTTGCAGAGTTTCGTTGCTGGTTAATTTCTCGTGGTCAAGAAACCTTCGAGCAAGCATTAAAAAAGCCTGACTTCCTAGCTAACTTGGATATCGTGCAAGACAAAGAAGGTTTCGCTAATCCGTATTTAGAAGAGTACGACTTAATTGCTGGCCAGCTCTTTGAAGCACGCAATGAACACGAGCTTCCATATGTGCCTTCAGGTCAAAGCCAACCTTTTGGTAAGCGGTTTAAAGACACTCGAAAATACCTTAAAACAAGCTATCCAAATCTATTTGAAAAGTATTGGCAGGGCTAGCTAATCTTGTGCGTTAACAATGGCGGTTAGTCGTTTTTTAGCACGTGACACAATACGATCATAGTCGGCAGGAAGAATATCCCACTGCTGACATACTGCTAACTTGTCTTGCATACCAATGAGCAAGGCAGTCAATATAGTTCTATCACGTTGTTACGGTATTTTGCTTATCGCAGTCATCAATACAAATCTCTGTTGCTGCATTTCAAGCGCCTGCTCTGCCGAAGGCATCCCCGTCATCAACTCCAAATCGTCAATATCAGTTTCTTGCATACGCTTGGTAATAGTCATCTGCTTCATCAAAAGATGATTAGCAATTGAATAAGCGTAATATTTCAGAGCGGAAGGTTGTTGTATTTTTCCGGCGCGCATTTTTACTAATTAATGCCATCATTGTTTCTTGCACAAGATCTGCCACCAAGTTCATATCAGCTTTCATTGCTAGCTTTTTGGTTAGGTATGGTAGCAACAAATTAACAGTGTCAATCTCTGCATTCGCCTCTTGAGAAGCAACACGTCGGCATAGCTGCTCACAAGTTAAAGATTCTCTTGGTAAAGGTTGATGAACTTCGCGCATATTATACCATATATGGACCCTCTCCTATTGCAAGACAATTTTGATCATTGAAATAGAGTACATTGCAGCCATATATCCGGCTTTTTTATGAGGCAATATTATTGCCTCTAGCCCTGATGGATTTCCGCCCCTATCACCTCATCAATTCTCGCGGCTTCTCATAGCCCTTGGTATTATAAGGTTTCCTATAGGGCAGTGCTGAACTGTATCCCATCAATCTCTATTACCTAGCAAATAAAAAGGTAAATCTTACTACTTGGTTCTTAACTACTGCTTACTTGTGAGTGTTGCTAAATTTGTAGTTTTCTTGGTGATGTAACATCGCCCAAGCCATTCTTGCCATTTTATTGGCCAGTGCTACCGTCGCGTTATTGAAACTACTTCGCCCCTTCATCGCTTTAGCCCATAAACTGACCCTATCTGTTTTATTATCACAGTGTCGTAACGCAGCTCGTGCACCATTAATTAACTGCGTTCGTAAATAGGTATTCCCACGCTTACTAATTCCCATCAAATTGGCTTTACCGCCGGTTGAATGTTGCCGAGGAACAAGGCCAAGCCAAGCGGAAAGATGGCGACCGCTATTAAAATCTTTACCATCGCCGATACCCGCATATAAGGCTGTCGCATTAATTGGGCCTATTCCATTCATCGTACTAAGTTGCTTACAAATATTATGCTGATTGCATATGCTTAATATTTCTTTATCAACGACTTTTATCTCTTGCTCTAATTTTTTTAATTCTTCATATAAATCATTAAAATAACGTCTGGCGTTAACACTTAACTCATTGTCTGCCGCTTCAATAAGCGCTGGTAATTGAGATTTTAGATGATGTACTCCTTTTGGAATAACCAACCCGTATTCTGCTAACAGTCCCCGTATCTGATTGCTCAACGCCGTTCTGTTTTTCATTAACCGCTCTCTGACTCGGTGCACCATTTGAATATCTTGCTGCTCTAAAGATTTAAGTGGTACAAAACGCATGTTCTTTCGCTGTGAAGCTTCCGCTATTGCTTCGGCATCGTTATAGTCATTTTTATTGCCTTTGCGATATGGTGTCACAAACTGTGGCGCGATAGCTTTCACCACATGCCGACAACGAATAAGTACTCTTGTCCAGTAATGAGTGCTACCACAAGCCTCCATGACAACAATGCAAGGCGCTAACTTAGCAAAGTAATCAGCAACTTTATTTCGAGCTAACTGTTTTCGCTTAAGCACTTTTCCACCTTTGTCCATTTGAACTAAGTGAAAAGTAGATTTGGCGATATCTAAACCAATTGTTATATTGTTCATGTGACCCTCTCTTCTTTTATATAGATGCTTAACACCTATATTGGCTCATTTGAAGCCGAAAGTGGAGCGGAGAGGGTCCATACCATTAATTGCATTAAATATTTGCCCACTTGTACTTGTTAAAATTAACTAAAATGGCGTTGCTCTCAATCCTAATAGCCAGCTATTAGTCAATCGAGCGCCTTGTTTTAGCTGATTTTCTCTACGCACAACAAGATCACTTACTTAATGCAATTGGTATAATAAGAAAAATGTCATAACATCACCTGACTATGTCAGCAGTAATTATACAATCTGAGTTGTAGCCTAAGACTAATGAACGCTTATTAAACATGGCGATTTATCACCACTCGCGTTAATATTTGTAGCCAAATAATCTAATAATAAGGATCGACACGTGCCTAAAGCCAAGAAATCGTCGCCAGCAGCAATAAGCGAGCAATTTAATATTTCTACTCATTACGATGCAATCGTAATTGGTACCGGCCCAGGTGGTGAAGGTGCCGCAATGGGGCTAGCAAAACAAGGAAAGTCTGTTGCTGTAATTGAACGCGCTCCTCAAGTTGGCGGTGGTTGTACTCATTGGGGAACTATTCCATCAAAGGCTTTGCGTCATTCTGTTTCTCGTATCGTTGAGTTTCGCCGCAGTGGCTACGATGTTGAAGGTGATTTTAGTAAACAATTTTCATTTAAGTCGATTCTAAAACATACCGAACGTGTTATTAGCGATCAGGTAAAATTACGCCAAAGTTTTTACATGCGTAATGAATGCCCTGTCTATACTGGCCACGCCCAGTTCGTTAATACCAACGTAATCGAAATTGCTAAAGAAGGCGGCGAAAAAGAGTATTTAAGTGCAGACCAATTTGTTATTGCTACAGGTTCTCGCCCATACCGCCCAGCGGACGTCGATTTCAATAGCCCACATATTTTTGATAGCGATACTATTTTATCTCTTGATAAAGATCCTAAGAGCATCATTATTTACGGTGCCGGCGTTATTGGATCAGAGTACGCTTCGATATTTAGAGGTCTTGGTGTTCGTGTTGACCTAATCAACACCCGAGATCGTTTATTATCATTCCTTGATACCGAAGTGAGTGAGTCACTGTCTTATCATTTCTGGAATAGTGGCGTCGTTATTCGCCACAGCGAATCATATGAACGGATTGAAGATTCAGATAATGGCGTTGTTGTACATTTAGAATCTGGTAAAAAAATGCGCGCAGATTGCATCTTATTTGCTAATGGCAGAACTGGTAATACTCATGATCTAGGCCTTAAGAATATTGGCTTAAGCGTTAATTCACGTGGCCAAGTTGATGTTAATGAACATTATCAGACGGCTGTAGAAAATATATATGCTGTTGGGGATGTAATTGGCTATCCATCACTTGCAAGTGCCGCTTACGATCAAGGCCGTATCGCCGCCAAAGCAATGATCAGTGGTAACGATGAAGGCTCACTTATTCATGATATTCCTACAGGTATCTATACCATTCCTGAGATCAGCTCAGTCGGTAAAACAGAGCAAGAACTAACGGAACAAAAAGTACCTTATGAAGTTGGCCGTGCGCAGTTTAAACATCTTGCTCGCGCACAAATCGGTGGTATTAATGTTGGTTTCTTAAAGCTGTTGTTCCATCGCGACACTAAACAATTACTAGGCATTCATTGTTTCGGTGAGCGTAGCTCAGAAATCGTGCATATCGGACAGGCGATTATGGAGCAGAAAGGTGACGGCAATAATATTGAGTATTTTGTTAATACCACGTTTAACTACCCAACAATGGCCGAAGCGTACCGAGTGGCGGCAATGAACGGATTAAATCGTTTGTTCTAAAACGAGCACTAATATACCAACTTAAGATGCCACTTTATTAAGTGGCATTTTGTATAAGCAGGGTTTATGCGTAAAAATCAGCGTGGGCAAAACGAGCCATTGCTAAAATTGCTGCATGCGTATAATTAGCTTCACGTGTTGCATGGCCATTGGTCAGTAACCCAATCGCACCACCTTTTTGTTTAATATTGTGCGTATTAAACAACTCATCCATCAGTGGGCCTAGTTCATCCCCATTTTGCAATCGCTGGTAAACACTCATTGGCAATGGCAAATTTGCACCGCGCCCTAGAGACATATCATTGTCGTTGGCAATTGCAATATAGGCAAAAGTAGCAGGCCCATCTTCAAACAAATCTACGCCACCTTCGATTGCCGCATAGAAATTTGCTTGGGCATTCTGTTGGCAATAGCGCAAACGATTCACGGCGCCATCGCGAGTTTCTTTGCTTGTCATTGGCTGCTCAGCGACTAACGATGGCGCATGTATACCGCTACACTCGATTGCGTGTTGCGGATAATAAGTTTCAAAAGCCGTTTTTATCGCGTTAATTTTTACTGGGTTGTGAGAACCAACCACGATTTTTAATGTGTCGGGTAACATAAGTCTATCAATATCAGTTAAATCGCGGCTAGCTTAGCATTTAACCAATGGATCTCAAACGGCGAATTTTAGGCTCAATTAACAAACCAACGACGCCAAGCACACCAATAAACATACCAATAATACGCAACCAATTATTAAGTGACTTACTGCGTGTATAACCGCCTCTTATATACTCATAATAACGACTTCCACCATCAACAGACTTGACAAAGAAGTCGCCATTTTTTTGGGATAAATGCACTGTTTCTGGCGAAACTCGAGCAAGTATATCGTTAGGTAATCGTTCTGGATCTTGTTCAAATAGCAATAGAGGCTCATCCTTTTTAACGACTCCCATCGACTTGTAATATACTCGAAATTCACTAGCATCTGCCCAACTCTTTTCACCTGCCATATAAAGAGTGATGCCAAAGGCAATCATCAAACTCGAAACAATTATCCACTTAAATAAATACTTTGCATTCGATTGTGTTAATCCTTCTGTATGTTGTTTCACAAAGCTCAGTTTCGACAAATGGTTAATTATATAGGTACGATCGAATCCCTTAATAAAATCATCAACTGTCATCTTTAATGCAGTCAATAATTTTTCAAACATCTCATCAGATGGAAATGCCTTGTCATTTTCTAGTTTTGATAGATAAGACTGCTCAATTCCCATGGCACCAGCCAATTCAGGTTGATTCAACTCTTTATCTACGCGCAGTTGCTTAATTCGTTGTCCTAAAGTCATTTTTAATTCCAATTTGATTATTTCAAGGCGTATTCTTCGGCATTCTCGTCGGAATAAGTAGATGAATATTAAGTGATATTGGTGAATTTTATCTGCAATCGCAATAATAGCGTAAATTTTCGACAATTATATACAGAATTTTGCAATGCAGAATGCATACAAAGCAACACCATCGAACTTTAACATTAAAACATGCGTTAGCTTCTTTTTTGTTCTAAATAAATTTTTAATGTGAGTTTATACATTAACTTTTTATTAACAAGGCGTTAAAAAAACATCAATCACTTGAGATTAAAACCATTAAAACATAAAGATATAAGCCACTATATTCGTGAGACATTCGCCATTACGTTAGCGTCAATTAAAGAGAAACTCAATACTTTACAAAAACTTAATTAAAACACCCAAATAACCAACAAAAAAAAGTGGATTAAAACGCTTGTGATGCCATTTTACATCAGTAAAGTAACCCCCAGTTAAACGCACCGACTAAATAATAATAAAAATTACATAATTATAAGTGTTTGACCTAAGCCAAAAATTTGGCTTTTAGAATAAAAAACTAGGTACTTTGTACCAATGTACTTTGCAGTATTTTCTAAGTGCGACTTTTAGCTTAAATTTAAGCTCCCTAGGAAACTAGGAAAATAATAAAAAGCCATTGCGGTATTTGAGACGTTGTCTCGATTTGTTTCTTATAATAAGAAACAGGTCTACGATTGTAGACTAGCTTGTAGTTAAGGGTATCAACAACTCTTTTATGTTGACGAATTAACGAAGCTTATAATAATAAAATACAGAACCTACTATTCACCAAGCAATCATGGAAGGTTGAATAAAAATAGGATGTGAAATTAGGAAACAACCTTTCTTTTATATTTGAAGGAGAGCTCAAATATAAAAGTAGTGTGTATTCACTCAATAACGGTAGATTTTATCTGCCGTTTTTTTTATTTCCGCTTTTGTGCACATTTTTTCCCCTCATTTACTGAAATCAACAGCCAATTCTGGTATAACACGCGCTAATTAATTTAGATGAAACACCACCATGACTCGTAAGAAAAAGACTCGTACTGAAAAAACCATTGGCGCAGCAAAAAAACCACTGCTAAAGCAATCGGAAAGAATCAAAGACAACTCTAAGAAGAAAGGCAAAGGCCGTCCTTCTGGTGCGAAAGCGAATATTGATGGTGTTAAAGTCAAAAAAACACGTTCATCAAGCAATAGCGCGTCAGAGCTAGACAGCAGAGTTGGTAGTAAAAAAGCGATTGAGCTTGTGCCGAGTCAAACGCCTAAGAACTTACAACCTAAAGTTGTGGTCAAAAAGGCTAAACCAACACCAACGTTATCTATAGAGCAACAACTTGCTCAGGTTGAGAACGATGAGCGCTTAAATAATTTATTAGACGCCTTAGATGAAGGCAATGAAATCTCAGCTAAAGATCAGGCTTATATCGATCATCAAACGGCTAAGCATCAAAAACTGCTAGCACAAATAGATGATGCAGAAGCCAACGAAGAAGACAAAAAAGAAGCATGGGAAGAGTTAGATAGTTCTGAATTTGACGAGTTTAAATCGTAATGACACCGCTTTATATTGTGTTAATTGTTTTAGCTTTATTGATTATTGGCGGCCTTGCTTATTATGCGGGTAGTTTAATTGCTAAACTGCGCGTGCAAACAGCACAACAGCAAGATGCTATTACAGCCCATAACGAAAAAATTACTAAGCATAACCAAAAGCTTGTTGACAGTATTCGCTTAATTGCGAAAGCTGTTGGCGAAGAGCAGTGTGAGTTATCTGAAGGCGCGATCCGTATTTGCCGTTTACTTGAAAAAGTCTACGTCACCCAAGACGCGAATTATCCAACACTCTACCCAGCCTTACACGAACTTGATTTATTTTTAGCTGATTACCCAACACATGCTGGATATAAGGCGTTAGAGCGTAAAGAACGTATGCGTTTTGATGTAAAGCGCGCTCAGCAAGAAGACTGTTTAAAGTCAGATATTAAACAAGAGTGCGAAATATTAATGAGCTTCACACCGGCAGCATAAAATGCTAAAACACTCTAGCCACTCAATAGTGGCAAGAGTTTTGTTATTTTCACCATTAATTCTTACCTAATTTCATTATTCATTCTTAAAAGTTATCCCTTAGCCAAAACTAGTATTGCTAAATCGCTAAGGCTTCGTTAACGTGGGCTTTCAGCCACCGCTGAGGACATTAACTTAAGGAATTACCATGTATTACCAAACTGACGACGTCAATATAGACAAAATTAAAGAACTGTTACCTCCTGTTGCTCTACTAGAGCGATTTCCACTAAGCCAAACGGCTTCTAAAACAGTTTTTGATGCACGTCAGGCTACTCATAACATTCTTACTGGTAAAGACGACCGATTATTAGTAGTTATTGGCCCATGTTCTATCCACGATCCTAAAGCAGCATTGGAATATGCAGAGCGCCTCGCGCTACTCCGTGAAGAACTAAAAGAAGAATTAGAAGTTGTGATGCGTGTTTATTTTGAAAAGCCACGTACCACTGTTGGCTGGAAAGGCATGATCAATGACCCCTACATGGACAATAGCTGCCAATTAAATGATGGCTTACGTTTGGCGCGGAAATTATTACTCAATGTTAATGAATTAGGTTTACCAACAGCTGGTGAGTTTTTAGATATGATCACGCCGCAATACATTGCCGACTTAATGAGTTGGGGTGCCATAGGCGCACGTACCACAGAATCACAGGTACATCGTGAATTAGCGTCAGGTATGTCATGCCCTGTTGGTTTTAAGAATGGTACTGATGGCACGATAAAAGTGGCAATTGATGCAATAGGAGCCGCCAGTGCACCACACAACTTCTTGTCTGTGACCAAATATGGTCATTCTGCCATTGTACAAACACGTGGTAATGAAGATTGTCATATCATTTTACGTGGCGGTAAGGAGCCTAATTATTCTAAAGCTCACGTCGACGCCGTCAACGAACAACTAACCTCAGCTAAACTTCCAAACAACATCATGGTTGATTTCAGTCATGCCAACAGCTCAAAGCAGTTTAAGCGCCAAATGGATGTATCGACTGATATTAGCGAACAAGTTGCCGCAGGTGACAAATCCCTCTTTGGCGTGATGATTGAAAGCCATCTTGTTGAAGGCCGCCAAGATATAGTCAACGGCGGTGCAGAAACTTACGGCCAAAGTGTTACTGATGCTTGTATTGGTTGGGAAGACTCCGAGACTGTCTTACGTCAATTAAGTGAAGCAGTGAAAGCAAGACGTAACGCTTAATCACTGTAAGTGTGGGATGGCGCTCAACCATCCCTTAATTCTATTTCTCGCCCACCCTAATCAATGTTAGAATTGCCCATATTCTATTCTATAAAGCCCATTACTATGTCTGATCAAGCCTCAACTGGCATTCGCGTTAATAAATTCCTTAGTGAAGCGGGATATTGCTCGCGCCGCGAAGCTGATAAATATATCGACTTAGGCATCATCACTATCAACGGCGAAAAAGTTGTTATGGGCATGAAAGTTCAGCCAGGTGATGAAGTACGCGTTAGTGGTCAGTTAATTGGTAGCAAAGCAGAGCCTGTTTATATTGCTTTAAATAAACCACGTGGTATCACGTGTACGACAGATCAGCATATCGACGGCAATATTGTTGATTACGTCAATTACCCTGAACGTATCTTTCCTATCGGCCGTCTTGATAAGCCGTCAGAAGGATTGATCTTGTTAACCAACGATGGCGATATCGTTAACAAAATTCTACGTGCAGGTAACAATCACGAGAAAGAGTACGTGGTTACTGTTGATAAAGAAATCGATAATGATTTTATTTTTGGCATGGGCAACGGCGTTCCAATTCTTGATACTGTCACCAATAAATGTAAAGTCGAAAAAACAGGTCCTTACAGCTTCAATATCACGCTAACCCAAGGCCTTAACCGTCAAATTCGTCGTATGTGTGAGCACTTTGGTTTCCGTGTACGCAAGCTGAAACGCATGCGTATTATGAATCTAACACTTGATAATATTAAAGCCGGCGAGTGGCGTCACCTTAAAAAACATGAAATGCGTGAGTTAAATAACTTGATTGCAAATTCTCGTAAAACGGCACCTGGTTATACCCCTGAGAGGCTTGATACAAGAGAGTCTAAAACAGACAATGCCGCTAAACGATTTAATCGTGACAAGCCATCTGGTTTCTCCAAATCAAAACGCGATGAACGTAGAGGCCCTAAAAAAGCCACTTATGCCTATACACCACCAAAGAAGTCATAACTCATGAATAACCAGTTGGCCAATCCAAACAATCTAACTATTGCTTCATTTATGATGCGCTGGATTGTAGGTGTTTTATTTTTGATGGCAGGTTATTGGAAGGTTATTTACACTCACCGCTAAATTGCATGCAGAAAACTTCTTCGTTGCCGCCTATGCCGATTCTTGGATCCCACAATGGGCGTTGTTGACTGGTGGTTATGTTATTCCTTATTGGGAACTACTAGCTGGTGCGCTAATTATTATCGGCTGGCAACTAAGAGCCGCATTAACATCTGTTGGTGTGCTCTTAATTATCACCACATACGGCCATGCGCTCGCGACGCCATTATTTGATATTGATGGACACACTTTCACACGATTAATATTAATTATCGGCGTGTTAATACTTGGCTGGCAACATGATTATACCAATTGCATTAAATATTTTCCCACTTGTACTTGTTAAAATTAACTAAAATGGCGTTGCTCTCAATCCTAATAGCCAGCTATTAGTCAATCGAGCGCCTTGTTTTAGCTGATTTTCTCTACGCACAACAAGATCACTTACTTAATGCAATTGGTATAAAACGACCGCAGAGTATTGGATAAATAAACGCTAACAAAAAGGCCATCTCTCGATGGCCTTTTTCATTATTACTCTTGGTCTACACCGTTTATTGATAACGCCATCGCTTCTGCTATTTTAATACCATCAATAGCCGCTGATAAAATACCACCTGCGTAACCAGCTCCTTCACCAGCTGGGAATAAGCCTTGTGTATTAATACTTTGCATCGACGCGTCACGTTTAATACAAATAGGTGACGATGTACGTGTTTCAACAGCTGTCAACGTTGCGTCATCCATCGCAAAGCCATGGATTTTACGATTAAAAGCAGGGATAGCTTCACGCAGTGCTTCATTACAATACTCTGGTAACAGCCCTGTTAAGTCCGTCAGTTTTACACCAGGTTTGTAAGATGGTTCAACTTCACCCGTTTCTTGCGTCGAGGCGCCTTTTAAGAAATCACCAACAAGCTGCATCGGTGCATCATAGGTTTCACCGCCTAACTTAAACGCAGCGCTTTCTAATTCACGTTGATAATCAATACCTGCTAATGGGCCACCAGGATAATCAGAAGGGTCAATGCCCACTACTATTGCGCTATTGGCATTACGCTCGTTACGTGAATATTGACTCATACCATTAGTAACAACACGGTTCTCTTCAGACGTTGCTGCAACCACAGTACCACCTGGACACATACAGAAGCTGTAAACACTACGGCCATTTTTACAATGATGAACAAGTTTGTAATCTGCAGCACCTAAAATAGGATGGCCAGCATTCTTACCCCAACAAGCTTCATCAATTAACGATTGACGATGCTCAATACGGAAACCAACAGAAAACGGCTTAGCTTCAATGTATACGCCTTTGTCGTGGATCATTTGGAACGTATCACGTGCGCTATGCCCAATAGCCAGTGCAATATGGCTTGAAACTATCTTCTCGCCATCAGATAACGTAAGGCCAGTTACTTTACCATCTTCGATATCAAAATCATCAACACGGGCGCTAAAGCGAATTTCACCGCCTAAACGAATAATCTCAGCACGCATCTTTTCAACCATGGTCACTAGTTTAAAGGTACCAATGTGTGGCTTGCTAACGTATAAAATTTCTTCTGGTGCACCAGCGGCTACAAACTCATTTAAAACTTTACGACCATAATGCTTTTTGTCTTTCACTTGGCTATATAATTTACCGTCAGAGAAAGTCCCTGCGCCGCCTTCACCATACTGCACATTCGATTCTGTATTGAGTGTTTTCTTACGCCAAAAACCAAAGGTGTCTTTAGTACGCTCACGTACTTCTTTACCGCGATCAAGAATAATTGGACGATAACCCATTTGCGCTAAAACCAAACCAACAAAAATACCACAAGGACCAAAACCAACCACAACGGGACGATCACCTAAATCTGTCGGCGCTTGCGCCACAAATTTGTATTCCATATCAGGTGTTTTACGAATCGATTGATCGCGCTCAAACTTCGCTAATAGATCTTCTTCTTCAGTCGTTTCAACATCAACGGTATAAAGTAAAACAATATTACGCTTTTTACGCGCATCAATACCGCGACGAAATACCGTAAAATCAACGAGCTTTTCGGCGCTAATTTTTAAGGTGAACATAATAAGACTTTTAAGATCATCTTCACTGTGATCTAAATTAAGCTTGAGGTTGGTTAAACGAATCATCGAGAATTCCTGTGTGGCAATGTTACTTGGCTATAGTAAAAATTAAGGTGGGTATTGTAATGCATTTACACTGAGTCGGGAAAAGTAAAAGCAGTACTTGATTAACATAAACCTAAATTAACATGGCAAAAGGATAACAAACTCAATATTCCCATGTAGTATTTGTCATATTTTTTTATTTTTGAACTATACTTCAAAAAATCTTGCAAGTTAAAAATTAACTAATATTATGGACAACAATATGAAACAACATTATAAGGTATTACCCCTTATCTGTGCTGCATTATTTTTAAACGCCTGTGGTGGTGGCGGTGGCTCAAATACCCCAGATTCGACACCTGTAACACCAAACAAAGCGCCTTCTTTAACTGCGATCCCATCGCAATCTCTTGTCGAAACAGAGACTTTATCACTTACAGCGGATGCTACAGATAGCGACGGAAGCATAAAAAGCTATCTATGGTCGATAAAATCGGGAAGTGATGTATCGTTAACTAACGAGACAACGAGTGAAGTATCAATTAGAGCCAGTGAGCTAACCCAGCCATCTGAAGTAACATTAACAATCTCGGTTACAGATAACGATGATGCCACAGCAACACAAGATGTAATTATTTCCCTATTAAATAAAACATCAGAAGTCACTATTAGTGGTTTAGTTACCGACCAAATCATCACGAATCCAAAAGTTGACATAGTTATTGGCAGTGAAAAATTTTCTGTCAATGGTAATGATAAAGGGGAATATAGCGCACAATTTAAGGTCGATGACTCACTTGAAGAATTACCTATTGAAATTAGAGCTTTCGGCACTTCAGATTCACAAGCTAATGTAGAATTTGTATCACTATTGCCTTCAGTTAAAGCCCTAAAGTCTCAAGCGAATGACGCTGGAACAATTTCGAGTGCTGAAAATTTTGACTTAAATATTACTAACGTAACTACAGCTAAATTCGTACTCATGCAGAAAGCGAATAAAAATAAGGCGATTACTGATGATGCAACGAGAGAAGCATTAGTTACAAACCTTGATAATAAAGAAATATTAAGATTAGCCACTGCGATTAAAGTTATTGTTGATAACGATTCACAAAAACTTCCAGAAGGTATTGCGTCGACATTTGAGCTTTTAAAAAATGAAGAAGTAGTAAATAACTTTATTGCTTCTCTCACTCAGAATGCCCCTAACGTCTTTATTGACGCTGAAAAACAGTTAAAAGAAGATAAAACACTAGTAACAGATAGCGATAACGATGGTTTTATCGATTTAGAAGACGCATTTCCATCAGATAAAACTGAGTGGCTCGATTCTGACGGTGATAAAATTGGCAATAACACTGATACTGACGATGATAACGACGAAGTAATCGACTCCGCTGATGCCTTCCCATTAAATCCTATAGAACAATTTGATACTGATAAAGATGGAATTGGTAATAATGAAGACACTGATGACAATGGAGATGGTAAGGAAGATACTTACCTTAAAAAAGTAAGTGAATTAACCAATGGAGCCCTAGGCCGTAGTGTATTTAGTTTTATACACACGCTAGACGGCAAGTATACGATTAGTGGAAGTGAACATGGGCTAATAATCATTGATTTAAATGACGAAGGGGTTCCTTCAGAAAACTATACTCTAATATCACCAGAAGAGCTTGGTTATAACAGTATATACTTATCAAGCCATTTAACGTTATCAGCTGATGGAACAAGTCTTTTTTGGGCTCATCAAGCGACGCTAATCGGCGATGAACTAGAGAAGAGCTATATCAGTGTTTTTAGTATTGCTCAAGGTCTTCCTGAATTCAAACAAAGAATCGAACTAAATAGTAATTACGGAGTCAATGAAATCTTAGTTACTTCTCCTGATGGAAAGTTTTTGTATTCTGCACATCCTTATTCAAATCAAAGTTCAAAAACTTATATTCAGCCATTCTCAATCGATGATAATGGCGAGCTAACAGAATTAGCTGTTTACTCATTAGACCTAGGCATCGCTGATTATGAGAATAATTTTGACATTTCCTATGATGGTAAGTTTTTATTTTGGGGATCTGAAAGTTATAAAATAACGGTCTTGACGCGTAATGTTGAATCAGGCGAAATAATTAGCACGGCAACTCAGCAATTTGACAACCCATCTGTCCGACCATCTGCGTCAGCACTTATTGCATCTACTGAGAATAACTCTGTCTACTACGCGACAGGTTCTAGAGTGCAAACCTTGACCTACGATGACAACGGTAAATTATCAGAATTAACTTTTTATGATTATATACCAAATATAGATAGTGCCGATGACACAGCCTCTTTTTCGATAGATCTATCGAAAGATGAAAATTCATTGATTGTTGCTGGCGAACTCAACGGTCAATCACGTTTAGACGCAATCTCTATCAATGGAAGCAACAGTACTTTAAGTGCTCGTTTTTCTCTTAATGAAAACGTAATAACTACCGGTCAAGTCCTTTGGGGGCCAATGAGTAATAGCCTTCATTGGATAGGAATATTTAATGGTACATATTATTCGACTAGTGTGAACAACCCTGGCGAACCTATAAATATCCATTCATTAGATAGCAATGGTTTATTTCATTTTGAGCCTATCTATATTTCAGCAACTCAACTTATTAGTGCGCCAACTCGGTATAACTCATTATGGACTAGTATCAATACGATTGCCGAACAAGAATTAGAGTCAACAGTAAATATTTATAACTCGAATAATATATTGGATGCAATATCTCTTGACGCTAATAACTTTATAACTCTCAATGTTGGAAATTCTGCTTATGATCCTACATTCAAATTTTATGTAAGAGATGATAATCAATACCTTGAATCAAGCGTTTATTCTGTTCCTTTGGTAGACAGTACAACCGAACAAAGAGTTTATTGGATGGAAAAAATACCAGAAAGCAACAAAATATTAGTATTTGAAAGATTTCGCTATGACACTTATGAGGAAGGTAGAAAAACGCGCCGATTATCAGTTTACACGGTAGATCAAGAAAACAAATCCTTATCGTTGGAGAGCCATGTTCTTTTTTCTGATGAAGAATATTATTCATTAATCCATATTTTTGAAGACGTCTCATTTAATCAAACAAATAAAACACTCTATTATGGCGGTAAAATATACAGTTATAGAGACAATCAACTTGCAGAGATTTCATCAAACGGTGTAAAGAATAAATTGCACATAACGGCACGCGGTAATTATGGATTTACTCGCACTTATGACAATGACTCAAAAGAAACCATTATATCCTCTTTTAAGCTATCTCCAATTACTGGTGAAGCTGAAACTATAGAGAGCGTCGATATCGATGGTGATGTAGGAATGACGTTATTAAGTGACAATGAGATTTTAATAAATTCTAATGCGGTAGACGGTGTTATTTCATTATCTACTTATGAAGTAGACAACGGTAAGGTATCTCTCTCTGATACTTATGAAATTGAAACCACAAAAACTTTAAATTCGAAAACGACCGTCTACAAAGTTCCGAATGATCCAACTACATTTTGGATTAGACTCACAGGCGAATTTAAAAACATCATCAAAGTAAAAAGAAGTCCTGATTCTGATTCAAATGGTGACGGACAATTAGATAAAGGAAATTAAATCCATTGACCAAAAGTTATTATCCAAATAATAGCTTTTGGTCATCAAATCTTGCCATATCAATCATTGATATTCATTCCACAATCAGTATGATCCCTTAATTCCCTCACTCTAGCTTCTAGGAACCATTCATGGCCTTTGTAGTCACTGACAACTGTATTGCATGTAAATACACTGATTGCGTGTCAGTGTGTCCAGCGGATGCATTTCATGAGGGACCTAATTTTTTAGCCATTAACCCAGTTGACTGCATCGATTGCGATTTATGCGTACCTGAATGCCCCGCTAACGCTATTTTCCAAGAAGATGAGCTTCCCGCCGGCCAGGAGCAGTTTAAAGAGCTCAATGCTGAACTGAGCGAGATGTGGCCAAAGATTACTGAAGTCATTAAACCATTGCCAAACGCCGACAGCGTCAATGGTACTCCCAATAAAATTGACCAACTGATTGTAGAATAACAATACACTGAGGCCTTATGAACTATTTAGCTGCCACCACCATACTCTGGGCCTTTTCATTTAGCCTGATTGGCGTCTATTTAGCAGGACAAGTTGACGCGTGGTTTTCTGCGTTAACGCGTATTTCATTGGCTATGCTGTTATTTCTGCCACTGCTTAAACTACAAAACATTCCCAAGCCATTAGCATTAAAGCTGATGGGTATTGGCGGTGCACAACTGGGGCTGATGTATTGTTTTTATTATCAATCATTTCTCTATTTATCCGTCCCTGAAGTTCTACTGTTTACCGTGTTAACACCTATTTATGTCACGTTGTTCTACGATATTAGTCAGCGCCGATTTTCATTGGGATTTTTAGTGAGTGCCATCGTCGCAGTGTTCGGTGCGATGATGATAAAGTATCAAGGCATCAATGAAGGCTTCCTGCTAGGTTTTTTAGTGGTACAAGGTGCTAATATCAGCTTTGCTTTAGGCCAAGTCGCATACAAGCGTGTCATGGAATCTGACAAAAATAATCAACTATCGCAGTCTTCAATCTTTGGTCTCTTTTATATCGGCGCGTTTATTGTGGCGCTGATATTATTCATGCTATTTGGCAATATCGATAGACTACCAACCACTAACACTCAGTGGGGCATTTTAATTTACCTTGGGTTTATCGCCTCAGGCCTGGGTTATTTCGCATGGAATAAAGGCGCAACACTAGTGAGTTCTGGAACATTGGCAGTAATGAATAACGCGCTAGTTCCAGCGGGATTAGTGGTGAATATTCTCATTTGGAATCGAGACGAAGATTTGACGAGATTAGCTGTTGGCGGCGGGATTATTTTATTCTCTCTCTGGCTCAACCACTTCTTTAATAAGCAGCAAAGCTAGCAAATTTTTTATTTAGATCATAAGATTATTTAATTAAGCGTTAATCCAAGTAAAAGGAAGCCCAATGAACAACCCACAACGCGAACTCACGTTGCGCTTTTTAGCAGAGCCTCAAGACGTCAACTTTGGCGGAAAAGTTCATGGCGGTGCCGTAATGAAATGGATAGATTTAGCCGCTTATGCAACCGCTGCAGGTTGGAGTGGTCGCTATTGTATAACCGCTTATGCCGGTGGTATTCGATTCGTGTCGCCGATTCATGTTGGCAGCCTAGTAGAAGTTACAGGCAAGGTTATTTACACTGGAAAATCTTCAATGCACATTGCGCTTGAAGTCAATGCCTGTGATCCTAAATCCCTCAATAAACGCCTAACAACACACTGTATCGTGATTATGGTCGCCGTAGATGAGCACGGTGAATCCATTCAAGTACCTACTTGGACACCAGAAACCGAAGAAGATAAAAAACAGCATGATACAGCCATTCGATTAATGGATATGCGTAAACAAATTGGCGAAGAGATGGCCATTTTTGTTGAGTAATTTTCGAAACGGTCATTAGACCATAGTTTGAGTAATGAGAGTTTACAATACTAAGGAATTACCTTAAGTTGGAAACTCATCTTGATATTGGTCCCTTTATGAATGTTTTTATTGCTCGACAAGCTATCTTAAACAGAAAAAAACAAGTTTGTGCCTACGAGCTATTCTTTCGCGAAGGGCAGGTAAACGCCTATCCAGAAAACACCAATCATCATGTCGCCACGTCAAAACTGATTGGCCGTACTTATTTCAACAAAGGCATCAAACCATTTACATCAGGCAAACGGGCACTCATCAACTTCTCCGAAGAGTCTTTACTAAAACGATTACCTTTTCTGTTACCTAAAGACGAAATCTTAATAGAGATATTAGAAGACGTAAAACCAAGCGATGAGATTTTTTCAGTTTGCCAAGAGCTAGTGAAATCAGGGTATTCAATTGCACTTGATGATTTCGTCTATAAACCAGAATGGAAACGATTTTTAACCGTAGTGCGTGTTATTAAGTTCGATATTCAACATACATCTCTCAGTGACATAGAGCCTTTGGTTCGCGAACTACTGGCTAAAACACGCATCAAATTACTCGCAGAAAAAGTAGAAACCCACGCCGAATATAAACAAGCGGTTGAAATGGGCTTTCATTTATTTCAAGGCTATTATTTTTGTAAACCGGAAATGAAACAAAGCCAAGAAGTCGAATCAACACAGTTATTGCTAGTAATGCTGCTCAATGAAGTTAATAAGAAAAATATAAACTACAGCAAAATTATAGGCTTGTTAGAGAAAGACTGTGGATTAGTGTACAAGCTGTTGTGTTACGTAAACTCGGGAATTTTTCCTTTAAAAGGTAAAATCACCTCAGTAAAACAAGCCATAACCTACATGGGCGAATTACAGTTAAAAGAATTAATCTCATTATTTTTTACCGCGGTATTAGCGCAAGATAAACCACCTGAACTCATTAAAATTTGCGCAACTCGTGCAAAGTTTTGTGAATTGGTTATCAATGATTTAGCACCGGCAATTTGCGATCAAGCGTTTATGACTGGGATGTTTTCATTAATTGATGCCATTCTGGATATTCCAATGCAAGACATCACCATACGCTTATCATTGGATGAAGTTATTTGTGAAACTCTCCTTGATGACGATGAACTATCGCAAACGCCTATTAGCATGGCATTACGTACTATTAGACATTTAGAACACGGTAGCTGGCATCTATCAGAGCGTGAGGCGCTAAAGTTACGCATCCCTATTGAAACCATCAATCAATATTATCAACAAGCAATTGAATGGGCGGAGCACCTAGAAGACTGCGACGCACCACAAATGAATTAATACCAATTGCATTAAGTAAGTGATCTTGTTGTGCGTAGATAAAATCAGCTAAAACAAGGCGCTCGATTGACTAATAGCTGGCTATTAGGATTGAGAGCAACGCCATTTTAGTTAATTTTAACAAGTACAAGTGGGCAAATATTTAATGCAATTGGTATAACTTTAATTCATAAAGCATTCTAAATTTCAGACACAAAAAGGCCGACATGTTGTCGGCCTCTCATTAACGTTTAATCTCTAGCGATTTGCACGTTTACGTTCGTTTTCAGTAAGAAGCTTCTTACGTAGACGAATGCTTACAGGTGTTACTTCTACTAACTCATCATCATCGATGAACTCAAGCGCTTGCTCAAGTGTGTAAACGATTGGTGGCGTAAGTACTTGTGCTTCATCAGTACCTGATGAACGTACGTTCGTTAGCTGCTTACCTTTAAGTGCGTTAACTGTTAAATCGTTGTCACGGCTATGAATACCTAATAACTGACCTTCGTAAACTTCATCAGCGTGGCTAGCGAATAAACGACCACGTTGCTGTAGGTTAAACAATGAGTAAGTTAATGCTTTACCAGTAGCGTTAGAGATCAATACGCCGTTAGCACGTTGACCGATATCGCCGCCTTTATGCTCTGCGTACTCTTCAAACGTATGGTAGATTAAGCCAGAACCAGAAGTCATTGACATGAATTCAGTTTGGAAACCGATTAAACCACGTGAAGGCATATCGAAATCGATACGTACACGGCCTTTTCCGTCTAACTGCATGTCACACATAACAGCTTTACGAGTACCTAGTTTTTCCATAACTGTACCTTGATGCTCTTCTTCAACATCTACAGTTACTTTTTCCATCGGTTCCATTTTCACGCCATCAACGTCTTTGATGATTACTTCAGGACGAGAAATAGCAAGCTCGAAACCTTCACGACGCATAGTTTCAATTAATACGCCTAGGTGAAGCTCACCACGGCCAGAAACACGGAATTTATCAGGATCATCGCCTGGCTCAACACGTAATGCTACGTTATGAACAAGTTCTTGCTCTAAACGTTCGCTAATATTACGAGACGTTACAAATTTACCTTCTTTACCAGCAAACGGAGAGTTGTTTACTTGGAAAGTCATGGTTACTGTTGGCTCATCAACACTTAGAGGAGGTAATGGGTCAACATTTTCAACGGCGCAGATAGTGTCAGAGATTTTTAACTCACCTAAACCGGTAATAGCAACGATGTTACCCGCATGCGCTTCATCAACTTCGTTACGATCAAGGCCTAAGTAACCCATTACCGTACCAACTTTACCCTTACGAGTAGAGCCATCAGCCATAGAAACCATAACTTGTTGGTTAGGCTTAACGATACCACGCTTAATACGACCAACACCGATTACACCAACATAAGAGTTGTAATCAAGCTGAGAGATTTGCATTTGGAAATCACCATCAGAGTTTGCGTCTGGCGCAGAAACATCTTCAAGGATCGCATCAAATAATGGGTTCATGTTATCAGACGGTTCGTCAACATCGTTTGTTGCCCAACCGTTTAGTGCAGATGCGTAAACAACTTTAAAGTCTAACTGCTCATCAGTAGCGCCTAAGTTATCGAATAAATCAAAAATTTGATCCATAACCCAATCAGGACGAGAACCAGGACGGTCAATCTTGTTGATAACAACAATTGGCTTTAAGCCTTGAGCAAATGCTTTTTGCGTTACGAAACGTGTTTGTGGCATAGGGCCATCAACAGCGTCAACAAGTAGCAATACAGAATCAACCATCGACATGATACGCTCTACTTCACCACCAAAATCGGCGTGTCCAGGAGTATCTACGATGTTGATACGGTGATCATTCCAGTTAATGGCAGTTGGTTTTGCCAAGATAGTAATACCACGCTCTTTTTCAAGATCGTTTGAATCCATTACGCGCTCTTCGGCTTCACCGCGAGACTCAACCGTACCAGATTGTGCTAACAATTTGTCAACCAAGGTCGTTTTACCGTGGTCAACGTGAGCAATGATTGCAACGTTACGCAACTTGCTGATATCAGTAATATTATTTGACATTTATTTCGCCTAAATAGGAATAACCAGCATCTGCTTTAGTTATTCAAAGATCATGGGTACCCGTAACAATCTACCTGTGTTGTATGACCAACTCATGACTAAACTGCGCAAAACAACTATACGGGTACAAAAATTAGGCGGCAAATTCTACAGACTTGTCTCAGTAAAAGCTATCTATTTAATAGCTGATACCGCGTTAGTGATGATTTTATTAGTCAATTTATGAGCTACCACACATCACATCGAAATGTTGCAATTTGGTGCAAACAGCTTTTACGCACCACGCTGGTGCAATCGAGGGATCTTATTGGTGCAAATATCGCGTACTATCAACAACAACAAAACAATTAAACACACTTAATCAATAACTTAAAGTCTTGGCATAGTTATAGCTATGAGAGCAGTAATTGAATTGTTGTATGTTTAACATGTAAGAAGGAAACACCTAGATGTCTATTGAAAATGTTTTAGAGTTAATTAAAGAAAACGATGTAAAATTTATTGATTTACGTTTCACCGATACTAAAGGTAAAGAGCAGCACATCAGTATCCCATCACATCAAGTTGACGAAGACTTTTTCGAAGACGGAAAAATGTTTGATGGTTCATCAATCGCTGGTTGGAAATCAATTAACGATTCAGACATGGTCATGATGCCTGATCCTTCTACTGCTGTTTTAGACCCATTTACAGACATTCCTACATTAAACATTCGTTGTGACATTTTAGAACCAGACACAATGCAAGGTTACGATCGCGACCCGCGCTCTGTAGCTAAACGCGCTGAAGAATATATGCGTGGTGCAGGTTTCGCAGACGACGTATTATTTGGTCCTGAACCAGAATTCTTCCTATTTGACGACGTGCGTTACAAGAATGACATCAATGGCGCGTCTTATTCAATCGATGACAAAGAAGCCTGTTGGAACTCAAACACAGAATACGAAGAAGGTAACACCGGTCACCGCCCAGGTATTAAAGGCGGTTACTTCCCAGTGTCACCAGTTGATTCTTCGCAAGATATTCGTAGCGCTATGTGTATGCTAATGGATCAAATGGGCTTAGTTGTTGAAGCACATCACCATGAAGTTGCAACATCAGGTCAGAATGAAATCGCCTGTCGCTTTAACACTATCGTTAATAAAGCAGATGAAATCCAAATTTACAAATACGTTGTACACAACGTTGCCCATGAGTTTGGAAAAACAGCGACCTTCATGCCAAAACCAATTTCACAAGATAACGGCAGTGGAATGCATTGTCACATGTCACTAGCTAAAGACGGTCAGAACATATTTTCAGGTGATAAATACGGTGGCCTTTCAGAGACAGCGCTTTACTACATTGGCGGCATCATCAAGCATGCAAAAGCATTAAACGCGTTCACTAATGCGTCGACTAACTCTTACAAGCGCCTTGTACCTGGTTTTGAAGCACCAGTAATGCTTGCATACTCAGCGCGTAACCGTAGTGCATCGATTCGTATTCCTGTCGTGCCATCACCTAAAGCACGTCGTATTGAAGTTCGCTTCCCTGATCCAACGGCCAATCCGTATCTAGCCTTTTCAGCATTATTAATGGCTGGTCTTGACGGTATTAAGAATAAGATCCACCCTGGCGATGCAATGGATAAAGATTTATATGACCTTCCAGCCGAAGAAGCAGCACAAATTCCAACCGTTGCCGAATCGTTAAGTGAAGCACTTGAGGCACTAAAATCAGACAGCGACTTCCTTACTGAAGGCGGCGTATTCTCTAAAGAAGCTATCGACGCTTACATTGAATTGAAATCTAAAGATGTAGAACGTCTAAACCTTGCTGTTAGCCCAGTTGAGTTTGAAATGTACTACAGCGTTTAATCACTGATTAAACAAATATATACCCAAAAAGCCTGCAATTTGCAGGCTTTTTTTGTTGAAATTTGAATTATGGACAGTTAAGGCTCATTATTATATTTCTCTCGTTTATGAAAAGGCGCGTAATGAAATATTTTTCTGGGTTATTATTTATTGGCTACGTAGTCATTAGCACTCAAGTTTCCGCCTTTACTGTTTACAAAAAAGTAAACAAGGATGGTAGAGTAGTCTATTCAGATAAACCTTTCCCAGGTGCTACAAAAGTAAACTTACAACCTATAAACACACGTAAAACCCAGCCACTACCGGCGCCAGTAATTTCAGAAAAGCCACCAGAAAGAGAAGTTGCAAGCATTGCAATATTATCACCAAATAATGGCGACTCTATTCGTAGTAACGGCGGAGAGCTTACAGTGACTATTGGTGTAACTGCACCCTCGGATCATAACTATAAAATTCAGCTATTAATTAATGATAAGCCCCATGGCCCAGCCGTTGTAAACAACACTTTTACACTCAAAGAATTAGATCGCGGAATCATCAAAATAAAAGCACAACTTCAAGGTCGTCGTGGCAAAGTTCTTGCAACATCGAGTGAAACGGTTGTTTACATGCATAAAGCCTCAATAAATCGAGCTCGATAGCCCAAAAATGAGCAATATGTTTGCAATCGTCAATCTTTCGCACCAAAATGGTGCGTTAGTTAGATTACGAATTTGGAGCCTAGGGTGTCGACCATTTATAAATCGATATTTGATAATGTGGTATCGAGTATTTTGTTACTCGATCAACAACTTTGTGTGCATCACAACAACCCTGCAGCGGAGCAACTCCTTAAACTGAGCAGTAAACGCATGGCGGGAAGCCACCTTAATACACTATTCCATCATCTCAGCTCAAACACACAGCTATTTTCCCAAGTATTCGAAACTGATCAGGGATTTACCGATAACCTAGCAACACTCATTTGCGTTGATGGCCGCAGTGTCACAATCGATCTTAGTGTGAGTCCAATTGAGGTGGAGCAACAGCATTTACTGCTTGTAGAAATAAGACAAGTCGATCAACAACAACGCATTTCACAAGAGATGCAACAACTTACGCAACAACAGTTAGCTAAAAACTTAGTAAAAGGTCTCGCCCACGAAATAAAAAATCCACTCGGTGGATTACGCGGCGCAGCTCAATTGCTCCATCGCCAACTAGATGAAAGTAATCAAGAATATACGCAAATGATTATGGAGCAGGCTGACCGCCTAAATAATCTAGTTGAACGATTATTAGGGCCGAATACGCACCACCAGCATCAATTACACAATATTCATCAAGTCTTAGAAAAAATTATCCAACTCGTTTCCATTGAGTTACCCAAGGATATTCACATTGAACGGGATTACGATCCTAGCATTCCTGATATCTCGATTGATGATGAGCAAATTCAACAAGCACTGCTTAATATTATTCAAAATGCCATTCAAGCCATGGGTGATAGCGGCCACTTAACGATTATGAGCCGAGTCACCAATCAAGTAACCATTAATGGACAACGTCATCGATTGGCTATTGAAATTAAGATTATCGATAACGGCCCAGGTATTGCGCCACACCTTCATAACACGCTGTTCTATCCAATGATTACAGGCCGCGCTCAAGGCACAGGATTAGGGTTATCTATTGCTCAAACGCTAGTACAACAACATAACGGACGTATCGATTTTAAATCACGTCCCGGATTTACCGAATTTACCGTTTCATTGCCAGTAATTAAGGAAGCCTAATGACTGAACAAGTATGGGTCTTGGACGACGATAGCTCTATTCGCTGGGTACTAGAAAAAGCGTTATCAAGTGCCAACATTAGTGTTGCCACATTCGCCGCAGCTGAAAGCTTATGGGAAGCACTCTCACACGAGCAACCAAGTGTAATAGTGTCAGATGTTCGCATGCCTGATACCGACGGTATGGAATTACTAGGCCGTGTTCAAGAACATTACCCTGACATTCCGGTCATCATAATTACAGCACATTCAGATCTCGATAGTGCTGTTAGCGCGTACCAAAGTGGTGCATTTGAATATTTGCCAAAACCCTTTGATATTGATGACGCGCTTGGATTAATTAATCGCGCTATTGAGCACAGTTTAGAGCAAACAAAGCGCGTTAAAAAGTCTGCCAACAAGAAAACGCCGGCACCTGAAATTATTGGCGAAGCTCCGGCCATGCAAGAAGTTTTTCGTGCCATTGGCCGATTATCTTCTTCAAGTATCAGCGTCTTAATTAATGGTCAATCAGGCACGGGTAAAGAACTTGTTGCTAAAGCCCTTCATAAGCACAGCCCACGCAAAGATAATAACTTTATTGCCCTTAACATGGCTGCTATCCCAAAAGACTTGATTGAGTCAGAGTTATTTGGTCATGAAAAAGGCGCCTTTACGGGCGCTAACACTGTACGTGAAGGACGATTTGAGCAAGCCAATGGCGGCACATTATTTCTAGATGAAATTGGCGATATGCCACTGGATGTTCAAACACGCTTATTGCGGGTGCTAGCAGATGGTCAGTTTTATCGTGTAGGTGGTCACCAGCCAGTCTCGGTTGACGTAAGAATCATTGCAGCCACTCATCAAAACCTTGAAAAACTAGTCACTGATGGCGAATTTAGAGAAGACTTATTCCATCGTCTCAATGTTATTAGAATTCATATTCCAAGCCTTAATGAGCGCCGAGAAGATATACCAACGCTTGCTAATCATTTTCTGAGCCTAGCCGCCAAAGAATTGAAGGTAGAAGCGAAGAAGATGAGTAAAGAAGCGCAAACATATATAACCACACTTGAATGGCCAGGTAATGTAAGGCAATTAGAAAATACATGTCGCTGGTTAACGGTAATGGCCTCAGGACAAGAAATTCTGATTAATGATTTACCGCCTGAATTAACGCAAGCTAAGACACAATTCACCCAACATAGTGATTGGCAGCAAGCACTGAGAGCTTGGTGTATGGAACAGCTTAACAATGGTGATGAAGCGATACTTAATCAAGCCATGCCTGAGTTTGAACGCACAGTCATTGATTGTGCATTAACGAGTAGCGCCGGGCATAAACAGCTTGCCGCTAAGAAATTGGGATGGGGACGAAACACCCTTACGCGCAAGTTGAAAGAACTTGATATTAATTAAGTTGGCAACGGTCTCATCTTGGCATTGATAGTGTCATGAGCTACTATCTAAATAACTCTTAGCTAATGGGATCTGACCATGCAATACAATACTTCTGAATTATGCGACATGTACTTAGACAGCGTCGATGTAGTAGAGCCAATGTTTGCCAATTTTGGTGGTCGAAATTCATTTGGTGGTGAAGTAGTTACCATTAAATGTCACGAAGCCTATGGCCTCATTCGCGAAGCATTGACCCAAAGTGGTGCAGGCAAAGTATTAGTCATTGATGGCGGCGGCTCACTACGAAGAGCACTCGTTGATTTTGAATTGGCCGAACTTGCTTTAGACAACGGCTGGGAAGGTGTCATTGTTTATGGTTGTATTCGTGAAGTGGATTTAATTGACGAACTAGATCTTGGTATCCAAGCATTGGCATCAATTCCGGTTTTGGCCAATGATAGTCAAGATGGTGAAACAGACATGCCCGTCAATTTTGGCGGCGTTACCTTTTTACCTGAAGATCATGTTTATGCCGACTCTACTGGCGTTATCTTATCGCCAGATCCTTTAGATATCGAATAATTACCCATCTTTATCGCTTTATAACACGCCAATTGTGTTATAAAGCGTTTCGTTTATTTACTCTAATTGCGCCCACTATGACACAAATTCAATTCTCAACCGCTAGTTCAATCACGCCACTAATTAGCCATCGTGAAAACGAACTCAAGATTGGCCAACAACTACTATTAGCGGAATCAGATACTCTTGAAGTTGTATTAGAAACTTTCAAACGTAAAGGTGCAAAGTTTATATTACTAGGTATTCCTGAAGATATAGGCCCCCGTGCAAATTTAGGACGAGGCGGTAGTACAGAAGGTTGGCAGGCGTTTTTATCACGCTTTTTGAACTTACAACAAAATAACTTTATTCGCAGCAATGAAATTGGCCTATTAGGTCATATTATCACTGACGATTTGCAAAGATTGAGCAATGACTTAGATCTAGCGACAACCAGCGGATTAAACACTATCCGCGAACTTGTTAGCCAGCTTGATGAACGAGTGAGCAAAATCATCAAAGCCATAGCGTCGCTTGATTTAATTCCTATAATCATCGGTGGTGGCCACAACAACGCCTATGGTATTCTCAAAGGAATGAGCCAAGCGAAAGAACAACCAATGGCTGCTGTTAATCTAGATCCACACACAGACTTTAGAAATATTGAAGGACGTCATAGCGGAAATGGTTTTAGCTATGCTGCTAATGAAAACTTACTTAGTCATTACTTTTCACTCGGAATGCACGAGTTAAAAAATTCAGCAGCCAATATTAACAGTCTCAACAAGCATCACTTCCCCTATGTTAGCTATCAGCAAATTTATGTTCGACGTGAAGTGTCATTTGAACAAGCCCTTGAAGATGCATGCTGTTACCTTAATGACAGCCATGCACCTGTTGGCATTGAATTAGACGTTGATGCAATTTCCTTCATGCCAGCAAGCGCCTATACTAACGTGGGTGTTGATGTAAGTGACGCCCAATTCTATGTCCACACTATCGCTCAGTTACCACAATCTTGCTACCTGCATCTAGCAGAAGGGGCACCTTGCCAACATCCTTCAGGATTTGATGCTGGGGTAAGCGATGTAGGCCAAGGATTAGCGGCGCTAGTCTCTTCATTTATTCAATCAAAACAAGATATTGGTGAGTAACAGATTCTAGTACTTTGTAATTCCCCACTGGCGTTTTATGTTGTCTAACTCGCCAGTTTTTTCCAAATAGTTAAAGGCTATTTTGAAACGCCTCACTAATTTGGGATCAGTGTCCTTACTAAAAGCAATCGACATGTCTTTATTCAGTTCTTTAACTTCATGTAGTCGTTGCAATTTAGTGGCATCATAACCGAGATCTGCCACCATATATTTGAGTAATAACGCAGGTCCAGAAATAATATCTACCCGTTCTTTGAACAGCATTCCGACGTTTTGGGTGTATCTAGACGTCAACGACACATTCGTAAAGCCATTTGCTTTCAAAAAGTAATCAGCGCTATAACCCTTAGAGGTGGAAATTCGGTATGCCTTGGCTTCTTCAAGTGATACCAGTGGCTGGCTAAAGTTTTTCTTTAGGCCCCATAAGTAAAAATGTTGAGTCTGAAGATTTCCGACCCATTGGAATTGGGACTCACGCTCTTTAGTCCTGAACATTGAATAAATCAAAACATTGGGCTCTTTTTTTGCCATCAAAAAAGCACGTGCCCAAGGCAATACATACACAGTTGAACGCAAATCTGTTAATTCAAATAAACGATTCACCACCGCAGTAGAATAACCGCTAAGTGAACCGTCTTCTTTTTTTATTTGGAAAGGGGGTAAATATTCCGTCACAACGGTGATAGGTTTTGCTAATAACGAGCCACAATAAAAGCAAAATAAAATAACAATATACTTAAGTATTTTGGAATACATGAAGGAGCTCGCATCATAAAATATTAAGTATAGTTGAATTATCCCACCATATAGGTGCCTGTACCAAATGCGATGTGATCGCCCTGCTCGTTATGTAATTCCATGCGTGCAACAGCGACTTTATTGCCTGTTCTAATCACCGTTGCTGTCGCTGTGAACTCTTTGCCGCGACCTGGACGTAAATAATCAATACGTAAATCGATAGTGCCTAAGTTTTGTAAACGCTTGGTGACCGCTTCTTCACTTAAGTCTTCCATGTTTTCTAAGACATCTGAAAACACAATCATGCCACCAGCAACATCCAACAAACTAGCGGTAACACCGCCGTGAAGAATACCATGCATAATGTTACCGACTAGCTCGGGTTTCATCGCTATTTTCAACTCGATTTTATTGTTTTCATAACATGGAATTTCAAGACCAATTAATTGATGAAATGGCATCTGTAGCTCAAAAATATCCTTAAGCATCTTCCTTAATGTTTGAGCGTTTAGTTGTTTACCCATGATGTTTTCTCTTTGATTAATCAAACCACAGAATAAGTAATACATTCAATTTAAACAAGCATTTTAATAAGACAAGCCATCGATACTCGATTACACTACAGGCTCTGATACCTCAGCAATAAAAAAGAGATAACGTGCAGCAGCCTCCTACTCCCCAACAGGTTCTGAGCCAAGTATTTGGTTACAGTGAATTTCGCACGGGACAATTAGATATTATTGAACAGGCATTGAATCACCGTGATTCTTTAGTCATTATGCCAACCGGCGGCGGCAAATCTCTTTGTTTCCAAATTCCAGCGTTATTGATGTCTGGCTTAACCATTGTTGTGTCACCACTCATTTCATTAATGAAAGACCAAGTTGATACCTTACAAGCTAATGGCGTTGCTGCTGCATATTTAAATTCGAGTCAAACACGCGAAGAAAGCATGCAGGTGCTCAACGCAATGCAATATGGTGAGATAAAGCTCATTTATGTCGCGCCAGAACGAATTTTACAACCTAACTTTTTAGAGCGAATTCAACAACTGCATATTTCTTTAATTGCGATTGATGAAGCGCATTGTATCTCACAATGGGGACATGATTTTAGACCTGAATATGCCAGTCTTGGGCAAATAAAATCAGTATTGCCTACACCGCCTATTATGGCTTTAACGGCGACTGCCGATGATGCAACACGCCAAGAAATCTCGTCACGCCTTAATTTAAACGACCCGTTTTATCATCAAGCCAGCTTTGATCGCCCTAATATTCGTTACACCCTGTATGAAAAGTTCAAACCGTTTACTCAACTACTGCAATATCTTAAAACCCAAAATAATAACTCTGGCATTATCTATTGCACCACCCGAAAACAAGTAGAAGAAACGGCCTTTAAACTGCAACAACAAAACTTTAGCGTACTTGGCTATCACGGCGGTATGGAACACAGCGAACGCATGAGCGTGCAAGAGAGTTTTATTCGCGGTGATACAGATATTGTGGTTGCGACTGTTGCCTTTGGCATGGGTATCGACAAGCCTGATGTGCGCTTTGTTATCCATTACAATATTCCTAAGAATATAGAATCGTATTATCAAGAAACTGGTCGTGCTGGTCGTGACGGCATGGCAGCAGAAGCCGTGATGCTTTACGATCCAAGCGATACAGGCCGTGTACGTTTCTTAATAGAACAAGGCAATAACCCGGCGCAGCAGCAAGTTGAACATCAAAAACTTAATGCGATGGCCGCTTTTGCAGAAGCACAAACCTGTCGCCGACAAGTATTGCTTCATTATTTTGGCGAATACGGCTCGAGTAAATGTGGCAACTGCGATATCTGCTTAGACCCACCACAACATTTTGATGGCACAGTCGTCGCGCAAAAAGCGCTCTCTTGTGTGTATCGCGTGCAACAAAATTTTGGTGTCGCCTATGTCATTGATGTGCTGCGCGGCTCTAAGAATCAACGAGTTTTAGAGTACGGTCACGACAAATTAACCACCTACGGCATCGGTGTTGAACACAGTGCTGAATATTGGCTCAGTATCTTCCGCCAACTTATTCACTTAGGGTATTTACGCCAAGACATCACCCGCAGTTCAATTTTGGTATTAAACCCAGAAGCCCGCAGTGCGCTAAAAGGCGAAAAAGTCATAGAACTTGCCGTGCCACGTCTGCAAGCTATTAGCAAGAGTTCAAGTAGCGCCAAAGGCCGTAGTCGCAAAGATGATTACGATTATGACGAGGTGTTATTCGCTAAACTGCGCACCCTACGTAAAACCATCGCCGACGCGCAAGGTGTACCACCTTATGTCGTCTTTAACGATGCCAGCCTTGCAGAAATGGCCGAGCAGCAACCGCAAACACCTTACGAATTGTTACGCGTAAATGGTGTTGGTGAGCGTAAATTAGAAAAGTTTGGCGATGACTTCTTGGCGCTGATTAGGGAATATCAGTTTGATAATTAATAATCTCGAAATTCATTAATTTTAGAAAAATATTTATTATCATAAGCGTCTGCAGATCAGTCGATTCTGTTAGATTCTGGATATGCCATGTAGTTATAAGAAACCTTTACCGAATTGGCTTTATAGAATGCACGGCGTAATTCAAGTAATAGATAATCAATATTATTCTTTGGCGAGTTCTCTTTGGAATATTTACAATGATTAACTCCGTCTGCATGCATTACTTCGACTGAAGATCCAAACATACAACCTCGTGTAACTTTATAAGAAAACCTTTGAGGTTTATTTTTCTTCCAAAGCAATTTCTGGGATTAAAATGGAATGAGTGCATGCTGCCCTTACACCTCCAATAACTTCTTATTGTACTACCTATTTATTAGTGATAGATTACGGGCGAAAGATGAATAAGATTTAAAGCAATTGAATATCATGTAAATTTTATAGATCATCTGTCTTTGATATAAATCGATTAGCCGAAAAATAAAAGGATTTTATAATGCTAAAAGAGCTGTTCGTTAATATACTTCTTCTTTGTGTGGTAACACTTGCTGGAGTGTCTATACGTGCCAATCGTTAAGTCTTCATTTGACGAGCCTATGGTTACCATTGGCAACTACAGCAAGTTCGGTATCACTTCTGAATCACCTGTTATCATATTTACAACGGATTGGTGCCCTGTCTGTCAAAGATTAAAAAATTACTTCAATCTAAAAAATATAAATTACATTGAATACGACGTCGAAAAAGACATTAAAGGGTTGCAACTATTTAATGAACTTAAGGGCGACAGCTATCCTTTAATTTTAATTGATAATAATTTAATCCGCGGTTTTTCTCAAATTGACGTCGAAATAAAACTCAGAGAGCTCAACCTGATTGTTTAATGCCTTTATTCGAACAGATCTAGAAAATAGCTGTCTTTATCAAAATCCTCATGCTTAAAAAACCAACAAAATTAAATTAAAATATTGAATTATAAAACAATTTATTGTTGGCTCTTAGTTTCCATTGATATAGTTTATTTGCGACAATTTTAGTCAAGAGAATTAAGTTAATAAGGAGATCATATGAAAGTTTTGAAAGTTTCAGTGCTAGCTGTACTGTTTTCAGTCGGGGTTGTCGGCGGTGTTAGTGCGTTGCCTAAGTCGGAGTGCAAATCAAAATTAACTAAATGTCTAGTTGAAGGTGATGCAGTGTCTTGCAGCAATGACTATGTAACTTGCCGAGGCAAGAAGTAATCTGTCATCTAATCATTAAGGAAAGGAATAGAAATGAAAATTAGAAAAATATATGTGGTGATCGCTGGCCTGTTTATCTCTAGCATCGTTGTCGCTCTACCGAAAGCTGAATGTCAAAGTCTCAAAGAAACGTGTGAGAACAATGGTGGTTCAGCAGTTGGTTGTTCTAAGGTTTATATTAGTTGTCGCGGCACAGTAGAGGGCTAACCTTATTGTTATAAATAGTGAAGGTATTTTGGAAAAAATACCTTCACTAAACAGAGACTAAGATTATGAATACCAAAACTGAATATAATAAAAAAAATACAAACCTCATTGAGAGTCTTGGCCCTTTCAAGCATTGGTGGTCAGTATTTTTATTGCTGTTTATTGTTCAACTGTCACTTAGTTATGTCTATCATAACAGCACTGATCACTTGTGGAATGAAATGAATTTATACGATGGCAGTGGCTTACCTGAAGATGAAATTTCAGAAATCTCGCAAGCAACAGTACAAAATTTAAGCGCACCCTTGTTTTTTTGGCGTTGGACACAGATTGAGATTTTATCAATCTTATTTGAAATGGTCACGTTAATTTCTGTTTCTCTTTTAGTAGGTTCGCTTTTACTGGAGAAGGTAAAAAAAGCTTATTTATCGTTATTTGCTTTAATAATTAAATTCCCCTACATACTAGTGGCTATTTATTCCATTGTAAGTATGTCTGGATATGAAACACCTATCCAACGATTGTCCACAGAATTTAACATCCTATCATTTTATAACTTTTTTGGTCCTGTCAAATCATTAGATAAATGGTATCTATTTTTAAGTAATACCGATATGTCTCTATTTATAGGTGCACTTTTGAGTGGTTTTTTATTTCATCGCCAATTTCAAACTAATTGGCTGCAAACAGCAATATTCACAATTGTTCCCGTAGCAGTAATGTTAGGTTTAAAGTATTTGTGGTTAGTTTTTTAAAACGGAAGTTAAATATGAAATGGATTAGTAGTTTAACGTTTTTACTAATTGTTGGTGTAGTTATAATATCAGTGTTGAAATCAGGAAAACAAGAGCAATTACAAATTAGGATATCCACTGCCAAAATTCAAGAAATAAATGCTTCATTGTTTGTGTCTGGTACAGTTATGCTCAATACTAAAGTGACACTATCTTCTGAAGTTATCGCGAAAGTAATAGATATAAAAGTCACAGATGGCGAACGTGTTAAAATTGGGCAACCATTAATTCAGCTTGATAGAGAAGATGTTGACAAAGAAATTGAACTTGCAATGGCACAGTTAAGGAAAAATCGTATACAAGAAAAGAGGATTGCACAAGAAGTTATTATCAAACAGTTATATTTCGACAAACTGCAACGCTTACGAGAAGCTGAAGCCATTGACATTTATAGTGAAGATATTGCAAGGACTGAACTAGCAATAAAGAAATTGGATTTAGAAAGTGCCAAAGAAAATGTTATTCAAGCGATGTCACAACTGGCGCTAGCCAAACAAAAAGCGGAAAAAACAATCATTAAATCACCCATTAATGGTACTGTTATTGCTACTCGTATAAAAGAAGGTGAAACTGCGATATCAAGCACCTTAGGGGCTGCTGGCTCAGAATTAATGCTCATTGCAGACTTAAGCGATTATTCGATTATGGCCTATATTTCAGAATTTGATATTAGTCGAATATCAGTTGGACAAAGCGCTATAGTGAAATTAAATAACAATCCACAACAGTTATTAACAGGCAAGATAGTACACGTAGCAACCATGTTAAATGCATCTTATAAAAATGAAGGCCGAAGTAAAAATGATCGACAAATCGCTGTGGAGATTTCCTTTAAAGCTCATGACAATGAGCAACTTTATGCTGGCATGGGTGCCGAGTTAGAAATTTTGGAGTCGCAAAGTAGCCCAATAACAGTCCCCCTCTCTGCAGTGCTGTATGATGAGAAAACTGACAAAGAGCGAACTTATATAGCTGGATCCAAACGGAATTATTTCTTATATACTATTGAAGATAATATAGTTGTGAAAAAGATGGTCGAACTGGGTGTTTCAGATCGTTCTTTACAAGAAATACGTAAAGGGATACAAGTAGGCGAACGTGTTATTTACGGCCCAGCTAAATTCTTAAACTCATTAGTCGAAGGTGATACTGTCACTGATCATTCTACAAATAATCAACGCGTTGTTAATAAATCTGCAATTAACGATAATAACACCTAATGATTGAATTCATCCACCAAGTAAAAGCAGCTTATCTAGAGTTAAATGCTAATAAAACCAGATCAATGCTAACGGCATTAGGTATGGTAATCGCAATTGGAGGTGTGATTACCATTGTTGGGATCGTTTATGGTTTTGAGCGAAGTCTAGTTAAAGAATTTAAGGTAATAGGAAATGAAACTATTATTGTTGGTCCTAATATATATAAATGGATGAACAGTGAATATGTCCCTCCATTGACTATTAATGAATGGCGAGCTTTAAAAAATCAGGTTAATGGCATTAAAAATGTGGTCGCCTTTAGTATTGTACCTATCTCAGATCCTGATGGAAAAAATGGTACAATCAGCTACTTGGATAAAAAAATCACAGGAAAAATACTTGCCACAACTGACAGGTTACCACAATTGACAGGCCGTTTCCCGCTACAGGGACGGTTTATTGTAGACAGTGATAGCGACAAGAATCGACCAGTATGTTTAGTCAGTAAATCTTTGATTACCAAGCTCGGTTTACCAGACAACCCTATTAATAGTCGAATTAGAGTTGGTTCTATATGGTTAGATATTGTTGGTGTTATGCCTGGCGATTCGTCCGATATTTTAGCGACTAGTGCTGACATCTATTTGCCTTTCGGCACGGCTAATCAAATAACAAATGATGCTTTGTCATTGCGTTTAGGTTTTGAAATCGCCGATATTGCAGAATATAAGCATGTGCTACGTAGTGCTACTGCTAGTTTAAGACGCTCACAGCACACACCACCACATGAAACTGACAACTTTCATATAGAAGATGCCAGTGAGATCCAACGCCTTTCTAAAGTTATTTTAAATAAGACAACAAATATGTTGCTGCTCGTTAGCTTTGTATCTTTGCTGGTAGGAAGCATTGGTATTATGAATGTTATGTTAGTATCTGTGAATGAGAGAACACGTGAGATAGGTCTTATGCGTGCTCTGGGCGCGACCCAAAAATATATTAAAAAACAAATTTTAATCGAATCTGCGTTACTTTGCTTTGGTGGCGCAGTGGTGGGTATTATGGTTGGGTGGATTCTGTCTCAAGTCATAGTTCTCGGAAATAATAATATTGAACATGCTGTTATTCCGTTGTGGACAGCCGCAACATCAATCACAATATCGGTATTAATTGGTATTCTTTGCGGCGTTGCTCCAGCACGAAAAGCAGCGGCCCTTGATCCTGTCACCGCATTAACAACGGAATAAACAATGATCGAGTTAAAAAATATTATAAAGCGATTTTCAGAGAGTGATAATAAATTCACTGTTTTTGATAACTTTAATTTACAGATCTATGAAGGGGAGTTTGTTGCTATCATGGGATCTTCGGGATCTGGAAAATCAACATTAATGAATATTATTGGTTGTTTATCTGGCATAGATGACGGGCAGTATTTATTCAAAAATATCGACATTTCTGATATGAGTGATGATCGCTTATCTTTTTTTAGAAATTCGAATATGGGGTTTATCTTTCAAGGATTCCACCTACACCCTAGGAAAACAGTATTAGAAAATATTCTTTATCCAACATTATTTAATGGTAAAAAAGATTCATCATCGAAAGAGCGAGCATTAAATATATTAAAATCGGTAAATTTAGAGCAGCGAGTTCATCTGTCATACCCAAGAATGTTATCTGGGGGACAAAAACAGCGCGTTGCGATTGCTCGTGCGCTGATCAATCAGCCAATGATATTGTTAGCAGATGAGCCTACTGGTAACCTCGACAGCAAGACAACCATGGATATAATGGAATTGTTTAAATCGCTTCACAAAAAAGGTATAACCATCATTTTAGTGACGCATGAAATAGATGTTGCAAGTTATGCTTCCCGCATCATAGATTTAAAAGATGGTGTAGTTATAAGAGATACCGGTCTGCCTGGCCCTAAAATAGGTTAGTATTGCTCCATTATTTTGGCGAATACGGCTCGAGTAAATGTGGCAACTGCGATATCTGCTTAGATCCACCACAACATTTTGATGGCACAGTCGTCGCGCAAAAAGCACTATCTTGTGTATATCGCGTACAACAAAACTTCGGGGTCGCCTATGTCATCGATGTATTACGTGGCTCTAAGAATCAACGAGTTTTAGAGTACGGTCACGACAAATTAACCACCTACGGCATCGGTGTTGAACACAGTGCTGAATATTGGCTCAGTATCTTCCGCCAACTTATTCACTTAGGGTATTTACGCCAAGACATCACCCGCAGCTCAATTTTGGTATTAAATCCCGAAGCCCGCAGTGCGCTAAAAGGCGAAAAAGTCATAGAACTTGCCGTGCCACGTCTGCAAGCTATTAGCAAGAGTTCAAGTAGCGCCAAAGGCCGTAGTCGCAAAGATGATTACGATTATGACGAGGTGTTATTCGCTAAACTGCGCACCCTACGTAAAACCATCGCCGACGCGCAAGGTGTACCACCTTATGTCGTCTTTAACGATGCCAGCCTTGCAGAAATGGCCGAACAACAACCTCAAACACCTTATGAATTATTGCGAGTGAATGGCGTTGGTGAGCGTAAATTAGAAAAGTTTGGTGATGATTTCTTGGCGTTGATTAGGGAATATCAGTTTGAAAATTAATGATTAGGCCGTAGAAGCGTGCTAATCTTTAGAGGACTCAATAGACAATTAATAAGGAAATTTATGCTAGCTATTAAAGTTCTCATTTTAGCTATTCTAGCAATCGCAGTCTTTGTATCCAGAAAGAAAGGTAACCCTAAGGCAACGATTGCCTTTTCAGCTGGTTTATTAGTATTTTCAATCATCCCCAATGCCGATATTCACAACATCCCAGAAGGAATAGAATGCTTTATTCAAGGCTTTAACAACGGCTACTCTGCAGCGGGTGTATAATCACTTTTAATATTTACCGGTAATAAAAAAGCCCAACAACGTTGGGCTTTCCATTATCCATCACTAATCAACCAAAAAGTTAATCCCAGTGCAGAATAACCTTACCTGATTGACCAGACTCCATCGCGTCAAAGCCCTTTTGGAATTGATCGATAGGGAAATGATGAGTAATAATTGGTGAGATATCTAATCCTGATTGAATCAAACTGGCCATTTTGTACCAAGTTTCAAACATTTCACGACCGTAAATGCCTTTAATTACTAAGCCTTTAAATATCACTTTGTCCCAATCAATTGACATGTCTGATGGTGGAATACCCAACATGGCAATACGGCCACCGTGATTCATCGCGTCTAGCATACCTTGGAATGCCATAGGTACTCCTGACATCTCCATACCAACGTCAAAACCTTCAGTCATGCCAAGTTCGCTCATAACGTCTTCAAGTTTTTCATTAGCAACGTTTACAGCACGTGTTGCACCCATTTTCTTAGCAAGTTCTAGGCGGTATGGGTTTACATCAGTAATAACAACATTACGGGCACCAACATGCTTACAGATAGCAACGGCCATGATGCCGATAGGACCAGCACCGGTAATTAATACATCTTCACCGACTAAATCAAATGACAAGGCAGTGTGAACAGCATTACCAAAAGGGTCGAATACGGCAGCCAATTCGTCTGAAATGTCATCTGGTAATTTAAAGGCATTAAATGCTGGAATTACTAAGAATTCAGCAAATGAACCTTCACGGTCAACACCAACACCCGTTGTATTACGACACAAGTGTGTACGGCCGCCGCGACAGTTACGACAATGACCACAGGTGATGTGACCCTCGCCAGAAACGCGATCGCCAAGTTCAAAGCCTTTAACTTCTTGGCCGATACCAACAACTTCACCCACGTATTCGTGACCAACAACCATAGGTACAGGAATAGTGCGCTGTGCCCACTCGTCCCAACCATAGATGTGCATATCGGTGCCACAAATGGCGGTTTTCTTAATTTTGATTAATAGATCGTTATGGCCCATTTTCGGGGTAGGCGCATCAACCATCCAAATGCCTTTTTCGGCTTTTAATTTACTTAAGGCTTTCATGCTTAGATAACCTCTAGTTCTTTACCAACTTCGATAAAGGCTGCTATAGCGCGATCTAATTGCTCTTTAGTGTGAGCCGCTGACATTTGCGTACGAATACGCGCTTGACCTTTTGGCACAACAGGGAAAGAGAAACCGATAACGTAAATGCCTTTTTCAAGCAGCTTGTCAGACATAGTCGACGCTAGTTTTGCATCACCTAACATCACAGGAACAATAGCGTGATCAGCACCAGCCATAGTAAAACCAGCAGCGCCCATTTGCGTGCGGAAGTATTCAGCATTGCTCTTAACACGATCACGTAGTTCTTGACCATTTTTAAGCATGTCTAATACTTTGATAGAGGCCGTTACTATTGCTGGTGCTAGTGAGTTTGAGAACAAGTAAGGGCGCGAACGTTGACGCAACCATTCAACAACTTCTTTGCTAGCCGATGTAAAGCCACCTGACGCGCCGCCTAGCGCTTTACCTAGTGTGCCAGTGATAATGTCTACACGATCCATCACTTCACAATATTCGTGCGTTCCACGACCTTCGTCACCAACAAAGCCAACGGCATGAGAATCATCAACCATCACCATAGCGCCGTATTTATCAGCTAGATCACACACGCCTTTTAGGTTAGCGATAACGCCGTCCATTGAGAACACACCGTCAGTCGCGATAAGTTTGAAACGTGCGCCTGCTTCAGTTGCTGCGATAAGCTGCTCTTCTAATGCCGCCATGTCGTTATTCGCGTAACGGAAACGTTTTGCTTTACACAAACGTACACCATCAATGATTGACGCGTGGTTTAATGCATCAGAAATAATCGCATCTTCAGGGCCTAATAGTGTTTCAAATAAACCAGCGTTAGCGTCAAAACATGAAGAATAAAGAATGGTATCTTCCATAGCCAAGAATGCACTTAAATCACTTTCTAGCTGTTTGTGAATGTCTTGAGTACCACAAATAAAGCGTACAGATGCCATGCCGAAGCCATTTGCATCTAAGCCAGCTTTCGCTGCTTCAACTAATTGAGGGTGATTTGCGAGGCCTAAGTAGTTATTAGCACAAAAGTTAATAACATCACCTTTAGCAACACTAATGTCAGTTTCTTGAGGAGACAGTAAGAACCGCTCTTCTTTATAAAGACCTTCAGCTTTTACTTGCTCTAGTTGCTCAGTAATAAATTGATTAAATGCGCTAGACATATTCTCTCCTCGCTTAAATTTGGGTAATGAATCGCTTGTATAACAACACGACATTACGAAATAATTGAGTTAAGTGTAATCGGATTAAAAAAGTAAATCAGCTTTTGAAGTGGGATATTTAAGCAGTATTAGAATATTTCATGGTAAAGATATCATTACGTATTTAATGCACTGTTTTAAATATTAAAAACCTAATAGAGCTACACAAAACATTAGTTAAACTAATGCCTTATCAATATCTATTGCATTAGTTTTCATCATCATTAGATATTTGTTCTCAATTTCTTGAATATTACTAAGACCTGACGGCGTTAAATATCCTTTGACGACGTTAAATACTTTAATAACACCCTGAGAGATTGTTGCTTGGGTAATTTCACCTAAGCTTTGGGTGTGTTGATAACTAATCCAAAATGCTACAACGAGCTTTAATGTATGCGCTAAATCATCAATCATTGCATCATCTAGCGTTATAAAGCCCTGACTACGGACTTGCTTTAACGTACTAACGATTCGTTGGTAAAGTGATTTTTGAGCAACAAGGTATCGTTCATGTAGCTGAGGATCTCGCGCCAAAATGTCAGGTAAATTGGCGTAAAAAAATCGAAATTGCCACATCGAATAAAAAACACGTTCTAGGTAATACATCATTTCATCCATCCCCTGACTACTCGAGTCTTGAGGTTGAAACATTTGATCAAGGTTCTTTTCATAGAGCTTGTAAATAGAACGGATGATGTCGTCTTTATTGCGGTAATGATAATAGAGGTTACCGGGGCTTATCCCAACATGTTCAGCAATGTGATTCGTCGTCACATTACGTTCTCCCTGTTGATTAAATAATTCGATGCTGCCTTGGATGATTTTATCTTTTGTTTTCATACGTAGCTTTTCACTATCTTATTGTTTGTTTGAAGCCCGTTATTTTGATTTTACTTAAAACAACGTAGAATGCCGTTAAACACCTCGCCAATGTAACCTGTAATCGGAGTCAGTGCAAAACAATGAATCGCTTTTTCTACAATGTTTTTATGTATTTAGCTACTCCGGTTGTACTGATATATTTACTATACCGCGCCTTCAAAAGTGAAGATTATCGCGGCCGAGTCGCTGAGCGATTTGGATTTAAACGCTTAAACATTACTAAGCCAGTCATTTTGATTCATAGTGTTTCAGTGGGGGAAACCATTGCTGCAGCACCGTTAATTAAGCAAATTGTAAATGACTATCCCTCACACCAAGTTTTAGTAACAACCAGCACCCCCACAGGCAGTGCTATGGTCAAAAAACTCTTTGGCGCCAGTGTTGCACATTGCTATGTGCCTATTGACTTACCGGGCAGCGTGAAGCGCTTTTTAAACCAAGTAGCTCCGCAGGCCGCAATAGTAATGGAAACTGAGCTTTGGCCAAATCTAATTCATCAACTTTCTCAGGCTAAAACTCCGATATTGTTGGCCAATGCGCGAATGTCTGAAAAATCGATGAATGGCTATCTCAGTAAAGCCGCGCCGTTAATGCATGAAATGCTCAACAATCTTGACTGTGTCGCTGCGCAATATTCAAGTGACGGTGAGCGATTTATTACCCTTGGATTACCTAAAGATAAGTTAACTATTGGCGGTAGCATTAAGTTTGAATTGAGCATTTCAAGTGAACTAAAAAATCAGCAACAACAACTAAAACAACGTTGGGCACACGATCGCCCTGTTTGGGTTGCAGGCAGTACACATCCCGGCGAAAACGAGCAACTTCTTCAGACGCATCAGTCGCTATTAGCTCAGTTTCCTAACTTGCTGCTGGTTATTATTCCACGCCATAGCGAGCGATTTGATGAGGTAGCACAACAAGCAACCGCGCGAGGATTTAACATTGCTCGTCGTAGCCAAGGTACAACACCTTCGAGCGATACCCAGGTTGTTATCGGCGATACAATGGGAGAAATGCTATTGTTGTTAGGGATCGGTGATATTACCTATATTGGCGGTAGTTTAATTGCGCGAGGTGGTCATAATCCATTAGAGCCAGCGGCTTTGGGGAAACCTATCATCATGGGTGAGTCTTGTTATAACTTTAGTGATATCTGTAACAAGTTACTTGCCAGCCAAGGATTACAGCAAGTAACAAATGACACAGAGTTAACTCAATTGATTAGTAAATTACTCAATGATGAAGTAATGCGCCAGCAAATGGGAAAGCATGCCTTGCAAGTCGTTGCCGACAACCAAGGCACATTACAGCGTTTAATGACTTGGGTTGACCAGAAAATTTAGTTTATGGCCAGCTCAGCATTGTAGGCTGCCATCAAGGTTTTCCAATTATCTTGCTCAAAATAGAATTGAGGTAATTGATTGAGTTCTTTATTAAATGAACGTAACAGGCGATCGAGGTTATCTTGGCACCATTGACCGCGTTGTTGTTTTATTTCACCGCGATCAAAGTCAATCAACCAAGCGTTATTATCTTTATTCATTAATATGTTATGCGCATTAAGATCGGCATGATATACGTTATTTTTATGAAAAATAGCGAGTGTTTTACCAATTTCCTGCCATAGCTCCTCTGACATTGGTGACTTAGTTAATAGAGCAACTAAATCTTGCCCACCATCGACCATTTTCATCAGTAAATCAGCGCGATAATTCAATCCAGATTTAACGACGTTCGCTGCAACAACTCGACAAGCAGGTAACTTACGTTTTTCTAACTCAATTAATAATTGATATTCTCGATAAGCACGCGTGTTTTTGAGTCCACTAAACCAATATTTATCAGTCACTAACTTTCCAATCAAACCACCGCGATAATAATGACGCAACACCATTGGCGAGCTTTCATCACCCACAAACCACGTAATGTTACGACCACGTGATTGTCCCAAAATCTTGTTTTGTTGTTGCCAATATTCTGGGGTAAACCATTGTGCATTGACATTAAGTTCTGGCGCATGGATCAACCATTGATTATGATGTGAATGAATATGTGTGTTCAAAGAAATGACCTATTGATATTTTTGATAATTCTATCACTGCCTTACTGGTAATCAACGGCTAAATTCGTGTTAAACTGCTGACAAATTTTCTCTAAGGCGTTAATTAATGAAATATCCTAGTGATTCACCAAAGTCGATTTGCATTCTGCGTCTATCGGCCATTGGCGATGTGTGTAATTGTGTGGCGGCGGTGCAGGCAATGCAGCGCAAATGGCCAGAAGCAACAATCACTTGGATAATCGGTAAAGTTGAAGCGATGTTGCTGAAAGATTTACCCGGCGTTGAATTTGTTATTTTTGATAAAAGCGCTGGTAGACAAGGCTACAAGGATTTAAAAGCAGCACTTAACGGTCAAAAATTTGATGTATTACTGCAAATGCAAGTGGCGTTGCGCGCTAGTCTTGCAAGCCTATGTATTAAGGCAAAGTTTAAAGTCGGTTTCGACAAAGTGCGTGCCAAAGAAGGCCACTGGTTATTCGTCAATCGCCGCATTGCTAAGCAGCATCAAGCTCACGTACTCGATGGTTTTATGGCATTTGCTGAAGTTATCGGCGTAACTGATACAACACCGACATGGAACATGCCGCTACCACGTGAAGATGACGAATGGGCTAAAGCGCGCTTTAAAAACGACAAGCGAACATTAGTTATCAGCCCAGCAGCTAGTAAAGCGGAACGCAATTGGCATGCTGAAGGTTATGCAGCCATTGCAGATCACGCCGCCAAAAAAGGCTGGGATGTGATTCTATGCGGTGGCCCAACCGAGCTGGAGAAAAGCTTGGGGGAAGAAATTATCAGTCACTGTAAATCAACACCTAAGAATATGATTGGCGAGACAAGTCTTAAGCAGCTATTGGGCATGGTAAAGCATGCTGATATTGTCTTGGCGCCGGATACTGGTCCAGCTCATATGGCCGTTGCTATGGGCACGCATGTGATTGGCTTATATGCTCACAGCAATCCAGGTCGAACAGGTCCTTATTTCTCGCGAGAATATGTGGTCAGCGTATACGATCATCATATTGTTAGTCAGCAACAGCGCCCATTAAACCTTGTTAAGTGGGGAAAACGCGCTAAAGGCGAAAAACTAATGAACGACATCACTGTCAAAGCAGTTCGTGATAAGTTTGAAACTATTATTTTAGATAAATGTCTTAACTAAATCAGCTAACTGATTTCAATAATTGTACTTACAAATATGTGTTTAATAAAAGTACACTACTAGTTATATAGAAAGGATTAATGAATGCGTGTAAATGCAATTTACCCAGGTACATTTGACCCAATTACTAATGGTCATTTAGATTTAATTGAAAGAGCGTCTAAATTATTTGATCATGTCATCGTAGGCGTAGCCAATAATCCAAGCAAAAATCCAAAGTTTGACTTACAACAACGAGTCGAACTTGCCATATTAGTCACGCAACACCTCCCTAATATCGAAGTTGTTGGATTCTCTGGATTACTTGTAGATTTCGCAAAAGAAAAAAATGCAAAAGTATTGATTAGAGGTTTGCGCGCCGTTTCTGACTTTGAATACGAATTCCAATTAGCAAATATGAACCGACGACTCTACCCAGAATTAGAAAGTGTATTCTTAACGCCGGCAGAGCAAAATTCTTTCATTTCGTCAACACTAGTCAAGGATGTCGCACTGCATAAAGGCGATGTCAGTCAATTTGTTCCTGAAATTGTTTCTAAAGCACTAACACAACAAGGAAAAGTTAAATGAAATACCTTGCGTTAACAGCATTGTTATTATCAAGTAATACAGCCGTTGCCTCAATTTGGGTTGATGCCACAAACTTACATCTACGGCACCATATTCAGCGACTATCTGATGCAAATATTATTAAATCGCCAGTAACTACTTATCCCTTAATGTGGGATGCGATCAATGAAGATATTAACCAAGTAAAGCTCGATAACTTGCCTAAAGAGCTACGTAATAGTTATATGCAAGTGATGCATTATTACAAAAAGTCTAAAGCTAACAAATTTGCTAATCAACTCAAGCTGTCTGCGGCTAATAACCCTAAAAGGTTGCATGGGTTTGGTGATAGTTACCGAGAAAAAGCTAAGCTGACGTTAAGTCGGGAAACGGTAGGTGATTTTTGGGCGTTCAAAGTCAGTTCACAATTACGACATGCTCCAGAAGGTGGCCAAGAGTTTACATTTGATGACAGTTACGCAGCAATTATATATGAAAATTGGATATTAAAAGTCGGTGCACCCCCTCAGTGGTGGGGACCTGGTTGGGGATCTAGTCTATTAATGACAAATAACGCCCGTCCATTGCCAGCGCTCAGCCTAACGCGTAGTAATAATGAAGCGTTTGATACACCGCTATTAAGCTGGATAGGCCGTTGGTCGTTCACAGCTCAAATGGCTAAATTGGAGTCAAACAGGACTGTTCCTGATGCATTATTATGGAGCACTAGAGCGACTATTCGTCCGTTTGATTCTCTTGAAATTGGTGCTAACTGGTCTATTCAATGGGGAGGGCAAGGACAGTCCAATAGCCTCTCCAACTTTTGGAATGCACTAAGTAGTTCTCCGCAATGTGCCAATGGTGCAGCAGAGTGTGATTCTGCGTTACACACGAAATATGGTAATCAATTAGCAGGCATCGATTTGCGCTGGCACAACACTATTCTAGATGTTCCATTTGCTTTTTATGCCCAGACTGTTGGGGAAGATGCAGTAAATTACCGACCTGTCGATAAAGCTTATGTTTATGGACTCGATTCAAGTGCCTTTTTCAACGGTACCCGCTTATACCTTGAATACACTGATACTCAAGTTGGCTGTGCTGGTGGTTCGTCAACAGCCTTAAATTGTTATTACGAACACGGCACTTATAAAACCGGCTATCGATACCATAAACGATCAATTGGCTCTACATTCGATAACGATGCCAAAGCTTGGAGTTTGGGAGCAATAGGAGAAACAGATGAACATCACCAATGGCACGCAAAACTCACTATTGCGAAATTAAATAGTGATAACGTTGACCGTTCTCCATTACCTGAAATTGGCAACCAAGTTTCAGAAGTATTTGAAGAATTGAAACAAATTGAATTCGAATACAAGATGCCGATAAAAAAAGGGCTACTCACTCTTGGCGTGCAAGGCGAATATTCGACTTTTCTAACCCAAGATAATCAAACAGAGTTTACTGTTTATTCGTCTTGGGATTTACGATATTAAAAATTATCGTTTATTAGGAATGCTTGGAATTTTATTTCGATGGCGGAATAAATTCCATTCATAGTTTACTTTTTGAAGAATTCGACGCCACCGACTTTTTTGCGTTAGGCGTCGATCTTCAACAACGTTTATCTCACTGCCAAAGTCACCATTTAAGACAGGAAATGGCCTAACAACAAGGCATTTTAATTCTTTTTCAAACCAGTATTGAATATCTATATCAATAGGCCTCGCAACTGGTAGTGCATGTTTGATAAGCTTGCTAGCACCGTTTAAAGAAACAAACTGCCCTGTTGTCGTTGAAGGTAACTTAGCCGTATTACCAATCGCTAGGTTATCTATTAACACAGTGGTGTTCTGCATATCCTTTTGTTTTCTCCCATGAGATAATTTAACGTAATCCCAACTCCTCTCTAAACAACCTATTTGATCAATAAACTTAACGATATCAGTTGTTAAAATAGCATCGTCTTCTAAAATCAACGCAAAATCTAGTTGATCGCTTACGATTTTCTCATAACACCTAACATGACTTAGATAGCAGCCTATCTCGCCATCATTGAGTAATTTATAGTATTTCTTAGTATTAACTTGTCGATCATATACTGCTGATTTTTCTTCTTCACTTAACTCGCTGCCCCGAACACCGACAACTCGCTCAAAATCCAGTCCCAATTCAGCAAGTTGATTACCCATTGAGAGCAATCGGTCTTCACTAGAATCTAAGTTAATAACTAATACTTTAAATTTAGGATTCATCTTTATTTTTCTTATCATGTTCTTGAGTCGATATATGATGTAACTCATACAATTTAGCTTCTTTAATAAACGCGTAGTACGCTAGCATAATGGATAATGTAAAACCGCGAACACCTGAAAAGAGTTTACGTTGAAAGAGGTATTCTTTAATGAAAATAAGCGGAAAAATGGTGACTAATTTTATCAAAGAATAAGGCTTATTTTTTGAAAACTTCTCTTGCGCTTTGAGTGAAGAGTATTGATTATTTTTATGAGTTAAAACTTCAATAGAACCATATCCATAATGCGTTAAAGACTCTTTAATAAATATTTCTTTTCCATCAACATCTGCGCTTTCATGAACATATCTTGAAATATCAAAGTTAGATAATGACTTTCGATACAATCGATTATTGTTTGGCTTTTTTGTCCAAGATGACATTTTCTGCCCAATAAACAAATCATCACGCGTACAACGCACACTTACATATTTATCTTGATTGACGAGTGATTGATATTTACGAGCGAGCTCATTAGTAATTTCTTCATCTGCATCTAAATTTAACACCCAGTCATGTTTGCATAACTGCATCGCAAACTGTTTCTGCTTTGCGTAACCAGGCCACTCATTAAAAATTACGTTCGCCCCCATGTTTTCCGCCAAAGCAACAGTATTATCACTACTACCAGAATCAACTACAATTACTTCATCGGCAAAACTCACACTGCGCAAAGCACGCTCTATATTCTTTTCTTCATTTAAAGTAACGATGAACACGCTTATTGGTGATTTACTCATTATGGACTCTATTCAGTAGTAAAATTACATATCAATAGGCTGACATTTTTTACAATATGTCGAAGCTCTTTGGCCTATTTTAACGGCTTTCAAGATTGTTTTACAACGCAAACATGCTTCCCCTTCACGGCCATAAACAAATAACGATTGAGCGAAATAGCCTGGCTTACCATCGGTCTGACTAAAATCTTTTAAAGTAGTTCCGCCTTGTTTGATAGCGGCTGCTAAAACATCTTTAATTGTTTGTGTTAGCGCAATTAATTTAGCGGTTGACACCTGATTCGCAGGTGTTAACGGATGAATACCTGTTAAAAATAACGCTTCATTGGCGTAAATATTACCAACACCAACCACCACAGGATTATCCATAATCACTAGCTTAATGGCAGCTTTTCGTTTTGAGCATTTAGCTATTAAATGCTGTGCACTAAACGCATCAGTTAAAGGCTCTGGGCCTAATTTCTCAAATACCTTATGCTCACCAGATTCATTAGCATAAAGCACAGCGCCAAACCGACGTGGATCATTAAGTCTTAGTACTTTATTGCCAACAGCGACATCGACATGATCATGTTTTTTAAGCTCAGTTGTACTATCGATCACTCGTAAACTACCCGACATTCCTAAATGAATAATGATATGGCCAATAACAGTTTCAATAATTAGATACTTAGCACGACGAGAAATAGCCGTTATCTTTTGGCCAACAAGTTTAGCCAAATCCGCTTTAGGAATATCCCATCTTAACTTTGGGGTTCTGATGACAATATCGGTAATGACTTCACCATTTAAATGCTGGCTAACACCTAACCGACTCACTTCAACTTCTGGTAACTCAGGCATTATTTTCAACCGCTTTGTTAATGGTAGATAGTTGGTGTGGCGTGATTTTCCAAACATCTTGCGAGATGATGTCTGTCACTAACTGACTTTGCGGTTGGATCCACAACTTGGTTGGATGCTCTTTTCCCGCAAGCCATAATGTTACTCGAAAGCCTTCTTCTTCACTGGTCGCGACACTCACTTCACCAGATAGCTTAAGCCACGCTTCAATTAAGGGAGCAACATTATCTTGCTCAAGTGACTCGTTGGGGGTTATGCGCCAGCTTGTGCCAAGGCGTTCAATAGAAAACTGGGGATATTCAAGCGTTAAAATCATGCTTTGCTCAGGTAAGATGCTAACAACTTCTCCTTCAGCATTAGCCACTAACTTATCATTCATGAGATTAAATAAAATAATCATGCCCATACAGGCAAAAATTAAAACATTGTTCCAACCTTTTCGAGATAAACCCACAACCGTCTCCGTAAAATAAAGTGATACTAGTCTACTGTGAAATAAGAAAAATTAAATAGTTTGCGGTTCAACTTATTTAATTAAGTGCAGATCAGCTCCTTGCCATCTATTGCATCGCCCGATTCCGGATGTGGATGCTCAGGTTTTGCCGAGAATAAAAAGCTCACCGTTTATTTTGGGCATAAAAAAACCCAGCCGAAGCTGGGTTTTTATCACACTGTATAAAGAAAAAATCAATTATTTGATTTTAGCTTCTTTGTACATTACGTGTTTGCGAACAATTGGGTCATACTTTTTAAGCTCTAATTTCTCAGGCATAGTACGTTTGTTCTTGTCAGTTGTGTAAAAGTGGCTGCTTGCACTTGAAACTAATTTGATTTTATCGCGCATAATCTATTCCTTAAACCTTTTCACCACGAGTACGCATCTCTGCTAATACTACGTCAATACCTTTCTTATCGATAATACGCATACCTTTAGTAGTAAGGCGTAATTTAACGAAACGGTTTTCACTTTCAACCCAAAAGCGGTGAGTGTGAAGATTTGGTAAAAAACGACGACGCGTATGGTTTTTTGCGTGCGATACGTTGTTACCTGTTGCTGGTTTTTTACCAGTTACTTGGCATACTTTAGACATGAATGTCCTCCAAAAATATTTGTACTAGCTCGAGCTATAAATGTGCCTCATCTGGTCTTTGCTCGCGACTCAAATGAGGGCCGTATGTAATCAATGACAACATACGCCTGATACAAGTGATGTTCATAAAAGAGGCTACTTTTACTCCTTTTAAGGAAATAAAGGAGAGTCGCTCTCAAAAACGCGGCAATTCTAACAGAAAAAAAACAATTAAAGTAGACCATGATCAGCAAAAGAATAAGGATCATTTTGGCCAATGATAAAATGATCTAAAACCGTGACGTCGATCAGCGCCAATGCCTCAACAATTCGCTGGGTTATACGACGATCGGCATCACTTGGTGTCGCAATGCCTGACGGATGGTTGTGACTTAAAATGACACTCGCAGCATTATACTTAATAACTTCACGAACTATCTCTCTGGGATACACATTAGCCGAGTTTATAGTGCCTCTAAACAGCTCATCACAACTAATTAGTTGATGTTGAGTATCAAGGTACAGCACATAAAAACACTCATAAGGAAGTTGGCGTAATAACTGTGATAAATATTGTGCCACTGCATTAGAGCTTGTCAGTGAAATATTACGCTCAAGCTGATGACGATGATAACGCTCGCTCATTTCCAGTACTGCCGTCAACTGTGCATACTTTGCGGGCCCTAATCCAGCATGGGCACAAAAATCCTGTTGCGTTGCTGATAACAGTGCACTTAAATCGCCAAAACTCACCAACAGTTTGTTAGCCAATTCAACTGCCGAGCACCCCTTAACGCCTGTTCGTAAAAAAATAGCTAATAATTCACTATCTGATAATGTATCAGCTCCATACTGCAATAGCTTTTCTCGTGGCCTCATTTGCATAGGCCACTCTTTAATTGAACAATGATTTTCAGTCATGTGTCACTCCCTAATATTTCACAGTTCTGCTCACACTCTTAAGGGCGATATCCTCACTCAATAAGCACCGAAGGAATAATTATGGCTCAACTACGCGAATCTCACCGACTTTATGCTATCGTATGCCACAAATTGTTCATCTGTTCACAAGGGTTTAGTTAATGACACTTGAAAATAAAAAAGTTGTCCTTGGTATTACAGGCGGTATTGCCGCTTATAAATGTCCAGAAATAGTTCGTCGTTTAAAAGATCTAAATTGCGATGTTCGTGTTGTGATGACCAGCGGTGCCAAAGAATTCATTACGCCGCTAACCCTACAAGCCGTTAGCGGTAATCCAGTCAGTGATAGCTTGCTCGATCCAGCAGCAGAAGCTTCTATGGGCCATATAGAGCTAGCTAAGTGGGCTGATTTAGTTGTAATTGCTCCAGCGACAGCGGATGTTATTGCTAAAATAAATGCTGGTATGGCGAATGATCTGCTAACGACTATTTGTCTAGCCACTGATGCCCCTATCGCTATCGTACCAGCAATGAACCAGCAAATGTATGCAGCAAAAACGACACAGAGAAACCTTACAAGTTTACGTAACATAGGAATGCATATTTGGGGACCAGCAAGTGGCGAGCAGGCTTGTGGTGATATAGGTAAAGGTCGCCTATTAGAACCGATGCAAATCGTTGAATTAATTCAAGCACACTTTACGCCTAAATCACTTGATTTAAACATTCTAATTACCGCAGGGCCAACGAGAGAAGCCATTGATCCAGTGAGATATATTAGCAATCATAGCTCAGGAAAAATGGGCTTTGCCATTGCACAAGCAGCACAACAGATTGGCGCGAATGTGACACTAATTTCTGGGCCAGTATCATTAGCAACACCGCATAACACAAAACGTTTAGATGTAGTGAGCGCAAGTGACATGCATGAGCAAGCAATGGCACAAGCGCCATCCCACGATATATTTATTGCTTGTGCCGCAGTCGCTGATTATCGTCCGAGCAATGTAAGCGATCAAAAAATTAAGAAAAATGACGACGATATGACCGTCACCATGATTAAAAACCCTGATATTCTGGCAGATGTTTCCGCATTGACAGCTAATCGCCCTTTTTGTGTCGGCTTTGCAGCGGAAACCCAAGACGTTGAAACCTATGCTCGTGGAAAGTTAACTCGCAAAAAATTAGACATGATAGCTGCTAATAATGTCAGCATTGCAGGACAAGGATTTAACAGTGATGACAATGCCCTCACTTTATATTGGAAACAAGGTAAACTTGATTTACCTTTGGCCGATAAACAAGAATTAGCAAAACAACTAGTAGTTGAAATTATTAAGCATTACAATCATGCCCAATAATTTATAATGTATCGCAGTTTAACAACACAACCACAGCAGTAGGATTAGTTGCCTCATGGCCGTCACTAAAAAATCGAACCGTCGCGAACAAATACTCCAATCATTAGCTCATATGCTTGAAACACCAGGAAACCGTATTACTACGGCAAAACTGGCTGCAGAAGTTGGCGTATCAGAAGCAGCACTTTATCGCCACTTCCCGTCTAAAGCACGTATGTTTGAAGGCTTAATCGAATTCATTGAGCAGTCTGTGTTGTCACGCGTCAATATCATCACAAGCGAAGAGAAGAACACGCTCTTGCGTTGCCACCACATCATTCAATTAGTTTTACTGTTTGCTGAAAAGAACCCTGGTATTACCCGTATTTTGACTGGGGATGCATTGCTGGGTGAGCATGACAGATTGCGCGAGCGAATTAGCCAACTATTTGATAAGTTAGAGACGCATTTAAAGCAGATTTTACGTGAGCGAAAACTACGCGAAGGCAAAAGCTTTGACATTGACGAAGCACAGCTCGCTAACATGCTATTAGCCTATGCTGAAGGACGCGTAAATCAATTTGTTCGCAGTGGTTTTAAAACGAAACCCACTGAAGGATTTGAACAACAGTGGCAACAATTTGCTAAGTTGCTAGGATAATAAAAAGGGACGTTTATCGTCCCTTTTTATTATTTAAATTGCCGCCTTAAATACCGTACTGCTCACGATACGCCGTTACGCTTGCTAGCGTATCGCCCATTTCGCCTTTCTCAGTTAAGTAACCAATTAAGTCACCTAAAGTCACGATTGAAATCATGGTTGAGCCGTAATCACGTTCAATTTCTTGAATAGCAGATAACTCGCCTTGACCTTTTTCTTGACGATCTAAGGCAATTAGCACGCCAGCTAATTCAGCACCAGCGTCGTTAATGATGTCCATCGACTCACGAATTGCTGTGCCAGCAGTAATCACATCATCCACCAGCATGACTTTGCCTTTCAACTCACTACCTACTAAGCTGCCGCCTTCGCCATGGGCTTTTTTCTCTTTGCGGTTAAAGCAATATGGCATATCGATATCATGCTGTTCACACAATTGCAGTGCGGTTGCAGAAGCGATTGGAATGCCTTTATACGCAGGGCCAAATAATAAGTCGTAATCAACACCGCTATCCATTAGCGCTGCCGCGTAAAAACGACCTAAGCGCGCTAAATCACGACCTGTATTAAACAAACCAGCGTTAAAGAAATAAGGGCTAATGCGACCCGATTTAAGGGTGAATTCACCAAACTTTAATACACCACGTTCTAACGCAAATTCAATAAAATCAATTTGATACTGTTTCATCTCTCTACCCTATTTCAAAGTTTCTAACTGTTTAACGAATAAATCTTTAATACCGCCTTCCGCCAACGAAAGCATAGATAATAGTTCTTGATGGCTAAAAGGTTCACCTTCTGCTGTACCTTGCACTTCAATCATTTTACCATTATCAGCCATAACAACATTCATGTCTGTTTCAGCATCGCTGTCTTCTGGATAATCCAAGTCACAAACCGCTTCACCTTTATAGATGCCAACTGAAATCGCAGCAATCATGTATTTTAGCGGGTCTTTTTTAATCATTTTGTTTTCTTGCATGTAGCGCAATGCTTCAACAAGTGCAACACAAGCGCCTGTAATAGACGCTGTGCGTGTACCGCCATCGGCTTGAATTACGTCGCAATCCAAGGTAATCGTAAATTCACCCAAAGCTTCCAAATCAACTGCGGCACGTAATGAACGTGCAATAAGACGTTGAATCTCTAAAGTTCGACCGCCTTGTTTACCAGCATTAGCTTCACGGCGCATACGCGAATGCGTTGAACGAGGTAACATACCATATTCAGCAGTGATCCAACCTTGGCCTTTGCCCTTTAAGAAACGTGGAACACCGACTTCAACAGTGGCGTTACATAAAACCTTAGTGCCACCAAACTCAACCAATACTGAGCCTTCTGCGTGTTCAGTGTAATTACGGATAAAGCTTACTTCCCTTACTTGGTCATTACGACGTCCGCTTGGACGCTCCATCGTTGTTGCAGTCATGGCATCTACTCAGTTAATTAAAGATTAAATTTGCTGGGTATTATAAAGCGACTGCCCATTGATAGCTATGGGAACTTGGAGATTTGAAGGGTACAAACAACGGAAGTAGACGTGAAAAATCCAGTGATGTTAGTCACTGGATTCTTGATCTCATCGGACAAACTAACAAGCTTTTAATAACTCGCGTTTGCTAGGGTCTGTTGATCTTTGTGGTTCAAATTTTGTTCAATCTAAAAGGGTTTTGGGCAAGGCATGAGGATTGATGCCTAGTTTATCTAGGTGAATGACGAATAACGCGGCACAAAATCCTTTTAGATGAATCCAACTGACAGCATTTGTTTGTTATTTCTACGGCGTTATCGCCTATTCGTGTAGCCAGCTACACCACATAGGCTCTGCCTTGTAGAAACCTCAAACAAATTGCTGCAAAAATGAACTCAAAAGATCAACAGACCCTAGTAATGCTTATTTAACTTGTGTTGTTAAAATCCAATCGCTTAATAGACGAACACCGTGGCCTGTACCACCAGATTGTGCAACACCTTTATCGGATTTAGTCAGTGCGTTACCTGCGATATCTAAGTGAGCCCACTTGGTATCACCAGTAAATGCTTTTAAGAACATTGCCGCTGTTGATGCACCAGGACCGCCAGAGCCAAGGTTGGTCATATCAGCAATTGGGCTTTTCAGCATATCGCCGTATGCAAGCGGTAAGCGCCATAGCTTTTCTTCAACATTTTTACCTGACGCAGTGAGCTGTGTTACTAACGTATCGTCATCACTAAATATTGCCGAATAACGGTTACCCACAGCGCGAATTTTTGAGCCCGTTAATGTTGCAACATCGATCATTACTTGAGGAGAATAGTGTTTACGTGCATACCACAAGCTATCAGCCAGCACTAAACGGCCTTCAGCATCAGTATTTAGAATTTCCACACTCTTACCTTCGGCGGTCATCACAACATCACCAGGCGCAACAGACGTTTTAGAGACCATATTTGCCGCCATGCCCATTACAGCAACAACATTCACTGGTGCTTTTTGCAATGCCATCGCTTTAACTGTACCTAGAACAGCAGCAGCTCCGGCCATGTCAGACTTCATATTAGCGATAGAGCTACCCGTCTTAACGTTATAACCACCAGAATCAAATGTAATGCCTTTGCCGACTAAAGCGATAGGTACATCATCACTGCCTTTCCAATGAGCAACCACTAAACGTGAACCTTCAGATGAACCACGTCCCACCGCATGTAATGCGCCCATGCCCATTTTCTTAATTTGCTTAGGTGTTAATACTTTAACGTCAACACCCAGTTTTTTAAGTTCTTTTGCTGCTTTAGCAAAATGCGCTGGGTTCATTTCTGTAGGTACTTCAGACGTTAGATCACGGGCTAAAAACACACCTGCTTCAATGGCTTCAAGTTTTTCGTAACGAGATTCAGCTTTATTGGGTTGTGAAACTACCATGCGATAGTTTTTTTCACTTGGACGTTTTTTTGATAAGTATTTATCAAATTTATAAGCACGTAAGTTAATGCCATGTGCCAATTGTGCAGCAAAACTAGCATTGCTTACATTGTCTGAAACGCCTTGTGTAAAGACTTGAACATCACTCGCCTTGACACTTTTAAGCTTGGCACTAATATTAGCGCCAACTAAATTAACGTCGCCAGCATTAAGCTTTGCATCTTCCCCTAAACCTACCACGATTAGTCGCTGTGCATTTAATCCAGCAGGTGCTAGTAGTTCAACGATTTCCTTAGATTTACCACTAAAATCAGCCGCTTTTAATGCTGCAGAAATTTGTGATTGAGACTGCTTGTCTAAACGTTTTAAGTCCGGAGATATTTCATCGCCAGCTTGAAATACAACAACTGAGTCGGCCTTTTTCGCAGACGATGAAAAATCAAATTTTTCAGCCAGCGCAGATTGACTTAATCCAAATGCAGCAAGTGTTGCAGCTACGGTAAGACTTTTCTTGATAAACATAAGGTTCTCACAAATTAACAAGGTTGATAAAAATAAACGGCGCAGACAATGACATAATATGTCTAAATCTGCAATTGCTGTTTGTACCTGCAATCGTTAAAAATAGCGATTGAGAATTCGCTATTTTATTAATTGCAGGTGTAACTATCTATTCATCACTGGTGACAAAGTGCGATGCTGCCGCAGAGAATACGACGTCAGTTGAACTGTTTAGTGCGGTTTCTGCGGAATCTTGAATCACGCCGATAATAAAGCCAATAGCAACCACTTGCATCGCGATATCATCAGTAATACCAAACAAGCTACAAGCTAATGGAATTAACAGTAGCGAACCACCAGCCACGCCAGAAGAACCACACGCGGCAACCGACGCAACCAAGCTCAGTAAAATAGCCGTAGTAAAATCAACATCAATCCCCAGTGTATTCGCCGTAGCTAATGTCAGTACGGTAATCGTAATTGCCGCGCCAGCCATGTTTACCGTGGCTCCCAGCGGGATAGAGACTGAGTAGGTATCTTCGTGTAAATTTAGTTTTTTACAAAGCGCCATGTTAACTGGAATGTTTGCCGCAGAGCTACGCGTGAAGAACGCAGTAATACCTGACTCTCTAAGACAAGTAAGCACTAACGGGTATGGATTTTTACGGGTCACTGCAAATACGATCAGCGGATTGATAATCAACGCAATCATCAGCATTGAGCTCACCAGTACAACGACTAAACGACTGTATTCTGAGAGCGTGTCAAAACCTGTGGTTGCCACGGTGTTTGCCACTAATCCCATAACACCTAGCGGCGCAAATTTAATGACTAAACGTACAATCGATGACACGGCATTAGACATATCTTGCACAGTATTTTTGGTCGACTCATTGGCGTGCTTTAGCGCAATACCTAAACCAATACCCCAAGCCAAGATACCAACAAAGTTACCCGTCATAATGGCATTGATTGGGTTATCTACGATTTTAAATGCCAATGTTTTTAACACCTCGCTCAGACCCTGTGGCGGATTGGCATTAGCACCAGCGAGCTCTAAGGTCAGTATGGTTGGGAAGGCAAAACTCATTAACACCGCAACCATCGCTGCACTGAGAGTCCCTAAAAAATATAAACCAACGATAGGCTTGATGTTAGCGTCGCTATCTGATTTTTGATTGGCAATAGACGCCGCCACCAGTACAAACACCAAAATCGGGGCAACAGCTTTTAGGCCTTTAATGAATAGATCACCAAACAAAGACAGTGATTTGGCCATTTCTGGCGCTGATAAGGCGATTGCAACACCGAGAATAATCCCGATTATAATTTGGCTTACAAGGCCAAGTGATTTGATTTTTTCGATCATAAGACGACTCTTATTATTATTGATGAACGACCCAATGAGCCGTCTGAAGAGCGTTTTGTATCATCGTCCTCAACTAAAGTCCAACGACAGTCGATATAAAAACTATATCAACTGTCAATTAAAGCTGACTGCCTTCAACAGATCCTACTGTATTTCCATTACATTATTAGCCACTGCGCGATCGATACGATAGCGGTTTGGATCTATCTGCACGTATTGAGGTTTTTCGGTCGAATACACAGTCACCACACTGCGGTCGCTGTTAAAATGCAGCTTGGTTAACGTCAGCATATTGCTGTTATCAACTTCTGGAAAACCGCTATAGAGACCAATTTCGATAGCGTCATCGATGAGCTCAGCCACCTCTTGATTTGTCTCCTGATCTAACACGAGTTTTAAAGTGCTAACATCGATTTGTGTGGCATAAAGCCCTTCAGCGTTAACCGCAGTTTCCGCACTATGAATTTCAAAGTCATGAAACACCACTCGCTTAAACATATCGTCAATAATCAGCTTTTGCTTCTCGTTAGCCACACCATAAAAAGCATCGAGCAAATCGAGTGAGGTTGGTTTTTTAGGATAGCCATGAGAGGCCAACAGCCCTTTCAGCGCGAGATTAATTTTCTCCTCTCCCAGTAAGCCCAACATAGCATGCATCACTTGCTTGCCCTTAGCATAGTAAAGGAAGGGTTCAAATCCTGCCGCATATAACGGGTTTTCGATACGTGGATTGTGCGAACGCATGTTTAAATAGCGGTCAATCGACAAATGCACTTCTTCGTTAGCTGCGTATTCACCGTAGAGCTGACGCGCCATTACTAATTCAGTGTATTTACACAAGGTTTCCGTCAGTATTGCATAGCCGCCAATATAGTTCGGCTCGATATAGTTACCCCAATATTGATGGGCAAACTCATGTGATACACCACGCAACAATGGATTTACCTCTGCACCTTCGTTGTTTAGATTAAAGAAACGGTTTTCTACCCCTAAATACACGCCAGGTTGGGCGCTACCAAAAGATTGATTGCTTGAAAAGTACGGTAACTCCGCCACCGTGAAATAATCATTTTCATAAGACTTAAAGTTTTTCGAAAAGTAATCCATGGTATGGGTCAATGCATGATTCACCAAAGCATTGTCTTTATCGTGCTTAGGATGATGATATATGGTGATATCGACGCCCTTATGGTATTTTTTATGCTCAGTAAACACTGCCGATACGTACGCAAACTGCTTATTAACCTTGCCGTTAGACTTGTAGTGGAAATAATTTCTATCGCCCTCTTTCCAGCTATTTGCTAGCTTACCTACTGCAACCACAGATTGATCGGCACTAGTCGAGACCGTGGTTTCAAAGTTAACCCAATCGTCTGCTATTTTTTGATCGCTGCGGGTTGGTGCTGGATATAACATCGAGGCTAATTTTCGTTTCTCCCGCTCACGCTCACTGTTAATGGCCAAACGTGAGTCATAACCAAACTGAGGAATCACATCTTCCAATTCGATGTATGAACCCTTTTCCGTCACATAGTGCTCGCCATCTAATTCAACAAAAGGACTATGGGTAATCACATAATTAAAACTCAAACCGCCAATCGCATTAGGCAACAACGGGGTGTTAAACTGATAGATATATTGATTATTCACTTCATCAAATTCAATTAACGAAGCCCCTTCAAGCGTTAACTCTGCATCAATAGCACCGCTACTAACTACTGAAACCAACAACTTATCAATCACTTGCACGGTTTTATTTTCAAATTGATAGCGTCCCTTAACGTGATAACTGCGTTCTTTTGGGAAAATATCAACATCGGCAGTAATATCAGTCACCGTCGGCACAGCCATATTTTTAAATGACTGATAGCGCTTTTCATATTCCTCTTGCTGATCAAAACGCTGCTCAGCCGTTACAAAATCATGTTCAATATTCACTTGAGAATAGATGTAACTACCACTTACCAACATGCCGATAGCAGCAACCGACAGCGTTGCTACACCCATTCGACCAATACTTTGGTTAACAGTAGATATCCCGCGTTGCCACATTTTAACTGTTAGTACCGCTAAGATTAGCGCGAAACTCAACCAATAAGCGTTATACCAATGCAGCGCATCTAGATGATAGTGAGCTTCCGTCATATCCGAGAAAATAAACTGTGGACGATATGCAAATGAAATTAAAGGATGTTCGAATATTGCTGCTTTGACAAAAATATTGGCAAAGAACACACCAAAACCAAACAACAGCCCTAGTGACTTTGTGGTAGCAAAGCGCTGTAAAAATAATGTCAGCAAGGTGATCAATAAAATAGGCACGCCTGCGTAGTAGTACAACGATAAGTAAATAAACAAATCGATATTGTAATATCGCTGGCTCAGCTGAAAGGCAATCGCGCACAGAATGCTAACGGTAATCAAGCTAAAGCCAACCGCTAATACCGTGGCTAATTTAGCGAAATACAAGGTAAAGTTTCGCGTTGGCGTCGCGTCAATCAAACCGTTGATATTGACGTTTCGCTCGTTCCAAAACAGTTCTACCGTGAAGAAAATTGCCACCAACATGCCGATATCTGACAGCGGCTGTTCAAGCATTTCTAAAATTAATTCCGTTGACGGGAAATAAGGCTGACCACCTGAAATAGGCCCCGAGAAAATATTGCCAATTAATAACGCGACTGAAAACACCACAGTCACCACCAGCAAGACGATAAAGGTAAATCCTTGCGTCACAGTGCGGTATTCTAGCTTTATCTTCGACCACCAGATGGCCAAATTAAAGTGAGTAAAATTGTGATTCACCGCCACCGCTTGCCATTGAGTAAACAAACGAACGCCAAGCGTTTTCGCTGGTTCAGCTTTTTTAGCGTTAACTGTTTTGGCTTTTCTAAAACTGAAACATTGATAGGTAAATGCAAATAAGCCTGCGCTTATCGCTAACCACAAGATGCGATTAGCGAGTAGCTCACCAGATAACAATGGCATCAGTACGTTTTTCTGTTGGACACTCCACGTGGCAGATTGCGCCATGAAGGCAATAAATCCGTACGGTTCTAATAAAGAAGAGAAGCCTGAGCCAGACTCAAGAATTGGCGATGAATTAGCCAATAATGGTGAGTTACCAAATACCGAGCCAATGATGTAAAGCACATAAACCACAATACCCGATACATAAACGGCAATCATACTTTTGCTAAACATCGCAGTAGCAAATACTACACAACAGGCGAAAATTGCAGTTGGCACCATAAAGATACAAAAAGCAGCAAAATAATACTGTAAACGGAAGGGACCAACTAATGCAGGATCTAACTTAATCAACGTCAGCATCATCACTGCTATAGTGAACAGCATTAGGGTCAACGTTGCGAACAACAACCCCAAGAAGCGGCTGGTTAAATATTCAAACTTATCAATCGGCGTCGCAAAGATAAGCGGCTCCACCTTGTATTGGCTATCTCGCAATAGCGTTGATGAAGCTAAGACACAAACCACAAAGATAATATTTGGCACGATAAACAACGTGGTTTGCGTGATGGCAAAGGCTGAATTAGCAAACAATAGGTTAGAGCCGCGTTGACCCGTCACAATGAAGGTCATCCACGCTAACAACAACGCAGCAATCCAAAAGCCAATTTGTTTAAAATGCGCTCGTAATTCGAATTGCGTTAACTTAAAGATCATGTGTTTCACCTTTTTTAAGTTGGTGAAGCGTCGAAAAATACACGTCTTCTAAATTAGGAGTCACTGGTTCAAAACCAATTTCAGGCTGGAATTCACTTTGGACAATGAGTTGCGTTTTTCCTGTAATCAATTGTTCTGAAATCACATCAAACTTCACTTGATAGCCAGCCACTTGCGATTTTTCAACGACCTTGCCCCACAAAGTACCTTCAATGCTTTTAACTAATTGGTGGGGCTTGCCCGTCAATTGCACCTGACCTTGGGCTAAAATCGCCATGTTTGGACACAACTGGCTGACATCTTCAACGATATGTGTGGACAAGATAACCACAACATTTTCGCCTATTTCACACAATAGATTGTGAAAGCGATTGCGCTCGTAGGGGTCTAGACCCGCCGTTGGCTCATCAACAATGACTAATTTAGGCGCTCCCAACAACGCTTGTGCGATACCAAAGCGTTGACGCATGCCACCAGAAAAAGAACTGACATCTTTCTTACGGACATCATAAAGATTGGTTTGATGTAACAACTGCTCAATTTGTCTCGACCGTGTTTTATGATCCGTTAGGCCTTTAAGCAGAGCCATATGCTCAAGCAATTGATAGCAAGAAACCTTAGGGTAAACACCAAATTCTTGCGGTAAATAGCCTAAACATGAACGCAAAATGTTAGGATTTTTAATAATGTCTTTATTGTCGAAACTAATTTGCCCATGCGTTGGCAACTGTAACGTCGCAATAGTGCGCATTAAGCTAGATTTTCCCGCGCCGTTAGGTCCTAACAACCCAAATAGTCCTGGTTCAATATCCAGTGAAACACCGTTTAGCGCTTTGACTCCATTGTCATAGGTCTTTGAAAGATTTCTAATATTTAACATGAACGTTTCCAATAACATTTTTTGATAAGGCTAGTGTACGATGGCTTTTTATGCGATGGTGAAACAAATGACGAACGACATTTAAAACCACACGAACGACATATTTTCATCCTAGGATTCAGTTTTGATTCAAAAAAATCACCTATTAACCAGCGTGAAACTCGTTGGAGCGTTAGCGTTATACGCAGGCTTTTTATTTTGGCTGTATCAAAGTAACCAGCCTGATTTACTCATTGTTTTTCTTACCATCTCGTTGATGATTCCTATCGTGTGGCTTATTCGCGATCGCTTTAAACAGCAACAAATTATCGATAACCTGCATCAAGAAACGCTAACAGCCGAGCTCAACTTATTAAAGAGCCAGATTAACCCGCACTTTTTCTTTAACACATTAAACAATCTGTACGGACTCGCCATTGAAAAATCTGATTTAACACAAGAGGTTATTTACAAGCTATCACAAATGATGCGCTTTACCATTTACGATGGCCGCAAAAACAGCGTTTCCGTAGAAGATGAAATAAACTACCTTAATAACTTCATAGAACTCAATCAAATACGCCATAAAAATGCCCTCGATATTACCTTTATTCAGCAATGTGAGAATATGGCGCAGCGGATCCCGCCACTCTTATTCATCAACTTGCTTGAAAACGCCTTTAAACACGGCATAGACACACAAACCAACGGTCAATACATTGAATTCACCCTAACGACCAATCAACAATCAATAGCATTCGAATTGCGTAATAACTTTGATCCGCAAGTGCTGGAATCTAAAAAGCATCAACAACGATCTGGCGGTCTTGGTATCGTCAATCTCAAGCGACGTTTGAAACTGCTCTACCCAAACAAACATCAATACATTGAGCGCACTGAAAGTAATGAATTTTACACCAAAGTAATCATAGATTTGACCTAGGAAACACCATGTCACTTACCTTTGCCATTATCGACGACGAGCCGCTTGCTCACACGCTAATCGAAAGTTTCGCCCGTAAAATCGATTATTTAACCCATCAAGGCAACTGCCATAATGCAGAGCAAGCCAAAGAGTTCTTAGCTCAGCATCAAGTCGATTTCATTTTTCTCGACATTCATATGCCCCAAGTCTCTGGATTCGAGTTTCTACAATCGCTGAGTAATCCACCCAAGGTCATCATTATTTCGGCGCACAAAGAGTACGCCTTAGAAAGTTACGAATACGCCATTAGCGACTACCTGTTAAAACCTTTTGATTTTGAGCGTTTTGAAAAAGCAGTGAGAAAAGTAAGCGCCGAGCTCACTGTCAGTGACAGCGCACCTAATCCGACTAAATCAACCTCAAATCACATATTCATTAAGGATGAAAAAAAACACCACAAAGTGCCGCTAACTGATATTCGCTTTATCAAAGCCAACGGCAATTTTACCTCCATTGAGCTAAGTGATGGCCACATAATCAGTCAAATGAAGATCTCTGATTTTGAAAAATTGCTACCTGCTGAGATTTTTTGCCGTGTCCACCGTTCTTATTTAGTAGCTCTCAATGCTGTAACCTTATTTACAGCGAACGAATTAACCCTCGGTGATATCACAATCCCTGTTGGTCGTGTTTATAAACCCAGTGTAAAATCATTATTGGCCAATATAGAGAAAACACATCAATCGTCATTATGATGTGTTAACCTTCGGGAAATATAAAATTCGGGGTAAATGGCCCCCATTAATTAGGAACAAAAATGTTTAGTAAGTTATTGAAAAAGTGTGCAGTTGTCGCACTTCCCGCCAGCTTAATGCTTTCTAGTATCAACGCTTTCGCACAAATATCTCAAACCGAAAAAGACAGTATCGCCAAAAAGTTTGCCAGTGTACGTCCTGAGCTTGTGGTATCAGATATTGAAAAAACTGATATTGACGGTATGTATTTACTTAATTTTTCAGGCAAAGGCAGTGTTTATTATGTCCCTAAAGGGGATTACTTTTTTACTGGCGACTTACTTCAAATTTCGGGTCAACGCTTTGTTAATGTAAAAGAAAAACGCCTTGAAGGGCCTCGTAAAGCCGCCATTGCAGCTATCGACGAAAAAGAAATGATTGTTTATCCGGCAACGGGAAAAAAGAAAACCAGCATTACGGTATTCACCGATGTGGACTGTGGTTACTGCCGTAAGTTACACAAAGAAATGGCTAAAATTAATGATTTAGGTATTGAGGTTCGCTACCTAGCCTACCCACGTGCTGGCATTAACTCACCGTCTTATAATAAGGTCGTCAGCGCATGGTGCTCAGATGACAAACAAGACGCATTAACCAAACTGAAAAACGGTCAGCCAGTGTATACCGCTGCTTGTAAAGACAACCCAGTAGCACAGCACTTTATTCTTGGAAACCGTTTAGGTGTTACAGGAACACCAGCGATAATTATGGAATCAGGCGAATTACTGCCAGGCTACTTGCCAGCAGATAAATTGGCCGAAGCATTAGGCATTTAATTCCAATTAATAATGACAAGAGTTCAGCATCGAAGCGCTGAACTCTTTACTGGTTATTTACTAAATTTAGCCTTAATACCAGCTTCAAATGACTTATTAAGTTCTGTCACTTTATCAACCGTTTCATTCGGTGAGGTAACAGACAACACATAATGTTCAATCTTCCAACCAGCATCAGTCATTCGTATAACACCTGAACCGCGACAAATACCTAAATTACGCGTATCAAGTAGCTCATCAAACCAAGCAATTTTGCGATCTTCAGAGAAATATATATTGCGATCTATTGCCGTAAAATCCCACGCTTTGCCGCGTTCAAAGTATTTCTTGCTCCAATCGAAAAACGCATCTTTACGCCAGTTTTCTAAAGCATCAGTGCCAATGAAAATAGACTCTTTATTCATCGCACCAAAGTAGCCATCAGCATCAGCTTTTGCAGCAGCACGATGCCATTGTTCCATGAACTGATTAATTTGGATCGTTGCAACTTCAGTATCGGGTTTTATAGTTGACTGACAGCCAGTTAGTGCACCAAGCATTAACATGCCAGCAACTGCCGATAAATATATTTTCTTCATAGGGTGTCCTTGTAAATTTAAGGTATTTGTTCTTCATGTCCTTCGACAAATTCAGTTTTAGTACCGTCGTTGTGTAAATCGCATATTAAACGTGGTGAACCATCACTGTTGAGTTCTAGGTAACCCAAGCCGCTTTTCGCTATTAAACGGCGTTGTCCAGCACCCATGACATCCCGACCTTTTACACGCATAGAACGACGCTTAGTGAAAAAGTTAAGTGGCGAGTATGAACCATATAACCAACGGTTAAGATGATCGAGACAGCCAATCAGCGGCTCTGGGAACATATTTTTGATTCCACTGGATGTTACTTGCCATATCTTGGGTGAGTGTTCTCTAAATCTAAGCTCGATGTCATAGACAAACGAATAATGGACGTCACCAGATAAAATCACAAAATGTTGTGGTGTCTTGGGGTGCCTAAAGATATTAAGAATTGTGCTGGCCGAACCTGGATGAGCCATCCAGTTTTCAGCATCCACCACAAGCGGTTTACCACAGGTTGTCGCAATGCGCTGGATGGTTTCAATAATTTTCACACCAAAAATCGGCGCTGGTGATACTAATAAAATAGCATCTTCGCCGATCAATTCTTGTTGGAGTTCACACATGGCTTCCCAATCCATCAAACCAGATGGGTGTGCAAGATCTTGCTCACTGCGCCAACGTCGGGTACGACTATCAACAACAACAACTTTTGGATAGGTGTCTAGCGTAAAGTGCCATTTAGCGAATTGCAGCACTTTATCAATAAATGAATCATGATTCTCTTTATTGGGTAAGCCATTATAACTATTAGCTATTCCCATGAAATCACTATCAAACTGTGATGGATCGTTGCCCCAACCTTGGCACAACCAGTATCCCATCATCATGTTACCAATGATCCGTTTAGAAAATGGATTCTCATAAGCGGCTTGCTCCCACAATGCCGTCAGATTCCAATCGTCAGTGACGTCGTGGTCGTCGAAAATCATGTAGGTTGGAATATGAGCCAGTAAACGTTGAACTTGTGGCAGTCCGTCAATAAATCCAGTAATGGCATCACGCTCACCTTTATGCATTTTTTCAAACGCACTCGGCACATCATAACCACTCAACGAAACCTTACTCCACAACGATGGCGACCACACCATCAAGTACATTGCCATCACTTCGGCAAACGAAATCAAATGGTTATGAGCATACACGGAGGTGAAAATATCTTGTTTAGCATTCTTACGATACCAAGGCGCACCAAGCTCAGTGGTCGGTAGATAATCATGGCGATAATAATACTGTTCGTTGAGCTGATGTAATTCATCAGCGGTTTTTAACTCACAACCGTCAAATAACTCATCATTGAGTCCCAGTAAATCAATCACCTGATGAATAGCGTAAAGCGTTGGTGCGGCAACGTGATCTGCATAAATCTGATCACCACTCATCATCAACAACGAGGGCCTTGACTCGCTGTCACTTAATGCATTACTAATCAAGTTATCACCAGCCAACAGACTGTCTTCGCAACCAGCATGCGGATTACGACAAGAGCCATGTAAAATATTGGTAATTTGAGGCTGAATAATAAAGGATGGGCGTGACTTTCCGTCATACATCAAATGAGGAAGAGACTTTGCTAGAGGTTCAATGCCTCGCTCTGTATCAAGCAATAAATCATATTCAATATAGGTATCTATTGGTAAATCTATCTCGATATCCAATAAGTGAATAACCGCGTTAGCGCCTACGCGATATTCACTAACGCTGTCTTTAGCCAGCGCAACATTCATTACTGATTGATCGTCAATATAGCACTGAAACTGGCCACGACACGGTTGTGGACTCACCCACCACAAAATCAATTGTGTCGTTGATAAACGCCGTAAAATCGGCCCAGCGAGAATATTGTCTAACACGTATAAACCTTGTTTTCCCTCAAAATAATGCCTTGTTATCTCGCAAAAAATTGGCAATAGCAAGTAACAATAGTGACAATGCACAAAAATTGCTTCAAGGATACTTTGTTGATGGGCATTAGCCACGAATTACGGTATATTTGTAACAAATTTTTTAAACAAGTTTGTTGGAGACGTTCATGGCCGCGCTAGGCACCCTATACATTGTTTCAGCCCCAAGTGGTGCAGGTAAATCGAGTTTAATTTCGGCGTTAATCCAGAAAAACACAGTCAAAGACTTGCAAGTTTCAGTGTCACACACCACTCGAGGCCCTCGTCCAGGTGAAGAAAATGGTATTCACTACCATTTTGTCAATGTAGATGAGTTCAAATCACTAATCGATGACGGGGTGTTTTTTGAGTGGGCGCAGGTTTTCGATAACTATTACGGCACATCACGTACCGTCATAGAAGAACAGCTAGCCAATGGTATTGATGTTTTCTTAGATATCGATTGGCAAGGTGCTCGCCAAGTGAAAGAACTGATGCCACAAGCAAAGGGCATTTTCATCATGCCGCCTTCGCGTAATGAGCTTGAACGACGCTTAGTTGGTCGTGGTACTGATAGTGATGAAGTCATCACGTCACGCATGCAGCAAGCAGTTAGTGAAATGTCACATTATGACGAGTATGATTATTTAATTATTAATGATGATTTTGAACAAGCGTTAGTCGATTTTAGTGCTATTATCAAAGGCAATCGTCTAGCTAGAGCACAACAATCACTAAAACATAGTGATATGTTAAAAGATCTGTTGGCGCAGTAATTCAAATCGAGTATACTTTTGCGTCATTTTTTATACACACAAATTTAGGAGTTTCCATGGCTCGCGTAACAGTTGAAGATGCTTTAGATCAAGTTGGTAACCGTTTTGACTTAATCCTAACAGCAGCACGTCGTGCTCGTCAGTTAGCAAACGGCGGCCAAGACGCTCTAGTAGACGAAGAAAACGATAAACCAACAGTAGTAGCACTTCGTGAAATTGAAAAAGGTCTAGTGACCAATGAAACAATGGATGAGTGTGAGCGTGTTGTACAACGCGAACAAGAAGCGGCTGAACTTGCTGCGGTAGCTGCCATTGCAGAAGGCCGAATCAGCGAGTAATTGCGCTTCATCCTTTTCAACGTCGGGGTGAATATTGTATCTCATAGAAAACCTAGTAGAGGTAGCATCGAGCTACCTTGAACCTGCTCAAGTTGAGCAAGTCATTGAAGCTTACAAAGTCGCTCATGCAGCGCACGAAGGTCAATTCCGCTCGTCAGGCGAACCTTATGTAACTCACCCCGTCGCTGTTTGCCAAATTTTGGCAGACATGCGTCTTGACCACGAAACGTTAATGGCAGCATTGCTCCATGACGTTATCGAAGATACTGAAGTCACCCAAGACGAACTCGCCGCACAATTTGGTGTCACCGTTGGTGAACTCGTTGAAGGTGTTTCCAAACTCGACAAGCTTAAATTTCGCGATAAGAAAGAGGCGCAAGCCGAAAACTTTCGTAAAATGATGATGGCAATGGTGCAAGATTTACGAGTTATTCTGATAAAACTTGCTGACCGCACTCACAACATGCGCACTTTGGGTTCATTACGCCCTGATAAACGTCGCCGCATTGCCCGCGAAACCTTAGATATTTACGCGCCAATTGCCAATCGTCTCGGTATTCATAATATTAAATATGAATTGGAAGAGCTTGGTTTTAAAGGGCTTTACCCAAACCGTTTTCGTGTTCTAAATGAAGTTGTAAAGCACGCCAAAGGTAATCGCAAAGAGATGCTCAACAACGTCGAACAAGAGATTCTTGGTCGACTTGAAGAAGCGGATATCAAAGCTGAAATAGTAGGTCGTCAAAAGAATCTTTATTCCATTTATAACAAAATGCGTAGTAAAGAGATTCAATTTGAAGACGTGATGGATATTTACGCATTCCGTATTATCGTTGACAGTATCGACACCTGTTATCGTAGCCTTGGCGCAATCCATACCTTATTCAAGCCGCGCCCAGGACGTTTTAAAGATTATATTGCACTGCCTAAAGCCAATGGTTATCAATCATTGCATACATCTTTGTTAGGACCACACGGCATTCCTGTAGAAGTACAAATTCGTACTGAGCACATGGATCAAATGGCTAACAAAGGCGTCGCTGCCCATTGGGTTTATAAAAATGATGACTCTCAAGGTACAACAGCTCAAGTACGTGCTCGTCGTTGGGTTCAAAGCTTATTAGAGCTACAACAAAGTGCCGGCAACTCATTTGAATTTATCGAAAATGTCAAAACAGACTTATTCCCTGACGAAATTTATGTCTTCACGCCAGACGGTAACCTGTTAGAACTTCCTGCAGGATCAACACCTGTTGATTTTGCTTATGCTGTGCACACCGATGTTGGTAACGCCTGTGTAGGTAGTCGTGTTAATAGACAAGCGTATCCATTAAGCCAACCACTGACCAGCGGTCAAACCGTTGAAATCATCACAGCACCAGGCTCTCAGCCAAACGCTGCATGGTTGAATTTTGTAGTGACAGCACGCGCCCGATCTAAAATTAGAAACATTCTTAAAAATCGTCATACCCAAGAATCAATTAAGTTGGGTCGTCGCCTACTTAAACACGCGATGGGTGATATTGAGCTTGATACCTTAGATCAGGAGTTAGTCGCCAGAGTCGTTAAAGACACCAATAATGAATCTTTTGACGAACTACTTTCAAACATTGGCCTTGGCAATGCGATGAGTTTTGCAATCGCGCATCAATTGACTGACGGCCTTGTTGATGAAGATCAGCAAAAAGTGTCAATTAAAGGTGCCGACGGTATGTTGGTTTCTTATGCTAAATGTTGTCGCCCAATTCCAGGCGATCCAGTCATTGCGCATTTAAGTCCAGGAAAGGGTTTAGTGATTCACATAGAGTCTTGTGCCAATATTTCTGGGTTTGAAAAAGAAAAAGACAAGTATGTCCATGTTGAATGGAACAACGACAGCGAAGAAGAATATGTCACGCGTATGCGTATTGAGATGATCAACCATCAAGGTATTTTAGCAGCAGTAACTACCGCAATCTCTAAAGCTGGCGCCAATATACATTCGATGAATACGGAAGAAAGAGAAGGTAAGATCTACATGATTGACGCCCTAATTAGTGTCAACGATCGTATTCATCTTGCGAACGTGTTCCGTCGTGTTCGCGTATTAACAGACGTAATTAAAGTATCACGTATCAAACATTAACTTTTATAGAGAATAATAAGATGGCGAATAAAGAAATTATTGCAACAGACAATGCTCCCGCAGCTATTGGTACCTACAGCCAGGCTGTAAAAGTCGACAATACTGTTTATCTGTCAGGTCAGATCCCATTAGTTCCATCAACGATGGAAATGGTCAGCGAAGATTTTGAAGCACAAGTAGTTCAAGTATTTGACAACTTAACAGCAGTGACTAAAGCCGCTGGCGGTAACATGAATGATATCGTCAAACTTAATATCTTCATGACTGACTTAAGTAACTTCGCCACGGTTAATGATGTTATGTCTCGTTACTTTGAGCAGCCTTACCCGGCACGTGCAGCAATTGAAGTAAGTGCGCTACCAAAAGGTAGTCAAGTTGAAATGGATGGCGTGATGGTGCTTTAGACCACCTTTAACGACTCATTAAAAAAGCCCAAATAACTGTGTTATTTGGGCTTTTTTTTATTTGCTATCTGAAATTAGTCATTAAAACCAAAATTTAGAAAACAGAGATTGTAACCAAGCGAAATAAGCTAAAATTCGTTTGATATAAGCAATGACTGCAGCAATTGCAGGATGAATTGGTGCTGGTTTTGCTTCAATAGCAATAGACACACTCTTTTCAACCGATAACTCACCATCAGATACGACTAGTGTAAATACTACCGTTGTATCTTCATCAACTTCTGGCGCAGTAAAGCTTAATGTCGCAGTTGTTGCATCGAATGCAACAGCAGGACCAGCAGTTTGTGTCCATAGGTAAGTTAACTCATCGCCTTGTTCATCGGCAGCTATCGCAGTTACCGATACTGATTCACCTTCAGTCACAGCGTCAACTGTTGGAATGTCCAATGTTGGTGCTGTATTAACGATGGGTGCATCACCACAAGCGGCGCCAAAGATTTGTTGAACCCATTCAGGACGATCGATAAACGGATTACGGTTACCTTGGAACTCATATACCACAGTATTGCGGTTACGTTCCCAGTCGCTTACAGGATCCGCTTGATGCCAAGCATAAAGCGTACAAAGTTTACCTAATTCAGGAGAACCGTTTTCAGTACCAACGCGATCTACTAATACAAGATCTGGTGTGTTGTCTGAAGCAGCGCCTTCATAACGCACATCCATATAGAACAGCATACGTGCTACGTCACCTTTCATGGTGTCGCGAGGCTCAAATGAATCACCATCTTTTGCATTTTCAGGTGCTTCAGTAATTGGTGTACCGCCATTATCGAAATCTAAGTTACTGCGCTCTGAGTTTACTGATGCATCAGCTGGACGAAGATGGTGTGCATCCGTGTAAGCAAACTGACCTTGGTCAGGGAAGCCATGACTCTTAGCCCATACGTGCTCACGGTTCCAAGCGTCACCACTATTACCGATTTTACCCGCATTTAGACCTTTACCAATTGAACGACCAGTATAGATTTCAATAACCTTACCAGCATCATTTGGATCTTCATCTGAATGCGTAACGACAGTCCAAACTTCACTGTAAGTTAATTTCTTCTGATCTTTAGTGATATCTTGGTTAATCGCGCCACGTAGTTCCTCATCAGAAGCGACTAATGCATTAGCGTAATAAACGTTTTCATTGTACGTTGCACGATCAGCAATCTTAGCGACCGTTGGACAGTTAGTACATTCATCATCATTTGGTTGAACCTCAGGAACACGCTCGACATCAGGACAAACTTGGTCGCCAAAACAGCCTAAGCCATCACTAGTGTCTTTTGGTAGAACAATCCACTCACTGACACCAGCGCCTGGATATTCGTCACCGACGATTTTATCACCAACAACAACACTATTCTTACGACGAAGTGTTTTATCTTTACTGTTGAAGTCACCATTTGACCATGACGTGCCAGGATCGCTACCGTATTGGCCAAAGCTATCAACTACTGCACCGTTTAATAGTAATAAAATAGCATCATCACCATTAAATGCAGTAACGTTCGATTCAATACCATCGGCAATTTTAAATGCGTTTGCAGCGCCTTTGTTATAAATAACTAAGGTACCTTGAGAAGCTAATGCACCTGATAAATCAAGAGTGTATTTTGCGTCAGTTGCACCATTTGAATACATCGCGATTGAATAGCCAGCAAGGTCTAATTCTGTCGCTGCAGTGTTCGCAATTTCAATCGCTTTGTTAAAGCTACCGCCCTCAATGTATTCAGAGAATACTAACGGCGATTCAGCAGTTGGTAATTCCACTGGCGGTGTCGGCTCAACCGGATCGACAGGGTCTACAGGATCAACCGGTGGAGTAACGCTGCCGTCACAGGCTTCAACACCATCACAACCTAAACCGTTTGCTGTATCTTTCTCAAATACTTGCCATTGTTGCTCTAACGCAGGAAATGCATCATCCACAATAACATCGCCAGTTACTACACTCTCAAGACGTCGCAAGGTTCTATCCTGAGTCGCGAAGCCATTTGGACCATTCCACGATGAACCAGGATCAGTACCGACTTGACCAAAGCTATCAACAACAGCGCCATTTAGTGTCAGCGTTAGTGCATCATCGCCATTGAAAAAGGTAACAGATGATTCAATACCTTGCGGTGCAGGCTTCTTAAATGAATCTGTTGCGCGGCTATTGTAGATGACTAAGCTAGCACCAGCTGCTAATTCACCTGTTAATTCTTGTGGGTTGCGGGCATCTGTTCCGCCATTAGAGTGAAGATTTAATACATACCCTGTTAAATCTAATGCTTGTGAACCCCGGTTAGTTAGTTCGACAGCTTTATTATTACTACCACCTTCAACATACTCAGTAATAATCAAATCTGCTTGTGCGGCAGTTGATACGCCAAGTGCTAAAGCTAATGCACTTAATTGTAGCTTGTTAGTTATTTTCATCATTGGATTCCATGATTTTTTATAATGCGTTAAACGCGTTTGTAAAATTGGCATTGATATTTGCCCAGCTACTGAGCAATAAAACATCAGAAGAAAAGTTAATTTTTCTTAATTTCCCAATTTTCAGGCATTTAACCTAAGTCCAAAAGCATTGTCCACAGACCAAAATAAGTACAAAAGAACCATGAATGATTTATTTAAATATAAAGGGTTGAATTAAATAACATTATCAAAACCAAGCAAGAATTGTTACAATATCGCAACATATCAAATGCGTGACAGGCATCACGAAGACATTCAGACAGAATAAAAAACAACCTACTTTTCAAGGGCTAGTTCACATATCAATAACCTGTCACTAGTGACAGATATTTACCTATAAAATATGTTAATCAATTGTTAATTTGATAATTCCCTAATTTCCCGTTACTCGATGTAATATTTTGTCACAGCTAGCACTTGCGATTTAATCACACGGCGTATATTGTCAAACAACACTAAGCTCGACTAAGAAATCAATGTTACATCACACCAGCATGCTTACTTCACCTCTCACCGATCTCAAAGGCGTTGGTGACAAAATGGCGCAACGTCTCGAAAAAATAGGTTTAAGAACAATTGAAGACATGCTGTTTCATTTACCTAGTCGATACGAAGACCGTACCAAGCTTTATTTTCTCAACCAGTTAGTGCCTGGTGACCATGTCAGCTTTATTGCAACAATCGAACATTGCGAGTTAACCAACGGTCGTCGTCGCATGTTAATTTGTCACGTGAGTGACGATTTTGGGCGTGCTTCGTTGTTATTTTTTAATTTCGCTGCCAGTCAAAAGAATGCGCTCCAGGCCGGACGAAAAATACGTTGTTTTGGCGAGATTAAACGCGGTAGTCGTGGCATTGAGATTGTTCACCCCGAATACAAGTTTGTTGACGAATATAGCCAAATCGAAACCCAAGAAACATTAACAGCGGTTTATCCAACTACCGATGGCGTTAAGCAAATCACCATGCGAAATATCGCGCAACAAGTGGTAGATTATTTAAAGCGTTTCGAAATAACCGACCTGTTACCACCAAATCTTTATGCGCAACAGTCAACATTAAAAGAAGCACTCTTGTATATCCACCAGCCCCCACCAGAGGCCGATACAGAACTATTGACCACGGGTCAACACCCAATGCAACAGCGCTTAGCCCTAGAAGAGCTTATTGCCCATAATCTTTCTATGTTGCAAGCTAAACAACAAACAAAAAACCTTAAATCGGTCATCATTAATCCAACTAATCCACTTGAGAAAAAACTGCTATCTTCACTGCCTTTTTCACCGACTAATGCGCAGCAACGCGTCATTGGCGAAATAAAACAAGACATGACGTTAGAACAACCGATGATGCGATTAGTGCAAGGAGATGTTGGCTCAGGAAAAACGCTGGTTGCAGCATTGGCATCACTTGGCCCACTGTCGCAAGGTCATCAAGTCGTATTAATGGCGCCTACAGAGCTATTAGCAGAACAACATGCCATTAATTTCGAGCACTGGTTAGCCCCTTTAGGACTTAAAGTTGGTTGGTTGGCGGGTAAACTAAAAGGAAAGAAACGCGAGAAAACAATGCAGGAAATTGCTGATGGCACTGTCAATATGATTGTCGGCACCCATGCTGTTTTTCAACCTGACGTCAATTATCACAATCTCGCCTTAGTCATTATTGACGAACAACACAGGTTTGGCGTGCAACAACGCCTCGCATTGCGAGAAAAAGGATTGCATAACAATTGCTATCCTCACCAACTTGTCATGACAGCCACCCCGATACCTCGCACTCTAGCAATGACAGCCTATGCAGATCTAGACACATCAGTCATTGATGAACTTCCGCCAGGCAGAACTCCCGTGAAAACGGTTGCCATTGGTGACTTGAGACGAGATGAAGTTATTGAGCGTGTTAAAAATGCATGTCTCAATGGTCGTCAAAGTTATTGGGTATGCACCCTGATTGATGAATCCGAAGTATTGCAATGTCAGGCAGCAGAGCAAACGGCAACGGAACTAACTGCGTTATTAACAGACTTAAAAGTAGGTTTGGTTCATGGCCGGATGAGCGCCAAAGAAAAACAAATGGTAATGGAATCGTTTAAGCAAGGCGACATTCATCTTCTAGTTGCTACAACTGTCATTGAAGTAGGTGTTGATGTTCCTAATGCAAGCCTAATGATTATTGAAAACCCAGAACGCCTTGGCTTAGCTCAACTTCATCAGCTACGTGGACGTGTAGGTCGCGGCAGTGTTGAAAGCCATTGTGTCTTGCTATACAAAACACCGTTATCTTATACCGCAAACAAGCGTTTAGGCGTGCTGAGAGAAACCAATGACGGTTTTGTCATTGCGCAAAAGGATCTTGAAATTCGTGGGCCCGGTGAAGTATTGGGCACCAAGCAAACCGGCCTAGCAGATTTAAAAATTGCTGATCTAGTTAGAGATCAGCAATTAGTACCACAGGTTGGCTACTTAGCTAATCAGTTAATTATTCATTACCCACAGTGGGTTGGCCCCATTGTAAAACGCTGGCTTGGGAATAAAAGTCACTTTAGCCAAGCGTAACGAGGATTTATTTATGCAAGAAAATCAAAGCTCAACAGAAACAAAAGCGCCAATGAAAATTTACGCGATTGGCGCATTAATTTTAGTGTCAGCGGTTGCTGGCGTTATAATCCTCAATAGCGAAACGCCAGCGCCGCCGCCAGCAACATCGATCGAAGTTGTTGAACCCAAAGTTATTCCAGTGGCAGAAATTGAAGTTGAACCCACTCCAGCACCAATCGCTGAACCCGCAAAGGTTACTGAGGAAAAGACTGTAATTCCAGAAGCAGTGACAACAGAGCTCATAGAGCCTGAGGTTGAGCCAGAACCTGAACCGCTTCCGACACTAGATGAGTCAGACACTTTAGCCATTGATAAAGCCAAAGAGCTATCTTGGCTGCCAACGGCAACTAACCATCTAAATAATAAAGATATAGTTAGAAATTTCGTCACCTTTGTTGATAATGCATCGCGTGGAGATCTTGCAGCCAAATTCAGTCCAATCTTATCCCCCAGTGCTAAATTTTCGATTAATGAAATCGAACAAGAGATGTATATTGATCCTGAAAGTTATGAACGTTATACGCCATACGTCGACACCATTAATTCACTCAATGTTGACATGGCAATAGACGCCTTAGTGTTTATGGCGCCACTCCTTGACGAAGCTTATATGGAACTTGGCTATGAACAGGGAGCCTTTGTTGGCACATTAGATCTGGCATTAGGCGAAATGTTGCAAGCGCCTGTCATTAGAAACCCAATCAAGGTTATTGCACCATCGGCGATGTATAAATATGCCGATCCGCAATTGGAAGGTTTATCTGATATTCAAAAATTGATGTTAAGAATGGGCCCAGATAACATCACTAAATTACGCCCTAAGCTGCAACAAATTCAAGGCGCTTTAGAGCAACTAGAAAAGAGCACTCAGAACTAAGGCAGTATTACATAACGCCCAATAAATTGGGCGCTAGCTTCTTCACTATCACCTTGATACATGTTTACTATGAGCTCAATACGGTATTTATTACCTTGTTCAAGCACTGAAAAATCAGATAAGGATATAACTTCTTTCACAACACCCCGTGGTGACTCTGTAATAGGTTTTCGATACTTAATATCACCAGACGCTAAAACAATAGACCCACTAACACCAGCCTGTTGAGCACGCAAATGAATAAGACCCCAGCCAGTCAACACTGCTTGCGAATATATGGCGCCAGCAAACATGCTTTGATGCACATTAATGCTTTTCTCCATGTCAGCGCAGGTTTCAACGCGCGATGCATCATTAAAGGTAATATCTAATCCTAAAAATTCAGTAACAGGAATCCCCTGATGCCATGTCTCTACCAATCGTTGTTTTGCTGCGGGCAATAACAAACAATAATCGCCATTACCGAGCTTTTCAAAACCAAGCGATTGCCAAAAACCAAAGTCGCCATGGCTAGTTAGACGTTCGACACTGTTAGCTTTAGCTGATTCAATCAAACGAGTGACTATCTGTTTTCCTAACCCTTGCCCTCGATGTTCAGGAGCTACTACTACATCGACATGAGCAACATTATCGTCATCATTTAATAATCCAGCCCCCAGAATATGATCGCCATCAGATGCCACCATATAATCTTGCTGACGTAACTCATAATTAGCCATAAACTGGCATAATCTTAAGTTATCGCAAGGTAGAACATTCCAGTTTATTGCCATTAATTTAAACCTTTAGTGAAAAAGTTACAGGACCATCGTTAACTAAAGAAACTTGCATATCAGCACCAAACTCTCCAGTTTGGGTGTCAAAGCTCATTGCTTTACTCTGCGCCACAAAATATTCATATAACGATTTAGCATCACTGGGTGTCGCTGCAGCAGAAAAACCAGGACGTAATCCCTTACTTGTGTCCGCAGCTAAGGTGAATTGAGATACCACCAACAGCTCACCTTCGATGTCTTTAAGACTTAAATTCATTTTGTCTTCTGCGTCATTAAAAATGCGATAACTCACCACTTTTTTTAATAGTTTATCAGCCAGACCCTGAGTATCATCTCTCTCTACGCCCAGCAGTACTAATAAACCTTGCTTAATTTCACCAATCGATTGGTTATCGACTTCTACTTTTGCTTGTTTTACTCGTTGAATTAACGCAATCATTTTTAAATCTATACTCTTTTACTTAACCAGTTTGCCATATTATTAGAGCCTTGAATCAGTGCATCAATAACACCAATTTCACTACTAGAATGCCCTGCGCCAGGTACAATTTGTAACTGAGAACTAGGCCACTGCTGTGCCAACATTTGTGACCCTTCTAATTTGCATACCATATCATAACGACCATGAATCAAAATGCAGTTTAGGTGCTTTATTTTATCTATATTATCAATGATATGATTGTCAGGCATAAAACATTTATTTTTATAAAAGTAACTTTCGATGCGCGCTAAAGCCAATGATTTCTTGCCAAGACCAAAGCGCTCTTTCGCCACTTTAGGTGGTACCAAATGAGACAAACGGCCCTTCCAAATGGACCATTGCTGTGCGGCAGCAAGTTGCTCAAATTCGCTGCCATGTTGAAACGCATTACAATAAGCTAGCACAGGGTCTAAAGTATCAGATCGCTCTAGTCGTTCACTGAACTCCGCGTAATGATCAGGAAATATTTGTGCCGCTCCACCATGAGGAGCAAAACGCCATTGTAAATCTTGTCGGCGCCCTAAAAATGGACTGCGTAAAATAAACCCCACCACATGTTCAGCATAACGAAATCCGTATCGTAATCCTAACTGCGCTCCCCACGAACCACCGCATACCAGCCATTTATCGATACCTAAAAATTGCCTAATAGTATCAATATCGTCAATTAACGCCTGAGCATTATTGTCTCGTAACTCGCCATAAGGCGTTGATTGTCCACAACCTCGTTGATCAAACGTCACCATTCGATAATGTTTTGGATCAAAAAATTGGGTTAAACGGGGACTGCGCCCTCCACCGGGGCCACCGTGTAAGATAACAACCGGAATACCATTGGGATTACCGTATTGAGCAATGCTTAATGTATGAATAGCAGAAACCGTTAAAGATTGCTCATCAAACGGTTTTATCTCCGGAAACAACGCGTTCATCTGTTAACTCCTTTGGCTGTTGCTCATCACTTGCAGCATTGTTAGGTGCATAAAACTCAGGTAAACCAGCAGTAATCTCAGCACCAATGAGAACCACAATCCAAGATAAATATACCCAAACAAATAGAATAGGAATTGCAGCCAGTGCGCCGTAAATCGCCTGGTATGAAGGAAAGTTACTAATATAAATAGCAAATCCTTTCTTGGTTAATTCAAATAGTACTGCGGCGATTACTGCGCCAATAAGAGCATCTCTCACCTTAACGCGAACATTTGGCACCATCAAATACATCATTAAGAATGCTAACACAGAGAAAAATAGCGGTAACCAGCGTAAGAAAAACTCCATAACCCCGCTAAAAACGCCTTCTTGCAATCCACCTAGTGAAATCACATATGAACTAATCGCAATACTAGCGCCAACAAACAGTGGGCCTAGTGTAATGACCATCCAATAGATTGAAAAAGAGATTATTAGCGGGCGTTTTTTAGGGCTTTTCCAAATCTGATTAAGTACTTTATCAATATTGGAAATTAGCATTAACGCGAAAATAACTAATGCGCCGATACCAATAGCACCGCCTTTCGAAGCATTATCAACGAATTCGCCGATCGTCTGCTGTACAACATCACCAGACGCTGGAATGAAATTGCCATACACATAGTTTTCTATTTGAGTCCGCATCGATTTAAATACTGGGAATGCCGATAAAACTGAAAATATCACCGTGACCAATGGTACTATAGACAACAATGACACATACGCGAGGTAGCCAGCTACCATGCGCAGTCTATTTTGCTTTGCACGATAAAAAACATGCATCACTAACGCCGGAATAGTAGCGATGATAGATTTAATATTTTCGACTGAAAATTTATTTTTCACTTGGCAGACCTTTGCACAACATTGTATAGATACAATAATAACCAAACCACTTGAAATTGCACGATTTCAAATAGATTGATAAGGATATAATGATGAAGAGAAACTTTTTATTTGCCCTAACACTTGTTGCCTTAGTCGGTTGTCAAAGTGCTTATTATGGCGCGATGGAAAAAGTCGGTATTCACAAGCGCGACATTTTAGTCGATCGCGTAGAAGACACACGTGATGCTCAAAACGAAGCGCAGCAGCAGTTTAATTCTGCATTAGAAGAATTATCAGCACTTATTAATTTTAATGGTGGCGAGCTAGAAACTATCTATAACAATCTTAACGACCAATACGCTGCTAGCACAGAGGCCAAAGAGCTCGTGTCAAAACGTATCGGCAATGTTGAATCAGTTGCCCAAGCACTATTTAGTGAATGGGAAGATGAAATAGACCAATATAGCAACGCAACGTTTAAACGAAACAGTTCAAAGCAACTGAGTGATACCAAACGACTATATGCCCGAATGCTGCGGAGTATGCATCAATCAGAAAAGAAAATGGACCCCGTATTAGCGGCATTAAATGATAATGTTCTTTATTTGAAACACAACTTAAACGCCAATGCAGTGAATGCGATAGAAGTTGAATTTAAGCAATTAAAACAAGAGATTGCAATTCTAATTAAAGAAGTTAATCAATCGATTGCCGAATCCAATAAGTTTATTGAAACGCTATCTAAATAACCTTGAAATGACTTTTATCGGCCACCAGCGAGGTCGATAAAAGTGCCCGTTGCATACGACGCCTCATCAGATAATAACCAGGCGATAGCATTAGCTACTTCCTCTGGCTGGCCACCACGTTGCATGGGAATTAATGGCGCAAGTCTATCGACTCGACCCGCTTCACCGCCATCAGCGTGCATATCAGTATAAATGCAACCCGGCCGAACACTATTAACCCGAATACCTTCAGCGGCGACCTCTAATGACAATCCCTTCGTCATACTATCCATTGCGCCTTTAGAGGCGGCATAATCGACATATTCACGTGGCGCGCCCGTGTACGATGCTGCAGAGCTAACGTTCACTATCGCACCACCTTGTCCGCCTAGCGCTGTCGACATTCTTTTTACAGCTTCACGAGCACATAAAAAACTGCCGGTGACATTAGTTTGCAAAACTTCATTGATACGCTCAGCCGTTAAGTCTTGCAAGCGGCACTGTTGCTTTAGAATGCCTGCGTTATTCACCAATGCCGTGATGGATCCTAAATGCTCATCAATGAATTCAAATAACTCAACAGCCTCAGATTCTTTTGCAACATCAGCCTGTTTGATTACCACATGCTCACATATTGCCAATAATTCTTGTTGTAGCGCTGTGGCCGCTTGATGATTATCGCGATAGTTAATGCAAATTCGATAACCTTGATGCGCCAATACTCTCGCTGTAGCAGCACCGATGCCGCGACTGCCTCCAGTAATTAGTGCAATTTTGGTTGGAGCAGCCATTTACGATTGCGCCTTACGAATAATGGTATCGAGATGATTCGCGAAGTTTTGGCGATCGGTTTGGCTTAACGGGGCTTGGCCGCCAGTATGAACGCCACTAGCGCGCATCGTATCCATAAAATCACGAATATTTAATCTCGCTTTAATATTAGCCTTGGTATAAAGCTCACCACGCGGACTCAATGCCTTCGCTTTCTTAGTGATGACTTCATCAGCTAACGGAATATCACTGGTAATCACTAAATCGTTGGGTTCAACCTGCTTAACGATCTCATCATCAGCGACATCAAACCCACTAAGTACGGTTTGCGTTTTAATATAGGGAGAAGGCGGAGTGGTCAGTGCATGATTAGCAACTAACGTCATGGAAATTTTGGCGCGATGAGCCGCGCGATATAAGATTTCTTTAATAACAACAGGACAAGCGTCGGCATCGACCCAAATATTCATAACAATTCAATAAGCTCAAACTAATAATGGGCTTACTCTAGCGCTATCACTCGCCAATTGATAGCGCAGAATGAAACTGACGCACCGTAAAATCTGCAGAGAATTGTTGATAAACACCTTGCCATTGCGCCAAGGGTTTATTGGATAGTATGCAAACCCGTTGATTATCTTTTAATAAACGCTCTATCTGGCTTAATTTATCTGACTGATTTAATTTAGAAATATTAGCATCTCTTCGAATCAGCTCGATAACTTGATCGTCGATATTTTCGTCAACTAATGCAATATCAGATTGCTGCATATGACGCAGAGCAGCCAGTGATAACATCTGTGCGTCTGACGTTGTTTGTATCAAGTAGAGCTCACCGTCAACACCATCGATTTGTTGTTCTTTATTCAACAAACGCTTGAATAAACCGCTTAATTTTGAAACGTCATCACTATCACCAGACGAGAAGAAACGCTCCCAAAAACGACGTCGTTGATTACCATCATTAAAGCTATCTTTTACTATTTGGCGCTTACTACCAGAGAAGCTTGCAACCTTGCCCAATGCCAAAGGAATGATACTTTCTAATCGCTCACGCCAATAACGCACCAATACTGGCGCAGCACCCTCGCTACTTATAGCAAAGACCATCGGTGAGCGATCGATAATAGATGGGGTAATGAAATGACATAGCGCTTGTGAATCGACAACGTTAGCAAAAACATTACGCGCTTTGGCTTGTGCACTAATTTGCGCATTCAGTTCATTATTTGCAGTGGCAACAAAAACTAACTGACGGTTATCTAGCATGGACTCATGATAAAGCCCGTTAATATGTTCAACACGACCAATATTCACAAACCCTTGAATTTCAGCTGATAATTCAGGAGAAACTACAGTCACATTGGCAGCGCTTTTAAGCAACAGTTCAATTTTTCGGGTGGCGACTTCGCCGCCGCCAACCACTAAAACATTAAGCTGCTGTGTATCGACGAAAATCGGAAAATACTGCATCTTCAGACTCTATGGCTTGAAAATAGCCGTTATTGTTTAGGTTTTGTTCTTCGAACTGATTGACCACATGCCCAATAATAATTAGTGAGGGTGGTTTTATATCATGTTGTTTAACTAATTCAGGCAATGAAGTTAAGGTGCCGCGAATTGTTTTTTGTTCTGGGCGCGTCCCCTTCTCAATGATTGCTGCTGGTGTATCAGGACTACGTCCATGTGCAATAAGCTGCTGCTTGATTGTTTCTAATGTATTAATTCCCATATAAAAAACGATTGTTTGCGAATCAACACTCAGGGCTGGCCACGGTAAATCCAAACGCCCTTCGGTCTGCAAATGCCCAGTAATAAAACTACAGCCCTGTGCAACACCACGATGAGTTAGCGGAATGCCAGCATAAGCAGCACATGATGATGCTGCCGTCATTCCCGGCGCAACATGACAACTGACTCCTTCAGCTAGTAAATGAAGTGCTTCTTCGCCGCCACGGCCAAATATAAAGGGATCGCCACCTTTAAGACGTAAAACACGCTTACCTAGTTTGGCTTGCTCTGCGAGTAATTCGTTAATTTTATCCTGAGTTAAGCGATGATCCGCCTGTTTTTTACCAACATAAATTAATTCACAATCGTCACTAAGTAGCGACATGATTTCGGGACTCACTAAACGGTCATAAACAGCAACATCAGCTTGCTCAATAAAGCGCAACGCTTTAATAGTTAATAGCTCAGGATCGCCTGGTCCAGCGCCAACTAAAGCCACTTCACCTTTTGCAAAAACACTCTTGCTTACTATTTGTTGAATTAAATTACTCATTGCCTATTACTCTATCATCGTAATAACAACAAAATATACCCACATGGAATAACAAACAACCATTTTTAACTTATTAGTTATAACAAAGTACAGCAAAGCTAAAAAAACCGCTAAGTTAGCGGTTTTCATTTTTGATGGTAATTAATAGTTAATGCATGGTGCCGCCACCTTCATCAAACATTAGCCCTTCTAATTGAGTAAACGCAGCTTGTTGATCAGGTAAATTAAATAACACCATCAATACGACCCACTTTAGATCATCAACGGAAAAGGATTTACTTTCAATTTGCGTGGCTCGTTCGATAACCATTTCTCGAGTTTCAGGATTTAATACACCGATGCTTTCAAGAAAATAAACGAAACCGCGACACTCTTTATCTAATTGCACACATTCGTTAGTTGTAAATACACGAACAGACTGTAAAGGTTGTTGTGATAGTGCCGAATAATCAAGACTGTTTTGCATATCTGCCAAACCCTCAATCCAAGCCAGCGCTTTAAACACGGCGTCTTTTTGAAAGCCAGCTTCTGATAACTCATCAGTCAGGATTTTATTTTCCATCATTACGTCCATCTCACTATGATTGTAATTTTCAAATAAATACATAAGACATTCAAACATTAAATTGCCCCCTTAATACGAATATAACCACCAGGTTGAGAACTAACTTGGCCGGACAATTCAAGCATCAAAAGGCGCTCGAGCACATGTTCAATTGTCATATCGCAACGTTGTGCAATAACATCAACGGCTGTCGTCTCAAAGCCAGTATTGGCTAAAATAGGATCGGCAACTGATTCTGAATGTTGACATGTGTGAATGTTGTCATGTGAATCTTTATCACCAATATCAAGCTCTTTAACAAGATTATAGTGATGAAGCTCTTCTAAAATATCGGCCACGCTTGTAATAAGTTTAGCTCCTTGAGTAATTAATTTATGACAGCCTGCCACTTTTGGATTATTAATAGAACCGGGTACTGCGAAGACCTCTCTATTTTGCTCGGAGGCAAGACGAGCAGTGATTAATGAACCGCTTTTGTCAGCGGCTTCAACGACGACAACACCTAGCGACAAACCACTGACAATACGATTGCGTCTTGGAAATTGAGAAGCTTTTGGTGTTATATCAGGCCAAAACTCCGATACTAATAATCCACGGTTGAGGATCTCAGAGGCTAAGCCCACATTAGATTTTGGATAAATTGTATTTAAACCACATCCCATTACAGCAATAGTTGCACCCTGCGCATTTAGCGCTCCGCGATGAGCACAACTATCAATTCCAGCAGCTAGTCCACTAGTAACACAAATACCATGAGCAGCTAAATCATGAGCAATACGCTTTGCCGTTTCTTTACCCGAAATGGTTGCCGCGCGACTACCAACCATAGCGACTTGTGGTGCATGCAACAATCCAACATTGCCTTGGCAAAATAGCAATAATGGTGGCGATGAGATTTCTTTAAGTAAAGGCGGGTAGTTATCATCAAAATAACTCACAACAAAACGATTTGGTTGCTGCGTTAACCAGCATTCTACCGCGGCTATTTTGTCATTTGGAGGATGTTGAATTAACGAAATTTGAGAAGCATTAAATCCAAGCTCTTTTAATTGGAGGCTTGTTAATTTGAATAACTGGAAAGCATCTAACCCACTCAATCGCTGCAATAGGCGATAAACACCTAATTGCGGCAATAAATCTAACGTGAGGACCTGATGTAGACGTTGCATTCATTCTCCTAATGACGCCTAAAAGGAGAATGAACAATTAATACCTAAGGGTTAATTAACTCATCGCCTAATCTAACAGGACGTTTAATATCGATAATTAAAGCATAGCTCAAATTTGAGAAGCTTCTGAAAACCATTATTTTTCCACGGTATACATTGGGTAACTTTTGAGTTTCTTCATCAACAAAATACGCTTTAATGCGATCGTATGATCGGAAGTTGATTGGGTCTCTCACTTCCCCTTCACTATCAACAAACTGAATTTTCCCCGGTTGGAAAACGCTAAATACATGGCCTTGCTTAATGCCTTGCTCACTACCGCCATCAATAACAACAACGTCGTTTAAACCAGACTCACGATAAATTTTAGCTGAACCAATTATTTCTGATGCAACATCGCTTGAGACAGCTTCCGGTAAGAAATAAGCAGGTAAGTCATCTGCCGGTAGCGGCATAATTACAGCACCTGTTTTTACTTGAGATTTAATATCATCCAATCGTAGTTGGCTAATATCAGCCGATTGTGTCGCTTCGCCTTTCGCAATTAAATTAAGCTCTAACCCCAACGTTTGATTAGTTTTTGGCGAAGAAAAAATACGTCCTCGAGAATAAATACCGTATTTAGCCCCTGTAACAAGCTTTTTATTTACAAAAACAATATCAGTTTGCTTATAAAAAACAGTGTCACGCTCCGAGCCCACTAACACAGGAAGATTATCGTACTCGCCTAATGTTACTATTTGATGCTCAGTTAAATGCTGCATGACGTCAGACAAAGGAATCGTTGGAATTGGATTAACTTTGCGTGATTTTCGCCCATGACGCGTCATTTTAAGGGCTGGCTTGCTACGCTCAATCACAATACGCGGTTTGCCATCAACCATTATTAGGTTCAGTACATCACCAGGATAAATCCAATGGGGATCTGAAATTTGCTTATTCATGCTCCAAAGCTCAGGCCAGTGCCACGGTGTTGATAAAAACTTACTAGAGATATCCCACAGGGTATCCCCTTTCACCACCACATAACGTTTCGGCGAATCGGATTTCACCTTTAATTCATCCGCATTCACTTGATGAACTACCAAAGTAAGAATGCATAAAATCAACACTCGCCACATAGCAAAATCCTTGCGTAAATCGTTCTAAAAAAGTTAAAAGTATCTTGATTTAATCAATCAAGAAATAATATTGCAACAATGATCTCAAAATCCAGTCACTTCAACCAGATAAAACTGTCAAAGCGCTGATGAAATGTTTAAAATAACAACATATCACAGATTCATAGCGGACCTACCATTAGATTGATAGTTTGAACGAGAAAAATTATGGCCATTCTTACAGTATTACAATTTCCAGACAAAAGATTACGCACAGTTGCAGAACCAGTTGCAGCAGTTACTAGCGAGACACAAAAAATTATCGATGACATGCTAGAAACTATGTACGACGAAAAAGGCGTTGGCCTAGCGGCTACTCAAGTTGATATTCACCAACGCATTGTTGTCATGGACTGTTCAGAAGATCAGGATACTCCGATCATTATGGTTAACCCTGAAATCATCAAGCGTGAAGGTTCAATGATGAACGAAGAAGGTTGTTTATCTGTACCAGGTATTTACGCAAGTGTTGAGCGAGCAGAAGCGGTAACAGTTAAAGCGTTAGACCGTGATGGTAAAGAATTCGAATTTGACGCTAGTGAATTATTAGCAATTTGTGTTCAGCACGAGCTTGATCACTTACTTGGTAAAGTATTTGTAGATTATTTGTCTCCGTTAAAACGCCAACGAATTACCAAAAAATTAGAGAAAGAAGCTAAATTACTAGCGAAATAAGGAAACTAGCTTGCAACCATTGCGAATCATTTTTGCTGGCACACCAGATTTTGCTGCCAAGCACCTCGCTTCTTTAATTGAATCGTCACATGAAATTGTGGCGGTTTACACCAAAGAAGATACCCCCTCAGGTCGTGGAAAAAAACTACAAGCAAGTGCCGTGAAGAACTTAGCACTAGAGCATGACTTACCAGTAGTACAACCTAAATCACTGCGTGATACCGACGCTCAACAAATGCTTGCATCATTTAATGCAGACTTGATGGTCGTTGTTGCTTACGGTTTAATTTTACCACAAGTGGTTTTAGACACACCTCGTCTTGGTTGTATCAATGTTCATGGTTCATTATTACCTCAATGGCGCGGTGCGGCACCAATTCAGCGTGCAGTTTGGGCAGGTGATGCACAAAGTGGCGTTACTATCATGCAAATGGATAAAGGCTTAGACACTGGCGCTATGTTATATAAAGCAAGCTTAGATATCGCAAGTGATGAAACTAGCGCAACATTATATGACCGACTGGCAGAACTTGGACCAGGTGCTCTTGTTGAAGCCATTGATTTACTGAGCCAAGGCAAACTAAACGCTGAAACTCAAGATGACAACTTGGCGACCTATGCACATAAGTTATCTAAAGACGAAGCTAAAATTGACTGGAATGAGAGTGCACAGCATATTGAACGTTGCGTTCGAGCTTTTAATCCGTGGCCTGTTTCTTATTTCCAAGTTGCAGAGATAAACGTCAAAATTTGGCATGCAACCTGCGACAATACGCCAGTGTCTGCGCCTGCGGGCACCATTATCAGTGCAGATAAGAAAGGTATTGTAGTTGCAACAGCCCAAGGCTCAATGACCTTACTGAACCTTCAATTTCCAGGCAAAAAAGCAATGGCAATAAACGATATATTAAACAGTCGTAAAGCGTTATTTGAAGTAGGCAGTCAGCTATGAATTTACGTGCCCTTGCAGCACAAACTGTTGCAGCAGTATTAGAACGTGGTGAGTCTCTTGCCACTGCGCTGCCTTATGCACAATCATCGATCGACAATCCCAAAAACAAAGCATTACTTCAAGAAATAACCTATGGCGTAATGCGAGAGTTAACACAGTTGGAATACTACGTTAATACCTTGATGGATAAGCCATTAAAAGGTAAGCAGCGCATTGTACATCACCTGTTGTTAGTGGGAGCTTATCAATTATTACACACACGTGTACCTGCTCACGCCGCACTTGGCGAAACAGTTGCTGCTGTCGATGATATACAACGTCCTAAATTTAAAAGCCTTGTTAACGGTGTGCTAAGAAACCTGCAGCGGGAGCATGAAAGCTTACGTGAAAAAATGCCAACGAAAGGGCCTATCACCTTTAATCATCCGAAATGGATTATTAAGCGTGCAACCGCAGCCTATCCGAAACAGTGGCAACAAGTTTTACACGCTAATAATCAACGCTCACCGATGTGGATCCGCAATAACAGCGCCATGCAAAGTCGTGACGATTATCTTGCACAACTGGCTGCGCTAGACATTGAAGCAACTGCTGGTGAAATTGGCGATAACAGTATTTTGTTAGCACAACCAGTGCCTGTCACTGTTCTACCAAATTTCGATACCGGTGCATGCTCTGTACAAGACATTGCGGCGCAACAAGCCGCGGAACTACTTGGCGCTCAATCAGGCGAACGCATTCTAGATGCTTGTGCAGCCCCCGGTGGTAAAACATGCCATATCCTTGAATTAACGAAGGATATTGAGGTTGTTGCTCTCGACTGTGATGAAAAGCGATTAGACCGCGTCCAACAAAATCTGACACGTATTGGCCTCAATGCTGAATTAATTTGCGGTGATGGCACTCAACCAGAAGCTTGGTGGGACAAAAAGCAGTTCGATCGCATTTTATTAGATGCGCCCTGTTCTGCAACAGGCGTGATTCGTCGTAATCCTGATATAAAATGGCTACGTCGTGACAGCGATATTGAGCAATTAGTCCAATTACAGCAACAAATATTCGATGCTAGCTGGCAACTGTTAAAGTCTGGCGGTACGCTTGTTTATGCGACATGTTCGATTCTTCCAAACGAAAACAGTCAGCAAGTAACACAGTTTTTACAACGTCATCAAGACGCTGAACTAATTCCATTACATGAAAGCGATACGCCTGAACAACCAGGATGGCAGTTATTACCTGGTGACAACGATAGCGATGGTTTTTACTACGCAAAACTACAAAAACGATAAACAAAGGTAAGCCGCGTGAAAATAATTATCTTAGGTGCAGGGCAAGTTGGCGGAAGCCTCGCAGAAAACCTCGTTGGTGAAGACAGCGATATCACTATTGTTGATAGTGATCGAGCAGCACTCGCTGAACTCAAAGATAAATTAGATTTGCGCGCCGTACATGGCCATGCATCGCATCCACAAGTATTACTTGATGCCGGAGCTGATGATGCCGACCTTGTTATTGCCGTGACCAATTCAGATGAAATTAACATGACCGCATGTCATGTCGCCTATTCGTTATATAAAGTCCCAACAAAAATCGCGCGTATCCGTAATGAAGATTACCTGCGCGTTGCCAAGCATCTTTTTCATTCTAAAAAAGCTTGCTTCAAAGATGACAAGAAACGAGAAAAGAATAATGAGAACACTGGCTTTATCATTGATGAGCTGATTTCTCCAGAAACCTTGGTAACCGGCTATATTCGCCGCCTAGTAGACTATCCGGGCGCACTACAAGTATTGCAATTTGCCAATCGAAAAGTAAGTTTAGTGGCTGTAAGAGCCTATTACGGTGGCCCCTTAGTAGGGCATGCGCTATCGGCACTTAGAGAGCACATGCCAAACATCGATGCACGAGTTGCCGCGATATTTAGACAAGGACGCCCAGTTAGGCCACAAGGCACAACTATTATTGAAGCCGATGACGAAGTATTTTTCATTGCAGCAACGGGCCATATTCGCGCCGTTATGGGCGAACTACAAAAACTTGAAAATCATTACAAACGCGTAATGATTGTCGGCGGTGGTAATATTGGTGCAGGCCTTGCTAAGCAATTAGAGCATAGCCATCAAGTTAAACTCATTGAGCGTAACCCAAAGCAAGCGCAAGCCTTATCCCAACAGCTAACCAAAGCAACTGTTTTTGTTGGTGATGGTGCGGACCATGAGCTGTTGAGTGAAGAGCACATTGAGCAAACCGATCTCTTTATTGCAGTAACCAATGACGATGAAGCCAATATAATGTCTTCAATGTTGGCCAAGCGAATGGGTGCAAAAAAAGTAATGGTGTTAATACAGCGCAGCGTTTACGCTGATCTAATGGAAGATACCAACATCGACATTACCATCTCACCGCAGCAAATTACCATTTCAGCCTTACTTTCCCACGTTAGACGCGGTGACATTAGTAATGTTTATTCGTTACGTCGTGGCGCAGCAGAAGCCATTGAGGCTATTGCTAATGGCGACTCCATGACATCCAAAGTTGTTGGCCGCCGTATTATGGATATTAAGATCCCACCGGGTGCGACCATTGGTGCCATTGTCCGTGATAACGATGTGTTGATAGCTCATGATAAAACTGAAATTAAGACTGGCGATCACGTCATTCTTTTCTTAATCGACAAGAAGCACATTGGCGACATCGAGCGACTCTTCTCACCTAGCGCATTTTTCTTATAATATTCATCTGATTAATAATGTCGTTAGGCGGCATTGTTAACCCGCTGAACGGAATAAACAAATGGGCGCCATAAAGCCTTTCTAACAATATCATTTGATGGAAAAATGGCGCCAACGACCCCTTTATTTCAAATCCAGAAGGGAGTTTGAATGGTGATAAGTTGATTTGCGCCTGTGCCGTATTGATATCACCTTGGGAAATAGCGAGTGCTAAAATATCGCGATGCTCATGAATAATTCGGCTTGCAAAGCGCGGTGAAACATTATCAAGAAAGGCTTCTAAATCATCTACTTTTATCCCTATATAGGATATTTCTCGATGTTCTAGTTGATGATAAAACCGAGGGATATGAATACGACTAATGTTACGCCAATCTAGTTTCCATTGACCATATCGATGGAAATAACGGATCGAATTTTCAGTCAACTTAATACTGACTGCTGGCTCTAAATACTTTGCAATACCAATGGATATTAGCGCAACAGCCCCAAGACATAATAAACCAAATTGCAAAGCGAGCGTTGGCCACACTATTTGCCCAACTATTGCTAGCACCAATATCAAACCACCAGCCAGCATAAAAAACTGTTTATAGTTAGGTGCTGGCGATGCGATATGAATTGGAAATTTCATTGAATTAGCAACTAAGCTAAAGACGCCAATAGCGTGTCAGCATAGGCGTCGACTTTGTCCCAATCTGTATATTCTATATCTTTACTGGTATCAGTTTCTCCACCAGTAATCTTCATGATTAGCCGAATCATAAACTTATCGAAGAACCCATACTTACTATAAAGTAGCGCACCAGCGAATACGGCCAAATTTTGCGGCTGCCACGATGATAATGTTAAAAACTTCTTCATGTACGCATTGGTTTCTGGGGTGTTCTTTTCTGGTTTTCTGGCGGTAAGATTGACACAGAAAAACGCATTATTTATCTGTTCTAACGACTCTTTATGAGTTTCTATAAACGTATATAACGCCTTGTTTAAATGACCGTAACGAATAGAAGCGCCAATAATAACCTGATCAAATTCTTGCCAATTAATAGTGCTGCAGTCAGCCAATGACAGTAATGACGTTTGCTGCCCATTGGCTTGCATACGTTGCGCAATACGCTGACATATCTTTAATGTTTGGCCATCATGAGTAGAGTAAATTAAAGCAATCGTCGACATTAGTTTTTCCAAAATACGGGTGTAAATAAGACTAGTAAGGTGAATATTTCTAAGCGTCCAAACAACATTGCAATAACCAAAATCCATTTTGCCGCATCATTAATATCACCGTAATGAGCAGCGACTTCGCCAAGTCCTGGGCCTAGGTTGTTGAGAGAAGCTGCCGTTGCACTAAACGCGGTAATATCGTCAAGACCTGTGAATAGTAGCGCCAACATGCAAATAACAAACACTAATGCATACGCAGCAAAGAATCCCCAAACCGCATCGACAACCCTATCTGGTAAAGCCTTATTGCCGAGACGAATAGCATAAACAGCGCGTGGATGAACCAATCGTTTAAGCTCTCGTGCGCCTTGTAAAAATAGTAATACAACACGAATAACCTTCATGCCGCCGCCAGTTGAGCCAGCACACCCGCCAACAAAGGAAGCAAAAATTAACAATAAAGGTAAAAACAGCGGCCAACCACTAAAGCTTTGTGTGCCAAATCCAGCCGTTGTGGAAACAGATACCGCTTGAAACAAAGCGTGATCAAAGGCTTCGTCTACTGAATTATAAATGTTTTCACGATACAGAACGCTAAAAACAATGACGACAAGCGCCAATTGGAATAAGAAAAACAAACGCATTTCTGGATCTTTAAAATAAGAACGAAGCATTTGCTTCGGGCGAATAATCGCCGCGTAATGCAAACTAAAATTAATCGCTGATATCAGTAGAAATATTACACAAATCAAATTGATAAGTGATGAGTCAAAGTAACCAATACTCGCATCATGCGTAGAAAAACCACCTATTGCTATCGTAGAGAAGCTGTGACAAATGGCATCAAAAGGTGTCATGCCGGCAGCCCAATAAGCCAAGCTACACAAGGTTGTTAACACCAAATAGATATACCATAACGCCTTAGCCGTTTCGGCTATTCGTGGTGTCATCTTTGAATCTTTGACAGGCCCAGGGGTTTCAGCACGGTATAGCTGCATTCCACCGACACCAAGCATTGGCAGTACAGCAACAGCGAGTACGATTATCCCCATTCCACCTAACCACTGCAGTAAGTGTCGATAAAACAGTATTGCTTTAGGTAAGTTATCAAGCCCAGTAATAACCGTTGCACCAGTGGTTGTCAGAGCTGAAAAAGATTCAAATACGCTATCTGTCAAGCTCATATCGGGTTTGTCTGACAGCACAAAAGGCACCGCACCAACACTTCCCAGCGCTAACCAAAACATCACCACCACCACGAATCCATCGCGCACTTTTAGGTCACGCTTATGCTCTCGATTAGGGTACCAACAAAACAAACCGATGATGACACATACAATAAATGATTGAACAAAGGCAACACCACCACCATCATCGTACAGCGCCGCAATTAACGCAGGAATAAGTAGAGTTGTGCTAAAAATGGTAATCAATAAACCAAGAATTCGAATCAAAGAGCGTGTTTGCATAAGTTCGAGGGTGTCATGTTATTTAAGTAAGGGATATAAGCGCTAATGTATCATAGCTTAGATATGAAAAATATCGCTTTGTCTTTCATCAAGTTTTTTAACCAATAATCATAAAAAAATCAGTTTTTACACATAAAAAAATCAATCTATTAGCGTAATAAGCACGTTAAATACTCGGTAACTCATTCACAAGGAATAACCATGACTTTAACCGTTACTAAGACGCTAATTTTCTTCATTTTACTGGGCGTGACCACGTTGGCTCATGCCAACCAACAAATTACTCATCAAATTGACATCAAGAGTCAATTTACCAAGCAGCCTCTTTCAGTATCGATAACCTTACCCACCAATTTCAAAGATAATGACGACCAACGCTACATTGCGCTGTATACAACCGCAAGTGATAGGCGATTAAAGTCTATGGTTGAACAAATAAACTGGATGAGCCATGTAAGTTTTGGCCCTATTCCGCCACTTATTGTTGTGCAGCTGCCTTATATTGCCTCGCCAAATGAACAACAAGGTAAAGATGTCCAAGCGTCAGGACTCAATACAAAACTAACGATAAAGATATTAGAGCGCGAAATCCTACCTCAAATAAAACAACGTTATCCATTATTGCCATTTAGTATTTTGGAAGGCTACTCAACAAACGCTAACCTACCATTAAATATCCTAGCTGATGCACCACATTTATTTAACGCCTACATCAGCATCAATCCAGCGTGGGTGCTAGACAAAAGTAACCTCATGGCTCGCATAAAACAACAATTGACCAGTGACCAGTTAAAGTTTCGCTCAGCGTATATTTCTTTAGGTAATTTCTCTCAGAATCACAGTGCGTTTGAAGAACTTTCAACATTCAGCCACCAAACCCATTCTAAATTGGCTCTGCATTTAGATAACCAAAGCGACATTAACTATTACACAGCGCCAATGGCGTTATTACCGAAGGCATTAGAACAAGTATTCGCAGATCGCAACCCGAAAGACTTATCATTAATGGCTAAAGAAGGCGTACCTGCTGTTAATCGATACTACAAATCGTTAGAAAGAAAATACGGTTATGCGCTGTCACCAGTTAACACACTTCATGATTTAAGTGATTACTATGGCCAACATAATCAGGCAGCAGCTCAAATAGAAACACTTGAACATATTCTTAAGTTAAAGCCAGACAACATTTATTACCGAACTATTTTAGCAAATGTTCATTTAGAAAATAGCCACCCCGCTTTATACAAAAAGGTCATTACTCACGCACTAAGTCTCGCCCAGACACAGAAAAACCAAGAAGCAACTGATTATATCCAGCGGATCATTGATAGAAACTAGTTAATAAACGCAAAGTCTCTTACTTTGCGTTTAAACGCATCACTGAGGTAACGACTTTGCTGAGGATCTATATCGGTCATCAGTAAGGTGTTCTCATCATAATGTCCAACTTTTTCCAGACCAAGATCAGCCATTGATAAACGCCAAATGTTCTGTTGTTTATCTTGAAAATATAAGCTGTGATCAGCACGATAGAAAAAACGCCATTGCAGTTTCATTGATTGAGTTTGCTCAATATCACTAACATCAATTTCATTGTTATTAACGTGCAATTTTTTCAAATAACCACCTTGAGAACTGATGACGTATTGGTCATAACTGGTACGTTGCGCCCACTGAGTCTCAATATTTATTGTCGATGTCACTTCTTCTAAGACTAAGTCATATTCAACGAGCGCACGGTGCCCATTAATAACGACATCTAACAGCGTTTTAGCGTTTTGATTGTCAATAAACCACTGATAAATACTATGCACTTCAAATGACGCCGCTAGCTTTCGAGCTGACTCACCGATCTTTTGTATCCACAGTTGACCATGACTAACATAAATAATGGCTAGACCATCACCAGACCAGACATAGGAAGAGACATCATATTGACTGCCAGTCAGTTGCAGGTTAGTTGTTTCTTTCTTAAGCCATATCTGTTTATTGCCACTACGTGACGACAACACGCTTACAGAGGGGTGTTGCGGTCTAAAACTACCAGAAGAATCTGCATAGATAGAGCGAGCGATATTTTCGTATTTAGCGTTTGAACTATCGCCATCTAATTGTGCTTGATGAACATCCCAATCTTCGCGTCCCAGCTCAACAATAAATCGGTCATCATAATGTAAGACAGCAAACAAGGCGTCACGACTAGGCATCATTAGTGAATGCGCGCTTCCATCGACTCGAAAGAATTTAAGTGACTGCGTAGCAGCTATCGCGAATTCATTGACTGACAGCCAACGAATTGCTGAGTCTGCAACTGCATCTTCAACATTCCATTGCTGCAATACTTCAAGACTATTATTTGCGAGTAATACCAAACTGACTTGGAACTTCCCTTGTTGATGACTGAGAATAGCCAGTTGTTTAGTGTCTCTTGCAACCGCTAATTTAACCAAATCACCAAGTTGATGATTGATATTCGTAATCATGCCATTAAGTAGATCGTGTAATTGCAAACTATTAATACCATCACCATAACGATGAAGCGTTAACAACTTGTCTTGGCCAAATGATTGAGGCTGATGGTAAAAGCCTTGAACACAAGGTATCACTGTTTTCAACGCGCTCGATTTAATAACACTGGCTTTATCTTCGCCTAAATAAAGGGACAATTTAGCTATTTCACTACACTTAATGTCATCAGTGATTGATAAACGACTAACGTACAGCGCATCCCTTTCAAAGCTAACCGCCAACTCACCATTTAACCAAAGATTGTCTGACAATATTACTGTTTGACCATCGTTAAGGTGTTTAGACACAATTCGTTGATGTTGTGGTAAATCGCCTTCAATAAAAATGATGTTGTCATCAACAACGACACCGCCAAATTGTGGCGCATCGTCACTCGTTATCATCGATACTTGCTGAACACTTATTGGTAAACTTGATAACCCTTTATCACTGGGCGGCCATAACAAGCCACTCGCCAATGCAACAGCAGAAAAAAACAGCAATGAATAGAGCTTAAATGAGCGATTAGTCACTACACGCTCACTAGCAGATAGTGAAACATGAGCCACTAAACTATAACCCAACTTAGGATGTGTTTTGATGACCGATTGTGTTTTTGCATCATCGTTAAATACTTTACGTAATTGCGCAATACATCGTTGAAGCGCATTCGGAGCAACCACAACACCTCCCCACACCCGACTTAAAATTTCTTGCTGGGTAACAACATCACCTTTCGCTTCAACAAGCACTCGCAATACCGCCATTGCTTTAGGTTCAACTGACTTTATCTGCGTGGCGACGGTCACCTCACCGCGTTGCCAATCGACTTTGTTGTCATTTATCCATTGCGGCGCCATCATGCCTAATGCCCTTCTTTCAATAGCAAAATACGAGATTCAACATAATCAGGAAAATTCCTATAGGTCTTGATGTAATCTTGCCAGTTATAAAAATAACCGCCGAGATAGTCCAACTGATATTGATTGTTTTCAAATGCCCCACCAGTATCAGCCAGCACCACTAAACGGTGTTCGTTGTTGTGGCTTAGCATGATAAGTTTGCCCAACCCTAAATGAGCAAGATCTCCAGCCACAGTAACGAGCGGTTTAATTGGCACTTTATAACTTGCATCCTTGCCGTAACCCAACACGCTATTTGTTTGTTTAAAATACCAATATCGACCTTGCTGTTCTTTCTTGAGATTACGATCATAACCGATACCATTATTGCGATGCACATTGTAGAAATGCATCGCTTTACCGTGATTATCTTCAATCATGACAGTCCCTTGCATCAGCGTATCTTCTAAATTATCTCGAGATAACCAAACCATTGGCTTCGCAAGACCTTGTTTGTCTAACACACCTGTTAGCACCTGCTGCTTAGTATATTGGTATCGGGTAATACTCGCTTTTTTAGCGTCGGCTTGTTCGAGTGTTAATGACTGCTCATCATAGGGTATTTCATACAACGCATGAGGCGTATCACTCGACTTAGCCAAGCTGCCAGTCGCTTTTTTAATGTAATACTTAGTTAGCAGTAATTTGTCTGCTGGCATATTTTTTAACAGTGGTTTCTGATGTGAAAATTTTGCTGACTGTTCTTGATCTGGTCGCCAGCGTACGCGTTCAAAGTGTTGATTAATAAAATTAATATCATGTAAACGAGAGGGGCGACTTGAATGTTTATCTTCCTGATTTATCTTACAAATAAATGAAAGTGTCGCTTTAACTCTTACTAAGTTCCCTCCAAAACTTTCACTAATTCCGGCATGATTAGCCAATGCATCATAATCCTCTCCTTTATCCAAATAAGCTTTAGCGCCTGCCGCAACATCACACAAATCTTGACTATTTAACGGCACAATTTTCCCTGTGACGGGCTTATTATCAACAGAGAAATTACTCTCGTTTGCTAGAACAGGATAGCTACTGATTACTAAGAGGCTAATGATTAAAAACCTTACATTCATATGGTTACATTTCTATGATTTACCTTGTGAGCCTAGTATGTCAAAGTGAGAACCAATAACCAACCATACATAGGAGTATCGATAATGAAATTAACTACATTATTAAGTGCCGGTTTATTACTTGGTTCACCATTAGCAATTGCTGACGAGCACAAGAGCCCACTCACAGTAACGCCGGTTGCTAAGCAACTACATGTTATTTACGGACAAGGCGGTAACATAGCAGTAAGCCACGGCAAGGACGGACTCTATATCATTGATGATCAATTTGCTCGCCTCTCAAATGACATTAAAAAAGCGTTAGGAAACATTCAAACTAATCGAGCAGAATTTGTAGTTAGTACCCATTATCATAGTGATCACACCGGCGGTAACGAAAACTTTGCCAACGATGGAAGCCATGTCATTGCTCATCACAATGTTCATAAAAGATTGGAAGAAAAACACGGTAAAAACTCAAAGTTTCTGCCTGTATTAAGCTTTGGTCACGATATGACATTGCATTTTAATAATGAAAAAGCCAATTTAAAGCATTACCTTCATGCTCACACAGATGGCGATTCAGTCGTATTTTTCACAAAAGCAAACGTTATTCACCTTGGCGACATTTACTTTAATCTCGGTGGATTACCCTTCGTCGATGTTGATAGCGGCGGTAGTTTAAGCGGTGTGATTGACGCTGTAACAGATGTGTTAACTCACGCAGATGACAAAACTACTATCATTCCTGGTCATGGGCAAGTCACTGATAAAAAAAGCTTAAAGAAATACTTAGTCTTATTAAAACGCGCACGCAGCCTCATGATAGAAGCAATGAGTGGCAACAAAACAATGGCAGAAGTTGTTGCAATAGCTCCGTTAAGCCCATTAAATTTAAAATACAGTAATTGGTTATCACAAGAACGCACGACTGAATTGTTTTATCGAAGTTTAAAGGCTAAACATCACCATTAACTTTTTCAGCATCATCATTAAACGCTAAGAACCGTCGCACTTGAGCAATAACTTGAGTGCGGTAATCTTCCAGTTCAAAGAACAGCTCATGACGTGCACCGACAATTTCTACCTTCTCAATCAATGATGGCTGCATGTTACAGACAAATTCATCTTGGGCATTATTATCAACAATGGTATCTGCGCCAGCCTGTAGTAATAATGTTGGTATCGTAATTTTTTCGGCATCTTGTAAACAGGCTTTACATGCCTGCAATGAAGTTTGCAGCCAATGATAAGTTGGAGAGCCTAATTGCAGTTGTGGCGTATCCTCATACACTTGTCGAAAGTTTGAATAACGCGACTCATCCTGTGTTAAATCATTACCTTCAAATTCGGCGTTATCATAGGGTTTACCCCCCAATACATAACTTGATTCGCGTTGTAATAGTCTATCTGTCATCATGGCAGCATTGGTCAGCTGTTCAACAATAAATTGCGGTGCTGGTAGTAAAATACCATGCATTGGACTGGCTAAAATAAGGCGTTCAATTCGATGAATTTTAGTTTGAACATAACGAGTTGCAATGGTACCCCCCATCGAATGTCCCAATAAAATATGATGAGAATGCCCATTAGGTAAAACGATATCATCAATGAACAATGTCAGATCTTCAATGTAGAAAGAAAAATCTTCAACGTGGCCTTTGTGATGATTGTTGAGTAATCGTTGCGACAAACCTTGCCCACGATGATCAAGCATGTAAACGCTATAACCTAACTGATAAAACTCATTAATTAGCGATTGATACTTCAAGTAGCTTTCAGTCCGTCCATTAACCATTATCATGGCTGGAGATGGTTCAGTCTGTACCATTGCACAATAATGAATTGTAATATTATTAGTGCCTTGAAGCGTACTTTGTTGTAAATTCCCTAACCAATGACTCATTGTTTTTCCGAATAATTTTAGAATAGGTATGATGCCAGAACATGGATACTAGCCACAAGCATGATAGCGTTGACGAATTGGTTTGTCAGTCAACTGAGATCCCATATCTCCAATTTTCTCAAGGTGATATCCCCTGTTTATTCATTCATGCCAATGGTTATCCAAGTGGCTGCTATAAACCATTGCTAGAGCAACTAAAAGGTTACGACGTATTAGCGCCGTTGAGTCGAGCATGCTGGGATGACAGTGATCCATGGCTTGAAAATCAATGGCCAAAGCTCGCAAACGATTTGTTAAAATTTGCCCGATCCCACCGTCAAAGCAAGCCTTTCCATTGTGTTAGTCATTCAATGGGCGCCATTGTTTTACTGATGGCAATTGAACAAGCACCTGAATTATTTGATAAAGTTGTCTTTATTGATCCGATATTTCTGCCGACACCATTGGTAAAGTTAGCAAACTACCTACCGAATAAGCTAACTAGCGGCACAAAAATGATTAAGAAAACCTTAGGTCGCCCCGATCAATGGCAAAGCCTGCAGCAAGCGTTTGATTTCCATCGCAGTAAACGTGCTTACCAGGCACTTTCAGACCCAGCGTTATGGCAGTTCATCGTCGGCGGCACCAAACAAGTTGGTTCGCATTGGCAATTACGTTATAGCAAACAATGGGAAGCTTGGTTTTATCAACATCCACCACATGCATGGCCCATTTTGCGCAAACTAAACAAACCATTTTTAGGATTACGGGCAGAAAATTCAGAATTCCTAACACCAAAATCATGGTCAAAATGGCAAAAGATTAAACCGCACGATACCTATATTGAATTTCAAGGACAACACCACTTGTTACCAATGGAGGCACCACGTGATGTTGCCCATGCCATTCTAGATTTTTTGGAATAGTTGCATCAATAAACGTTTGGCATGCTTTACATCTTGCGGTGAAACAGTTGCTGTTTCTTGATAATTTATTTGATTATAAAAATCAGTAAACTCTTGAATTTCAATTGCTAAATTAGGATATTTATTAATAAGTAATTGGCAGTATTGGTTTGGCGTTTGATGACATTGTCGCTCCACGCCATGAATTGCCATTTGCTTAATCAGTGCTGCATAAACTCGCTCAAATTGCTCTTTTGTTGTCGGGCGTTGCCAACGAAACCCGCTTTGCCACCACAGCATTAATCCGATGACAGCCATCAACGTCAGCGTAAATAATATCACTTTTAAGCTCGTCAATTTTCCAAGCAACATCTCCAACAGTTGCATTTGCTTATCACTGTTATATTCAACAACCCAACGACTCCAGTAAAACTCAACGTCAGCTAACGCTAAGCGTAAACTATTTAACCAAGGGTTTTGCTTATAGCGAACCAAACTGAAAGTGTTGCCTCCTAAAAATGGCTGAGCTTGTTGGTCATCTAAACTTGAAATAACGCGGTCTGGATGAATATGTGCCGTAGGGTCGATGCGAACCCAACCCGAGCCGTCAATCCAAATTTCGGTCCACGCATGAGCATCATATTGATATACATTTAAATACTTAACTTCTTCATTCCATTCTCCACCTTGGTAACCTGTTACTACGCGCGCGGGTATCTTGGCATATCGCATCATTAAGGTGAAAGCACTGGCATAATGAGAACAAAAACCTCGCTGCGTTGAAAATAGAAAATCGTCAACGCTGTTATCCCCCAATAATGGTGGCTCAAGCGTATAAAAGTAAGACTGTTCGTTGAACATCCGGAGTATTGATTGGGCAAAAGCCAAGTCAGAATCGAAGAGCGGTCTTTGAATATCTACCCATGCCTTTGTTTGTTGATTGCTATGCTCAGGCACAAGCAAATTGTGCACACGTTGTGCAGCAGTTAAAGTCAACTTACTCGCTAATTGAGGATAACTAATGACATCATACGCTGTGGTTGATGCCAGCGGACTCCTCGATTTTAGCGTAAGATCGGCCATCGACTTCACATTGTTATCAGCGCTTGTCGCAACGTTTAAGCCAAACAACCAATGCTGATTACTCGATTTAGCGATGATCCTATATTTTATACTCGGCTCACCGGAGAGATCTGGCCAAGTAACTTCGTCTTTATAAGGTAACCACCGTGAACGCTTTTCTCGTTGTTGCCATTGGCGACCATCAAACTTATCAAGCACCAGTGCCCGCCAATATCGCTGTTGCTTCGGTATAGGCTCTCCATCGAATGTCACGCTAAACGCCAGTTTTGAGCTACTGCGAAGCTGCGCTATATCACCAGGTGACATATTGTCAGATAATCCGGTTGTGGCGCCACCAGCAACTGACATCGACCACAACGGACCAATTTGAGGCATCACCAGAAACAAACTTGCTGTTAACGGCAAAGACAAAGCCCCAATTTTGGCCGCCAGCTGCAACTGTTTATGCCAGCGCATTTTCGGCGCATGTAATGACAGTAAAATACTCAAATGCAGTACAACCAAAACGGCAGCCACTAGTGTCGTCGTTAAAGATTCACTGTAAATAAAGGTCACCGCAATAGTAATCATGCCAACAATCACCAGTACTAACACATCGCGCTTTTGCCGTAGCTCTATGAATTTTAAGCCATAAGCAAGCAGCAATAGGTTTACCATATTCTCCATGATGCCATTATTCAGACTGGTAACGATGAGCATGGCAACCGCAGAAAGTGTTAATCCATGATGCGCAAGACGATTAAAGACACTGACCTTGCCAATCACATATAGCCAACGCCAACCAATAGCAATGCCGCTAAATGGCAATATCCACCATGGTGTATAGTCCAACAACATTAAGACACTGATAAAATATGCCGTAATCATCCACACTATAATATGTCGATTAACTAACCATGAGCTATTCATGATAAACACCAAACGTTGCTAGCAAAGTAAGTGCATTCTTACGATGACTATTGCCGTGTCCAACGGGTATCTTTTTGTTGCCAAGCTTGACACCAAATGGTTGATTTAGGCTCGAATAGTAATTTACTAAGTAAGCTAAGTGACTTAATTTCATTTCAATATCACCGCCATCAATATCATCGAGATCTAACCACTGAGGTTCACCGAGCGTTTGCTCGAATTGTTTACTTAAAACCCCCTTCCCTTGTGCAAGCTGTTTCCACGCAACTCGCTTAAGAGACTCTCCTTCTCGATAAGGTTCCAGCCCAGAAAAACTATCACCGCTAACTGTGCGTTTCGACGAATAAGCACCATCACCTTGTTCGATTGCAGATAAAGATTGGCTACTTGCAATGGGTTTTGGAAAAACAATGACATCTTGCTCAAACTCAAGATTAGCCCATGCGCGAAACAACCCTAAAGGGTATTCGCTGGCAACGATCAATCTCGGTAATCGATGCAAACCGCGAGATTTTTCTTTTACGGTTAATGAAATAGAAGACTGCTGCTCTAATAGTGAAACCAGTTGCTGTGGTTGTGACTTATACCTAAAGTAAATTCCGTGTTTCCCTTTGTCGCAGCTTACCTGACATTCGATACTTAATAACTGCGACGCAATGTATTCTAGTCGCACAACAGGCTTGATTAACATACCTGCCATATTTTGATAGCAAAACAGCATCGTTGTTACGAATAGCGAAAAACAAAAACTACTCAGCATAATCACCAAGTTATTCTGATAATTAATTCCTATCACAAAGAGAAGGACATTTAACAGTCCAAAGACTACGCCAAACTTGCTAGGTAAAATAAAAATATTACGTCGATGTAGTGTCACTTCTTGCAAAATAGGCATTCGCCGCTTGAGCCAATGTATCCAACGTTGCTGTAATCGTTGTTTCATCGCTTTACCCTAATGGATCAACACTATGTAATAGCTGCTCACTCAAACTCTGTGCCCGAGTTTGTGACGAGCCACGGAGTCGATGTTCACACACAGCTGGTAAGATGGCTTGCACATCTTCAGGTAATACGTAATCACGTCCCTCAATAAATGCCCATGATTTACTCGCCGCTAATAACGAACGTGTTGCCCGAGGCGATAATGGATGTGCATAATTACTATCGCTGCGGGTCTTACCAACGATGCGTAGAATATAATCAATAACAGCATCAGCGACCTTAACTTGCTCAATCTCTTGCTTAATAGCCAATAATTCATCGCCATTAATCAACTGTTGCAACGCTAATGTTTGGGTCGATTGCAGCAACATTGCCTTTTCTGCATCCACACTAGGGTATCCCAACGTAACGCGCATTAAGAATCGATCCAACTGAGAATCAGGTAACTCAAATGTGCCTGAGTGCTCCAAGGGATTTTGCGTCGCAATAACAAAAAATGGTTGCGGCAACGTATAAGTATCTCCATCGATACTCACTTGTCCTTCAGCCATCGCCTCTAACAAAGCGCTCTGTGTTTTGGGACTAGCTCGATTAATTTCATCCCCCAGTACCACTTGACTAAATATAGGCCCCTTATGAAAACTAAATTCATGGTTATCTTGATTGAAAATGGACACACCCAACAAATCGGCTGGCAACATATCACTCGTAAATTGAACGCGTTGATACGTTAATCCAAAACCATGAGCCAAACTATTGGCTAATGTCGTTTTACCAACACCTGGCACGTCCTCGATCAGCAAATGACCACCGGCCATTAAGCAACATAACGACAATTTAATCTGATGTTGTTTACCTAATAAAACGCGATCTATTTGTTCAACCAATGGCTTAACGGCAGGATTCATTAATCTCTCATTTTCATCAATTTATTTATCACCATCCTAAAACATTCAATGGTTAAGGGGTATACTATCGCAAAATAATTTTTGGACCTTTTCATGCTAAGTTATCGCCACAGTTTTCACGCAGGCAATTTTGCCGATGTTTTAAAACATCTTACTCAAGTGTTAATTATTGAGGCGCTGCAGCAAAAGCCAAAACCATTTGTTTATCACGATACGCATTCAGCAGCCGGTCGATACAATCTAAAAGACAAGACCAGTGAAAAAACCGGTGAGTATAAAGACGGTATCGGTCGGATCTGGCAACGTGACGATATCCCAGCGCCAATGACGACATACGTTGATATGATAAAATCATTTAATCCAACCAATGAATTGTCACAATACCCAGGCTCTCCTTTAGTGGCTAAGTCGATGATTGGTCATAGCCAGCGCATGGAACTGACCGAGCTACACCCAACCGATTTAGCCTTGTTACAACAAGAGTTTGCTGGTGATAGAAAAGTTCGTATTCAAAAAACTGATGGTTACAAAGGTCTAAATGGCGCTATGCCACCCGCGCAGCGTCGCGCATTGGTGCTTATCGACCCGCCATATGAACTAAAGACAGAACATGACGATGCCATCAATGGCATTGTGGCGGCTCACAAAAAGTTTGCTACCGGAATTTACGCCCTTTGGTATCCAGTCGTTTCACGTGCTCAAGTAGAACGGTTCTGTGAGAAGTTCAAGCGACAAGGGATCCGTAAAATTTTACGTGTCGAGTTGAACGTTAAACAAGACACCAGTGAATATGGCATGACTGGCACAGGCATGATTATTGTCAATCCACCTTGGAAATTAGAGCAGCAATTAAAAGACTCTTTGCCTTGGTTGCTTAAGCACTTAGCCCAAGATGAACATGCAAGTTATACGATTGAATGGCTGGTTGAAGAATAATAAGCGGTCAAATAGGCTTACTACGATTAGGGTGTCGCATTGCATAATACCAATTGCATTAAATATTTGCCCACTTGTACTTGTTAAAATGAACTAAAATGGCGTTGCTCTCAATCCTAATAGCCAGCTATTAGTCAATCGAGCGCCTTGTTTTAGCTGATTTTCTCTACGCACAACAAGATCACTTACTTAATACAATTGGTATAACAAACTTGAACAAGCCACAGAGCTAAGATTTGGCCAAAGCAGACATTATTATCATCAAGGGCATATTGGGCTTTATTTACACCATCCAGACATCAACCCAGATGATGCAATGCCGCCATATTTAGCATCTGTTAGCTGTAAAACAGGATACGCAACAATAGCATTTCAACCTGATCACACGGTAGAGTTTGAAACAGAAATTCACAAAGATGGCCAATATAGATTGCAATTTAAGCAGGGAAACTGGCTATATGATGGTAATACGCTAGCCATTACGCTAGATACTAATGAGGAAGCACACTTTTCTAGGCGCGATATAACCCGAGAAACATCAGTTGGTGTCAAGCCTGCGTTGTTATTTAGCCCAATAACAAAAAACCACTTCTATGCACCATTAAATTGTCATTTTGAAGTGGTTTTTATGGATTAATAAAGTCTACAGGCCTTTTTTAGAGTAGATAGTCACTTTATCAGCAACGAATTTCACACTGATATTTTTCTCATCGCCGCCCCAAATACACTGTTTCATACCTAAGGTTTCATCACATTCAGCAGGGTTACCTAGCAAGGATTCAATCTCGCTATAATCCATACCTACTTCGATTTGTTGATAGTTTTCGTTGTTAAGTTTGCCACAAGCCGTTAATAAAACGAGCGTTGCTGCAGCTAATAAAATTTGTTTCATAGTTAAATCCTTAAGGTTATAAATCTTGTGTGTTTAAATCCAATCGCGTACTGGTAGATAATGTGAATATAAGTTCGCTTCTTCAGTGTTTTCTTCTGGGGCGTAGCAATATTCCCAGCGAACCAATGGTGGCATCGACATCAAGATGGATTCGGTACGCCCACCACTTTGCAAGCCAAAGTGTGTTCCGCGATCGTAAACTAAATTAAACTCAACGTAGCGACCACGACGATATAATTGGAATTGGCGTTGGCGCTCACCATAATCTGTATCTTTTCTCGCTTTGACTATAGGTAAATATGCTTCTATAAAACCATCACCAACAGACTTCATAAATGCAAAGCTTTGCTCAAAACCATCTTCATTTAAATCATCAAAGAATAAACCGCCAATTCCACGCGCTTCATCGCGATGCTTCAAATAGAAGTATTCGTCACACCATTTTTTGTATTTAGAATATTTATCTTCACCAAACGGTTCACATAAATTCTTTGCTGTTTGATGCCAATGCTTACAATCATCTTCATTGCCATAATACGGTGTTAAATCAAAACCACCACCAAACCACCAAATAGGCTCTTCATCTTCTTTATAGGCAATAAAAAAGCGAACATTGGCGTGAGATGTCGGCACATAAGGATTATTGGGGTGAATAACTAACGACACCCCCATCGCCTCATAACGACGACCTGTTAACTCTGGGCGCGCCGCAGTAGCAGAAGGTGGTAAGGTTTCACCCATCACATAAGAAAAATTTACACCAGCCTGTTCAAAAACCTGACCGTTAGTCATCACACGACTTTCGCCACCACCGCCTTCAGCTCTTTGCCAAGCATCATGCTTAAATCGTTCACTCGGCTCTTGGCTTTCCAAGCCTTTACAAATACTCGATTGAAGCGCTAATAAATATTCTTTTACGACTTCTGCCGAAATCTGGGTTGTCATAGTTTAATGCCCTTAAAAATTATTCTAACGATAACATTGACCGCTAATTGCATCGATAATCGTCGATGGCTTGTCAAAACCAAGTGTCGTGCCTTTAATGACATAGTCTAACTGCTCAATCAGTTGAGGATCTAGTTTTTGCCACGTTGTAGCAGGTTCAACGCCTGAAAGATTAGCACTTGTGGATACGATAGGTCGCCCCACACTGTCACACAATGCAACAACATCAGGTTGATCGGTCACCCGTACGGCAATACTTTCAAATTGACCAGATAATAAAGGCGCTAAATTTACCGCTTTAGGCACAACTTGTGTCACCCCATTTGGCCACTGGCTCAACATAGCACTTATCATATCAGGAGTTAGTCGCGTGTGGTCGATATAAGGCATCAATTGCTCAAAGCTACTTGCCAATAAAATTAACCCTTTATTAGGGTCACGCTGTTTCATTGCCAATAGTCGTTCTAGCGACTGCTTATTATCGGGATCACAACCAACGCCAAATACTGCTTCAGTGGGATAAGCAATTAATCCACCAGCTAAAAAAGCTTGTTGCGCACTTTGATATGTCACGGTTATTTCTCACTAAATATTTCTGCAGCGGATTTTACCAAGATTACAACACAGCAACTAGTCATAACTTTAATTTTGCTTTCACAAAAACGGCGGTGAACCAAGCTAGCATCTTAAGGTCGTTTGGGTATATAATCCCCGAAAAATGTGACCTAGCACACACAATAAACCATCTAACATAGGCGTAAAAATAATGACTGTCGGTATTATCATGGGTTCAAAATCAGACTGGCCAACCATGCAACATGCAGCTCAAATGCTTGATGACCTTGGCGTTCCTTACGAAACCAAAGTTGTATCAGCTCATCGTACTCCTCATTTGTTAGCCCAATACTCAGAATCTGCCAAAGAGCGTGGATTAAAAGTGATCATTGCAGGCGCTGGCGGTGCAGCACATTTACCAGGTATGGCGGCAGCTTACACGAGCCTACCAGTGTTAGGTGTTCCCGTACAATCACGTGTATTGAGCGGTAAAGACTCTTTATTATCAATTGTTCAAATGCCTAAAGGAATTGCCGTCGGTACATTAGCCATTGGCGACGCTGGTGCAGCCAATGCAGGTTTAATGGCAGCACAGATCATTGGCACTCATGATGAAACAATTATGGCTAATGTAGAAGCTTTCCGAAAAGCGCAAACCGACAACATATTAAACAATCCTGATCCAGCAGCGTAATAGGAATTAGCATGAATGTTTTGGTTTTAGGTGCTGGACAACTGGCACGCATGATGGCATTGAGTATTAAACCGTTTAATGCCAATGTTCTTGCTTATGATGTAACGACAAAGCGGGTTGTTAATCCACTTGCACCTGAACAAACAATTGGTGACCTTGAGTCAGGTATTGAGTTTGCTGATGTTATTACAGCTGAATTTGAACATGTCGCTCATGATGTGCTCGCCCAATGTGAGGCATCAGGAAAACTAAAACCAAGTGCTGACGCGATAAAAATTGGTGGTGATCGCCGTTTAGAAAAAGCGTTATTAACACAATGTGATGTCACCAATGCACCGCATTTCATCATCAAAAACGAGCAAGACTTCAAGCAAGCGATCAACCAACTTTCACTGCCAATTATATTAAAAAGTGCATTAGAGGGCTACGATGGCAAAGGGCAATGGCGGTTAAAGTCAGCAGAACACGCCGATGCTATTTGGCAAGACATCGAACGTTTTATTAGCTCGAATCCAAATCAAGGCGTGATTGCCGAGCAAATGATTCCATTTTCTCGCGAAGTATCCTTGGTTGGTGCACGTAGTGTTAGTGGTGAAGTGAAGACTTATCCCCTCACTGAAAACCACCACACTGACGGCGTATTGTCAGTATCAACAGCTCTTTGTGACAACGAAGGCTTGCAACAACAAGCCTCAGAAGTTTTTGCCCGCTTAACACAATCGATGAATTACGTAGGTGTACTAGCCATTGAGTTTTTCCAAGTCGGCGACACTCTACTAGTTAATGAAATCGCCCCCCGCGTTCATAACTCTGGACATTGGACGCAGCAAGGCAGCGATTGTTGTCAGTTTGCGAATCATATTCGTGCAGTAAGTGGCTTGCCTTTAGGTGGCACTGAATTAACGCGTCCGACTGCCATGATCAATATTCTCGGCGAAGATAACTTACCGCAAGTAATCTTGGGAATGACAGGTGTGAATGTACATTGGTACGGCAAAGAAAAGCGTGCTGGGCGCAAAATGGGGCATATTAATGTATCTGGTCACGATACAACCCAATTAAACCAACGCCTGATAGCTATTGCCGCGTTATTGCCAGAAAATACGTTTTCCGATATCAAGCAATACATTAACGAGCAATGCTCTTAATTAGTGCAAAGTAACTTCAAAAACTGACTGCTTTTTGAAGTTACTAGGGTCTATTGAGCTTTGTGGTTCAAATTTTGTTCAATCTAAAAGGATTTTGGGCACATGTTCATTGTTCCAGACTGAGCATAAGCACCCACATCGCTGTGGGCGAGGCATGACGATTGATGCTGGGTTTACCCCAGTGAATGACGAATAACGCCGCACAAAAGACTTTTAGTTGAATCCAACGGACAGCATTTGTTTATTATTTCTACGGCGTTATCGCCTATTCGTGTATTGCTACAGGGATGTAGCTCATTAGGATAATGCAGGAGCTATTATCGAGCCAGCTACACCACATAGGCTCTGCCTTGTAGAAACCCCAAACAACTTGCTGCAAAAATGAACTCAAAAGATAAACAGCCCCTAATTAATGGCTAGGTTTGTTTATGGCTACAAGACTTTTTAGCACACACTAGCCGTTTTTCACCACTCATCTTACGTTCGAGCAATAACCCAAACTGGCACTTTTCGCACTCACCGACTACTGGATGATAATTAACGGCAAACTTACATTTTGGGTAATTGTCACAGGCATAAAATGTTTTCCCATAGCGAGAAACACGCTGTGCAATATGTCCTTTTTTGCACTCAGGACAATCAATAACCTCTTCTTCATCTTCTGTATGTTCAATATGCTTGCACGCAGGATAATTTGTACAACCAATGAAGATGCCATATCGCCCTTTCTTAATAGCGAGTTCATGACTGCACTCAGGACACACAGAGCCAGCAATAATCTGATGCTCCATATTTTCATGCTCAACCAACGGACGACTGTAGTCACACGCAGGGTAGCCAGTGCATCCTAAAAACGGACCGTGTTTAGAATTTCGGATCTGCAAAGACAACGAACATCTAGGACAAGACTCGTATTCTTTTTCAAGCGCATGTTCGTGATGTGAAAACAACTCTTCGTGTTGTTTAGTCATGGCATTATCCGGCGGTTATTCAAGTAGGTTAATTATAGCGATTTGACGATAAAATGTGAATAAATAGCCTTCGCTAGGTCATATTTTGTAAACAAAAATTTGTTACAGCTATTCACGTTTTACATCAACTCCAAATCCCCGTAGGATAAGCATAGAAAACAAAAACAACCAAAAATTTAGGGCTTTTTTTTATGAAGAAATTTACCTTAGCGCCACTTGCGCTTGCCATCGCACTTGTTGGCTGTGATTCAGCAAAGACTCCAACAGCTACGCAAGAAAAACCAGCCGTTGAACAACAAAAGCTACTAGCTGATAGCAACCCATTTTCTAAAAAATGGGGCACGGCACATGAAATGCCTAATTTTTCAGTCATTAAAAACGATCATTATCTTCCTGCATTTAAAGCAGCTATTAAGCAGCAAAAACAAGAAATTGACGCGATTGTAAATCAAAAATCAGCGGCAACGTTTGAAAACACCATTGAAGCAATTGAATTTAGTGGCAACCTGCTAGATAAAGTTGCTGGCGTGTTTTACAACTTAACCTCAGCAGAAACTAACGATGAGCTTAAAGCTATCGCCAAAGAAGTTTCTCCACTGCTATCTGCCCATTCAGATGATATTTCATTAAATGATGCTCTATTCCAGCGTGTGGCAGCCGTTTATGATAAAAAAGACAGCTTAGAATTAACAACCGCACAGCAAAAACTACTTAAAGATACCTACATTGGTTTTGTTCGAAGTGGCGCTAAATTAGATGCAAAACAAAAAGATCAGATCCGTGAACTTAATGCTCAATTAGCTAAATTAACCCTTCAATTTGGCGACAACTTATTAGCTGAAACCAATGGCTTTGAAGTCGTTGTTGATGACAAGAGTAAGCTATCTGGTTTATCTGATTCTGTTATTGCAGCAGCTGCAGCCACCGCTAAAGATCGCGGACAGGAAGGAAAATGGGTATTCACTACGCATCGCCCTTCAATTACGCCAGTTACTAAATTTGCTGACAATCGCGAATTACGTAAAGAGCTCTACCTTGGTTACATCAATCGCGCCAATAACGATAATGAGCACGACAACAAAGAAGTCTTAGCCAAAATCGCCTCATTACGTGTACAAAAAGCACAATTAATGGGCTACAAATCTCACGCTCACTTCGTACTAGAAGATCGCGTAGCTAAAACACCTGCTGCTGTTTACGAACTACTTAACAAGATTTGGCCTACCGCATTAGAAAAAGCGAAAGTTGAAGTAGCCGATATGCAAAAACTTGTTGATGCACAAGGCGGCAACTTCAAGATTGAAGCTTGGGATTATCCGTATTACGCAGAAAAAATTCGCAAAGCGCGTTACGATTTAGACGAAGAACAAACACGTCCTTACTTTGCATTAGAGTCAACGCTACAAGGTGTTTTCCACACGGCGCAAAAACTCTTTGGTATTACAGTAAAAGAGCGCACCGATTTACCTAAATACCACGACGATGTTCGCACTTTCGAAATCTACGAAGCTGATGGCACTTACGTTGGTTTATTCTTAGCTGATCACTACGTACGCCCAGGTAAACGCGGCGGCGCTTGGATGAACTCTTACCGCAAGCAATACAACATGAACGGCGAAGACTCAACGCCAATCATTGTTAACGTATTAAACTACCCACGCCCAACCGGTGATGCGCCAGCGCTATTAACATTTGACCAAGCAAGCACCCTATTCCACGAGTTTGGCCATGCGCTACACGGTTTATTGTCAGACGGTAAATACCGCTCACAAACTGGTACTGCTACACCACGCGATTTCGTAGAATTCCCATCACAAGTGATGGAAAACTGGATGTTACAACCAGAAGTGCTAGCTCAATTTGCTAAACACTACAAAACTGGTGAAGTGATTCCACAAGAACTCGTTAATAAGATCCAAGCGGCAAGTAAGTTTAACCAGGGATTCGCAACCACTGAATACATGGCAGCAACCTTGTTAGACTTAAACTGGCACTCATTAGAAGACGACAAGATCCGTGACACAGCGAAATTTGAAGCTGACGCACTAAAAGAATGGGGCTTAATTAAAGAGATCGATCCACGTTATCGTTCAACTTACTTCGCTCACATCTTTTCTGGCGGTTACTCTGCTGGTTACTACAGCTACATTTGGTCTGATGTATTCGGTGCCGATGCGTTCGCAGCCTTCCAAGAAAATGGTATTTTCGATAAGAAGACTGCTGATGCATTTAGAAAGCATATCTTATCTTCTGGCGGCAGTGACGAAGCACTTAACCTGTACCGTAAGTTCCGTGGTAAAGAAGCGAGTATTCAACCACTATTAAAGAGCCGTGGTTTAATCGACTAATACGTTATTAATGGCTTTTTAAAGGTCATATGATAGAAGAAAATAAAAGCCAACTACCTCTATAGTTGGCTTTTTTATGCGTAAATATAAATTAAATATCTTGAGGGTTATAGGCACTTAAAACACCTTGAATTAAGATGACTAATAGCAAACTCAAACCAAACATTGGAAAAACAACAGCAAGTAATGCAATTAACCCAATGACAATTATCCCCACTTCAAACGATTCTGGCTTAGCTGGAATTATATCTAGCAGTTCATTAGGATCAACAAACCTAAGCCGCTCAATTTCTTCCCGATTAACAACGTGAACATTTATTGGCAGTAATTTCACATCGACCCCGCCATGTGTTGCATTTGCAACCGCAGACTTTCCTAAAACGGTAATAGACTCAATGTCATTGGCAAATGACGATAACGAACAAAAAGAAAGCGCACTAATAGCAAGTATTTTATAACAGAGGGACTTCATAAACATCCTTAAAACAGCCCCAAATATAAGGCTATTTTAAAGTTCAATTAGATAAATTCTATTTAAGAACTGATAACAGGTTACTATAATCATCTGTCCATATGACTGGTTGTGAAGCACTCGACGGCCAAGGAGAAGTAACCTTTTTGATAGTTGGTTGTTGTAAGACATCTCCACTTTTTGCTAACAACACCCATTGTGCTGTGTTGTCAGACGACTTGGTGGCATCAGTCACCGCAAATGCCGATGCCAAGTTTGCTTCTTCAGCTAAACCAAATACCAAAGGCACTAAATCTAAATGGCTATTAGAAATATGTAACGCGACGATGCCGTGATCGTTAATGGAGTTAGCGTATAACGCGACTGCTTCACGTGTTAATAGATGAACAGGAATTGCATCACTAGAAAATGCATCAACAGCTAATAAATCAATATCGTTTTCACCATAGCGCGATAAAAGCTGACGCCCATCGCCGACGTTTACTTTCACTTCCGCCTTAGAACTAGATAAATAAGTGAAATAACGATTTGCATAATCTTTTACCAACGGATTTAATTCAAAGAATGTAAAGCTATCCGATTTATTACCGTAAGCAGCCAGTGTCCCAGCCCCTAAACCAATAATAACTGCGTTAATTGGTCCCTGTTGTTGGAGTGTCGATAGAGCAGCCTCAACACCTGTCCCACGTCGATAATAACTGAGAGGCTCATCCCTATTAGCTGGGTTCAATGACTGTGTACCATGAGATGTTGTTCCATCAACCAAGCGGCGTTCGTTAAATCCATTAACAGTTACATCTTTCACTGCAAGCTGACCATAAAAATTTCGCTCTGCAACAACGTCGTATTGTTGAAATACATTATTAAACAGTACAAAACCTACGGCAGCAGCGATAAGGTATATCGGCAGACCAAACCGCGTTAAAGCATGACTTTTATTACCTCTGACAATAGTTAACACAGCAAGTGTGGTTAGTGTTAACCAAATAACTAGCGGAAATTCGATAAATTGGTCGAAAAGCCAAGGTGCTATAAAGTTAACAAACAGCCCCCCAATTACGCCACCTACCGACATCGCCAAATAGTAACGTGTTAAACGACTAGAATCAGGCTTCATTCTCACAAGTTCGCCATGGCATAACATACACACAGCCAATAAAATAAAGCCATAAAGGAACAACTGAGCAACTATGGAAAACATTGATGCGAAGAAAAATAGCAAGATCCCAATCGGTAAACAGAGCGCTGTAACACCTAGCCAAACTTGACGATTAGCGAACCGTTCGCGACCAAAACAAATAATAAAGCTAATGAGATATAAACTAAGTGGTAATAGCCATAAAAAAGGAATCGCTGATATATTTTGTGTCATCGAATTCGTAACAGCCAACAAAGCGATAACACCAAGCGCCGATAAACCAATCCAGGGAATGATTGTCACGGTATATTGTGTTGATTGATGATCTTTCGATGATTCACTTGGTTCTCTTAATTTGACAGCAAGCATCACAATCAAGGCCAAACTACAACCTACAAAGCACCAATAGGCAACACTCCACACCAATAATTGAGATTGTAATACGATAAATGGCTCTATTATAAATGGATAGGCGACAAGGCCAATTAGTGAACCAATATTCGATAATGCATAAAGCTTATAAGGAGATGTCTTTGGTTTATCGTAAGCGAACCATCGTTGAATTAAAGGGGCATTAGACGATAGAACAAAGTATGGCAAACCGATACTAATTAACAGCGTTGCCAATATTGTCATCTGTGGTGAAGAACTAATAGATAAAGTGTTTACTGCAATTGGCGTAAACGTAACGGCAAGTAGTAGCAAACAAGCATGCACGATAAGTTGGCTACGCGGCTTAAACCACTTTATCAGCCCATGGGCATACAAATAGCCACCAAGCAGAAGCGCTTGAAAAAACAGCATACAGATAGTCCAAACTGACGCACCGCCACCGAAATCAGGCAAAATCACTTTAGCAATCATAGGTTGCACTAAAAATAATAAAAAAGCGCTTAGGAAAATAGTGACAAAATAAAGCATTACACGACTAAACTTAAAAAATAAAATGACATCATACATATGACACGAAAACACTGCGAGTCATAATATTAGTTAAGAGCGCTTTATACCAATTGCATTAAGTAAGTGATCTTGTTGTGCGTAGAGAAAATCAGCTCAAACAAGGCGCTCGATTGACTAATAGCTGGCTATTAGGATTGAGAGCAACGCCATTTTAGTTAATTTTAACGTAACTACTCAGCAGGGGGGAAGATATTTGGTAGTGCTCCGTTTAATAATAATGACAAAGCAGTAGACGCACTGACTCCTTGTTTTTTACAACTTGACAGGTAGCTTCTAAGGCCAAAAAACATGACGGAACCATGCTTGCTTCTAAAGCAGCCCGATATCTTTTGCTGAACTTTCACCATTCTCAAATCATTTTCACCCTGATTGTTCGTGAAAGGCACAATTTTATCCACCATAAATCTGAGTACATCATCTTCGTAACTCTGTAATCGCTCTAATAAATTGCGCGATTTTGATTTCTTAGGGCGTCCACGTTTCCCGACGATTATCGCTGGCGGAGGGCTTTCGTGTTCACCCTCTTTTAAAATATCTCGATATTGAAGGCGACTCATTAATTGTCTTTTGTCGCTAATCACTCCACCGCTATCTTCAACTTCCTGATTAAGCTCTATTAAAAAAATACGCATCGTTTCAGCCCAGCTCTTGCCATCCTGTTCGTATGCACGTGTGAGTTCTCGCAGATGATGAGCATTGCATAAAGCATGTTGACAATCATAACGATAGTACGGCTTCCAGTGATCATGACACATCACACCAGTGAAGTCGGGTAGTATTCCAATGGCATTGATGGCATCACAACCTCGTTTCTCATGAGCCGATAGATAGGTCCATTTTAATGATGATGCATTGTGTAACCATTGACGTTGACCGTTAATGTTAATGCCTGTTTCATCAGCATGAAGCACTGATTCATTCTTCAAACTTTCCTTGATGAATTCAAGCGCATTCGTCTCATCGAGATGACGGTAAGCTGTATTAATGAAGTTGTACAGACTGCCACTACTCAGTGGAATGTTAAGTTGGTCGGTAAAATATTCACGAATACGCTCGTAAGGGAGTAGCTGATATTGAGACAAGTAAACCGCGTGAGCCTTTAGCCCATTACCATATTGAATTCGACTATTAACCCCCGTTGGAAATGGAGCAACGAATCGCTTACCAAATTCGTTTTCAAGAATTTGGGCTTGGTATTGAGTTACGACGCGCTTAAACTCTATATCCACTACCTGACGGGTTTCCACCCCCATATCGGTATAACTCCCTGGTGGTAATAGCGTTCTATCAAGAACTATTTTATGGTTGATATCAGGTCGTTCATCAAGCGGTAAAGTTGTTCCTTTATGACCGAGTTGCCCACCCGATGCATTTGAACTATTAGCGTTAGGCTTCTTTTTCCGATTAGGATCTGATGATGGTGGTTTACTGCTATTTCGACTGTTAAGGCCTAACCGTTGGGACAATAAAGTGACGATAAGCAACAATAAATCGATAGCGGCACGTATTGATGGGGACAACAATGTTTTATCCGTCTCGATTTGCTTTTTTATGTTGTCGATATTTTTTTCAATATCGATGCCGCTTATTTTCATTGCTCAAACTACTGAATAGAGAGACCCATAGAATAACGGCTCAGAATGATCAAGCAAGTCGATCATTTTTTATTTTTCAATTAATTTAAAACACTAGCTTTGAAGTGCTGAGTAGTTACATTTTAACAAGTACAAGTGGGCAAATATTTAATGCAATTGGTATAATACCAATTGAATTCTTGAAAATGAAATGAAAAAAGCCGCTACATTTCTGTAGCGGCTTTTTCTAATTAGTGGCTGGCAATGTCCTACTCTCACATGGGGAAGCCCCACACTACCATCGGCGCTAAGTCGTTTCACTACTGAGTTCGGAATGGGATCAGGTGGGACCAACTTGCTATGGTTACCAGTCAAATTGTCATATCACGAGGAGTACTCTCAACTCATAATATATAATAGGTGTTTGGCAATGTCCTACTCTCACATGGGGAAGCCCCACACTACCATCGGCGCTAAATCGTTTCACTACTGAGTTCGGAATGGGATCAGGTGGGACCAATTTGCTATGGTTACCAAACTAATTTAACGTGAATGAATTCACTAACATCGCGGTGCCATGGATGGCAAAGAGCGATGTGTTACAGCGAACACAACCACTAAATTTGGAAAGCTTTCAAAAATCTTTTTAAACACAACAAGCGTTCTTTGTTGGATATTTCTGAGACTAGAACATCTCTTGAAAAATAGATTTAGTATCTATTTTTAAGATGTTCATGTAAAACACATTAGGTGTTGTATGATTAAGCCTCACGGGTCATTAGTACAAGTTAGCTCAACGCCTCACAACGCTTACACACCTTGCCTATCAACGTAGTAGTCTCCTACGGCCCTTTAGGGAGATTAAATCTCCAGTGAGAACTCATCTCGAGGCTCGCTTCCCGCTTAGATGCTTTCAGCGGTTATCGATTCCGAACGTAGCTACCGGGCAATGCCATTGGCATGACAACCCGAACACCAGCGGTTCGTCCACTCCGGTCCTCTCGTACTAGGAGCAGCTCCTCTCAATTCTCAAACGCCCACGGCAGATAGGGACCGAACTGTCTCACGACGTTCTAAACCCAGCTCGCGTACCACTTTAAATGGCGAACAGCCATACCCTTGGGACCGACTTCAGCCCCAGGATGTGATGAGCCGACATCGAGGTGCCAAACACCGCCGTCGATATGAACTCTTGGGCGGTATCAGCCTGTTATCCCCGGAGTACCTTTTATCCGTTGAGCGATGGCCCTTCCATACAGAACCACCGGATCACTATGACCTACTTTCGTACCTGCTCGACGTGTCTGTCTCGCAGTCAAGCTAGCTTATACCATTATACTAACCGCATGATGTCCGACCATGCTTAGCTAACCTTCGTACTCCTCCGTTACTCTTTGGGAGGAGACCGCCCCAGTCAAACTACCCACCAGACACTGTCCTCAATCCCGATAAGGGACCTAAGTTAGAACATCAAACGTACAAGGGTGGTATTTCAAGATTGCCTCCACCAAAACTAGCGTTCTGGTTTCAAAGGCTCCCACCTATCCTACACATGTAGGTTCAATGTTCAGTGCCAAGCTGTAGTAAAGGTTCACGGGGTCTTTCCGTCTAGCCGCGGGTACACTGCATCTTCACAGCGATTTCAATTTCACTGAGTCTCGGGTGGAGACAGCGTGGCCATCATTACACCATTCGTGCAGGTCGGAACTTACCCGACAAGGAATTTCGCTACCTTAGGACCGTTATAGTTACGGCCGCCGTTTACCGGGGCTTCGATCATGAGCTTCGAACCGAAGTTCTAACCCAATCAATTAACCTTCCGGCACCGGGCAGGTGTCACACCGTATACGTCATCTTACGATTTTGCACAGTGCTGTGTTTTTAATAAACAGTTGCAGCCACCTGGTCACTGCGACTGACCGTAGCTTAGAGAGCAAGTCTCATCACCACAGCCAGCGTACCTTCTCCCGAAGTTACGGTACTATTTTGCCTAGTTCCTTCACCCGAGTTCTCTCAAGCGCCTTGGTATTCTCTACCCGACCACCTGTGTCGGTTTGGAGTACGATTCCTTATAATCTGAAGCTTAGAGGCTTTTCCTGGAAGTATGGCATCATCTACTTCACTACCGTAGTAGCTCGTCATCGACTCTCAGCCAAAGTTGTTCCGGATTTACCTAAAACAACGGCCTACTGCCTTAAACATGGACAACCAACGCCATGCTAGATTAGCCTTCTCCGTCCCCCCATCGCAATTATAAGAAGTACTGGAATATTAACCAGTTTCCCATCGACTACGCATTTCTGCCTCGCCTTAGGGGTCGACTTACCCTGCCCCGATTAACGTTGGACAGGAACCCTTGGTCTTTCGGCGAGGAGGTTTTTCACCCCCTTTATCGTTACTCATGTCAGCATTCGCACTTCTGATACCTCCAGCATGCCTGACAGCACACCTTCAACGGCTTACAGAACGCTCCCCTACCACTCATACAAAGTATGAATCCGCAGCTTCGGTGACTAGTTTAGCCCCGTTAAATCTTCCGCGCAGGCCGACTCGACTAGTGAGCTATTACGCTTTCTTTAAAAGATGGCTGCTTCTAAGCCAACCTCCTAGCTGTCTAAGCCTTCCCACATCGTTTCCCACTTAACTAGTACTTTGGGACCTTAGCTGGCGGTCTGGGTTGTTTCCCTCTTCACTACGGACGTTAGCACCCGCAGTGTGTCTGCCATGATTGCACTCATTGGTATTCGGAGTTTGCAAAGGGTTGGTAAGTCGGGATGACCCCCTAGCCTTAACAGTGCTCTACCCCCAATGGTGATACATGACGCTCTACCTAAATAGATTTCGGGGAGAACCAGCTATCTCCGGGTTTGATTGGCCTTTCACCCCTAGCCACAGGTCATCACCGCATTTTTCAACATACGTGTGTTCGGTCCTCCAGTTGATGTTACTCAACCTTCAACCTGCCCATGGCTAGATTACCCGGTTTCGGGTCTACACCTTGCAACTATCGCCCAGTTAAGACTCGGTTTCCCTACGGCTCCCCTATACGGTTAACCTTGCTACAAAATGTAAGTCGCTGACCCATTATACAAAAGGTACGCAGTCACACAGCAAATCTGTGCTCCCACTGCTTGTACGTATACGGTTTCAGGTTCTATTTCACTCCCCTCACAGGGGTTCTTTTCGCCTTTCCCTCACGGTACTGGTTCACTATCGGTCAATTAGTAGTATTTAGCCTTGGAGGATGGTCCCCCCATCTTCAAACAGGATATCACGTGTCCCGTCCTACTCGTTTTCATAAAAAATTCGTCTTCGTCTACAGGACTATCACCTTCTATCGTCGCACTTTCCAGTGCATTCGACTGACTTATTAATTACTTAAGGGCTGGTCCCCGTTCGCTCGCCGCTACTAAGGGAATCTCGGTTGATTTCTTTTCCTCCGGGTACTTAGATGTTTCAGTTCCCCGGGTTCGCCTCACAACGCTATGTATTCACGTTGAGATAACTGCCTTATGGCAGCTGGGTTTACCCATTCGGAAATCGTTGGCTATTGCGGTTTTTATCACCTTGCCAACGCTTATCGCAGATTAACACGTCCTTCATCGCCTCTAATTGCCTAGGCATCCACCGTATACGCTTAGTCACTTAATCATACAACACCTAATGTGTCTTGCTTGATTCTTTTCTCTACTGCGCCGTTGGACTTCGTCATTCGGTCAGTTATGTAACACGTTACACGACTTCCCTCATTCCTCGTCCGCCTTGCATTAGAAAAAATTATCTGCGCAATACGTTAGATGTGTTAATTAAAACAACTAATGTTTTCGATTTCACAGACCAATGTCTGCTATGTCTAGTTTTATCATTATTCTTCTAATTATCCTGAAAAATAAATTAAGTATTTATTTTTAGATTATTAGCTTCGTAAATCATTTTCGCCTCAAAAATATCCAAGAACACTTGTTGTGTTCGTAATTAGCATTCACTAATTACTTAAGAACTTCGAATAAAAATTATTGTTTACACAATAATCTAAATTCTATTTTTGAATTTATCAGCTTTCCAAATTGTTAAAGAGCAGACGTTAAAACGTCAAAGATAATAATTAAATCTTAATGATTATCTTTAAAGTCTATTTCATCGAATGTATTTCTATGCGAAAAAGAATAAGTGGTGGAGCTATGCGGGATCGAACCGCAGACCTCCTGCGTGCAAGGCAGGCGCTCTCCCAGCTGAGCTATAGCCCCACATATTCTTTTATGTTTTAGTAATTTCGTTTATTCAAGGCATGAAGTGACGACGTTTAGCGTGCTAAACGAGTTACTTTATAACGCTGAACAAATGAAATTTGGTAGGTCTGGGCAGATTTGAACTGAACTGACGACCTCACCCACTTTCTCATAACAAGAGTAGGGGTGCGCTCTAACCAACTGAGCTACAAACTAGCCTCCAATTACATGGTAATTGGTAGGTCTGGGCAGATTTGAACTGCCGACCTCACCCTTATCAGGGGTGCGCTCTAACCAACTGAGCTACAGACCTAGAACCTAAAACATATTGTCAAACCAACTGGATGGTTTAACTATGCGTCTTTATTTTCGTATTCAAACAAACTGTGTGGACACTTAAAGAAAAGTATCGAATGATTGGTCATCACTAGTGACGACCTGAATAAAACTGTATTTTTAGATTAATTATCTAAAAATCTGTTTTATTTTTGTCTGTAAGGAGGTGATCCAGCCCCAGGTTCCCCTAGGGCTACCTTGTTACGACTTCACCCCAGTCATGAACCACAAAGTGGTGAGCGTCCTCCCCGAAAGGTTAAACTACCCACTTCTTTTGCAGCCCACTCCCATGGTGTGACGGGCGGTGTGTACAAGGCCCGGGAACGTATTCACCGTAGCATTCTGATCTACGATTACTAGCGATTCCGACTTCATGGAGTCGAGTTGCAGACTCCAATCCGGACTACGACGCACTTTTTGGGATTGGCTCCACCTCGCGGCTTCGCAACCCTTTGTATGCGCCATTGTAGCACGTGTGTAGCCCTACTCGTAAGGGCCATGATGACTTGACGTCGTCCCCACCTTCCTCCGGTTTATCACCGGCAGTCTCCCTAGAGTTCCCACCATTACGTGCTGGCAACTAAGGATAGGGGTTGCGCTCGTTGCGGGACTTAACCCAACATTTCACAACACGAGCTGACGACAGCCATGCAGCACCTGTCTCACAGTTCCCGAAGGCACCAATTCATCTCTGAAAAGTTCTGTGGATGTCAAGAGTAGGTAAGGTTCTTCGCGTTGCATCGAATTAAACCACATGCTCCACCGCTTGTGCGGGCCCCCGTCAATTCATTTGAGTTTTAACCTTGCGGCCGTACTCCCCAGGCGGTCAACTTAATGCGTTAGCTGCGCCACCCAGTGCTCAAGGCACCAGTCGGCTAGTTGACATCGTTTACGGCGTGGACTACCGGGGTATCTAATCCCGTTTGCTCCCCACGCTTTCGTACATGAGCGTCAGTTATTGTCCAGGTGGCCGCCTTCGCCACTGGTATTCCTTCAGATCTCTACGCATTTCACCGCTACACCTGAAATTCTACCACCCTCTACAAAACTCTAGTTTGTCAGTTCGAAATGCAGTTCCCAGGTTGAGCCCGGGGCTTTCACATCTCGCTTAACAAACCGCCTGCGTACGCTTTACGCCCAGTAATTCCGATTAACGCTCGGACCCTCCGTATTACCGCGGCTGCTGGCACGGAGTTAGCCGGTCCTTCTTCTGCGAGTAACGTCACAGCTAGCAGTTATTAACTACTAACCTTTCCTCCTCGCTGAAAGTACTTTACAACCCGAAGGCCTTCTTCATACACGCGGCATGGCTGCATCAGAGTTTCCTCCATTGTGCAATATTCCCCACTGCTGCCTCCCGTAGGAGTCTGGACCGTGTCTCAGTTCCAGTGTGGCTGATCATCCTCTCAAACCAGCTAGGGATCGTCGCCTTGGTGAGCCTTTACCTCACCAACTAGCTAATCCCACTTGGGCACATCCAATCGCGAAAGGCTCCGAAGAGTCCCCTTCTTTCCCCCGTAGGGCGTATGCGGTATTAGCCATCGTTTCCAATGGTTGTCCCCCACGACTGGGCAGTTTCCCAAGCATTACTCACCCGTCCGCCGCTCGACACCTCAGGAGCAAGCTCCCTTGTGTTTCCGCTCGACTTGCATGTGTTAGGCCTGCCGCCAGCGTTCAATCTGAGCCATGATCAAACTCTTCAATTAAAAGTTTAACTGTTTAACGTTCCCTATTTTTACATAAGAAACGACTCAATGAATTTACTGTCATATCAAGTAATTTCTTACTTGGTGTGAACATCTTCATTAAGTATTTTTGATACTTATCTAAAAATGCCCACACAGTTTATTTGAATACTAATTTTTAAAGAACGTTTCAACTCGACTTACTTAAAGTAGTAAGGAGTTACGCTTCAAAGCCTTTGCTTAGTTGCGTTTGGGCTGCGTATATTACACTGCCTTTTTATTAAGTCAATAACTAATTTAGTCAATCTTAATAAAACGTCGAAGTAAGCAATTTGTTGTTCGTTGCTCCGTCTCAGTGGTTGCGCATTATAGGGATTTGTTGCTTGCTTGCAAGTGGTTTTATGACGATTTTATAAAAACGTTGTTTAACCGTTCAAAAAACATTCCAATTGTTTTTTTAAGAATCAATTAGAATGTTTTAAGGTCGATTTTAACTAAATTTCATTAAAGAATTTAGTGTCTTCTTTTACAATAACCTTTTCGCCGTTGTCTAATGATGCTTCAACAGTGAAAGTTACGTTAACGAGTTTCTTCTTTAAGTTATATGGATCTGCAGAAATACTCATTGGCAGAGTATATACTTCTCCTGCTTTAACAAAAATTTCGTTCACACCTAGCCATTCAAATTCGTCCAATCCTGAGAAACTTAATTTATAGTTGAGGTCTTCTTCAGTCTTATTCAGAACTTTAAGCGTGTAGACATTTTCAATGAGGCCTTCGCTACTGATTCTATATAACTGATTACGATCTCGAATAATGTCGAGCTTCAACGGTTGAATTGCCATGAGGAAGTATACAAAGACAATTGACATGATTGCCAGGACAGAACCATAGCCAACCAACTTACCTCTGATAATGTGAGTTTTCTTACCTTCTAATTGGTTTTCAGTGGTATAGCTAATTAGTTTTTTCTCATAGCCCATTTTTTCCATGACATCATCACATGCATCAATACAGGCGCCACAATTTATGCATTCGTATTGAAGACCATCTCGGATATCTATACCCGTTGGACAGACTTGAACACACAGATTACAGTCAATACAGTCTCCTAATCCGAGTTCTTTTGGATTTTTCTTACGAGAACGTGGTCCTCGACTCTCCCCGCGCTGTGCATCATAGGCAACGCTAAAGGTGTCTTTATCAAACATTGCAGACTGAAACCGTGCATAGGGACACATGTGCAGGCACATTATTTCGCGCATCCAACCAGCATTGCCGTAGGTACAAAATGTAAAAAACAGAGTCCAGAAATATATTAAACCGCTGGCATTAAGTGTAAAGAAGTCAATATAGAGTTCTTTAACAGGAACAAAGAATGCCAAAAATGTTAAAGAGGTAATTAAAGAAATGACCAGCCAAATACTATGTTTAAGCCCTTTTTTCCAAATTTTCGTCCAAGTATTGGGTTGTTGGTCAAGTTTCTTCCGTTTGTTAAACTTTCCTTCAACTTTCTCTTCTACCCAGACAAATATAAAGGTCCATATGGTTTGCGGACAGGTAAACCCACACCATACTCTGCCAATAAACGTAGTTACCAGAAAAAGACCATAGGCCGAAATCATGAGCAGTGCAGCCAATAACACAAGATCCTGTGGCCAAATAATCAAACCAAATATATGAAATTTTTGCTCAGCAAGATCAAATATGACAGCTTGCCTGTCTCCATAGGGAATCCAAGGCAACAGGAAAAAACCAAGCATTAAGATCCAATTCAATTTCTGCCGTATTGCGGTAAAAATACCATTGATTGACCTTATGTATATTTTACCTTCTTTGTATTCGGTATCTTTGACTTTCGTACGATGTTTAATATCATCGTGCTTCGAAGTGTCAATGATCTTAACGTCTATATTATCGCTCATTGAATTTCCTTTACTTGCTCACAAGGTATTTATTATACTCAAGTTTCGGAGTTAATTTTTAGCCAATAAAAGTAAATATTTCATTATTCTAAGGCTTCTTGGCGTAAGGTAAAGCTATCCATTTGCATGACTTGCGTAAAAAAATCAACAACCGTTTGTTCTATTTTTCTTAACATGTCATGTTTTTCAACCTTTGTTAAATTTGCTATTTCACTTAATGCTCCAGCAATTAATGCCTTGAATAATCCCCACAATTTACTGGCAAAGTTAAGACAATTTAAATTTTCCTCAAAATCATTTCTTACCCCACTAAGCCTTGCGCTACCTTCTTCTTGTTTAGCAAACAACAGTAAGCAAAACCTTAGCCCTGTTAGATGTATTGAGGCAATATAAGCACTGTAATACCAATTGCATTAAATATTTGCCCACTTGTACTTGTTAAAATTAACTAAAATGGCGTTGCTCTCAATCCTAATAGCCAGCTATTAGTCAATCGAGCGCCTTGTTTTAGCTGATTTTCTCTACGCACAACAAGATCACTTACTTAATGCAATTGGTATAATGTCGACTTTGCTCTTTTAAAAATCCGAGCTTTTGTTTGGCTTCTTTAAAGTAAACTTCAATTCCCCATCGCAGTGCATAAACCTCAAGTATTTTTTCATCTTCAAGTTGGCTATCGGTTGTTAAAAATAGCGCCCAATCATGTTTACTCGCTTGTTGCTTGCTTTCACTTATTGAGCGCACAAACAAGAGCTTAACCTTAACCCACTGCGCAGGCGCTTTATCTGAGCTGGTGAGATTTAATTCAACAACAATAGACTTACTTTGATAAGGCACATTATTTATGTGTTTGCCAGCGGCCTTTGACATATTGTTTGTAGAGCGCTTGGGCACAAAGTAAGTGAGTCTCCCCATTTACCGTTAGGCGGTATTTCATCTTGTTTTTTTTCATTCTGACAATCGCAACAAGTGAATGCTCAATGGTCATCCTTAATATATGCTTAGTGGCAAACCATGCATCTGCTAAAAAGTAATCGGCATTAATTCCGCCGCGAATAGCTCGCGCTATCATGTCACAAACCATTTCAGGTTTAGTTTGTTGTTTTGATTTTTGGTAACGTTTAGCCGCAATACTACGACCATCAGTGAATTGATAATCGACAGTGTAGTGGTCAACTAATATTGAAACCAATACGCTTCCATGTGGTGCTGAAAGTATTGTCAATATTAAGGTTTACTTGACTCAGTAAATCAGCAGTTAATGACGGTAATTTCAAGGTCTTTTGAGCAGGTTCCATATGATATCTCGTTTGGTAGTTTACGTTGTCTATTCAATGAACACCTTACCACACCGAGATACCAAACTGTTTTAAATCATAGGTTTAATTTATTTTTTTGACTTTTTTGAACTCCGAAACTTGAGATTATATTTAAAGTAATTATAATTATTTTGACTATGATATAAGAGACTGCTATTTAATTTTCATTATGGCAGCCTATTTACGCAGATTGAAAGTTAGCCACATGAAAAAGTTTATATTTATAATTATGATTATTTTACTCGCGGTCGAATTTAGAGACCACCCAACATTAAAACCCTATATGGATAAGATTGTGGGTTCGGTGAAAACGGAAGCAAAACGAACTGCTGGAGTTAGTGAACTGCCAGCTTTAATCAAGGATTTAGAGTATTTAGAAGGTTCACTAGCACTTCATGAAATGAAATTCATTAAACAGAATCTAACAAGCTTTAAGAAAGTACAAAGTTTCTTTGATCAATATTGTCATGGTATTGAATTGTCACATACGGCATTAACGAGTTATGCGATTAAAAAGACGTGTGGTGTACTAGAAAAGCATTTGCCAACTACTTAAGAAGTAGCTGGCAAATGTATCAATTACTCTACCGTTACCGATTTTGCTAAATTTCTAGGTTGATCAACATCAGTACCTTTGATAATCGCAACGTAGTAAGACAGTAGTTGTAATGGAATGGTATAAAGAATTGGCGCAACAATCTCATCGACTGCAGGCACATCAATAACACGCATTGTTTCATCACTCTTAAAATGACTATTGGCATCTGCAAATACGTATAATATGCCGCCACGAGCACGTACTTCTTCAATATTAGAATGTAACTTTTCTAATAACTCATTGTTTGGTGCAACAACAATAATTGGAATATCAGCATCAATGAGCGCTAATGGACCATGCTTTAACTCACCAGCGGCATAAGCCTCCGCATGAATATAAGAAATCTCTTTTAGCTTTAATGCGCCTTCCATTGCAATTGGATATTGATCGCCACGACCTAAAAATAATGAATGATGCTTATCAGCAAATTCAGGCGCCAATGCTTGGATAGCATCATTCAACGATAAGCTTTCTTCCAATTTCGCGGGTAATGAATTCAATGCACTTGAAATAGCTTGCTGCGTCTCTTGTGGCATACCACGCTTTTGACCTATGGCTAAAACCATCATCAATAATCCGACAAGCTGTGTTGTAAATGCTTTAGTTGAAGCAACGCCAATTTCAGCGCCAGCTTTTGTCATAAAGGCAAGTTCTGATTCACGTACTAGTGATGAACCGTCAACATTACATAAAACCAACGATGACATATAACCAATTTCTTGCGCCAATCGCAAAGCTGCTAGCGTGTCAGCCGTCTCACCAGATTGTGAAATAGTCACTAATAGACTGTTTGGATGAACAAATGATTTACGGTATCTAAACTCAGAGGCTATTTCGACATTACATGAGATATTGGCAAGACTTTCTAACCAATATTTTGCAACCATAGCAGCATGGTAACTAGTACCACATGCGATAATTTGAATGTGTTCAACTTTTTCAAAGACCGAAGAAGAACCAGCACCAAATACATCTTCAGCAACAACATCATCAACTAAACGCTCTGCCAATGTATTGCGAACAGCGAGTGGTTGCTCATGAATTTCTTTCATCATGTAGTGACGATATTCACCCTTACCATCAGATTCTGCTGTAATATCTGTTTCTTTAGCTTCTCGCTCGACAGCATTACCTTCACTGTCAAATACTTCCACAGATTGACGAGTAACTTTAGCAACGTCGCCCTCTTCTAAATACATGAAAGTGTGGGTTACTGGCAATAATGCACGTAAATCAGAAGCAATAAAGTTTTCACCTAGGCCAACACCAATCACTAACGGGCTACCAGAACGTGCAACAACAACTTGTTCAGGATCATTAACAGCCATAATAACCATGCCGTATGCACCGCGCACCATCTTAGTCGTTTGCTGAACAGCTTCTAATAACGATGATTCCGATTTAAAGTTATCTGCAATGAGGTGAGTAAGTACTTCAGTATCAGTATCTGACGAAAAAACATAACCTTTAGCTTTTAACGTTTGACGTAATTCATTATGATTTTCGATAATACCGTTGTGGACAACAACAATATCATTATTAGATGTATGTGGATGAGCATTAGCTTCAGTTACGCCACCATGTGTAGCCCAACGTGTGTGAGCAATACCTGTACCACCAGATACATCAAATTGAGTCGCTTTATCTTGTAAGTTTTTAACTTTACCAACACTACGTACACGTTCAAAGCTTCCAGCTTCTTTAATCACAGCTAAACCCGCTGAATCATACCCACGGTATTCGAGGCGCTTTAGGCCTTCAATTAAAATGTCACTTACATCGCGTTGTGCAACACCGCCAACTATTCCGCACATATTTTATTATTCCTTGTTACTTATTCTTTTGTGGGCGAGCCCAGTTTTCAATGTGACGCTGTTTTACGCGAGTTAACACCAACTCGTTAGCACCAACTTCTTTAGTTATCGTTGCGCCAGCGGCAATTGTTGCACCCGCACCAATTTTAACAGGGGCAACCAATTGGCTATCAGAGCCAATAAATGCATTGTCGCCAATTTCTGTCAGATGCTTATTAGCGCCATCATAATTACAAGTGATAGTACCTGCGCCGATATTCACATCACGTCCAATAATAGAATCGCCAATATACGCTAAGTGCCCAGCTTTAGAACCTTCACCTAACTCAACTTTTTTCATTTCAACAAAATTACCGACGTGAGAATGGTCTAGCATCACTGAAGCCGGCCTTAATCGTGCAAATGGACCAACTGAACAATTGGCACCTACCGTTGATGATTCAACAATTGAATTAGCTTTAATTTCACTATTATCTGCAACAGTACAGTTAGTTAGAATACAGTTAGCACCAATTTTAACGTTATTGCCCAAGACAACCTTGCCTTCAATAATAACATTAACGTCAATTTCAACATCTTGACCGATGTCGATTGAACCGCGAATATCTAAACGAGCGGGATCATGAAGTGTCGCACCATCAACCATCAGCTGATGTGCTTGTTGTAATTGATAAGCTCGCTCAAGTTGCGCCAACTGCAGCTTATTATTAACGCCTTCAACTTCGACCGCAGAGTCAGGGTGTGCAGCAATAACAGCACGGCCTTCTTGATGAGCCATTGCGATAATATCGGTCAGGTAATACTCTTGCTGAGCATTATCGTTACTTAAGTTCGCTAACCAACGTTTTAAATCAATAGCATCAGCCACCAAAATACCAGTATTCACTTCAGTAATGGCTAACTGCTGTGTATTCGCATCTTTCTGCTCAACAATACCAACGACTTGACCATCTGAACGGACAATTCGTCCGTATCCAGTCGGGTTGTCTAACACAACAGTTAATAACCCAATGCCGCCACTTGGTTGAACATCGACTAATCGTGCTAGCGTTTCAGTAGAAATTAATGGTACATCACCATATAAAATGAGTACTTTACCGCTATCTGGTAAGTCCGGCATGGCCTGTGCTACCGCATGGCCAGTTCCTAATTGCTCGGCCTGCAATGCCCAGTTAACATCTCGATGTGCTAATGCTTGTTGCATTAAATCACCACCATGCCCATAAACAAGCTGAGTTGACGCGATATGAGGAAGTTGAGTTGCGGCATCGATAACATGTTCTACCATCGATTTAGCGGCGATTTTGTGGAGCACTTTTGGCAACGCTGAACGCATTCTGGTTCCTTTGCCCGCTGCCAAAATAACAAGATGTAATTCCATAAGACTGTTAGATAAAAATTTGAGGAAACTGCATTCTAATCAAAATGCTAGGCTATGGCTAGGGTCTGTTGATCTTTTGAGTTCATTTTTGCAGCAATTTGTTTGAGGTTTCTGCAAGGCAGAGCCTATGTGGTGTAGCTGGCTCGATAATAGCTCCTGCATTATCCTAATGAGCTACATCCATGTAGCAATACACGAATAGGCGATAACGCCGTAGAAATAACAAACAAATGCTGTCCGTTGGATTCATCTAAAAGGATTTTGTGCCGCGTTATTCGTCATTCACTGGGGTAAACCCAGCATCAATCCTCATGCCTTGCCCAAAACCCTTTTAGATTGAACAAAATTTGAACCACAAAGATCAACAGACCCTAGTTAAGCACTAAAATTTGCGGGTTTTATCACCGAATAGGTTATTTAAGATTAATCGTAACTTGCCCATTAGTTCTTTGATGAATCAACGCAGCAAACTCTTCTCGCTGTCTCACATCAATTTCAACTATATAGTCGATGCCTTCATGATAGTTAGCACTAACAATGGATATGTCGAATTGATTTACCAACATCTCAACTTGTGTTGTCCATTGATAATCGCAACTAAAAGCTAATTCACACGAAACACTTTTCTCTTTGGTTTCAATTTCTGCTAACACCGCGCTCACTGCTGCACCATAAGCGCGTGCCATGCCACCTGTACCTAATTTAGTGCCGCCAAAATAACGTGTCACTACAACGGTAATTTCACCTACGCCACTCCCTTGAAGCACGTTGAGCATTGGGCGTCCTGCACAGCCTGAAGGTTCCCCATCATCTGAATAACCAATATCGACTGTATTTTCAGGACGCCCAGCAACAAACGCCGAGCAATTGTGACTAGCGTCAGGATGCTTTAGTTTAATTTGTTGGATAAATACTTTGGCAGCTTCAATACCTTGGGTGGGCGCAACGTAAGCTAAAAATTTACTGCGTTTAACTTCTGTCTGCACCATCAGCGGTGCAGACAATACACGATAGGGTTGAGTATTCATTAATACTTATTCAAGGCCAAAATCACGAGTCATGTTTTCAACATGGCCTTGATGAATAATGATGTTGTCTTCGATTCGAATACCACCAAAAGGTTTGAAAGCTGCAACCTTTTTCCAGTTGATATATTGATTATTATCAGTCGCTTGTAGCTCTTCTAATAAACTATCAATAAAGTACAAACCAGGTTCAATGGTCATCACCTGGCGCGGTTCAATAACACGAGTACAACGTAGGAATGGATGACTATCAGGCGCAGCAACATGAGTTCCTGTTTCATCTGACATGAAGCCCCCCATATCGTGAACCTGTAAACCTAAGAAATGGCCCAAACCGTGTGGGAAGAAAGTATTGGTAATACCTTTTTCAACAATAGTTTGTGCATCAAGGTTAACAATCTCAAACTCATTTAATAACTGAGCTATCATTTCATGCATTGCAAGATGCAAATCAACATAGCTAACACCTGCTTTAATGGTGTTTATTAATTCGAGTTGCTTAGCGTCTAATGCTTTTATAAGTGTATTAAATTCATTATCTTCATAAGCATAAGTACGAGTGATATCCGACGCGTAACCATTGTAATTAGCTCCGGCGTCAATCAAAAACGATTCAAACGTTGTTGGTGCTACTTGCTCTAACATGGTGTAGTGCAAAATAGCGGCATTTTCATTTAATGCGACGATATTTCCGTAAGGCACTTCATTTTCGGTGTGCTTTATGGCTTGTAAATAATCCATCTGAATATCATATTCAGACTTCTTAGCCATAAAGGCAGCTTTAGCGGCTTGATGCCCTTTTACTGCCAAACGATTTGCTTCACGCAAACAAACCATTTCGTAATCTGTCTTGTACGCGCGGTGATAATGAAAATAAGACAACAACTCTTCTGGATTACGTAAACCAATGTTTAATACATCCGCAACATCAATATGTTCACCAATATAAGCAGCACGGCTTACATCTTGTGGTAAATGCTCAGCTATATGATCTGCTTTTTGGATTAACACAACATTGAATGCATCGGTCCAAAAGTCATTTGGCTCATCAGGTACCTTATGCCAGAAATCGACAGGACGATAGAACACAAGTGTTGGTTTTGAAACACCGTCAACAATTACCCAGCAGTTTGGGTTATCGGTTACTGGTACCCACGCTTTAAAATGAGGATTAACCTTAAATGGATAGTCCATGTCGTCTAAAAATTGGCGATGAGGTTGCCCCGAATGAATAACCAATGTGCTAATATTTTCACGCACCATTATCGTTTTAGCGCGCGCATTAAGCTCATCTATATGTTGAGAAAATAGCGTTTGTAGTTGTTCCATAAATTCATCTCAAAGCAAAAGTTTTCCGCATTATAGCAACCTCTCATGATTAATGCTCTCTTCGTATTAAGTCATCAAAATGTCATCTTAACCGTCCTACATTAGACTAAATAGAACCGCAAAGACATAACACATAAACATCTGATAAATAACAACATAAACTCAAACCATTTTAATAAAAACACTCAGTTAAAACATTTGTTTGAATTAATAGTTGATATTTATGCCATCTCAAGCGAAACTTGGCTGTCGCTATAAACAACTATCCATAAAAATTAGCTGAATGAATTGAAGTAAACCAGTTCAATCATAAAGTTCGATGAGGGAATTAAAACATGATCTATGAATCTAGTACTCTCTCTGTAAGTTACATCAAAGATGGCATTGCAGAGTTAAAGTTTGACGCTAAAGACGGTTCTGTTAATAAATTTGACCAAAACACTCTTGCGTCATTTGAAGAAGCAGTTAAAGCATTACAAGCACAAGCCGATCTTAAAGGTGTTGTAATGACTAGTGGAAAATCAGCCTTTATCGTTGGTGCTGATATCACAGAGTTCACTACACACTTTCATGCGCCACAAGAGCAATTATCAAAGTGGCTAGCTGAAGTTAACGTTACCTTCAATGCATTTGAAGACTTACCTTGCCCAACAATTGCTGCGGTAAATGGTTTTGCATTAGGCGGTGGTTGTGAAGCAATCTTACTTGCAGATTACCGTGTTGCAGACACAACAGCAGTGGTTGGTTTACCAGAAACTAAGTTAGGTATTATGCCAGGCTGGGGTGGCACTGTTCGCCTACCTCGTCTTATTGGTTGTGATAACGCATTATTATGGATTACCGGTGGTGGTAACAATAAAGCAGATAAAGCATTAAAAATGGGCGCAGTCGACGCTGTCGTCGCACCAGAAAAATTACGTGAAGCTGCATTAGAAATGCTAGACGATGCTATCGCTGGAAAATTCAATTGGCAAGCACGTCGTGAAGAGAAGAAGACCCCTCTTACACTATCTCCAATTGAAAGCATGATGTCATTTGGCACAGCAAAAGGCATGATTGCAGCGAAAGCAGGTAAACACTACCCTGCACCAATGACCGCATTAAAAGCCATTGAGAAAAGTGCTTCAATGACTCGTGATGATGCACTTGTTGTTGAAAACAAAGGTTTTGTTAAGCTTGCAAAAACTGACGTTGCTCATTCTTTAGTGAACATTTTCCTTAATGATCAACTTATTAAAGGCAACGCTAAAGCGGCTGCTAAACAAGCTCAAAAAGTTGATTCTGCAGCAGTACTTGGCGCAGGTATCATGGGCGGTGGTATTGCTTATCAGTCGGCGAGTAAAGGCACACCGATTGTAATGAAAGATATTGCACAAGCTGCTCTTGATCTTGGGCTAAACGAAGCATCGGGTATTTTAAACAAACAGCTTAAGCGCGGCCGTATTGATGGCAAGAAGATGGCGAAGGTGTTAAATAGCATTACCCCATCTCTTAACTACGAATCTGTAAAAGACGTAGATATTGTTGTTGAAGCTGTTGTTGAAAACCCAAAAGTAAAAGCAATGGTATTAGCAGAAGTTGAAGGTCACGTTAGCGAAGACGCCATTGTGACATCAAACACGTCAACTATCTCAATTAACGAATTAGCAAAAAGCGTAAAACGCCCAGAAAAATTCTGTGGTATGCACTTCTTTAATCCTGTGCATCGCATGCCGTTAGTTGAAATTATTCGCGGTGAAAATACTTCAGACGAAACTATTGCAACTGTTGTTGCTTATGCAGCGAAAATGGGTAAATCGCCTATCGTTGTAAACGACTGTCCAGGATTCTTTGTAAACCGTGTGTTATTCCCATACTTCGGTGGTTTCTCTAAGCTAATTAACGACGGCGCAGATTTCGCTCAAGTCGATAAAGTGATGGAAAAAGAATTTGGTTGGCCTATGGGTCCAGCATACTTACTAGACGTTGTAGGTATGGATACGGCTCATCACGCACAAGACGTGATGGCACAAGGTTTCCCAACACGTATGGCTAAGACCGAGCGTGATTCAATTGATGCCATGTTTGAAGCAGAGCGCTTTGGTCAGAAAAACGGTAAAGGTTTCTACAATCACAGCGTAGATCGCCGTGGCAAGCCAAAGAAAGAAGTCGCTCCTGAAGCGTTAGAACTTATTGCATCAGTAAGTGCTGGAACTAAAGAATTTAGCAGTGACGAAATTATCGCTCGCACCATGATCCCAATGGTTATCGAAACAGTACGCTGTTTAGAAGAAGGTATCATTGCAACCCCTAACGAAGCAGACATGGGTCTTGTATTTGGTCTTGGTTTCCCTCCGTTTAGAGGTGGTGTATTCCAATACGTTGATACTATGGGCGTAGCAGCATTCGTTGAGTTAGCAGACAGCTATGCTCACCTAGGTGAAATGTACAAAGTTACCGATGGCATGCGCGAGAAATCCGCTGCTGGTACAACTTATTACAACGCTTAAGCTTACTCTGAGCACTTGGTGTTAGCCAAGTGCCGACGAAGATTTGGAGATAAAAATTATGAAAGAAGTTGTCGTTATCGATTGTATTCGTACCCCAATGGGTCGTTCAAAAAACGGTGTATTTCGCAATGTCCGTGCTGAGGAATTATCAGCACACCTAATGAAAGGTCTAATGGAGCGTAATCCTAGCGTTGATCCTGAAGACATCGAAGATGTAATTTGGGGCTGTGTTCAACAAACGTTAGAGCAAGGTTTTAATATTGCGCGTAACTCAGCTATTTTAGCCGGCCTACCAAAATCTATTGGTGGTAGCACGGTAAACCGCTTGTGTGGTTCATCAATGCAAGCTATTCACGATGCAACACGTGCCATTCAAGTTGGCGATGGTGATGTATTTATCGTTGGTGGTGTTGAGCACATGGGTCATGTACCAATGAACCACGGCGTTGATTTCCACCCTGCTATGGCTAAGAAAATTGCTTCTGCAGCTGGCATGATGGGACTAACAGCAGAAATGTTAGGTAAAATGCACGGTATTTCTCGTGAGCAGCAAGATGAATTTGGTGCTCGTTCTCACCGCTTAGCACATGAAGCAACTGTTGAAGGTCGTTTTAAATCAGAGATTTTGCCAATTCACGGTCACGATGCTGATGGTAAGATGATTTTAGTTGAAAATGATGAAGTGATTCGCCCAGAAACAACTGTAGAGACATTAAGTACATTACGTCCAGCATTTGATCCTGCAAACGGAACTGTGACTGCTGGTACATCATCTGCGCTATCTGATGGTGCTTCAGCAATGTTATTGATGTCAGCTGATAAAGCCGCTGAACTTGGTTTAACACCTCGCGCTAAAGTACGTTCAATGGCTATTGCTGGTTGTGATCCATCAATCATGGGTTACGGCCCTGTACCTGCAACACAAAAAGCATTAGCCCGAGCAGGTGTAACTATGGATGACATTGATATTGTTGAATTAAATGAAGCTTTTGCTGCACAGTCTCTCCCTTGCGCAAAAGATCTTGGTTTAATGGATAATTTTGATGACCGAGTAAATCTAAATGGCGGTGCAATCGCATTAGGCCATCCGCTAGGTTGTTCTGGTTCGCGTATTTCTACGTCACTAATCAACATCATGGAAGACAAAAACGCTAAGCTAGGCTTGGCAACTATGTGTATTGGTTTAGGCCAAGGTATCGCAACGGTATTTGAACGCCCATAGTTATTACGTAATAACTTGATAAAGCCAGCTTCGAGCTGGCTTTTTGTCGATGAAATTACATTTTTCAACGTTGCTCATTGGCAATATGCTTATCTGCCGTTAGAATTCTGCTATCTAATTTATGAGACTTACCCTATGGATTTTTCTACTGCTAATTATCAACTGGATGCTATCACCCTTCGCTGTCCAGAGCCTGTGATGATGGTTCGAAAAAAAATGCGTGAATTAGCCACCGGTGAGACATTGCTCGTTGTTGCAGATGATCCGTCAACAACACGTGATATTCCAAGTTTTTGCCGTTTTATGGATCATGAATTACTGTCTCAGCAAGTACGCCAAAGTCCTTTTCAATACCTCATTAAAAAAGGCTAACGAGTATTTACATTTTTCTTGTTTAATTAGTCCGCTGATTAACCGTTATTATGCGTGCAATAATAATAACAAGGAAAAGAGCTATGACCTTCTCTTTAAAACCGCTTATTATCGCTTTGTCGATGGCTGCATTGTCTCAGCCATCACAGGCCGGTGAAGAAAATAAAGAATCAAATAAAAAATGGGACGTAAACGCCCCAAAAGGTGATTTCAAAGACATTTCAATAAAAGTGTCTGAAGGCACTTGGATGAATGTCGACGTCAGTCCTGACGGTAAAACTATTGTTTTCGACCTCCTTGGTGATATCTACAGCATGCCAATTGCCGGCGGAACAGCTACTCCACTCATCAAAGGAATTGCTTGGCACATGCAACCTACTTATACCAATTGTATTAAGTAAGTGATCTTGTTGTGCGTAGAGAAAATCAGCTAAAACAAGGCGCTCGATTGACTAATAGCTGGCTATTAGGATTGAGAGCAACGCCATTTTAGTTAATTTTAGTTAATTTTAACAAGTACAAGTGGGCAAATATTTAATGCAATTGGTATTAGCCACGATGGAAAACACATCGCCTTTACTTCAGATCAAGGTGGTGGCGATAATATCTGGATAATGAACAGCGATGGTAGTAACCCACGTGCCGTTACCAAAGAAACATTTCGCTTGTTAAACAGCCCGGCATGGAGCCCCGATGGTGATTATCTAGTTGCTCGCAAACACTTTACTTCATCACGTTCATTGGGCGCAGGTGAAGTTTAGATGTATCACAAAACTGGCGGTAACGGCGTAAAACTAACAACGCGCGCAAATGACCAAAAAGATCTAGGCGAACCCGCTTTTTCACCTGATGGAAAATATGTTTATTTCAGTAATGACGCCACACCTGGTAAAACATTCCATTACAGCAAAGATTCAGTCAAAGGTATTTACAAGATTAAACGCCTTGACCGTGAGTCAGGTGGGATTAAAACTATTATCAGTGGTATGGGTGGAGCCATCAGACCGACACCAAGCCCTGATGGTAAAAAGTTAGCTTATATTGCTCGCGATGACTTTAAGTCATCATTATATATTTATGATTTATCTGATGATAAAAAGAATACGTTCGAAAAAGTAGAAAATGGTTTAGATATTGGTTTCACAAAAAAAGTAGATGTTCCACGTGGAACACTGGCCTTAACTAATGCAAAAATTGTTACTATGAATGGTGATAAAGTCATTGAAAATGGCACTGTTATCGTCACGAATAACAAAATTTCTTGGCTAGGAAATGCAGATGAAGCTCCGTTGAATGACATTGATAAAACGATAAACCTTGCAGGTAAAACAATCATGCCTGGATTAGTCGATGTTCATCATCATGGCGGCCAGGGCGTTAATGAAATTATCCCACAGCAAAACTGGGAAAATTACGCCGAGTTAACATATGGTGTAACCACAATTCACGATCCGTCTAACGATACCACTGAAATTTTCACTGCGAGCGAATTACAAAAAGCTGGTGATATTGTTGCACCACGGACTTATTCGACTGGTACTATTTTGTATGGAGCACATGGTGCTGGCTATACCTCACACGTCGATAGCCTAGAGGATGCAAAATTTCACTTACAACGTTTGAAGAAAGTGGGTGCCTTTAGTGTCAAAAGCTATAACCAACCACGTCGTAATCAGCGTCAGCAAATAGTTCAAGCCGGCCGTGAATTAGAAATGATGGTTGTTCCTGAAGGTGGTTCATTGTTGCAACACAATCTATCAATGGTTGCTGATGGCCACACAGGTATCGAACATTCTATTCCTACAGCAAAAATTTATAATGATATTAAACAATTTTGGAGCCAAACTGATGTTGGGTATACGCCTACTTTAGTTGTAGGATATGGCGGCATCTGGGGCGAAAACTACTGGTATGACAAAACTGACGTTTGGATGGATAAAAAGCTTAATGCATTTGTACCTGCGCAAGCCTTTAAACCACGTTCAATGCGTCGCACTAAAGCACCACATCATCACTACAACCATATTAGCAACGCTAAAGTAGCCAAAGAACTTCGTGATTTAGGTGTAAAAGCCAATATTGGTGGTCACGGTCAACGTGAAGGCTTAGGCGCTCATTGGGAAATTTGGAGCTTTGCTCAAGGTGGAATGACACCACTAGAAGCACTGCGCACAGCAACTATAGATCCAGCTCATTACCTAGGACTCGACCACGCCATTGGGTCTATCGAGAAAGGCAAGTTAGCTGATTTAATTGTTATTGATGGCGACCCACTAAATGACATTCGCGATACTCGTAAAGTACAATACACCATGCTCAATGGTCGTTTGTATGATGCAAATACCATGAATGAAATTGGTAATCATCCGAAAAAACGTGAAGTTTTCTTCTTCGAAAAATAGCAACTAAACGTTAGTAAAAAGGCCAATGAACAAAACTGTCATTGGCCTTTTTTATATTCCGGGGCGAATGTATGAAGTAGTGAAACTCAACATTAACGAAATCAACAGCACTCTTTATGAATGTCACAACTTAATAAGTGATTATTGAACATTCCTACAGCTTCCATAAAAGCATAACAAACCGTTGGTCCGACAAAAGTAAACCCCCTCTTTTTTAGCGCCTTAGACATTGCCAATGATTGATGATTTTGTGTCGGCACTTCTTCACTTAATACGTAATTATTTTGAATAGGAGCGCCACCGACAAATGACCATAAAAACTCACTAAAATTAATACCTTCTTTTTCCATGGCAATATAGCCTTTTGCATTTTTAATAATAGAATTAACCTTTAGTTTATTACGAATAATATTAGGGTTTTCCAATAGATCCAGTACATCCATTTCTGTTAGCGTAACAATTTTATAAGGGTCAAATTTAAAAAAAGCGTCGTGATAACCCTGCTTTTTTTTGAGAATAGTAATCCAAGAGAGCCCTGCTTGCTGACCATCTAAGCACAGCTTTTCAAATAACTCGATACTATCAAAACCTGGTTTGCCCCATTCTTGATCATGATAATCTAAATAAGTTTTATCGCTTGCTGTTACCCAAGGGCAAATACTTCTGTTCTGTAATGTCATACAACCATCCAATACCGATTTTCCCCCTTAAAATACGCTATTAGAACCAGCATTGTCGACAAATTACTGGTGATACTTATAAAAATATAAACGAGCCTATTACATAATCTGTAATCTAAATTCGAATGTTCCAAACCCTAGCTTGCACGAGCTCTCAATACAGGTACCAGAACTGGCTTTCCCGTGGCATTTGGGTATATAATCAACTCCATTTTTCCACCATCGGCAAGAGTTATAAGTAATATTATGCCTAAATACGATACAAAAACTTTTCAAGGTTTAATCCTCGCTCTACAGGATTATTGGTCACGTCAAGGCTGCGTTATAGTTCAGCCGCTAGATATGGAAGTGGGCGCTGGCACATTCCATCCACAAACGTTCCTACGTTCATTAGGCCCTGAGCCAATGAGCAGTGCTTATGTTCAACCATGCCGTCGTCCAACCGATGGTCGTTATGGTGAAAATCCAAATCGCTTACAGCACTACTATCAATTCCAAGTAGTGTTAAAACCAAACCCAGATAACATCCAAGAACTTTATCTTGAATCATTAACAGAGCTTGGTATTGATCCGCTTGTTCATGATGTTCGCTTTGTCGAAGATAACTGGGAATCACCAACATTAGGTGCTTGGGGTCTAGGTTGGGAAATCTGGCTTAATGGTATGGAAATTTCACAGTTTACGTATTTCCAACAAGTCGGCGGATTAGAGTGTTCACCAGTAACAGGTGAAATTACTTATGGTTTAGAACGTCTTGCAATGTATATTCAAGGTGTCGATAGCATCTATGATCTCGTATGGACAGATGGTCCATTAGGTCGCGTAACCTACGGTGATGTTTTCCATCAAAATGAAGTTGAGCAATCAACTTATAACTTTGAACATGCTGACGTAGATGCTCTATTTACGCAATTTGATCAATGTGAAAAAGACAGCCAAAAGTTAATTGAAGCCGGTTTAGCATTACCTGCATATGAGCAAGTAATGAAGGCGTCGCATGTATTTAACTTATTAGATGCTCGTCATGCTATATCAGTGACCGAGCGTCAGCGATATATTCTTCGAGTGAGAGCGTTGTCAAAGGCCGTAGCGGAAACATATTACGCATCACGCGAAGCGTTAGGTTTCCCATTATGTAAAAACGATGAGGTCAAATAATCATGTCAGTTGAAAATCTTATCATTGAACTGGGTACCGAAGAGTTACCACCAAAGTCATTACGTACATTAGCAGAAGCTTTTCGTGATGGTATAAAAACACAGTTAGACAAAGCAGATATTGCCTATGAAGCCATTGACTTTTTAGCGTCTCCTCGCCGCCTTGCAGTATCAGTTAAAGCACTGGCCACTGGTCAGGCAGACAAAATTGTTGAAAAACGTGGCCCAGCAGTTTCATCGGCATTCGATGCTGATGGTAACGCAACGAAAGCCGCTCAAGGCTGGGCTCGTTCTAACGGCATTACCGTTGAACAAGCAGAGCGTCTGAAAACAGACAAAGGCGAATGGCTACTATTTAAAGCGCAAGTTAAAGGGCAATCGACTCAAGCATTATTACCTACAATGATTGAAACGGCTTTAGCTAAATTACCGATTGCTAAACCAATGCGTTGGGGTAGCAATTCAATGCAGTTTATTCGCCCAACGAAAACATTAGCTGTGTTATTGGGTAGTGAGCTAATTGAAGCGACGGTACTTGGCTGTAAGTCAGATAGAATTATTCGTGGTCACCGTTTCCATTGCGATAAAGAATTAGTGTTAGATCACGCTGATAACTATGTATCTTTACTACGCGAAGAAGGTTTCGTTATTGCCGATTACGAAGAGCGTAAAGCCATCGTTAAGCAGCAAGTGATTGATGCAGCAACTAGAGAAAATGGTGTAGCAGACATCGATGATGATTTACTGGAAGAAGTAAGCTCAATCGTTGAATGGCCAGTTACCTATGTTGGTAGTTTTGAAGATAAGTTCCTAGATGTTCCTGCTGAAGCGCTTATCTACACAATGAAAGACAACCAAAAATATTTTCCGTTATTAGACAGTGACGGTAAATTGATGGCGCGTTTTATCTTTGTATCAAACATCGATAGTAAAGATCCTGTACAAGTTATCGAAGGAAACGAGAAAGTAGTTCGTCCTCGCTTAGCGGATGCAGAGTTCTTCTATGCACAAGATCAAAAGTCGACCTTAGAAAGTCGCATCGATAGCTTGGACAGTATCTTATTCCAAAAGCAATTAGGTACACTGAAAGAAAAGTCACAACGTATTGCAGATTTAGCAGCGATTATCGCTGATAAAATTGGTGCGAATACTACAGACTCTAAACGTGCTGGCATGTTGTGTAAAACAGACTTAATGACTGACATGGTTCTAGAGTTCCCTGACGTTCAAGGTGTTATGGGCATGTACTACGCACGTTTTGACGGTGAGTCAGAAGATGTTGCCGTAGCACTGAATGAGCAATACATGCCGCGTTATGCAGGTGATCAACTACCGGGTTCACTCGTTAGCTGTGCTGTTGCACTAGCAGACAAGTTCGATACATTAGTTGGTATTTTTGGCATAGGCCAAATTCCTAAAGGTGATAAAGATCCGTTCGCTCTACGCCGTGCAGCAATTGGCGCACTACGTATCATTGTCGAAAAAGATTTAGATTTGGATTTATCTGATTTAGTCGCAGCATCGGCAACGCTGTACGGTGATAAAATCAAAGATGGAATTAGCGAAAGCGTCGTAGATTTCATGTTGGGTCGTTTTAATGCCTGGTATCAAGATCAAAACGTATCAACTGACATCGTTAAAGCGGTAATGGCACGTCGTCCAACGCGTCCTAGTGACTTTAACAAGCGTATTGAAGCCGTTACGGCATTTAGAGCATTAGAAGCTTCTAAGACGCTTGCAGCAGCTAATAAACGTGTTGGTAATATCCTAGCTAAGACAGATGAAGCGATTGCAGACTCTGTTGATTCAACCTTACTTGTTGAAGATGCAGAAAAAGCCTTAGCAGATGTTGTTGCAAAATTAACGACAGATTTAGCGCCAGTATTTGCTAGCAGCGATTACAACACGGCACTAACACAGTTAGCACAATTGAAAGATCCAGTTGATGCATTCTTTGATAATGTAATGGTTATGTGTGATGACACAGCGACGAAGCTAAATCGTTTAGCGTTGTTAAATAACTTAAGAAACCAGTTCTTAAATGTAGCTGATATTTCATTACTACAAAGCTAGTATCGAATAGAATGAAAAAAGCCCCATCAATATATTTTGAAGGGGCTTTTTTGTAAGTTTAACTTGCTTTACTTTGCTGCAAAAATTCAATATTTGATTCATCATAACCGCGCTTTTCAAAAATTAACGCCGCCTCTTCTAGCGAAATCATATCTTCTAAATAGAGAAGATTAAGCTCACTTATCAATTTAGACTCCACTAAAATATCAACGAGCTTATGATCTGTTTGAACTTTTCCAACGACTACATGTTGCTTAATTGGATCAATAATAGCCTGTGGTAATTCCCAACTTCGGACAATGTTATAGGTCAATTGTTTCGAAAGAGATGTCATTACCTTCCTAAAATAGAGTGACCCTGGCTCACTGTCTTCTTCGGACTTTTGTACCGCATCAACTAATTCGCTGAAAATGGCAATCTTACCGATATCGTGAATAACGCCAATAAAGAATGCACTATATGGATCATAGCCAATTTGTTTGGCTTTTCGCTCACAGATCCGCGCAGTTAATAACGAATGTTGCCATATTTTTTCACCAAACAGTTTAAAATAGAGAGGACTAACTTGCCTCATCATCCGCTCCATCACAGCAGCAGTAACTAACTGTTTTATATTTTGAAAGCCGACCCTAGAAATAGCAACTTGTAGACTAGTTACCTGGTTTGACGAATTACTAAATGCAACAGAATTAGCTAATCTAACGACGTCAGATGCCAAAATAGGATCTTGTTCTAATGATTTTTTAATATCTTTAATATCTTCATCACTATCTATTTTATCTAATGTATCTTTGAGTGCTTTAGGAAACGATTGAAAGCGTATACTTTTCGGATTAATTAGCGCTTCAGAAACCCTATCAATTATCGCTCTTTCAACAATTTCATTACGGCCAGAGGTTTGTGCAGTATCACCAAATAATAAGTCATAAAATAAGTGTTCTGAATTGATTAGGTCAACTTTAACTTTAGTCACGGGGTCGGCCAGTGGTTTTGACTTAGGCGCTGCCGCTTTTTCTGTTACACCTCGATCCAATAAATCAGTAAACCAACTCATATTTATCTCCCCTCAAATAGTGCTTCTATAAGACATTCAATTTAAGTATAGACATAAAAAAAGGAGCTGTTATAGCTCCTTCTTAATCAATTAACATTAATCACTAAACATCTAGATTAACAACTTTAAGCGCGTTATCTTCAATGAAATTACGACGTGGTTCAACTTGGTCACCCATTAGCGTAGTAAATAACTGATCAGCACCAATAGCATCCTCAATAGTTACTTGTAACATACGGCGATTCTCAGGACACATAGTCGTTTCCCACAGTTGCTCTGGGTTCATCTCGCCTAGTCCTTTATAGCGTTGGATATACAAACCGCGTTTAGACTCGTGCATTAACCACTCTAGTGCTTCTAAGAAAGTCTCTACAGGCTTCTTACGTTCGCCACGTTTAACGAATGCACCCTCTTCAAGTAAGTCACCAATGTTCTCACCTAATGCCACTAATTTGGCGTAATCGCTCGATGCAAAGTACACTTGGTCTAACATGTAATGTGTATCAACACCGTGCATTCTTACAATGATTTGCGGTAAGAATAATTGAGATTCTTCATCTTGTACGGCTTGACCAGTATAAATGGTTCCCTTGTCATCCTTTTCATTTAGAACGTCAACTAAACTAGTTACCCAGTTATTAACTGCACTTTGATCAGTTAAAGAATCAGTTGCTAATTTAGGAGTGTAAATTAATTGATTTAAAATATCTGTTGGGTAACGAAGCTGTAAACGTGCGATACCGGCTTCAACAACACGATACTCTTTAACCAGAGCTTCAAGTGCAACACCATTGACTCCAGGAGCTTCGGCATTGACGTGTAATGAACTACCATCTAAAGCGATAGTTGTTAGGTATTCATTTAACACGTCATCGTCTTTGATGTAGCGCTCTTGCTTACCTTTTTTAACTTTGTATAACGGTGGTTGAGCAATGTAGATATAACCGTTTTCAACCATTTCTGTCATTTGGCGATAGAAGAATGTTAATAACAATGTACGGATGTGAGAACCATCGACGTCTGCATCGGTCATGATAATGATTTTGTGGTACCGAATTTTCTCAGGGAAATATTCGTCACGGCCAATACCACAACCTAATGCAGTGATTAACGTTGCAACCTCTTGCGACGATAACATCTTATCAAAACGCGCTTTTTCAACGTTTAAGATTTTACCTTTCAATGGCAAGATGGCTTGGTTTTTACGATTACGCCCCTGCTTGGCACTACCGCCAGCAGAGTCCCCTTCCACTATGTATAGTTCAGAAAGGGCTGGATCTTTTTCCTGACAGTCTGCCAATTTACCTGGCAAACCACCTAAATCTAATGCGCCTTTGCGACGTGTCATTTCACGCGCTTTACGCGCCGCTTCACGAGCCTTAGCCGCATCAACAATCTTACCAACAACATCTTTTGCCACTTGAGGGTTCTCAAGTAAAAAGTCGTTTAAGTTAGCGCCCATACTTTGTTCTACAGCCGCTTTAACTTCACTCGATACTAATTTATCTTTTGTTTGTGAACTAAATTTTGGATCAGGAACCTTTACGGAAATCACAGCGGTTAAACCTTCACGAGCGTCATCACCGGTCGCACTCGTTTTAGTTTTCTTATTAAAGCCTTCTTTTTCCATGTAGTTATTTAACGTACGCGTTAAAGCACCACGGAAGCCAGCAAGGTGAGTACCACCATCGCGCTGAGGAATGTTATTAGTGAAACATAAAATGTTTTCTTGATAACCATCGTTCCACTGCATAGCGACTTCTACAGTGGTACCGTCTTCACGCTCTTCACTGAAGTAGAAAATGTCTTTATGAACTGTCGCTTTGTTTTGATTCAAATAATCAACAAAGGCTTTAATACCACCTTCATAACAATAATTCTGGCTCTTACCTTCACCGCGCTCATCAACAAGAGTGATTGAAACACCCGAGTTAAGAAATGATAATTCACGAACACGTTTAGCTAGAATGTCGTAATGGAACAAGGTATCAGTAAAGGTTTCACTGCTTGGCCAAAAACGCATTTGCGTTCCAGTTTTATCACTATCACCCACTTCTTTAAGTGGCTCAACAGGTTCACCATGTACATATGACTGGCTGTAAACATGACCTTGACGATGAATAGTGATTTCAAGTTTTTCAGACAGTGCATTTACAACAGAAACACCAACACCATGCAAACCACCAGATACTTTATAAGAGTTATCATCGAACTTACCACCGGCATGTAATACCGTCATGATAACTTCAGCGGCAGATACACCTTCTTCAGGATGAATATCTACAGGAATACCACGACCATCATCTCTTACCGATACAGAGCCATCTTCATGAATAGTGATAGTGATGTCACTACAGTGGCCTGCTAACGCTTCATCGATAGAATTATCGACGACTTCGAAAACCATGTGATGTAAACCCGTGCCGTCATCGGTATCACCGATATACATTCCAGGGCGTTTACGTACTGCATCAAGTCCTTTAAGAACCTTAATACTCGACGAATCGTAACTATTCTCTTCTGACATATATTATTCTCGTTCTAAGTTGTCCTGTTTTATCACACCGTGTTCCACGTGGAACATCTTGGTTTGATATTTACTGGTTTGTTGTTTTATTTGAGACGCATCAATAACCGATAAAAATAACTGCGCCTGTGTATCAACCAACTGGTCAATCAACAGCTGCCGTTTTTGACTATCGAGCTCCGACGATAAATCATCAACCAAATAAATTGTCTGCTTGTCCACTTGTTGTTTTAAGTGAACTCCTTGTGCAATTCGTAATGCACAAACTAATAATTTTAGCTGTCCACGCGATAATGCATCACTCGCAGGAATAGCGCCACAACGCAATCTTAAATCTGCTTTGTGAGGACCTGAAAGTGTGTAACCTAAGGCTAGTTCGCGTGAATAATTTCGCTCTAACAATTGAGCTAAATCCGCTTTTTTATCCCACCCCTGACTATAACTTACTGTAACGTCTGTGTCAGGCAAAAAACGCTCTATTATACCCTGCAAAACGGGATTAAACGAATTTATATACTGGTTTCTAAGTTCACTTAACGCCAGTGAGCATTCAACCAATTCAATGTCCCAAAAAGAGATTTCTTTATAAGGTGCTTTTCGTTTCAATAATGCATTACGCTGCTTGAGCAATCGCTTGCATTTATTCCAAATAGCCATGAAATTTTCGTCTAAATGGAACACGCCCCAATCAAAAAATTGGCGACGAATTTTAGGGCCACCAGTTAATAATTCAAAGCTTTCAGGGGTAATCAGTTGGAGCGGAAGAATATCTAATAACTCGGTGAGTTTTTTGGCTTTCTCACCATCTATCTTAATGGTGACATCACCATTTTTAAAACGCTGTACACCTAATGCATGTTTATTTGCTCGACCAAATAACAAAAAGTTATCACAGTCATGATTAATTACCCTACTCGCTAAATGTGTTCTAAACGAACGCCCTAGCGCCAAATAATGAACCGCCTCAAGAACACTCGTTTTACCACTACCGTTATCACCATAAATCACATTCAATGGCCCAAAATCTAAAGTCACATCCTTTAGATTCCGCAGCTGAGAAATTGAAAGTTGGTTAAGTAACAAAAGCGTTCCTGTCTTCTTTTTTAACGAAAGTACTTTGAGGAATCAATCACTATTTGGAGTTGATTTAACGAAGCCATGGTGCTCACTCTTCAAGGTGTTTGCGCGCAGTTGGCTCCCGCCAATGAGCACAAACAACGCAGAAGATGTGTACCATGGCAAAGGTAAACAACTACAAACGCATTGGCATTACTACGTACATTGACTCAGAAGTGTCAGCAGCTTCGATCAAACCACTCGAGTTAGCATCACCCAAGGTCATGCGAATTTCATCGCTCTTAAGTGCATTTAAGGCATCAAGAACATAGCTCACGTTAAAGCCAATTTCTAAATCATCATATTGATAACTTAAATCAACAATTTCTTGTGATTCTTCTTGCTCTGGATTATTCGCAGTGATCTTTAATTCATTCGTTGCAAAATTAAAGCGTACACCGCGAAATTTTTCGTTCGATAAAATAGACGCACGTGCTAAAGCTTGTTTGAGTTCCATGCGTGAAGTAACAATCACCTTGTCACCACCACGAGGTAACACGCGTTGATAATCAGGGAAACGGCCATCCACTAATTTAGTGGTAAAAATGGCATTGTCGATTGAGGCGCGTAATAAACTTTCGCCTATTTGAATATTTACTGGTTCATCGCTAGCTTCAATAATACGAAGTAATTCAACGACACCTTTGCGTGGAACAATGACTTGCTTACTTGGTAAATTAGCGGCAATTTGTCGGCTGCTGACTGCTAATCGATGGCCGTCAGTTGCGACAGTGCGAAGCTGATCGTTATCGGTCTCAAATAACATACCATTTAAGTAATAACGAACATCTTGGTTAGCCATTGAAAATTGGGTACTTTCGATGACCGATCGCAATTGATGTTGCGGTAGCACAACTTCAATTTCACTTTGCCAATTTTCGATATTTGGAAAATCATCTGCTGATAAAATACTTAATACAAAGCGACTACGGCTCGAACGAATAATCATCCGCTCACCATCAACCTCAATAGAAATGACAGCGCCATCAGGTAAGCCTTTACAAATATCTAAGAACTTCTTTGCAGGCACTGTTGTTCGCCCAGCAATCACTTCACCTTCAAGTGGAGATAAGCCAACTAATTCGACTTCTAAATCTGTGCCTGTCATTCTCAGTAAGTTATCACTTACTTCCACTAAAACATTAGATAAAACAGCAAGTGTGTGGCGTCTTTCAACAGCACCAGACACAAGAGTTAATGGTTTAAGTAACAGTTCTCGAGAAATAGTAAATTTCATAAATTCAGCTTCCTGTGCGTTATTCTATCGACAGTTTTTATAATTATTATGATGAAAGCGTTCTAATTAAATTAGAGTAATCTTCTTTAATATCATGGTTTTCTTCGCGTAACGAAACTATTTTACGACACGCATGCAATACGGTTGTATGGTCGCGTCCACCAAAAGCCTCGCCAATCTCAGGCAAACTATGGTTTGTTAATTCTTTAGATAAAGCCATCGCCATCTGGCGAGGTCTAGCAACAGAGCGCGTGCGGCGTTTAGACAGTAAATCAGAAACTTTAATTTTGTAATACTCAGCAACCGTCTTTTGAATATTATCTATGGTGACTAATTTTGCCTGCAACGCTAATAAATCGCGAAGTGCTTCTTTAACAAAATCAATGGTAATCGGACGGCCCGTAAAGTTAGCGTTAGCAATAACACGGTTTAATGCCCCTTCCAATTCGCGAACATTAGAGCGTAATCTTTTAGCAATAAAAAACGCCACTTCATCTGGTAAATGAACTTTAGATTCATCAGCTTTACGCTGTAAGATAGCAACGCGCGTTTCTAACTCTGGTGGTTCAATAGCAACTGTTAAACCCCATCCAAAACGAGATTTTAACCTGTCTTCAACGCCGACAATCTCTTTAGGGTACTTATCACTAGTTAAAATAACCTGATGATTACCTTCTAATAGTGCATTAAAGGTGTGAAAAAATTCTTCTTGAGAACGATCTTTATTGGCAAAAAATTGAATATCATCGATTAATAACGCATCAACACTACGATAGTAACGTTTGAATTCTTCAATAGCATTATTGCGAAGAGCCTTAACCATATCTTGTACAAAGCGCTCAGAATGCATGTAAACAATTTTAGCATCAGGCTTATTTTCCAAAATACCATTGCCAACAGCATGTAATAAATGCGTCTTACCTAAACCCGTTCCACCATATAGAAATAATGGATTATAAGCACCGCCAGGATTCTCTGCTACTTGAATAGCAGCGGCACGGCCTAACTGGTTAGATTTACCTTCAACGAAATTATCAAATTTATAAGTGCGATTAATATTCGAAGCAAGCGTTGCCTGAGGCGCATCACTTTCCTTCTCCCAACTTGGCTTCACCGTATTATTTTGGACAACTTGAGGTGAATTGACAGACTGTTTGTTTGCTGTCGCTGGAGCAGGTGCAGCTTTCTTGCTACCAATATCAAAGCGTAATGTAGGAACTTCGGTCCCCATAGCTTCAACCAAAAAGCTGTTGATATTATCTTGATATTTATCGCGAACCCAATCCAGAACAAAACGATTAGGTGCATAAAGGGTTAATGTATCTTCGTCGTGTTCAGCTTGTAGCGGTCTAATCCACATGCTGTATTGAGTTGCAGGTAACTCTTCTTGCAATCTATCCAAGCATTGTTGCCAAATCCATGCAGTCACTGCATACTCCAAAACGAAAATAAAAGGGCAATCATTTTAGCCCCTGAGATCATAAATCACCAGCGAAAGTGGCGCTAATTGTGAATTAAATTTGCTTTTA